>NZ_RJPK01000046.1 GCF_003943415.1 Streptococcus oralis | reverse complement strand
GTATTCATGTCACTGTTGAACAGACAGATAAAATTCGGGGAGCAAATTGCCGCCAGAAAGGAACTGACTGCTCTCCGGAAAGGGTTACGCACAAGCTTGTAAGTGTCCTTTTTTCCCTCTCTTAATTCTGCCAGAAGATCCTTCACATAATCCGGCTGCTGCGTATAGATCGTATTTCTGTAGTGATGAACCTCCCCCGCGCATCCAACATCTTCAAGCAGTCCGTTTTGGAAAAAGAACCAGCGATTCAGCGTCGTGCAGCCGCTTTTTGGAATCCAGAACAGAATGATCGGAAAATCTTTCGCAAAAAGAGGGGTATAAAGGTAAATCAAGCGATTCAGTCTCTCATCTTCAAACATGCAGAACACATCCACTTCTTTCTTTGTTTTGGTCCGCCTGAGACAGCGGTTGCCTTTATACACAAAGTATGCCGTCACCAATGAATTGATAGGGCGATAATATGAATATTTTTCAAAATGATAAGATCTGGAAGGTGGTTCCTTAT
>NZ_RJPK01000045.1 GCF_003943415.1 Streptococcus oralis | reverse complement strand
TTCGAATTAAACCACATGCTCCACCGCTTGTGCGGGCCCAAACCACATGCTCCACCGCTTGTGCGGGCCCCCGTACTCCCCAGGCGGAGTGCTTAATGCGTTTGCTGCAGCACTAAAGGGCGGAAACCCTCTAACACTTAGCACTCATCGTTTACGGCGTGGACTACCAGGGTATCTAATCCTGTTCGCTCCCCACGCTTTCGCGCCTCAGCGTCAGTTACAGACCAGAGAGTCGCCTTCGCCACTGGTGTTCCTCCACATCTCTACGCATTTCACCGCTACACGTGGAATTCCACTCTCCTCTTCTGCACTCAAGTTCCCCAGTTTCCAATGACCCTCCCCGGTTGAGCCGGGGGCTTTCACATCAGACTTAAGAAACCGCCTGCGCGCGCTTTACGCCCAATAATTCCGGACAACGCTTGCCACCTACGTATTACCGCGGCTGCTGGCACGTAGTTAGCCGTGGCTTTCTGGTTAGGTACCGTCAAGGTACCGCCCTATTCGGTTAGGTACCGTCAAGGTACCGCCCTATTC
>NZ_RJPK01000044.1 GCF_003943415.1 Streptococcus oralis | reverse complement strand
GTGATTTGTCGACCTGAGCCACAAAGTCCGCGAACTCGTTTTGGAGGGAAAGAGGGGGGAGGATTACTTTTAGTTCACTTAATATTTTTAAATTTATATTCTTTTGAGCTGATTCTGGAGCTTGACTTTCTAGCATCTTTTGAAAGTAACTAAACCAATAATGAATAAACATATTATTGGTTCTTTCTCCCGGAATAAAGCCAACAATGCTATCTGGAAAACATGAATCAAAAGCCAATATACTTGTTTTAGCTATATTAGCTGCGATAGTTATACATAATGTTCCTTTATCCCACAATTTACTTTGTTTAAGACCAAACTCAGAATATGTAGAATGATAATCTACAATATAGTTTCCTGAATTAGCTACATCTCCTGTCTGTATAAACGGATAGATTCCTCCAAATAATTCCGAAGCGTTACGTGGTCTATACTTAGAAACACCTCTACCAATCGTTCCAACTTTATCTAGTGTTTCAATCTCCCACCCCATATCATTCAAAACAGGATCCCCAAACATCTCGTTAAATCGGGAGGGATTTG
>NZ_RJPK01000043.1 GCF_003943415.1 Streptococcus oralis | reverse complement strand
TTCTCCCCCTGCTGCTCATCCAAATAGACGAGATCAAGCACTCTTCCCTTGATGGAGACAACGCCTTTTTCCACATCGAGATTCTTCATCTGCAGGTTTTCGCCTCTGACTGCCAGCATGCCCATGACCGTCTCAAGTAAGAATTCCTCATTGTCAAAGCTCTCGACCTGTTTGACACCGGATATATCCAGCAGCTTGCGGCCCTTCATCGTCACATTATGTTCAGGACCAGATGCCCCGCCGGAAGGGTTGTGCTGATCATAATATACATTCATCGATTCATCCCCCATATCCTCATACTAAAGATTCGATACTGCATTGTATGAGACGGGGGATTTTTTTAGAACAAGCCTATTCTCCTCCCAGCTTCTCTTCTTTGAGAACGGTATACATATCAGCGGCTTCTTCTTTTTTTGTCGTATCCTTCAATTCATTGACTTTGACGGTTACAAGCTTTTGGCCAAAACGCACCGCAAGCTCGTCTCCCGCTTTGACAACAGAGCTTGCTTTCGCCTGCTGGCCATTGATCGAAATTCTTCCCTGGTCAGCCACTTCTTTTG
>NZ_RJPK01000042.1 GCF_003943415.1 Streptococcus oralis | reverse complement strand
ATCAAAATCCTGCTGGATCAGCCTTTTTGAATTACTACTTTCCATACTGGATGATCTTCCACGCGGGCGGATATACAGCAGAACAAAAAAGCATGCTCCGCACCGCCGGAATCAAAGAAAAAGCGCTCTCTGAACGAAAAGAAAAAAGATATTGGCTGTTGATTGAAGATCAAAACGGAAAAGAACATGCCGTCCTCGTCTCGAAAAAACAGTATGACAACATTCAAAAAGGGGATCGGGTTGAAGTGCGCCGCAAACAGATCACCAAAAAATAGCTGAAACAAGTGCCGGTCATCATCATGATGCCGGCTTTTCTCGTCATATCAAAAAAGGGCTTGCATGGATGAAAACCATCTGTTAAAATTCGTTTCATAGCTAATGATTCTGAAAATAAAAAGGCAGGCGTCACGATTTGGATAGATCCCCCCATCTTCGACAGGAAGAACACGACACACTCATCAAGCTGAAACGCATGCCGATCGAGTCCTTGAATCTTGAAGCCATTTCGGTTGCCACCAACCTTTACCGGTCAGCGCAAAAGCTCCGCGTCAAAATGGAGACCG
>NZ_RJPK01000041.1 GCF_003943415.1 Streptococcus oralis | reverse complement strand
GTTCACGTCGTGCATCCGGACGGACTTTCGATTAAAAAGGGACAAATTCAGGCGCTTCAGGAAGAGTTTTCAAAGACCGGTTTGGAATCGCATAAAAAGCTGTACATTATCTCCCATGCCGATCAAATGACGGTCAATGCGGCGAACAGCCTTCTGAAGTTTTTAGAGGAGCCGAGCAGCGATACAATCGCTGTTCTTTTAACGGAACAGCCGCAAAAATTGCTCGATACGATCATATCGAGATGCCAAGTTTTATCCTTTCAGTCGTTGCAGCCCGAATCAATTGAAAAGGAACTGATCAAACAAGAGGTCTCACCGAATATTGCTGCCCTTTTGTCGAATATGACAAACAATTTATCGGAAGCGCTCGAATTGAGTCGAAATGATCAATTTGCAGAGTCGCGAGCGAAAGTGATAAAATTGTATGAAGTCTTACACCAGCGAAAAGGACATGCTTTTTTCTATATTCAAGATCAGTGGATGCCCTTTTTCAAGGAGAAAGACCACCAAGAAATGGGTCTTGATATGCTTTTATTTATATATCGCGACGTGTTGTCCATTCAGTTGGGACA
>NZ_RJPK01000040.1 GCF_003943415.1 Streptococcus oralis | reverse complement strand
CTTCAGCGTCTGTAAGTGCAAGCCAATCAGCAAGCGCATCAGTAAGCTCAAGTCAATCAACTTCAGCATCAGTATCTGCAAGCCAATCAGCTTCAGCGTCTGTAAGTGCAAGTCAATCAGCTTCAGCATCAGTAAGCTCAAGTGAATCAGCTTCAGCATCAGTATCTGCAAGTGAATCAGCTTCAGCATCTGTAAGCTCAAGTNAATCAGCTTCAGCGTCTGTAAGTGCAAGCCAATCAGCAAGCGCATCAGTATCTGCAAGTCAATCAGCTAGCGCATCAGTAAGTGCAAGTCAATCAGCTTCAGCATCAGTATCTGCAAGCCAATCAGCTTCAGCGTCTGTAAGTGCAAGCCAATCAGCAAGCGCATCAGTAAGCTCAAGTCAATCAACTTCAGCATCAGTATCTGCAAGCCAATCAGCTTCAGCGTCTGTAAGTGCAAGTCAATCAGCTTCAGCATCAGTAAGCTCAAGTGAATCAGCTTCAGCATCAGTATCTGCAAGTGAATCAGCTTCAGCATCTGTAAGCTCAAGTCAATCAGCTTCAGCGTCTGTAAGTGCAAGCCAATCAGCAAGCGCAT
>NZ_RJPK01000039.1 GCF_003943415.1 Streptococcus oralis | reverse complement strand
TTTCATTTACCGTATTAGAAGGACAGACGGTCGGAGTCGTCGGAAAGACGGGAAGCGGCAAAACGACGTTAGTCAAGCAGCTGCTGAGGCAGTACCCGAAAGGAAAAGGAACGATCACCATTTCGGGCGTGCCGATTGACCGCCTGCCGCTTGATCAGCTTCGCAGCTGGATCGGGTATGTGCCTCAGGACCACGTGTTGTTTTCAAAATCGGTGAAAGACAATATTTTGTTCGGCGGACGACTCGCCGAGGAACGCGATTTATACGATGTCATCTCTGCAGCACATCTGAAAAAGGATATTGAGATGCTTTCAGACGGTTTGGAGACAATGGTCGGAGAGAAGGGCGTCGCTTTATCCGGGGGGCAGAAACAAAGGATTTCAATTGCGAGAGCAATGATTGCGGAGCCCCATATTTTGATCTTGGATGATTCGCTGTCCGCCGTCGATGCGAAAACGGAAGCGACGATTATTGAAAACATCCGCAGCAGGCGGAAAGGCAAAACGACCTTTATTACATCACATCGGATGTCGGCCGTCGAACACGCCGATTTCATTCTCGTCATGGAAAATGGAAGGATC
>NZ_RJPK01000038.1 GCF_003943415.1 Streptococcus oralis | reverse complement strand
TGCACTTACAGATGCGCTTGCTGATTGGCTAGCTGATACAGACGCTGAGTCGCTTGCACTTACAGATGCTGAAGCTGATTGGCTAGCTGATACAGATGCTGATTGGCTCGCACTGATGCTTGCTGATACTGATGCTGATGCGCTTTGGCTTGCACTAATTGACGCAGACTGGCTCGCGCTTGCTGAGATAGAAGCTGAGTTCTGGTTGTTAGATGCTGAAGCTGAGGCACTTTGGCTTGCGCTTACTGATGTTGAAGCACTTTGACTTGCACTTACAGATGCTGAAGCTGATTGGCTAGCTGATACAGACGCTGAGTCGCTTGCACTTACAGATGCTGAAGCTGATTGACTAGCTGATACAGATGCTGATTGGCTCGCACTGATGCTTGCTGATACTGATGCTGATGCGCTTTGGCTTGCACTAATTGACGCAGACTGGCTCGCGCTTGCTGAGATAGAAGCTGAGTTCTGGTTGTTAGATGCTGAAGCTGAGGCACTTTGGCTTGCGCTTACTGATGTTGAAGCACTTTGACTTGCACTTACAGATGCTGAAGCTGATTGGCTAGCTGATACAGACGCTGAGTGAG
>NZ_RJPK01000037.1 GCF_003943415.1 Streptococcus oralis | reverse complement strand
TAGTAAGGGTGAGCCAACAAGCGAATCTAAGCCAGAGTTTAACCTTCCTAGCTACCTTGAATCTGTAAGTGCAAGTGAGTCAGTTTCACTCAGCAAGTCAGTAAGTGTATCATTGAGCGATAGTACTTCTACTTCAATCAGCGCAAGTGAGTCAGTCTCAACAAGCGCAAGCTTGAGTGACAGCATTTCTGCCTCAATCAGTGCAAGCAACAACTCAGGTAGTGGTTCAGGTTCAACAAGCACAAGCAATGGCTCAGCTAGTCAATCAGCTAGCGCATCAGTATCTGCAAGTCAAAGCACTTCAGCGTCTGTATCAGCTAGCCAATCAGCTTCAGCTTCAATCAGTGCAAGCAACAACTCAGATAGTGGTTCAGGTTCAACAAGTACAAGCAATGGTTCAGGCGATGCCTCAACTTCAGCAAGTACTTCAGTAAGCTTGAGCAACAGCGTAAGTGCTTCAATCAGCACAAGTGAATCAGTTTCAACAAGCACAAGCTTGAGCAATAGCGCAAGTACCTCAGCTAGCTTGTCTGACAGTGCTTCAATCTCAAGTGCATTGAACCACTCACAAGCTCCTGCCCAACAACCTGCTGGAC
>NZ_RJPK01000036.1 GCF_003943415.1 Streptococcus oralis | reverse complement strand
CCATATTTCCGACATAAATGCCGGCTTTCCCTTGTGAAAACATCTCCTGCTGCTGCGTTTTGCTCGTAACCGGGAAGTCTTTGTTGATCAGCCCTTCATCATACAGTTTTTTCATATATTTCATCGTATCCATGTACTCTTTTGTCATGAAGTCAGGCGTGAACTTTCCGTCTTTTTCCTCCCAGTCAGTCGGCATGCCCATATAGGACCCCAATGTTTTAAAGGCGCCGTAGATCAAATCGTTTCTGTCGGTAAAGCCGATCGTATCGTTCTTTCCGTTTTGGTCAGGATCTTTTTCTGTTTTGACGCTTGTTTTCGGAAAGGCAAAGATTCCGTTATGCCCGCCTGATGCCCAGACGCGTTCCTTTCCGTCCGGTCCTTTGATCCGATTGATGATCTCAAGCTCCATTTTATCATCGACAGACTGGTCTCTTAAATTGACGGCATCGACCATATTTCCGACATAAATGCCGGCTTTCCCTTGTGAAAACATCTCCTGCTGCTGCGTTTTGCTCGTAACCGAAAACATCTCCTGCTGCTGCGTTTTGCTCGTAACCGGGAAGTCTTTGTTGATCAGCCCTTCATCATACAGTTTTTTC
>NZ_RJPK01000035.1 GCF_003943415.1 Streptococcus oralis | reverse complement strand
GCTCTCGTCCCTGTGTAAACGTTGTTTGCATAGGGCGGGGGCTTTTTAATTTGCATGTGCATCATTTAAAGGAGGAAAAAATAATGAAGACATTGACATCCGCACAAGTGCGCCAAATGTTTTTAGATTTTTTTAAAGAAAAAGGGCATGCCGTTGAACCGAGCGCCTCTCTTATTCCGCATGAAGATCCCTCCCTGCTTTGGATCAACAGCGGAGTTGCGACGCTGAAAAAATATTTTGACGGACGGGTTGTGCCGGAGAATCCGCGTATCTGCAACGCTCAAAAATCAATCAGGACGAACGATATTGAAAATGTCGGGAAAACAGCCCGCCACCATACGTTCTTTGAAATGCTCGGGAACTTTTCGATCGGCGATTATTTCAAAGAAGAAGCGATCGAGTGGGCATGGGAATTTTTAACCGATCAAAAATGGATCGGCTTCGATCCCGAACGGCTGTCAGTCACGGTCCATCCGGAAGATGACGAAGCGTATGAATTATGGTCAAAAAAAATCGGCGTTCCTGAGGAACGGATCATCAGACTGGAAGGAAACTTCTGGGATATCGGTGAAGGCCCGAGCGGACCGAATACCGAAATTTTCTATGACCGCGGTG
>NZ_RJPK01000034.1 GCF_003943415.1 Streptococcus oralis | reverse complement strand
CTCCTGACTTTGTTCAGGGGCTTTTTCTATGTACTCCAGTATTTGTGCATCTAAACGATCAATTTCTTTTCTGATAGACGTCGTACTATCCGCAAAATAAGCATCCCTTTCCAATCTAGTACGTTTTGCGAATAACTTGTCTAAATCAGTCGTTATAAATCGTGACATTTCTTTTTCAAATTGCCATGCCTGTAGTTCATAGTTAATGCCTAAATCTTCCCGAATTTTTTCTGCTAATTCATCTCTCCATTTTCCATGTAATTCCCAAACTAGCTCTAATGGATTATTAAAGGATTTTTCATTTTCTACCGATACAGCTGATAAATCAACTGATGACTGTTGATTCTGGGTTCTCAAGGCATCATTCCAGTCTGTCTTCTCCTGACTTTGTTCAGGGGCTTTTTCTATGTACTCCAGTATTTGTGCATCTAAACGATCAATTTCTTTTCTGATAGACGTCGTACTATCCGCAAAATAAGCATCCCTTTCCAATCTAGTACGTTTTGCGAATAACTTGTCTAAATCAGTCGTTATAAATCGTGACATTTCTTTTTCAAATTGCCATGCCTGTAGTTCATAGTTAATGCCTAAATCTTCCCGAATTTTTTCTGCTAATTCATCTTTCCA
>NZ_RJPK01000033.1 GCF_003943415.1 Streptococcus oralis | reverse complement strand
AAGTCAACAAGCTCCGTCTTCACCGATACATGACGGGTTTCAGCAAGCTTTTTCGTTTTCTCCAACCCTGACTCGGCATAATCCCATGACGTGACGTTCATCCCTTGTTCTGCTAAAAAAACCGCATTGCGCCCCTCGCCTTCTGCAATGGCTAAAGCATCACCCGACAATTGAAGTTTTTTCTGCGAATCTGCCAAAAACGCATTCGGTTCCGTTCCATACACATAGTTCTCATCTTGAAAGCGCTCGTGCCAAAAGTTCATTGTTTTGTTCTCCTTTTTTGGATGCTTCCATATCAATGGTATTGTGATTCGTCGTTCATAGCCATTGATATACCCGCTTCTTTTAGAATATGCATTTTATTTTCACATCGCAGATAAGGTGTTTTTAAACTCGGCCCCTGTTTTTAGCCTTTAGGATAAATCAATATTTTCTTAATGGGATCTTACCAACAATGCTTTTCAATGAAATCCTATAATGATGTTCAATATCACGTCCAAGTTTTTCGTGTAAAATTTCCATTTTTCCGGTGATGTAATCAAGGTCGAATACATTATATGATTGTTGAGTTTCCCAAATGGTCGTTAGTCGAGCCTTATAATCAAATGGTATCAATGAAATAATGGGTTCGCCC
>NZ_RJPK01000032.1 GCF_003943415.1 Streptococcus oralis | reverse complement strand
CTGACGCAGAGTGGCTCGCGCTTGCTGAGATAGAAGCTGAGTTCTGGTTGTTAGATGCTGAAGCTGAAGCACTTTGGCTGGCGCTTACTGATGCTGAAGTACTTTGACTTGCAGATACTGAAGCTGAAGCTGATTGGCTTGCTGATACAGATGCTGATTGACTAGCACTTACTGATGCTGAAGCGCTTTGGCTTGCTGATACTGACGCAGAGTGGCTCGCGCTTGCTGAGATAGAAGCTGAGTTCTGGTCGTTAGATGCTGAAGCTGAGGCACTTTGGCTNGCGCTTACTGATGCTGAAGTACTTTGACTTGCAGATACTGAAGCTGAAGCTGATTGGCTAGCTGATACAGATGCTGATTGACTAGCACTTACNGATGCTGAAGCGCTTTGGCTTGCTGATACTGACGCAGAGTGGCTCGCGCTTGCTGAGATAGAAGCTGAGTTCTGGTTGTTAGATGCTGAAGCTGAAGCACTTTGGCTGGCGCTTACTGATGCTGAAGTACTTTGACTTGCAGATACTGAAGCTGAAGCTGATTGGCTTGCTGATACAGATGCTGATTGACTAGCACTTACTGATGCTGAAGCGCTTTGGCTTGCTGATACTGACGCAGAGTGGCTCGCGCTTGCTGAGATAGAAGCTGAGTTCTGGT
>NZ_RJPK01000031.1 GCF_003943415.1 Streptococcus oralis | reverse complement strand
TGCTGAAGTACTTTGACTTGCAGATACTGAAGCTGAAGCTGATTGGCTTGCTGATACAGATGCTGATTGACTAGCACTTACNGATGCTGAAGCGCTTTGGCTTGCTGATACTGACGCAGAGTGGCTCGCGCTTGCTGAGATAGAAGCTGAGTTCTGGTTGTTAGATGCTGAAGCTGAAGCACTTTGGCTGGCGCTTACTGATGCTGAAGTACTTTGACTTGCAGATACTGAAGCTGAAGCTGATTGGCTAGCTGATACAGATGCTGATTGACTAGCACTTACCGATGCTGAAGCGCTTTGGCTCGCACTAATTGACGCAGAGTGGCTCGCGCTTACTGAGATAGAAGCTGAGTTCTGGTCGTTAGATGCTGAAGCTGANGCACTTTGGCTNGCGCTTACTGATGCTGAAGTACTTTGACTTGCAGATACTGAAGCTGAAGCTGATTGGCTTGCTGATACAGATGCTGATTGACTAGCACTTACTGATGCTGAAGCGCTTTGGCTTGCTGATACTGACGCAGAGTGGCTCGCGCTTGCTGAGATAGAAGCTGAGTTCTGGTTGTTAGATGCTGAAGCTGAAGCACTTTGGCTGGCGCTTACTGATGCTGAAGTACTTTGACTTGCAGATACTGAAGCTGAAGCTGATTGGCT
>NZ_RJPK01000030.1 GCF_003943415.1 Streptococcus oralis | reverse complement strand
CAGCTCGCCCGGCCAATTTTTGATTGAGCAGTCTCATATTCACCATCTCGTTTTGGTAGACGCGGCCAAGCCTCGCCATTGCAGCTGTTGACAGCATGTTCAAGATCATCTTCTGAGCGGTTCCTGCTTTCAGCCGCGTTGAACCGCGGATAATTTCCGGTCCTGTTTGCACCTCAATTGCGATATCGCTTAATTTGCCCGCTTCTGTATCCGCGTTGCAGCTAATCGAAACAGACGCGGCTCCGAGCTGTTTGGCATAGGATAATGCGCCAAGGACATAAGGTGTCGAGCCGCTCGCTGTGACGCCGATTAAGACGTCATCTTCCGAGAATGATTGCGCTTTCAGTTCGGCGACGATTTTTTCATGGTCATCTTCATTTTCTTCAAGAGGCGTCCACATCGCGTCATATCCGCCTGCGATCAGGCCGGTCCAACGGCTTTCGTCAATAGAGAATGTCGGCGAGAGTTCTGTGGCATCAAGGACTGCGATTCTGCCGCTTGTGCCGGCGCCAGCTGTAAACACTCTTCCGCCTTGCTTAAAACGGCTGACAATCGTATCCGCCGCCTCAGCGATCAGGGGAAGGCAGGGCGTAATGGCGCGAGGGACTGTATAGTCTTCCTCATTCATCAAGGTGACGATATCTAAAGCATTCATTTCATCAAGTGCTTTGCTTTTGT
>NZ_RJPK01000029.1 GCF_003943415.1 Streptococcus oralis | reverse complement strand
GCCTCATTTCCAAATTGGTTTATGGGAAACCCACGTGTTCGTATGGTTTGCATTGATCTATGAGTCTCCTCTCAAGCAGGAATACGGCCAGCTGTTTAAAAAGCATCTGCCGGACATTGAAAGCAACATTCCAAGCCGTTTTGTCTGGTCGGCCGATCATACGAAACCGGACGTCATAAGACAGTCTGAGATGGACGATAAAGAGCTGGAGAACCTGTTTGAACGGCTCGTCAACGTGAAGAAAGCAGAAGCGCTTTGCGGTATTCAGCTTGCAAAAGACGAAGTCCTGCAAATGAGCGAAGAGGCGTTTCTATCCGAAATCGAAGCGGCTTTTGAAAAGCTCGCCTTCCTTTACCGCCTGACGCAGAAAGTATCGGTTTAAACAAAAAGGGATGGCCTGTTGTGCCCATCCCTTTTTGTTTTGGATTTTCTCATTACATTTTAATTTTCGTATTTTCCGTTTGTTCCTTTGCTTTTTTGACTGCCTGATACGGAGAGTAATCGCTCGCTTCTTCAAACTGGCTGCAGAGCTTTTTTTCCTCGGCTTTTCCCGGAACGATTTCTTTAAAGCGGCGGTAAGCACTCATTAGTACATCGCGCTCTACGCCTTTTTCATAAGCGAGCTCAACCGTCTGAAAAAACGATATGACGTCTATCGCTTCCTCTGTGCTCCAGTCTTCATTC
>NZ_RJPK01000028.1 GCF_003943415.1 Streptococcus oralis | reverse complement strand
CATCGCGTTTTCCTTTGATTGCTGCATCTGTCAGGACACGTGTTGTTTCCTGGAATGACGCGGCAGACAGGAAGGAATCCGTTTCAAGCGATGCTTTGGTGATACCGAGAAGCACCGGACGGCCTGTTGCAGGGCGTTTGCCTCCGAGCAGAACTTTTTTGTTCGCTTCGGTAAACTGGTGAATATCGAGCAGCGTGCCTGGCAGCACTTCCGTGTCGCCGGCATCGATGACACGCACTTTGCGAAGCATCTGGCGAACCATAACCTCGACGTGCTTATCCCCGATTTCAACCCCTTGCATACGATAAACCTTCTGCACTTCATGAAGGAGGTATTCTTGCACCGTCGTGATGTCAGTAACTTTCAGAAGCTCTTTCGGATCAACCGAACCTTCTGTCAGCACCTGGCCACGGGAAATTTTCTCTCCTTCAGTGACTTTCAGGCGCGCGTTGTAAGGCGCCGTATATGAACGGCTTTCGACTTCGCCCTGAACGACGATTTCCTGCTGTTTGTCACGCACTTCATTGATTTCAGCTACGACACCGTCAATTTCAGAGATCGTCGCTTGACCTTTAGGGTTTCGCGCTTCAAACAATTCCTGGATACGCGGCAAACCTTGTGTAATATCGTCTCCGGCAACCCCGCCCGTATGGAAGGTACGCATTGTTAACTGTGTACCCGGCTCACCAATGGCGGCAACCCCGCCCGTATGGAAGGTACGCATTGTTAACTGTGTACCCGGCTCACCAATGG
>NZ_RJPK01000027.1 GCF_003943415.1 Streptococcus oralis | reverse complement strand
CTAGCTGATACAGATGCTGATTGGCTCGCACTGATGCTTGCTGATACTGATGCTGATGCGCTTTGGCTTGCACTAATTGACGCAGACTGGCTCGCGCTTGCTGAGATAGAAGCTGAGTTCTGGTTGTTAGATGCTGAAGCTGAGGCACTTTGGCTTGCGCTTACTGATGTTGAAGCACTTTGACTTGCACTTACAGATGCTGAAGCTGATTGGCTTGAACTTACAGAAGCTGAAGCTGATTGGCTAGCTGATACAGATGCTGATTGGCTTGCACTGATGCTTGCACTTACAGATGCTGATGCGCTTTGGCTCGCACTAATTGACGCAGACTGGCTCGCGCTTGCTGAGATAGAAGCTGAGTTCTGGTTGTTAGATGCTGAAGCTGAGGCACTTTGGCTGGCGCTTACTGATGTTGAAGCACTTTGACTTGCACTTACAGATGCGCTTGCTGATTGGCTAGCTGATACAGATGCTGATTGGCTTGAACTTACAGAAGCTGAAGCTGATTGACTAGCTGATACAGATGCTGATTGGCTNGCACTGATGCTTGCTGATACTGATGCTGATGCGCTTTGGCTTGCACTAATTGACGCAGACTGGCTCGCGCTTGCTGAGATAGAAGCTGAGTTCTGGTTGTTAGATGCTGAAGCTGAGGCACTTTGGCTGGCGCTTACTGATGTTGAAGCACTTTGACTTGCACTTACAGATGCGCTTGCTGATTGGCTAGCTGATACAGACGCTGAGTCGCTTGCACTTACAGATGCTGAAGCT
>NZ_RJPK01000026.1 GCF_003943415.1 Streptococcus oralis | reverse complement strand
GCTTCAGCGTCTGTAAGTGCAAGCCAATCAGCAAGCGCATCAGTATCTGCAAGTCAATCAACTTCAGCATCAGTATCTGCAAGTGAATCAGCTTCAGCGTCAGTAAGTGCAAGCCAATCAACTTCAGCATCAGTATCTGCAAGTGAATCAGCTTCAGCATCAGTATCTGCAAGTCAATCAACTAGCGCATCAGTAAGTGCAAGCCAATCAGCTTCAGCATCAGTATCTGCAAGNNAATCAGCTTCAGCATCAGTATCTGCAAGTCAATCAGCTTCAGCATCTGTAAGTGCAAGCCAATCAGCTTCAGCATCAGTATCAGCTAGCCAAAGTGCTTCAGCATCAGTATCTGCAAGTGAATCAGCTTCAGCTTCTGTATCAGCTAGCCAATCAACTTCAGCATCAGTAAGCTCAAGCCAATCAGCATCAGTAAGCTCAAGTGAATCAGCTTCAGCATCAGTATCTGCAAGTGAATCAGCTTCAGCATCAGTATCTGCAAGTGAATCAGCTTCAGCATCTGTAAGCTCAAGTCAATCAGCTTCAGCGTCTGTAAGTGCAAGCCAATCAGCAAGCGCATCAGTATCTGCAAGTCAATCAACTTCAGCATCAGTATCTGCAAGTGAATCAGCTTCAGCGTCAGTAAGTGCAAGCCAATCAACTTCAGCATCAGTATCTGCAAGTGAATCAGCTTCAGCATCAGTATCTGCAAGTCAATCAACTAGCGCATCAGTAAGTGCAAGCCAATCAGCTTCAGCATCAGTATCAATCAGCTTCAGCATCAGTATC
>NZ_RJPK01000025.1 GCF_003943415.1 Streptococcus oralis | reverse complement strand
AGATACTGAAGCTGAAGCTGATTGGCTTGCTGATACAGATGCTGATTGACTAGCACTTACTGATGCTGAAGCGCTTTGGCTTGCTGATACTGACGCAGAGTGGCTCGCGCTTGCTGAGATAGAAGCTGAGTTCTGGTTGTTAGATGCTGAAGCTGAAGCACTTTGGCTGGCGCTTACTGATGCTGAAGTACTTTGACTTGCAGATACTGAAGCTGAAGCTGATTGGCTTGCTGATACAGATGCTGATTGACTAGCACTTACCGATGCTGAAGCGCTTTGGCTTGCTGATACTGACGCAGAGTGGCTCGCGCTTGCTGAGATAGAAGCTGAGTTCTGGTTGTTAGATGCTGAAGCTGAAGCACTTTGGCTNGCGCTTACTGATGCTGAAGTACTTTGACTTGCAGATACTGAAGCTGAAGCTGATTGGCTTGCTGATACAGATGCTGATTGACTAGCACTTACTGATGCTGAAGCGCTTTGGCTTGCTGATACTGACGCAGAGTGGCTCGCGCTTNCTGAGATAGAAGCTGAGTTCTGGTCGTTAGATGCTGAAGCTGAAGCACTTTGGCTGGCGCTTACTGATGCTGAAGTACTTTGACTTGCAGATACTGAAGCTGAAGCTGATTGGCTAGCTGATACAGATGCTGATTGACTAGCACTTACCGATGCTGAAGCGCTTTGGCTTGCTGATACTGACGCAGAGTGGCTCGCGCTTGCTGAGATAGAAGCTGAGTTCTGGTTGTTAGATGCTGAAGCTGAAGCACTTTGGCTGGCGCTTACTGATG
>NZ_RJPK01000024.1 GCF_003943415.1 Streptococcus oralis | reverse complement strand
GATTGATATATTCACAGGTCATCCCCACTTTAAGAACAAGTTATTCAGAAGCATTATCCACAATTGTGGATAAAGGTTGTGTATTTAGTGTCCGATCATTCGTTCCCCACTATATATACTGCAGGCTTATCGCACAATTCACAGGTTGTGGATAAACTGTGTGTATGTTCGATTTTTCTGATTTCAGGGGCCAATTCTTCTTCATCCACATACATGTCAATGACGGTTTCAATATGCTCTTCGCAAGACTTCATAAAAGTCCCTCCAATATCTGTATCATTGGGCTCTTTTATAAAAAAGCTCCTTATTCAATATACCCTATTTATGCACATGTTAGTAGGTTTTAGCATGACTTCGCGCGGTTATCCACAAGCTTTTTATATTCCTCTGGATAACTCTGTTTTCCCTAAATAAAAAACACCAGCTACCCTCGCTGATGCTCTAATCTTTTTCTATACTACTTCTCTTTTTCCCTGAACAACTAAAGAATGCTGATTCGTGATATGCTGCAAATATGAAACGTTAAGAATGAAAGTCCAAAACCCGTTAACCGGCTTTTTAGAGAACCTCATAAACGATTTTCTAACCTTAAATGCACTAACTAGATTTATCGTCCAAAAAAGGAGAAATGAGAGCTGCGGGAGGAAGCTGTGTCCGGGGCGCAGCGGGAGAAGCAAAATGCTGTTGCTGTATGGCAGCAACTCTTCTCTTTGAAATGTGATTGAGTAAAAAGTCCAAAAAGGCTCCAAAATTGAAAAGACGCTTAGCAGCAGCGTTACTTTAATGG
>NZ_RJPK01000023.1 GCF_003943415.1 Streptococcus oralis | reverse complement strand
ATGCTGAAGTTGATTGACTTGAGCTTACTGATGCTGAAGTGCTTTGGCTTGCTGATACTGACGCTGAAGCTGATTCACTTGCACTTACAGATGCTGAAGTTGATTGACTTGAGCTTACTGATGCGCTTGCTGATTGGCTTGCACTTACAGATGCTGAAGTTGATTCACTTGAGCTTACAGATGCTGAAGTGCTTTGGCTTGCTGATACTGACGCTGAAGCTGATTCACTTGCAGATACTGATGCTGAAGTTGATTCACTTGAGCTTACTGATGCGCTTGCTGATTGGCTTGCTGATACAGATGCTGAAGCTGATTGACTTGCAGATACAGACGCTGAAGCTGATTGGCTAGCTGATACAGACGCTGAAGCTGATTCACTTGCACTTACAGATGCTGAAGTTGATTGACTTGAGCTTACTGATGCTGAAGTGCTTTGGCTTGCTGATACTGACGCTGAAGCTGATTCACTTGCAGATACTGATGCTGAAGCTGATTCACTTGAGCTTACTGATGCGCTTGCTGATTGGCTTGCACTTACAGATGCTGAAGTTGATTGACTTGAGCTTACTGATGCTGAAGTGCTTTGGCTTGCTGATACTGACGCTGAAGCTGATTCACTTGCACTTACAGATGCTGAAGTTGATTGACTTGAGCTTACTGATGCGCTTGCTGATTGGCTTGCACTTACAGATGCTGAAGTTGATTCACTTGAGCTTACAGATGCTGAAGTGCTTTGGCTTGCTGATACTGACGCTGAAGCTGATTCACTTGCAGATACTGATGCTGAAG
>NZ_RJPK01000022.1 GCF_003943415.1 Streptococcus oralis | reverse complement strand
GGCATGGAGTTGTTAGACCGGGAGACCGAACAGGAGTTTATAGCGGTTCGAAAATCAACTCATGGATTTGAAGCATTGACTGCGAATAAATCACGAACAGAAAACCTTTTTGGGGATATGGTGTTAATTGAAAAACCGACTCTGGAAGATATTATGTTTTATACGAAGAAAGGAGCTAAAGAGCATGTTCAACTTAATACGTAAGGACATTGTCTTGCAGAAAAAAACATTGGCAGTTTTATTTTTGGGGTTATGTGTTTATTAAACATTAGACGTTTCTCCCATCTGGGTTGGAATTGCATTTAGTATTGCTATTTTTATGAATGCCATGTCAATAGATGAAAAGTCTTCTATACATATGCTTCTCAATTCTTTGCCTTATACACGAAAAGAAATTGTCAGTTCAAAGTATATTGTCGTCGTTCTCTTTACATCTATGGTGGCTGCAGCCATATTGATCGTAAACTTTATCATTCACCGGGAACTTACGATCTGGAAAGACATTTTGCTAATGGTCGCCATTGTGATGACAGCTGCTTCATTCATGCTGCCATTCTGTTATAAATTCAAAAGTAACTATTTGTTGATTGCTTCTATTGTTGCATTTGGCTTGTATATGCTAACGGTCAATTTTGTTGTCCAAAATTTGAACGATCAAATTAGAGAGTTGATTCACATGCTGCTATCCTTACAAAATGCTCTGCTGTATCTGATCGTTGCCATATCAATTATTACGCTATACGGGTGTTCATGGCTTCTGTCGATTCGGATTTATAGAAATAAGGTGTTTTAAAAAGGATGAGGCTTTTTCTTTCATTGACACCGCTTCATGTTCA
>NZ_RJPK01000021.1 GCF_003943415.1 Streptococcus oralis | reverse complement strand
TAAGCGCAAGCCAAAGTGCCTCAGCTTCAGCATCTAACAACCAGAACTCAGCTTCTATCTCAGCAAGCGCGAGCCAGTCTGCGTCAATTAGTGCAAGCCAAAGCGCATCAGCATCAGTATCAGCAAGCATCAGTGCGAGCCAATCAGCATCTGTATCAGCTAGCCAATCAGCTTCAGCATCTGTAAGTGCAAGCGACTCAGCGTCTGTATCAGCTAGCCAATCAGCNNNNGCATCTGTAAGTGCAAGTCAAAGTGCTTCAACATCAGTAAGCGCAAGTCAAAGTGCCTCAGCTTCAGCATCTAACAACCAGAACTCAGCTTCTATCTCAGCAAGCGCGAGCCAGTCTGCGTCAATTAGTGCGAGCCAAAGCGCATCAGCATCTGTAAGTGCAAGCGACTCAGCGTCTGTATCAGCTAGCCAATCAGCTTCAGCATCTGTAAGTGCAAGTCAAAGTGCTTCAACATCAGTAAGCGCAAGNCAAAGTGCCTCAGCTTCAGCATCTAACAACCAGAACTCAGCTTCTATCTCAGCAAGCGCGAGCCAGTCTGCGTCAATTAGTGCGAGCCAATCAGCTTCAGCGTCTGTAAGTGCAAGTCAAAGTGCTTCAACATCANTAAGCGCAAGCCAAAGTGCCTCAGCTTCAGCATCTAACAACCAGAACTCAGCTTCTATCTCAGCAAGCGCGAGCCAGTCTGCGTCAATTAGTGCAAGCCAAAGCGCATCAGCATCAGTATCAGCAAGCATCAGTGCGAGCCAATCAGCATCTGTATCAGCTAGCCAATCAGCTTCAGCATCTGTAAGTGCAAGCGACTCAGCGTCTGTATCAGCTAGCCAATCAGCAAGCGCATCTGTAAGTGCAAGTC
>NZ_RJPK01000018.1 GCF_003943415.1 Streptococcus oralis | reverse complement strand
GATGCGCTTGCTGATTGGCTTGCACTTACAGACGCTGAAGCTGATTGACTTGAGCTTACAGATGCTGAAGCTGATTCACTTGCAGATACTGATGCTGAAGNTGATTGACTTGCAGATACTGATGCNCTTGCTGATTGGCTTGCACTTACAGANGCTGAAGCTGATTGACTTGAGCTTACAGATGCTGAAGCTGATTCACTTGCAGATACTGATGCTGAAGCTGATTCACTTGCAGATACTGATGCTGAAGCTGATTCACTTGAGCTTACTGATGCTGATGCTGATTGGCTTGAGCTTACTGATGCTGAAGTTGATTGGCTAGCTGATACAGAAGCTGAAGCTGATTCACTTGCAGATACTGATGCTGAAGCACTTTGGCTAGCTGATACTGATGCTGAAGCTGATTGGCTTGCACTTACTGATGCGCTAGTTGATTGACTTGCAGATACTGATGCTGAAGCTGATTCACTTGCAGATACTGATGCTGAAGTTGATTGGCTTGCACTTACTGACGCTGAAGCTGATTGACTTGCTGATACAGATGCGCTAGCTGATTGGCTTGCAGATACTGATGCTGAAGCTGATTCACTTGCAGATACTGATGCTGAAGCTGATTGACTTGAGCTTACAGAAGCTGAAGCGCTTTGGCTTGCTGATACTGACGCTGAAGCTGATTCACTTGCAGATACAGATGCTGAAGCTGATTCACTTGCAGATACTGACGCTGAAGTTGATTGGCTAGCTGATACTGATGCTGAAGCGCTTTGGCTTGCAGATACTGATGCTGAAGTGCTTTGGCTTGCAGATACTGATGCTGAAGCTGATTCACTTGAGCTTACTGATGCTGAAGCGCTTTGGCTCGCGCTTACTGAGATAGAAGCTGAGTTCTGGTCGTTAGATGCTGAAGCTGAAGCACTTTGGCTGGCGCTTACTGATGCTGAAGTACTTTGACTTGCAGATACTGAAGCTGAAGCTGATTGGCTTGCTGATACAGATGCTGATTGACTAGCACTTACTGATGCTGAAGCGCTTTGGCTTGCTGATACTGACGCAGAGTGGCTCGCGCTTGCTGAGATAGAAGCTGAGTTCTGGTCGTTAGATGCTGAAGCTGAGGCACTTTGGCTCGCGCTTACTGATGCTGAAGTACTTTGACTTGCAGATACTGAAGCTGAAGCTGATTGGCTAGCTGATACAGATGCTGATTGACTAGCACTTACCGATGCTGAAGCGCTTTGGCTTGCTGATACTGACGCAGAGTGGCTCGCGCTTGCTGAGATAGAAGCTGAGTTCTGGTTGTTAGATGCTGAAGCTGAAGCACTTTGGCTGGCGCTTACTGATGCTGAAGT
>NZ_RJPK01000017.1 GCF_003943415.1 Streptococcus oralis | reverse complement strand
CCTGGGGATAACAGGCTTATCTCCCCCAAGAGTTCACATCGACGGGGAGGTTTGGCACCTCGATGTCGGCTCGTCGCATCCTGGGGCTGTAGTCGGTCCCAAGGGTTGGGCTGTTCGCCCATTAAAGCGGCACGCGAGCTGGGTTCAGAACGTCGTGAGACAGTTCGGTCCCTATCCGTCGCGGGCGTAGGAAATTTGAGAGGATCTGCTCCTAGTACGAGAGGACCAGAGTGGACTTACCGCTGGTGTACCAGTTGTCTTGCCAAAGGCATCGCTGGGTAGCTATGTAGGGAAGGGATAAACGCTGAAAGCATCTAAGTGTGAAACCCACCTCAAGATGAGATTTCCCATGATTATATATCAGTAAGAGCCCTGAGAGATGATCAGGTAGATAGGTTAGAAGTGGAAGTGTGGCGACACATGTAGCGGACTAATACTAATAGCTCGAGGACTTATCCAAAGTAACTGAGGATACGAAGCGCGAGGTTTACTTGACATTTGATAGATATTCAATTTTGAGTAGGTATTACTCAGAGTTAAGTGACGATAGCCTAGGAGATACACCTGTACCCATGCCGAACACAGCAGTTAAGCCCTAGAACGCCGGAAGTAGTTGGGGGTTGCCCCCTGTGAGATATGGAAGTCGCTTAGCAGAATAGGAAGTTTAGAGGCTTCCTTTTTGGGAGTTTAGCTCAGCTGGGAGAGCATCTGCCTTACAAGCAGAGGGTCAGCGGTTCGATCCCGTTAACTCCCATAGGTCCCGTAGTGTAGCGGTTATCACGTCGCCCTGTCACGGCGAAGATCGCGGGTTCGATTCCCGTCGGGACCGTAAGATAACGGAAGTTATTTTAGACTCGTTAGCTCAGTTGGTAGAGCAATTGACTTTTAATCAATGGGTCACTGGTTCGAGCCCAGTACGGGTCATATTTGCGGGTTTGGCGGAATTGGCAGACGCACCAGATTTAGGATCTGGCGCTTAACGGCGTGGGGGTTCAAGTCCCTTAACCCGCATAGTAGGAATTAGCCGGCTTAGCTCAGTTGGTAGAGCATCTGATTTGTAATCAGAGGGTCGCGTGTTCAAGTCATGTAGCCGGCATTAAAACTAGAAGAGGTCGATGCGAACGTAGTTCAGTGGTAGAACACCACCTTGCCAAGGTGGGGGTCGCGGGTTCGAATCCCGTCGTTCGCTTAGAGAGGCCGGGGTGGCGGAACTGGCAGACGCACAGGACTTAAAATCCTGCGATTGGAAACGATCGTACCGGTTCGATCCCGGTCCTCGGCATATAATAATGAGCACCCTTAGCTCAACTGGATAGAGTACCTGACTACGAATCAGGCGGTTAGAGGTTCGAATCCTCTAGGGTGCATTTTTTCTATTTAACTCGGGAAGTAGCTCAGCTTGGTAGAGTACTTGGTTTGGGACCAAGGTGTCGCAGGTTCGAATCCTGTCTTCCCGATTGAT
>NZ_RJPK01000016.1 GCF_003943415.1 Streptococcus oralis | reverse complement strand
ACTCACTATAGGGCGAATTGGCCAAGTCGGCCGAGCTCGAATTCGTCGACCTCGAGGCCTCGGAGGATTACAATAGCTAAGAATTTCGTCATCGCTGAATACAGTTACATTTTACAATTTGGACTTTCCGCCCTTCTTGGCCTTTATGAGGATCTCTCTGATTTTTCTTGCGTCGAGTTTTCCGGTAAGACCTTTCGGTACTTCGTCCACAAACACAACTCCTCCGCGCAACTTTTTCGCGGTTGTTACTTGACTGGCGACGTAATCCACGATCTCTTTTTCCGTCATCGTCTTTCCGTGCTCCAAAACAACAACGGCGGCGGGAAGTTCACCGGCGTCATCGTCGGGAAGACCTGCCACGCCCGCGTCGAAGATGTTGGGGTGTTGTAACAATATCGATTCCAATTCAGCGGGGGCCACCTGATATCCTTTGTATTTAATTAAAGACTTCAAGCGGTCAACTATGAAGAAGTGTTCGTCTTCGTCCCAGTAAGCTATGTCTCCAGAATGTAGCCATCCATCCTTGTCAATCAAGGCGTTGGTCGCTTCCGGATTGTTTACATAACCGGACATAATCATAGGTCCTCTGACACATAATTCGCCTCTCTGATTAACGCCCAGCGTTTTCCCGGTATCCAGATCCACAACCTTCGCTTCAAAAAATGGAACAACTTTACCGACCGCGCCCGGTTTATCATCCCCCTCGGGTGTAATCAGAATAGCTGATGTAGTCTCAGTGAGCCCATATCCTTGTCGTATCCCTGGAAGATGGAAGCGTTTTGCAACCGCTTCCCCGACTTCTTTCGAAAGAGGTGCGCCCCCAGAAGCAATTTCGTGTAAATTAGATAAATCGTATTTGTCAATCAGAGTGCTTTTGGCGAAGAATGAAAATAGGGTTGGNACTAGCAACGCACTTTGAATTTTGTAATCCTGAAGGGATCGTAAAAACAGCTCTTCTTCAAATCTATACATTAAGACGACTCGAAATCCACATATCAAATATCCGAGTGTAGTAAACATTCCAAAACCGTGATGGAATGGAACAACACTTAAAATCGCAGTATCCGGAATGATTTGATTGCCAAAAATAGGATCTCTGGCATGCGAGAATCTGACGCAGGCAGTTCTATGCGGAAGGGCCACACCCTTAGGTAACCCAGTAGATCCAGAGGAATTCATTATCAGTGCAATTGTTTTGTCACGATCAAAGGACTCTGGTACAAAATCGTATTCATTAAAACCGGGAGGTAGATGAGATGTGACGAACGTGTACATCGACTGAAATCCCTGGTAATCCGTTTTAGAATCCATGATAATAATTTTCTGGATTATTGGTAATTTTTTTTGCACGTTCAAAATTTTTTGCAACCCCTTTTTGGAAACAAACACTACGGTAGGCNGCGAAATGTTCATACTGTTGAGCAATTCACGTTCATTATAAATGTCGTTCGCGGGCGCAACTGGGATCCGCTTCCTCGCTCAC
>NZ_RJPK01000015.1 GCF_003943415.1 Streptococcus oralis | reverse complement strand
AGTCAAAGTGCTTCAACATCAGTAAGCGCAAGCCAAAGTGCCTCAGCTTCAGCATCTAACAACCAGAACTCAGCTTCTATCTCAGCAAGCGCGAGCCAGTCTGCGTCAATTAGTGCAAGCCAAAGCGCATCAGCATCAGTATCAGCAAGCATCAGTGCGAGCCAATCAGCATCTGTATCAGCTAGCCAATCAGCAAGCGCATCTGTAAGTGCAAGTCAAAGTGCTTCAACATCAGTAAGCGCAAGCCAAAGTGCCTCAGCTTCAGCATCAGTATCAGCAAGCCAATCAGCAAGCGCATCAGTAAGCTCAAGTGAATCAGCTTCAGCATCAGTATCTGCAAGCCAATCAACTAGCGCATCAGTAAGCTCAAGTGAATCAGCTTCAGCGTCAGTATCAGCTAGCCAATCAACTTCAGCATCAGTATCAGCTAGCCAATCAGCAAGCGCATCAGTAAGCTCAAGCGAATCAGCTTCAGCGTCTGTATCTGTAAGTGAATCAACTTCAGCATCAGTATCTGCAAGTGAATCAGCTTCAGCATCAGTATCAGCAAGCCAAAGCGCTTCAGTAAGCTCAAGCGAATCAGCTTCAGCGTCTGTATCTGCAAGTGAATCAACTTCAGCATCAGTATCTGCAAGTGAATCAGCTTCAGCATCAGTATCTGCAAGCCAATCAACTAGCGCATCAGTAAGCTCAAGTGAATCAACTTCAGCATCAGTATCTGCAAGCCAATCAGCTTCAGCATCAGTATCTGCAAGTGAATCAGCTAGCGCATCAGTATCTGCAAGTGAATCAGCTAGCGCATCAGTAAGCTCAAGTGAATCAGCTTCAGCATCAGTATCTGCAAGTGAATCAGCTTCAACATCTGTATCAGCAAGCCAATCAGCTAGCGCATCAGTAAGCTCAAGTGAATCAACTTCAGCGTCTGTATCAGCTAGCCAATCAGCAAGCGCATCTGTAAGTGCAAGTCAAAGTGCTTCAACATCAGTAAGCGCAAGCCAAAGTGCCTCAGCTTCAGCATCAGTATCAGCAAGCCAATCAGCAAGCGCATCAGTAAGCTCAAGTGAATCAGCTTCAGCATCAGTAAGTGCAAGCGAATCAACTAGCGCATCAGTAAGCTCAAGTGAATCAACTTCAGCATCAGTATCAGCAAGCCAATCAGCAAGCGCATCAGTAAGCTCAAGTGAATCAGCTTCAGCATCAGTATCAGCAAGCCAATCAACTAGCGCATCAGTAAGCTCAAGTGAATCAGCTTCAGCGTCAGTATCAGCAAGCCAAAGCACTTCAGCATCAGTAAGCTCAAGTCAATCAACTTCAGCATCTGTAAGTGCAAGTGAATCAGCTTCAGCGTCAGTATCAGCAAGCCAAAGCGCTTCAGCGTCTGTATCAGCTAGCCAATCAGCTTCAGCGTCTGTATCTGCAAGTGAATCAGCTTCAGCATCAGTATCTGCAAGTGAATCAGCTTCAGCGTCAGTATCAGCAAGCCAAAGCACTTCAGCATCTGTAAGCTCAAGTGAATCAACTTCAGCATCTGTAAGTGCAAGCCAATCAGCAAGCGCATCAGTAAGCTCAAGTCAATCAACTTCAGCATCTGTAAGTGCAAGTGAATCAGCTTCAGCGTCAGTATCAGCAAGCCAAAGCACTTCAGCATCAGTAAGCTCAAGTCAATCAACTTCAGCAT
>NZ_RJPK01000014.1 GCF_003943415.1 Streptococcus oralis | reverse complement strand
GTATCAGCAAGCCAAAGCACTTCAGCATCAGTAAGCTCAAGTCAATCAACTTCAGCATCTGTAAGTGCAAGCCAATCAGCAAGCGCATCAGTAAGCTCAAGTNAATCANCTTCAGCATCNGTANNTGCAAGTGAATCAGCTTCAGCGTCNGTATCAGCAAGCCAAAGCACTTCAGCATCAGTAAGCTCAAGTCAATCAACTTCAGCATCTGTAAGTGCAAGCCAATCAGCAAGCGCATCAGTAAGCTCAAGTCAATCAACTTCAGCATCTGTAAGTGCAAGTGAATCAGCTTCAGCATCAGTATCAGCAAGTGAATCAGCTTCAGCGTCAGTATCAGCAAGCCAAAGCACTTCAGCATCTGTAAGCTCAAGTGAATCAACTTCAGCATCTGTAAGTGCAAGCCAATCAGCAAGCGCATCAGTAAGCTCAAGTCAATCAACTTCAGCATCTGTAAGTGCAAGTGAATCAGCTTCAGCGTCTGTATCAGCAAGCCAAAGCACTTCAGCATCAGTAAGCTCAAGTCAATCAACTTCAGCATCAGTATCAGCAAGTGAATCAGCTTCAGCATCAGTATCTGCAAGCCAATCAGCATCAGTATCTGCAAGTGAATCAGCTAGCGCATCAGTAAGCTCAAGTGAATCAGCTTCAGCATCTGTAAGTGCAAGTGAATCAGCTTCAGCATCTGTATCAGCAAGCCAATCAGCAAGCGCATCAGTAAGCTCAAGCGAATCAGCTTCAGCGTCTGTATCTGCAAGTGAATCAACTTCAGCATCAGTATCTGCAAGTGAATCAGCTTCAGCGTCAGTATCAGCAAGCCAAAGCACTTCAGCATCAGTAAGCTCAAGTCAATCAACTTCAGCATCTGTAAGTGCAAGTGAATCAGCTTCAGCGTCTGTATCAGCAAGCCAAAGCACTTCAGCATCAGTATCAGCAAGCCAAAGCGCTTCAGCGTCAGTATCTGCAAGTGAATCAGCTTCAGCGTCAGTATCAGCAAGCCAAAGCGCTTCAGCGTCTGTATCAGCTAGCCAATCAGCTTCAGCGTCTGTATCTGCAAGTGAATCAGCTTCAGCATCAGTATCTGCAAGTGAATCAGCTTCAGCATCTGTATCAGCAAGCCAATCAGCAAGCGCATCAGTAAGCTCAAGTGAATCAACTTCAGCATCAGTATCTGCAAGCCAATCAGCAAGCGCATCAGTAAGCTCAAGTGAATCAGCTTCAGCGTCTGTATCAGCTAGCCAATCAGCTTCAGCGTCTGTATCTGCAAGTGAATCAGTAAGCTCAAGTGAATCAACTTCAGCATCAGTATCAGCTAGCCAATCAGCAAGCGCATCAGTAAGCTCAAGCGAATCAGCTTCAGCATCAGTAAGCTCAAGTCAATCAACTTCAGCATCTGTAAGTGCAAGCCAATCAGCAAGCGCATCAGTAAGCTCAAGTCAATCAACTTCAGCATCTGTAAGTGCAAGTGAATCAGCTTCAGCATCAGTAAGCTCAAGTGAATCAGCTTCAGCATCAGTATCTGCAAGTGAATCAGCTTCAGCGTCAGTATCAGCAAGCCAAAGCACTTCAGCATCAGTAAGCTCAAGTCAATCAACTTCAGCATCTGTAAGTGCAAGTGAATCAGCTTCAGCGTCTGTATCAGCAAGCCAAAGCACTTCAGCATCAGTATCAGCAAGCCAATCCGCTTCAGCGTCAGTATCTGCAAGTGAATCAGCTTCAGCATCAGTATCAGCAAGCCAATCCGCTTCAGCATCTGTATCAGCTAGCCAATCAGCTTCAGCATCTGTATCTGCAAGTGAATCAGCTTCAGCATCAGTATCAGCAAGCGAAT
>NZ_RJPK01000013.1 GCF_003943415.1 Streptococcus oralis | reverse complement strand
AAGTATATTGGCTTTTGATTCATGTTTTCCAGATAGCATTGTTGGCTTTATTCCGGGAGAAAGAACCAATAATATGTTTATTCATTATTGGTTTAGTTACTTTCAAAAGATGCTAGAAAGTCAAGCTCCAGAATCAGCTCAAAAGAATATAAATTTAAAAATATTAAGTGAACTAAAAGTAATCCTCCCCCCTCTTTCCCTCCAAAACGAGTTCGCGGACTTTGTGGCTCAGGTCGACAAATCACAATTGGCAATTCAAAAATCTCTGGAAGAATTGGAAACCTTGAAAAAATCACTTATGCAGGAGTATTTCGGTTAAGATTCGAGATGAAATAGCAGTTTTACACTATCATTGTAATTACCGTAATTATTTGTTATAATACTTCAAAGGAGGAAATCAGATGGTCGTAAAAACAAGAAAACAAGGAAATTCAATCACTATTACGATTCCAAGCGAGTTCAATATTCCAAGTGGTGTTAAATACGAAGCGAAATTGTTACCAAGCGGTGAAATTATCTTTACTCCTGAAGAATTGGATCATCAGGTCTCTTATGTTTCTGATGATACCTTTAACTTAAAATTGGATACAATTTTTGATGAATACGACGATGTTTTCAAAGCTTTGGTGGAAAAATGACAGTCTATCTAACAGAAAAGCAAATTGAAAAAATCAATGCTTTAGTAATTCAACGGTATTCTCCAAAGGAGCAAATTCAAACAGTTAGTCCTTCAGCGTTAAATATGATTGTGAACTTACCAGAACAATTTGTTTTTGGCAAGCCTCTTTATCCAACAATTTTTGATAAAGCAACAATATTATTTGTCCAATTGATAAAGAAGCATGTTTTTGCCAACGCCAATAAACGAACAGCTTTCTTTGTTTTGGTGAAGTTTTTACAATTAAATGGTTATCACTTTACTGTTCCCGTGGAAGAAGCGGTTGATATGTGCGTGACTATAGCGGTAGAAGCTTTAACTGATGAAAAAATGATAAGCTACTCTAAATGGGTTTCTGAACATTCTATCAGGGAAAAGATCAAAAAGTAAGCTAGTATGTTAGATTTGAATGAGTGTTAGAAAATAAATGAACAGGCAATATTAGAATTCTGTAATGCAGAAACTGATATTGCCTCTTTTTATTGATGAGTAATAATGAAAGTGAGAATTTATGGAATCAAAAGTTACAATTATCATACAAGAAATGTTACCACTTTTAAACAATGAACAATTACTGGCATTGCGAGAGAGTTTAGAGCGTCATCTAGTGGATGGAAAAAAGCAGCAAAAGTATTCGAATAATAATCTGTTGCGACTATTCATCACTGCTAAGCAGGTGGAGGGATGTAGCGCAAAAACAATACGTTATTACCAGAGAACAATTGAAAATTTGTTTCATCATAGTAAGGAGTCTGTGACACAACTAACAACAGATGATTTAAGGAGTTATCTTGCAAATTATCAGTCTGAAAAGGAGTGTAGCAAGGCGAATTTGGATAATATTCGGCGTATATTGTCTTCCTTTTTTGCTTGGCTTGAGCAAGAGGAATATATCATCAAGAACCCTATTCGAAGGATTAAAAAAATTAAGACAGAACAAACTGTAAAAGAAACTTATACGGATGAACATCTGGAAATTATGCGGGATAACTGTGAAAATTTAAGAGATTTGGCAATGATAGATCTACTAGCATCAACAGGTATGCGTGTAGGAGAACTGGTCCAGTTGAATCGTTCAGATATTGATTTTGAAAACAGAGAGTGTGTTGTTTTTGGAAAAGGGAAAAAAGAAAGACCCGTATATTTTGATGCTCGTACGAAAATTCATTTAAGAAACTATCTTAATGACAGAAAAGATAGTCAACCAGCTCTTTTTGTAACGCTACTTGGAAAAGCCCAGAGACTTGGAATTGCGGGTGTCGAGATTCGATTGAGAAAGTTAGGACATAAACTTGGAATACAAAAAGTTCATCCACATAAATTCAGGAGAACTTTAGCGACTAAGGCAATTGATAAAGGAATGCCTATCGAACAGGTCCAAAAACTACTAGGTCACAGCAAAATTGACACTACCCTTGCCTATGCCATGGTCAATCAAAGCAACGTTAAACATTCGCACCAAAAATTCATCTCTTAACTGCAAATCCCGATTTAACGAGATGTTTGGGGATCCTGTTTTGAATGATATGGGGTGGGAGATTGAAACACTAGATAAAGTTGGAACGATTGGTAGAGGTGTTTCTAAGTATAGACCACGTAACGCTTCGGAATTATTTGGAGGAATCTATCCGTTTATACAGACAGGAGATGTAGCTAATTCAGGAAACTATATTGTAGATTATCATTCTACATATTCTGAGTTTGGTCTTAAACAAAGTAAATTGTGGGA
>NZ_RJPK01000012.1 GCF_003943415.1 Streptococcus oralis | reverse complement strand
TGCACTGATTGAGGCAGAAATGCTGTCACTCAAGCTTGCGCTTGTTGAGACTGACTCACTTGCGCTGATTGAAGTAGAAGTACTATCGCTCAATGATACACTTACTGACTTGCTGAGTGAAACTGACTCACTTGCACTTACAGATTCAAGGTAGCTAGGAAGGTTAAACTCTGGCTTAGATTCGCTTGTTGGCTCACCCTTACTATAGCTGAATGAGTTAGATTGTTGTGACGCACTTGTACTCAAACTGCTTGAAACGCTATTGCTCAAGCTTACTGAAGTACTTGTTGAAACTGAAGTACTACTTGAGTTGTTGCTTGCTGATTCAGATGCACTGATTGAGGCTGATACGCTATTGCTCAAACTTGTGCTTGCTGAGTGGCTCGCACTAATTGAAGCAGACACGCTGTTGCTCAAGCTTGTGCTTGCTGAGTGGCTCGCACTGATTGAAGCAGATACGCTGTTGCTCATGCTTGTGCTTGCTGATACTGAAGCACTAATTGAAGCAAATACGCTGTTACTCAAGCTTGTGCTTGCTGATTGGCTCGCACTGATTGAAGCAGATACGCTGTTACTCAAGCTTGTGCTTGCTGATTCAGATGCACTAATTGAGGCTGACACGCTGTTGCTCAAGCTTGTGCTTGCTGATTCAGATGCACTGATTGATGCAGACACGCTGTTGCTCATGCTTGTGCTTGCTGATTGGCTCGCACTGATTNAAGCAGANACGCTGTTNCTCAAGCTTGTGCTTGCTGATTCAGATGCACTAATTGAGGCTGACACGCTGTTGCTCAAGCTTGTGCTTGCTGATTCAGATGCACTGATTGATGCAGACACGCTGTTGCTCATGCTTGTGCTTGCTGATTGGCTCGCACTGATTGAGGCTGACACGCTGTTGCTCAAGCTTGTGCTTGCTGATACTGAAGCACTGATTGAAGCAGATACGCTGTTACTCAAGCTTGTNCTTGCTGATTCAGATGCACTAATTGAAGCAGACACGCTGTTGCTCATGCTTGTGCTTGCTGATTGGCTCGCACTGATTNAAGCAGACACGCTGTTGCTCATGCTTGTGCTTGCTGATTCAGATGCACTAATTGAGGCAGACACGCTGTTGCTCATGCTTGTGCTTGCTGATTGGCTCGCACTAATTGAAGCAGACACGCTGTTGCTCATGCTTGTGCTTGCTGATACTGAAGCACTAATTGAAGCAGACACGCTGTTGCTCAAGCTTGTGCTTGCTGANTGGCTCGCACTGATTGAAGCAGATACGCTGTTGCTCAAGCTTGTGCTTGCTGATTGGCTCGCACTGATTGAAGCAGACACGCTGTTGCTCATGCTTGTGCTTGCTGATACTGAAGCACTAATTGAAGCAGATACGCTGTTACTCAAGCTTGTGCTTGCTGATTCAGATGCACTAATTGAAGCAGACACGCTGTTGCTCAAGCTTGTGCTTGCTGATTGGCTCGCACTGATTGAAGCAGATACGCTGTTGCTCAAGCTTGTGCTTGCTGATTGGCTCGCACTGATTGAAGCAGATACGCTGTTGCTCAAGCTTGTGCTTGCTGATTGGCTCGCACTGATTGAAGCAGATACGCTGTTGCTCAAGCTTGTGCTTGCTGATTCAGATGCACTAATTGAAGCAGACACGCTGTTGCTCAAGCTTGTGCTTGCTGATTCAGATGCACTGATTGATGCAGACACGCTGTTGCTCAAGCTTGTGCTTGCTGATTCAGATGCACTGATTGAAGCAGATACGCTGTTGCTCAAGCTTGTGCTTGCTGATTCAGATGCACTGATTGATGCGGACACGCTGTTGCTCAAGCTTGTGCTTACTGATTGGCTTGTACTGATTGACGCTGATACGCTGTTGCTCAAACTTGTGCTTACTGATTGGCTAGCACTGATTGATTCGGATACGCTGTTGCTCATGCTTGTGCTTGCTGAGTGGCTCGCACTTACAGACGCTGAAGCTGATTGGCTTGCAGATACTGATGCGCTAGTTGATTGGCTTGCACTTACAGACGCTGAAGCTGATTGGCTTGCAGATACTGATGCTGAAGCTGATTGGCTTGCAGATACTGATGCGCTAGCTGATTGACTAGCTGATACAGATGCTGAAGCTGATTGACTTGCAGATACTGATGTGCTTGCTGATTGGCTTGCACTTACAGACGCTGAAGCTGATTGGCTTGCAGATACTGATGCTGAAGTTGATTGACTAGCTGATACAGATGCTGAAGCTGATTGACTAGCTGATACAGATGCTGAAGCTGATTGACTTGCACTTACAGACGCTGAAGCTGATTGGCTTGCAGATACTGATGCTGAAGNTGATTGACTTGAGCTTACTGATGCGCTTGCTGATTGGCTTGCACTTACAGACGCTGAAGCTGATTGGCTTGCAGATACTGATGCTGAAGCTGATTGACTTGCACTTACTGATGCGCTAGCTGATTNACTTGCAGATACTGATGCGCTAGCTGATTGACTTGCAGATACTGATGCGCTTGCTGATTGGCTTGCACTTACAGACGCTGAAGCTGATTGACTTGAGCTTACTGATGCGCTTGCTGATTGGCTTGCACTTACAGACGCTGAAGCTGATTCACTTGAGCTTACTGATGCGCTTGCTGATTGGCTTGCACTTACAGACGCTGAAGCTGATTGACTTGAGCTTACAGATGCTGAAGCTGATTCACTTGCAGATACTGATGCTGAAGTTGATTGACTTGAGCTTACTGATGCGCTTGCTGATTGGCTTGCACTTACAGACGCTGAAGCTGATTGACTTGAGCTTACAGATGCTGAAGCTGATTCACTTGCAGATACTGATGCTGAAGTTGATTGACTTGCAGATACTGATGCGCTTGCTGATTGGCTTGCACTTACAGACGCTGAAGCTGATTGACTTGAGCTTACAGATGCTGAAGCTGATTCACTTGCAGATACTGATGCTGAAGCTGATTCACTTGCAGATACTGATGCTGAAGCTGATTCACTTGNGCTTACTGATGCTGAAGCTGATTGACTTGCACTTACAGANGCTGAAGCTGATTGNCTTGCAGATACTGATGCTGAAGTTGATTGACTTGAGCTTACTGATGCGCTTGCTGATTGGCTTGCACTTACAGACGCTGAAGCTGATTGGCTTGCAGATACTGATGCTGAAGCTGATTGACTTGCACTTACTGATGCGCTAGCTGATTGACTTGCAGATACTGATGCGCTAGCTGATTGACTTGCAGATACTGATGCGCTTGCTGATTGG
>NZ_RJPK01000011.1 GCF_003943415.1 Streptococcus oralis | reverse complement strand
GTAAGCTCAAGTGAATCAGCTTCAGCGTCTGTATCAGCTAGCCAATCAGCTTCAGCGTCTGTATCTGCAAGTGAATCAGTAAGCTCAAGTGAATCAACTTCAGCATCAGTATCAGCTAGCCAATCAGCAAGCGCATCAGTAAGCTCAAGCGAATCAGCTTCAGCATCAGTAAGCTCAAGTCAATCAACTTCAGCATCAGTAAGTGCAAGCCAATCAGCAAGAGCATCAGTAAGCTCAAGTCAATCAACTTCAGCATCTGTAAGTGCAAGTGAATCAGCTTCAGCATCAGTAAGCTCAAGTGAATCAGCTTCAGCATCAGTATCTGCAAGTGAATCAGCTTCAGCGTCAGTATCAGCAAGCCAAAGCACTTCAGCATCAGTAAGCTCAAGTCAATCAACTTCAGCATCTGTAAGTGCAAGTGAATCAGCAAGCGCATCAGTAAGCTCAAGTCAATCAGCTTCAGCATCTGTAAGTGCAAGTGAATCAGCTTCAGCGTCAGTATCAGCAAGCCAAAGCACTTCAGCATCAGTAAGCTCAAGTCAATCAACTTCAGCATCAGTATCAGCAAGTGAATCAGCTTCAGCATCAGTATCTGCAAGTGAATCAGCTTCAGCGTCTGTAAGTGCAAGTCAATCAGCAAGCGCATCAGTATCAGCAAGTGAATCAGCTTCAGCATCAGTATCAGCAAGTGAATCAGCTTCAGCGTCAGTATCAGCAAGCCAAAGCACTTCAGCATCAGTAAGCTCAAGTCAATCAACTTCAGCATCTGTAAGTGCAAGTGAATCAGCTTCAGCGTCTGTATCAGCAAGCCAAAGCACTTCAGCATCAGTATCAGCAAGCCAAAGCGCTTCAGCGTCAGTATCAGCAAGCCAATCAGCAAGCGCATCAGTATCTGCAAGTGAATCAGCTTCAGCGTCAGTATCAGCAAGCCAAAGCGCTTCAGCGTCTGTATCAGCTAGCCAATCAGCTTCAGCGTCTGTATCTGCAAGTGAATCAGTAAGCTCAAGTGAATCAGCTTCAGCATCAGTATCTGCAAGTGAATCAGCTTCAGCATCTGTATCAGCAAGCCAATCAGCTAGCGCATCAGTAAGCTCAAGTGAATCAACTTCAGCATCAGTATCTGCAAGCCAATCAGCTTCAGCATCTGTAAGTGCAAGCCAATCAGCAAGCGCATCAGTAAGCTCAAGTGAATCAACTTCAGCATCAGTATCTGCAAGCCAATCAGCTTCAGCATCTGTAAGTGCAAGCCAATCAGCAAGCGCATCAGTAAGCTCAAGTGAATCAGCTTCAGCATCAGTATCTGCAAGCCAATCAGCTAGCGCATCAGTATCTGCAAGTGAATCAGCTTCAGCATCAGTATCAGCAAGCCAATCAGCTTCAGCATCAGTATCTGCAAGTCAATCAACTTCAGCATCAGTATCAGCAAGTGAATCAGCTTCAGCATCAGTAAGCTCAAGTCAATCAACTTCAGCATCAGTATCAGCAAGCACAAGCATGAGCAACAGCGTGTCTGCTTCAATCAGTGCTAGCCAATCAGCAAGCACAAGCTTGAGCAACAGCGTATCTGCTTCAATTAGTGCTTCAGTATCAGCAAGTACAAGCTTGAGCAACAGCGTGTCTGCCTCAATCAGTGCAAGTCAATCAGCAAGCACAAGCTTGAGTAACAGCGTATCTGCCTCAATCAGTGCATCTGAATCAGCAAGCACAAGCTTGAGCAACAGCGTATCTGCCTCAATCAGTGCATCTGAATCAGCAAGTACAAGCTTGAGCAACAGCGTGTCTGCCTCAATCAGTGCATCTGAATCAGCAAGCACAAGCATGAGCAACAGCGTGTCTGCCTCAATCAGTGCTAGCCAATCAGCAAGCACAAGCTTGAGCAACAGCGTGTCTGCTTCAATCAGTGCGAGCCAATCAGCAAGCACAAGCTTGAGTAACAGCGTGTCTGCCTCAATCAGTGCAAGTCAATCAGCAAGCACAAGCTTGAGTAACAGCGTGTCTGCCTCAATCAGTGCAAGTCAATCAGCAAGCACAAGCTTGAGTAACAGCGTATCTGCCTCAATCAGTGCATCTGAATCAGCAAGCACAAGCTTGAGCAACAGCGTATCTGCCTCAATCAGTGCATCTGAATCAGCAAGNACAAGCTTGAGCAACAGCGTGTCTGCCTCAATCAGTGCAAGTCAATCAGCAAGCACAAGCTTGAGTAACAGCGTATCTGCCTCAATCAGTGCATCTGAATCAGCAAGCACAAGCTTGAGCAACAGCGTATCTGCCTCAATCAGTGCATCTGAATCAGCAAGCACAAGCTTGAGCAACAGCGTATCTGCCTCAATCAGTGCATCTGAATCAGCAAGCACAAGCATGAGCAACAGCGTGTCTGCCTCAATCAGTGCGAGCCAATCAGCAAGCACAAGCTTGAGCAACAGCGTGTCTGCTTCAATCAGTGCGAGCCAATCAGCAAGCACAAGCTTGAGTAACAGCGTGTCTGCCTCAATCAGTGCAAGTCAATCAGCAAGCACAAGCTTGAGTAACAGCGTATCTGCCTCAATCAGTGCAAGCCAATCAGCAAGCACAAGCATGAGCAACAGCGTGTCTGCCTCAATCAGTGCGAGCCAATCAGCAAGCACAAGCTTGAGCAACAGCGTGTCTGCCTCAATCAGTGCAAGCCAATCAGCAAGCACAAGCTTGAGCAACAGCGTGTCTGCTTCAATCAGTGCTAGCCAATCAGCAAGCACAAGCTTGAGCAACAGNGTATCTGCTTCAATCAGTGCAAGCCAATCAGCAAGCACAAGCTTGAGCAACAGCGTATCTGCTTCAATTAGTGCTTCAGTATCAGCAAGTACAAGCTTGAGCAACAGCGTGTCTGCTTCAATCAGTGCATCTGAATCAGCAAGCACAAGCTTGAGCAACAGCGTATCAGCATCAATCAGTGCGAGCCAATTAGCAAGCACAAGCCAATTAGCAAGCATAAGCTTGAGCAATAGCGTGTCAGCATCAATCAGTGCATCTGAATCAGCAAGCAACAACTCAAGTAGTACTTCAGTTTCAACAAGTACTTCAGTAAGCTTGAGTAACAGCGTAAGCACATCTACATCACTTAGCAATAGCGTTTCAAGTAGTTTGAGTACAAGTGCGTCACAACAATCTAACTCATTCAGCTATAGTAAGGGTGAGCCAACAAGCGAATCTAAGCCAGAGTTTAACCTTCCTAGCTACCTTGAATCTGTAAGTGCAAGTGAGTCAGTTTCACTCAGCAAGTCAGTAAGTGTATCATTGAGCGATAGTACTTCTACTTCAATCAGCGCAAGTGAGTCAGTCTCAACAAGCGCAAGCTTGAGTGACAGCATTTCTGCCTCAATCAGTGCA
>NZ_RJPK01000010.1 GCF_003943415.1 Streptococcus oralis | reverse complement strand
GCTAAGCGACTTCCATATCTCACAGGGGGCAACCCCCAACTACTTCCGGCGTTCTAGGGCTTAACTGCTGTGTTCGGCATGAGTACAGGTGTATCTCCTAGGCTATCGTCACTTAACTCTGAGTAATACCTACTCAAAATTGAATATCTATCAAATACCAAGAAAACCTTACACTTCGTATTCTCAGTTACTTTGGATAAGTCCTCGAGCTATTAGTATTAGTCCGCTACATGTGTCGCCACACTTCCACTTCTAACCTATCTACCTAATCATCTCTCAGGGCTCTTACTGATATAAAATCATGGGAAATCTCATCTTGAGGTGGGTTTCACACTTAGATGCTTTCAGCGTTTATCCCGTCCCTACATAGCTACCCAGCGATGCCTTTGGCAAGACAACTGGTACACCAGCGGTAAGTCCACTCTGGTCCTCTCGTACTAGGAGCAGATCCTCTCAAATTTCCTACGCCCGCGACGGATAGGGACCGAACTGTCTCACGACGTTCTGAACCCAGCTCGCGTGCCGCTTTAATGGGCGAACAGCCCAACCCTTGGGACCGACTACAGCCCCAGGATGCGACGAGCCGACATCGAGGTGCCAAACCTCCCCGTCGATGTGAACTCTTGGGGGAGATAAGCCTGTTATCCCCAGGGTAGCTTTTATCCGTTGAGCGATGGCCCTTCCATACGGAACCACCGGATCACTAAGCCCGACTTTCGTCCCTGCTCGAGTTGTAGCTCTCGCAGTCAAGCTCCCTTATACCTTTACACTCTGCGAATGATTTCCAACCATTCTGAGGGAACCTTTGGGCGCCTCCGTTACCTTTTAGGAGGCGACCGCCCCAGTCAAACTGCCCGTCAGACACTGTCTCCGATAGGGATAACCTATCTGGGTTAGAGTGGCCATAACACAAGGGTAGTATCCCAACAACGTCTCCTTCGAAACTGGCGTCCCGATCTCATAGACTCCTACCTATCCTGTACATGTGGTACAGACACTCAATATCAAACTGCAGTAAAGCTCCATGGGGTCTTTCCGTCCTGTCGCGGGTAACCTGCATCTTCACAGGTACTAAAATTTCACCGAGTCTCTCGTTGAGACAGTGCCCAAATCATTACGCCTTTCGTGCGGGTCGGAACTTACCCGACAAGGAATTTCGCTACCTTAGGACCGTTATAGTTACGGCCGCCGTTTACTGGGGCTTCAATTCATACCTTCGGATTACTCCTAAGCACTCCTCTTAACCTTCCAGCACCGGGCAGGCGTCACCCCCTATACATCATCTTACGATTTAGCAGAGAGCTGTGTTTTTGATAAACAGTTGCTTGGGCCTATTCACTGCGGCTGACCTAAGTCAGCACCCCTTCTCCCGAAGTTACGGGGTCATTTTGCCGAGTTCCTTAACGAGAGTTCTCTCGCTCACCTGAGGCTACTCGCCTCGACTACCTGTGTCGGTTTGCGGTACGGGTAGAGTATGTTTAAACGCTAGAAGCTTTTCTTGGCAGTGTGACATCACTAACTTCGCTACTAAACTTCGCTCCCCATCACAGCTCAATGTTATAGAACTAAGCATTTAACTCAATTCACACCTCACTGCTTAGACAGACACTTCCAATCGTCTGCTTTAGTTAGCCTACTGCGTCCCTCCATCACTACATACTCTAGTACAGGAATATCAACCTGTTGTCCATCGGATACACCTTTCGGTCTCTCCTTAGGTCCCGACTAACCCAGGGCGGACGAGCCTTCCCCTGGAAACCTTAGTCTTACGGTGGACAGGATTCTCACCTGTCTTTCGCTACTCATACCGGCATTCTCACTTCTATGCGTTCCAGCACTCCTCACGGTACACCTTCTTCACACATAGAACGCTCTCCTACCATACCTATAAAGGTATCCACAGCTTCGGTAAATTGTTTTAGCCCCGGTACATTTTCGGCGCAGGGTCACTCGACTAGTGAGCTATTACGCACTCTTTGAATGAATAGCTGCTTCTAAGCTAACATCCTAGTTGTCTGTGCAACCCCACATCCTTTTCCACTTAACAATTATTTTGGGACCTTAGCTGGTGGTCTGGGCTGTTTCCCTTTCGACTACGGATCTTAGCACTCGCAGTCTGACTGCCGACCATAATTCTTTGGCATTCGGAGTTTATCTGAGATTGGTAATCCGGGATGGACCCCTCACCCAAACAGTGCTCTACCTCCAAGAATCTCTAATGTCGACGCTAGCCCTAAAGCTATTTCGGAGAGAACCAGCTATCTCCAAGTTCGTTTGGAATTTCTCCGCTACCCACAAGTCATCCAAGCACTTTTCAACGTGCCCTGGTTCGGTCCTCCAGTGCGTCTTACCGCACCTTCAACCTGCTCATGGGTAGGTCACATGGTTTCGGGTCTACGACATGATACTAATGCGCCCTATTCAGACTCGGTTTCCCTGCGGCTCCGTCTCTTCAACTTAACCTCGCATCATATCGTAACTCGCCGGTTCATTCTACAAAAGGCACGCTCTCACCCATTAACGGGCTCGAACTTGTTGTAGGCACACGGTTTCAGGTTCTATTTCACTCCCCTCCCGGGGTGCTTTTCACCTTTCCCTCACGGTACTGGTTCACTATCGGTCACTAGGGAGTATTTAGGGTTGGGAGATGGTCCTCCCAGATTCCGACGGGATTTCACGTGTCCCGCCGTACTCAGGATACTGCTAGGTACAAAGACTATTTTAAATACGAGGCTTTTACTCTCTTTGGCTGATCTTCCCAAATCATTCTTCTATAATNTTTGAGTCCACTTTGCAGTCCTACAACCCCGAAGAGTAAACTCTTCGGTTTGCCCTCCTGCCGTTTCGCTCGCCGCTACTAAGGCAATCGCTTTTGCTTTCTCTTCCTGCAGCTACTTAGATGTTTCAGTTCACTGCGTCTTCCTCCTCATATCCTTAACAGATATGGGTAACAGGTAGTACCTGTTGGGTTCCCCCATTCGGAAATCCCTGGATCATCGCTTACTTACAGCTACCCAAGGCATATCGTCGTTTGTCACGTCCTTCTTCGGCTCCTAGTGCCAAGGCATCCACCGTGCGCCCTTATTAACTTAACCTTATTTTTGACCTTTCAGTCATAAACTCTTTTAATACTACAGCGTTTCGGTTTATTTTCTTGTTACTATTTGATATAGATATTCAATTTTCAATGTGCATTACTTGGTGATCTCTCACCAATGGAGCCTAGCGGGATCGAACCGCTGACCTCCTGCGTGCAAAGCAGGCGCTCTCCCAGCTGAGCTAAGGCCCCACAAGACCTCTCAAGACTAAACAAGACCAATGTGCATTCCTTATCCTTAGAAAGGAGGTGATCCAGCCGCACCTTCCGATACGGCTACCTTGTTACGACTTCACCCCAATCATCTATCCCACCTTAGGCGGCTGGCTCCTAAAAGGTTACCTCACCGACTTCGGGTGTTACAAACTCTCGTGGTGTGACGGGCGGTGTGTACAAGGCCCGGGAACGTATTCACCGCGGCGTGCTGATCCGCGATTACTAGCGATTCCGACTTCATGTAGGCGAGTTGCAGCCTACAATCCGAACTGAGACTGGCTTTAAGAGATTAGCTTGCCGTCACCGGCTTGCGACTCGTTGTACCAGCCATTGTAGCACGTGTGTAGCCCAGGTCATAAGGGGCATGATGATTTGACGTCATCCCCACCTTCCTCCGGTTTATTACCGGCAGTCTCGCTAGAGTGCCCAACTAAATGATGGCAACTAACAATAGGGGTTGCGCTCGTTGCGGGACTTAACCCAACATCTCACGACACGAGCTGACGACAACCATGCACCACCTGTCACCTCTGTCCCGAAGGAAAGCTCTATCTCTAGAACGGTCAGAGGGATGTCAAGACCTGGTAAGGTTCTTCGCGTTGCTTCGAATTAAACCACATGCTCCACCGCTTGTGCGGGCCCCCGTCAATTCCTTTGAGTTTCAACCTTGCGGTCGTACTCCCCAGGCGGAGTGCTTAATGCGTTAGCTACGGCACTAAACCCCGGAAAGGGTCTAACACCTAGCACTCATCGTTTACGGCGTGGACTACCAGGGTATCTAATCCTGTTTGCTCCCCACGCTTTCGAGCCTCAGCGTCAGTTACAAGCCAGAGAGCCGCTTTCGCCACCGGTGTTCCTCCATATATCTACGCATTTCACCGCTACACATGGAATTCCACTCTCCCCTCTTGCACTCAAGTTAAACAGTTTCCAAAGCGTACTATGGTTAAGCCACAGCCTTTAACTTCAGACTTATCTAACCGCCTGCGCTCGCTTTACGCCCAATAAATCCGGACAACGCTCGGGACCTACGTATTACCGCGGCTGCTGGCACGTAGTTAGCCGTCCCTTTCTGGTAAGATACCGTCACAGTGTGAACTTTCCACTCTCACACTCGTTCTTCTCTTACAACAGAGCTTTACGATCCGAAAACCTTCTTCACTCACGCGGCGTTGCTCGGTCAGACTTCCGTCCATTGCCGAAGATTCCCTACTGCTGCCTCCCGTAGGAGTCTGGGCCGTGTCTCAGTCCCAGTGTGGCCGATCACCCTCTCAGGTCGGCTATGTAAGGTCTTTGTCACTCAATCTCTCTCAAGCGACAACTATATTAGTATATCACAGCTGCTGACCTATGTCAACACTTTTTTGAAACTTTTTTTACTTTTTTCGTCTCTGTGATACACCAATAGTCCGTACGGGATTCGAACCCGTGTTACCGCCGTGAAAAGGCGGTGTCTTAACCCCTTGACCAACGGACCTTGAGCTTTTCAACTCTTTCTATTATACCTACTTTTTCCTCTTTGTCAAGATCTTTTTTAATCTCCTTTCATTTTATCTAAAATCACTCAATACCACTCTTAATTCTCCTAGAAGTGCCTTGCGTCCTTTGAAACATTCTCCTCCCATCAGACGGTCAAGTTGTTCTTGTTTTTCTTTACTCTGACTTGCCTTGTAATTCTTTAGAAGATCATGAAAGAGATAATAATCATCCAGTCTCAGGCCTTTTTCTCCTAGGCGATGGCTGATTTCGCTCACCTCCTCATAAGGCTCTTTGTCGAAACGGCGCTTGTGACTTTCCTGTTTACGGATGGAGTCTAGGATGCGATTGCGGAATTTGGTTTTAAAGCAGACATATAGTCGGCGACGTTCACCCTCTAGTAACTCTGGATGCTGGTTCACTAGCTCATACAGACACAGCATCCCCTCCTGGTCCCAGTCCTCTTTCTCCCACAGATGTAGATGATAATCTTTGCGGCACTTGTTTACAATCCCTTTACTTTCTTCATACAACTCTTTCAGATTCATAGACCTCTCCTTTCTGCATTTAGTTTAGCAAAATGCACGAACCCATGGTCTATTTCCTCTATTCTATACTTCTTCCTCTCTCAACGGCACACAAAAAGAGAGGCACTGCCTCTCTG
>NZ_RJPK01000009.1 GCF_003943415.1 Streptococcus oralis | reverse complement strand
TGGAAGTGTGGCGACACATGTAGCGGACTAATACTAATAGCTCGAGGACTTATCCAAAGTAACTGAGAATACGAAGTGTAAGGTTTTCTTGGTATTTGATAGATATTCAATTTTGAGTAGGTATTACTCAGAGTTAAGTGACGATAGCCTAGGAGATACACCTGTACTCATGCCGAACACAGCAGTTAAGCCCTAGAACGCCGGAAGTAGTTGGGGGTTGCCCCCTGTGAGATATGGAAGTCGCTTAGCAGAATAGGAAGTTTAGAGGCTTCCTTTTTGGGAGTTTAGCTCAGCTGGGAGAGCATCTGCCTTACAAGCAGAGGGTCAGCGGTTCGATCCCGTTAACTCCCATTTTAGCGGGTGTAGTTTAGTGGTAAAACTACAGCCTTCCAAGCTGTTGTCGCGAGTTCGATTCTCGTCACCCGCTTTGAACTTTGTTCAAATTACCAAGTTTTTAACTTGGGCGCGTAGCTCAGGTGGTTAGAGCGCACGCCTGATAAGCGTGAGGTCGGTGGTTCGAGTCCACTCGTGCCCATTTATGAATATGGTCCGTTGGTCAAGGGGTTAAGACACCGCCTTTTCACGGCGGTAACACGGGTTCGAATCCCGTACGGACTATTTTTGGAGGATTACCCAAGTCTGGCTGAAGGGAACGGTCTTGAAAACCGTCAGGCGTGTAAAAGCGTGCGTGGGTTCGAATCCCACATCCTCCTTTTTATTATTAACGCGGGATGGAGCAGCTCGGTAGCTCGTCGGGCTCATAACCCGAAGGTCGTAGGTTCAAATCCTGCTCCCGCAATTTGGCTCGGTAGCTCAGTTGGTAGAGCAATGGATTGAAGCTCCATGTGTCGGCGGTTCGATTCCGTCTCGCGCCATATACTTATGACTAGGAAGGGTAGCGAAGAGGCTAAACGCGGCGGACTGTAAATCCGCTCCTTCGGGTTCGGGGGTTCGAATCCCTCCCCTTCCATTCCTTTAGTTACGGGCATAGTTTAAAGGTAGAACTAAGGTCTCCAAAACCTTCAGTGTGGGTTCAATTCCTACTGCCCGTGTTTATAGAATTATGGCGGGTGTGGTGAAGTGGTTAACACACCAGATTGTGGCTCTGGCATGCGTGGGTTCGATCCCCATCACTCGCCTATTTTATATTATTGGGGTATAGCCAAGCGGTAAGGCAAGGGACTTTGACTCCCTCATGCGTTGGTTCGAATCCAGCTACCCCAGTTACTATTTGCCGGCGTGGCGGAATTGGCAGACGCGCTGGACTCAAAATCCAGTGTCCGCAAGGACGTGCCGGTTCGACCCCGGCCGCCGGTATAGTAATAAAGACAAGGTTTCTAAGCCTTGTCTTTTCTTTTATATTTTGAACCGTTCTTGATTGAGTTACTAAAAATTACTATTTTTTTCTACTTGGCTTAGAAAAGCGATAGCAGAACGATATTTTTTATTTCTCTCTATATCCTTTGTAGTTATCTTTGAAAGTCGTGTTAAATCTGAATTATGACGTAGGTCAGCCAATTTTACAACCCTAGCGAGTTCATTTGTCTTTACTAGGTTGAGATATGATTGATAATCCTGTCCTTTTTTCTTTGTAAGTATATCAACGGCTTCTATAATCGTCTTTGAAAAGCCTAGCTCTTCTAGGTCTAGTAGGGTTAGTTTAGTATCTTCTACAACATCATGAAGATAAGCAACCGCTTTTTCCTCATCAGTTTCTACAAAACTTGCAACGGTCTTCGGGTGTTTAATATAGTCAACACCTGCTTTATCAACCTGTCCTAAATGAGCTTTTTTAGCTACTTCATAAGCCTGTTGGCTTACTGATTTTTGTATTTTATCCATATCTTTATTCTATATTTTAGTTTTTTAAAATGCAAGCTACTTTACAATAAATCATCTAGTTTGTCTGCTAGGTCTTTCTGTTTGCTTGGATATAAGTGCGAATATGTATCGATTGTGGTGGTTATAGAAGCGTGTCCTAAGCGTTCTTTAACCACTAGGTAATCTTCTCCATTATTGATTAAAAGAGAAGCATGTGAGTGTCTAAAATCGTGTATGCGTATCTTTTTTAATGTGTTATCACGTTCAAGGATTTTCTTATACTGTTTTTCAATAGCGTCCTTAGTAATGATGATTGGGCTATTTTGAAATACCTGTAGTGTAGTTATGTCATTTGAGAATTGTTGTAATTGTTTTGCTTGTTTCTTCTGCCAAGTTTCCAGCTCTTGACTTAATTTTTTATTGATGATAATTCTTCTAGTACCTGCCTTAGTCTTTGTTGTACTGATATGGCTGATACCTTTATTTACGTAAGTAGATTTAGTGACATGGATTGTATTACTAGTAAAATCTACGTCTTGCCAAGTGAGTGCGAGTGCTTCACCGAGCCGTAGTCCTGTGAAAAAGAGGACGGTGAACAATAATTTTATATTGTATTCATCAACCTCAAAGAGTTTTAAAAATTGTTGAAACTCTGCAATTGTCCAGAATTGCATTTTAGTTTTTTCAATTGGTAATTTTTTTAGTAACTTTACAGGATTTGTAGTGTAATAACCTTTTCGCAAACCTACATCAAAAATTTTTTTGAGTAAAATCATGATTTTATTGATGGTATTTATGCTTAAGGGTTTATCTGAATTTTGTGCTATTTTTTGACGGAGTTGTTCTCTAAATTGATAGATATCTTCATAGGTCAGTTTTCCAACATTATCCACGTTTATAAAATACTCTCTGATATGCTTGTTGTAGTTATTCTCTTGAGTATTGATATAGCTTGTTTTTCTATGGTTTATGCTGTCTTCTTCTTTCAACATGTCATAAAGCATGGGAACAGTTATTTTTGCTCCGTAGAAGCGTTCTTTTAGCTCTACACTTCGTAGGTAGTGTTCTGCTTCGGTGGCTTCTTTCTTGGTCTTAAATCCTTTTCTAACAATTCTACGTTGCTTTAACGTGATAGGGTCGAAACCATTACTGATGTCAACTATCCAGCTATTGTCTTTGTCTTTTCGTATTGCCATCTGTTACCCCCTAGTAAGTGGGATATTTTGAACATCAAACCCGAGCAGTTCAGTAGCTATAGTAGCAGGTATAGTTCCAATCCGTTTGTTTTGATACACCCTAAATCCTCGTGCTACTAGAAGTTCTTTTCCTTGTCGGATAATACGTTTAGATGTTCCCTCAGAGAATCCGAGGGCAACTAGGTCATTCTTAGTAACAGTTGCTATCATGTGACTTACTCCTTTATTCATCTAGTCTTATTTTCTTGTACTTTACATGATTATCAAAATACTGACCGTCTTTATAGACTTTACTCGTGTACTCTGTTTCATATAGGACAGTTGAGCTGTCATATTCAAATGTTTCGTATGTATAAAACTTATCTTCATCAGGTTTTTTCAAGTTGCGAGATGACAGATAAGCTTGTTTTCCAAAATTTTCTAATAGCTCTTGTCCGATACCTTTTTCAAAATATTTTGTAACATATCGACCGCGGTTTTCTTTGCTGTCGACATCAACTTTATTTATCCGTACTGCTCCATGCCCCCAAAGTTTTAATAGTTGACTATGTGGGATATAGGGAACGCTGAAAAGCAGGATATGAGCGTGCCATGCTCCACGTTTTTGTTTTTCTAATACTGCTATATACCTTAATTGGCTTTTCTTTGTCTTAAATATGTGATAGTTAAAGCGTTTGATAAATGTTTTTAGTAAGTCTTTGAAATGGTTTCTATCGCTGATATTTTCTTTGGTGGTTAATGTGAGAAAAGAAGTCGTATCATCAAAATTACAATCGACTAGGCGGAGTAAGTTCCACTTTGCTTCTAAGCGAGTTTTCTTCATACGTTCAAGACGTTGTTCTTGTTCTTCAGGTTTTAGTTCATCAAATTTTCTGCGTTTTGTTTTTTCCTTGCTTTCAGTATTAATATCGATTGATTTTCCTTTTGAAAATATTGGCTTTTCATATTCCCAAATTTCAATATAGGAAGAAGTGCGGACTATTTTTTTATTGTACGAAGTCATAAAAAATAGTTCCTTTTAGATTGGCTTTCGCCAAAAGATTGTCTATATAATAAATAAACTAGGAGGAGCAAAGCTCCTCCTAACTTTTATCATGTGACCTAAGCACCGCTCTGCTAAACACGCTTCCAGCTTGCCGACCTCCAGTCGGCAGTTTTGCCTATGATCACATGATTAAAAGTTATAGAAAATAATATTTCTTGGTAATTGTATCATAGCAAAGAACAGGTATTGTTTTGCTATGATTTACATCCCCATCAATGAAGTAATGATTCTGGTTGTAATACACTTTTCCAAGATAGCTATCATCTCTTGCAACTTGATGAGAAGCGATATGACCTGAAATGACATCTTTGATGAAAGCACCTGTTGTTACTGGAAATTTATTGGTAAATGTTTCTGGACTTGTCAACTCCTCCCACAGGTCACCAGCTTCTTCTTCAATACCTGCATGAACAAAAATTTGATTATCAGTCTCGTAATAGCGTTTATCCTTGTATCGCTCTTTAAACCAGTCTATAAATTTAGTTTTCGTTTTGATTGCATTTCTAATAGCAATTTCAAAGTTATTGGGATTAGAGACTAAGATTTCTTTCAACTCTTCTGGAGAAAAGAAACTTTGTATCGTTTCTCCGAATGCAGAAGCAGTAGGAGTTTCTGGTATTAACCAGTCGTAGAACCATTCCTCATGATTGCCAAATAGGGTGATGATTTGCCCAGAGTACACTTCTTCTAGCTCTATAATTTTAGACAACACTTGAAAAGATTTAGAACCGTTATCAATATAGTCTCCAAGTAAGATAAGTCTGTTATCTTTATCAGATAACTCTACTTTGTTGAGAGCTTTTATGAACTCATCTAAATATCCATGTATGTCAGAAATTGCGTAAATTTTAGCCATAGAATCTTATTTTGTTAGAGGGAGCACATCAGAGCATGAGAACCAAAGGTTTCCGTTATACTGACCAACATTCAAATCTTTTAATATAACAGGGCAGGTTTTGTTGTTTGCCATATCTTGTACAGAAGCAGTAGGAGTGAGAGTATTAACCTTGACCTGTATCATCTCCATGAAAAAATCGCTATTTTCATCTTGAATTGACACATTTAGACGTAATGCGGTAGGTTTACTGGTTTCACGGTCTAAAACTTCAGTATATCCTTTTACGGCAAAGAAACGATTACCAAGGAGCTCAATTTTCAAAAAGTCATTTAATTTCATAGATAGTTTCCTTTCTTTTTTACCTCCTGCCAAAGCAGTCGGTTTGCTCTTTTTCTCTGTTGGAAAGAATACCTATTCCAACAGAGAAAAAGACCGCTATTAGTGGACTGGTAGTATGTTTCTAACTACCTGCAAAAATTCTCGTTTTGTTTTAACATCAACGAATGGAACTATTGTCAGTACAGGTTCCACAGAATTCAGACCGTCAGCATAAAAGAGAGCCTCTCCTTTTCTATCGGATACAGTAGGAACATTTTCCAATTCACACATAGAAAAAGCCATTCTTAGACGGTCACTTCCTGGATTCCCAAGATATAATACCGCAGATATTTGGTTTCTCAATTCTACCGGAATATTCTCAGCATTAGGGTCTTGCGTAGATAATAGTAAGTGACAACCAGCCTGTCTTCCTTTACGAGCAATCAAACCCAAGTTTTGCAAAATTTCGTTCCATAACTCTTTACCTTGTTTGCTAGAGCCACAAGAATCACGAATAGAAGCAAGCTCATCGACAAATAGAAAATTAGGTGTCATCATGCCCAGGTCATATGCATCAGCATTTAATGAACTATTCTGTTTGATAATTTCAAACCTTGCATCCATAATCTCTATAAATTTTCTCGATAATTTTGCTAGCATTTGGGGTGAAGAGCCTACTGCCACTTGTTCTCCCAGTTCTTCGTGAAGAAGTTCACCAATACGATATAAATCGGCAGCCTTACCATCAACTATACCTAAATAAGTATCATCATCACTACCACAACCTTTAGCCAGTGCGTTAAATAAGTACCATTGTAAGGCTATTGTTTTGCCTGTTCCAGTGCGTCCATAAATACCGATATTAGTATTCGATTTCAGAGAGAATTGTTGGGTATTTGATAGCTTGATTATTGGAGTAGGAATATCTTCAAAAAATTCTTTAGTCAATGTGTGGGCATTTAAAACATACTGTTCAATTTTTTCTGTGTGACCGAGTTTATAAATAACACAATCAGGGAATTCTTGTTTTGATATTAAAGGCAACCCTAAGGTTGGTATAAGATACTCCTCTAGATTTTTAAGAAGTTTTAAAAATTTATTCCCAAACAGAGGTACTTTAACCATTACATCATTATTAGGCGTGATTTCGAAGTTCAATGTTGCGCTATTGATTACTAGATTGTTACTTTCTTCATATAAATTTAGACTTATTAGCATATCAAATAGAGATTCTCTGACGTACAATATACTTTGAATTTTTTTAATAAAAGTAGACCTAAAAAATTTTTCTACAAGAATAATAAGGCCTGTAAAAAAACTTGACATAATCAATCCAAAAGGTATAAAGGGGATTGAAAACCAAGTATTTATCAATAAGAGGCCTACTAACAATTCAGTTCCTATTCTACTAAGAAAAAGTCTACGAGAAGTAATAACATAGGGATTAACTTTTACTTTCACAGATTTGCTCAGTTTCAGTATTTTCATCTTCATTCCTCTCAGAAATTAATGTATCTATACAACCAATTAAAAAGATAAATGGATTTTAGTAAGGTCAGGAGCTCTAATATTTGCAATTATAGTAAGCAGAGTACAGATAGAAAGTACCAGTATTGACCAATGAGCCACCCTTAATCTGCTACTTGAAATGATATAATTTCTTGTTAAATCTGCTATTGTTCTTAATCTAAATAGTTTCATTTAAAAACTCCTAAACTGTAAAAGTTACTTGTAGTGCTTTATGGTCACTAAAATGATTATCAAGTGTCGAATAGTTTTCAATTTTGCTATTTGGTGTAATGAAAATATGGTCAAGTTTCTTATTACTCCAAGTCGGTAAATCTCGGCTAGCATTTACCATGTATTGCTCCATTTCAACTATCTTATCGGGGAAAGTCGTTTCATTATTTGGACTTTCATTGAAATCACCTGCCAAGATAATATGGTCATACAATTTGCTTGCTTGGGAAGCAAATTGAATATATTTATCCCACATTTCTTTTTTTTCTACGGGGCGATTTTCAAAAAGAGGAAAGTGGAGAGAAAAGACCGCGATAGTTTTATTATTAATTTTAAACAGACCACCACTTTGTCTACAATAGAAGTCATCATAAATAGGAGGAAGTTCTTTGATGAGTTCGATATTGTCACTAAAATAGAAAAGTCTAGTACTTACAGCATTAGATTTATCAGACTTAGGATAAATAACCCCATATCCACGCTTTCTCAATTCTGTATCAAGTTCTTTTGCTAACTTTTCGGCTAACAAAAATTTCTGATATTCATCAACATTTAAGTAGCGAGGCTTTGTTGATGGTTGGGTGCCTCCAGCTTCTTGTAATGCTATGAAAGTAGGGTTTTGTGATAATAAATAATCAGCTATCTTAGTAGAAGTTCTATCCTTATATGGTCCACCAGAGCCACGATAATCAAGGTTTGCAGTCAATAAAGATAAATTAGTCATATCAGTTCTCCTTTTATTGAAAAAATTTAAAAAATATAAACGTGGTTATTCTTTTTAAAAAATAAACGATACAGATGTCGTCTATTTTTGAGTGTTTTCAAGATAAAACTTAGCAAGGAAATCTATTACCTGCCCTTGAGTTGGGGGATAACCTAAATTTCTCACTAGTTCTCCTGCAATGATTTCCAAATTTAACTTGGTTGATTTATCTACAACTGCTGATATATTTGTAGGATTATCAAACATGCTACTTGCTGGAACTGGTTTACCTCTTGCCATAATTTTTCCTTTCAACATTATAACCATGTTTATAACTATTATAATTTTTCTATGCATACTTGTCAACCCATAACACCTAAAAAAATAAAAAATTCTATACGCGTATGGTATAATCTACTTATTTGAAAAATGATGAAAGGTTAGATAAAATGGGATATAGTGAATGGCAACCTGTCAATTATTCAGTTACTGAAGATGAAGACTTTGAAACAGTAAAACAAAGAGTAATTAAAGATTTTCAACATTATCTAAAACTACTTGATGATGGTACTGAGAAAAGTCGTGACAAAGTCTATAAATCTTTTACTTTTAGTAAGTTATTTGGAGAAGAACTTGGTACTGACGATGATATCGACAAGTTAAGTAAAGAAATAATGGATAGATTGAGGAAAAGTAAATCCTAAAAAGTTACTAAAAATAAAAAAACTATCGTTTTTGCGATAGAGGTATCTTCTTAAAAAGGCTATTTGAAAGGCTTCACATACTTATAAAACGGTAAGAGCCAAACTCAAAATCCAGTGTCCGCAAGGACGTGCCGGTTCGACCCCGGCCGCCGGTATAGTAATAACGACAAGGTTTTCGGACCTTGTTTTTTGATTTAGTGAAGATTTTGATATTTTTCTTTAAGTACAGATAACTGATGAATTATCTTTTTCTTCTTATTCTAATCATTTTTAGTGTGTTTTTGGTATAATATTACTTATTCACATTTTATGTAGATTATGAAAGAGTTTGGTGGTTAATGTCTCGTTCGGTTGACTTGCTTAAGAAGCGCTACTTAGAAAATATGAAAGAGAAACCTGATTTATTTGTGGGAATTGAGCTGGAGTATCCTGTTATCAATTTAGAGGGGAATGCTACAGATAGTGAGGTTGTAAAGGATCTCTTTCGGTATTTACCATCAGTTCTGGGTTTTACTATCGAAAAAGTAGATGACTTTGGAAATCCAATTCAGTTACTAGATCCGATCAGTCAGGATACAATCTTATTTGAAGTTGCTTATACGACCGTTGAGTTTGCCTTTGGTAGGGCTAAATCCATCCAAGAGGTTGAAGAGCGTTTTAAAGATTACATGGATTTGATTCAGAAAAAGTTGGCTGAATCTAATCATGCAATTGTTGGTTCTGGTATCCACCCATACTGGGAGGAGAACGAGAATCAACCAGTAGCTTATCCACGCTATCAGATGTTGATGAACTATTTGAAGTTGAGCAGAACCGTTCCAAGAACGGATTTACACGATTACCCGCAATATGGTGCTTTTATCTGTGGGAGTCAAGTTCAACTGGACGTTTCAAGGTCCAACTACCTTCGTGTTATCAATGCTTTTACGCAAATTGAAGCAGCAAAAGCCTATTTATTTGCCAATTCTGTGTTTTCGGGGGCAGACTGGGATACCAAAGTTTCAAGAGATATTTTTTGGGAAAAATCTATGCATGGGATCTATCCAGAGAATGTAGGTGTCAATGCTAGACTCTTTAAGGATGAGGATGATTTTTTTGACTACCTAAATCATTCTGCGATTTTCACAGCGGAGCGTGATGGCGAAACCTATTATTTTTATCCAATTCGAGCAAAAGATTACTTAGGAACCCCGGAAATTCACGCCTTCGCCCTTGATGGAAAAGAGATTCTTCTTTATCCTCAGGAGGAAGATTTCCAAACTCACCGTAGTTACCAGTACCAAGATTTGACAACTAGAGGGACTATCGAGTTTCGTAGTGTATGTACGCAACCCTTGAATCGTACCTTTGCTGCGACGGCTTTTCACTTGGGCTTGTTGCTTAATTTAGACAAGTTAGAAGCTTACTTGCAAAAGGCTCCATTTTTTACCACATTTGGTCGTGATTACAAGTCATTGAGGCGACAATTTTCTAAGAAAAGGCTAACAGATGAGGAAGAAACTGCAATTGTCGAGTTTTCAAAAGGCATACTCCTTCTAGCTGAGGAAGGTTTGGAGAAGAGAGGCAAACAAGAAATGACCTATTTACAGCCTTTGAAGAAAGAATTGGGACTATAATTTCTCTTATAAAGGGAGAATTTTCTGAAAAATCATGATATAATGGAAGAGACTATAGATAAAGGATAGAGATTCATGACATTAGTTTATCAATCAACGCGCGATGCGAATAATACAGTAACTGCCAGCCAAGCTATTTTGCAAGGTCTGGCGACGGATGGTGGTCTATTTACACCGCTTACTTATCCAAAGGTGGATTTGGACTTTGACACATTAAAAGATTCTTCTTACCAAGAAGTGGCTAAATTAGTTTTATCAGCATTTTTAGATGACTTTACAGCTGAGGAGTTGGACTACTGTATCAACAATGCCTATGATAGCAAGTTTGATACTCCAGCGATTGCGCCATTGGTGAAACTGGATGGGCAATACAACTTGGAATTGTTCCATGGTTCAACGATTGCCTTTAAGGATATGGCCTTGTCTATCTTGCCATATTTTATGACGACAGCCGCTAAAAAGCATGGTTTGGAGAACAAAATCGTCATTTTGACAGCGACATCGGGTGATACTGGAAAAGCGGCTATGGCGGGGTTTGCAGATGTCCCTGGTACGGAGATTATCGTCTTTTATCCAAAAGACGGTGTCAGCAAGGTACAAGAGTTGCAAATGACCACTCAAACTGGAGACAATACTCATGTTATCGCTATTGATGGAAACTTTGATGATGCGCAAACAAATGTGAAACATATGTTTAACGATGTAGCTCTCCGTGAAAAATTGGCAGCGAACAAGTTGCAATTTTCATCAGCTAACTCTATGAACATCGGTCGTTTGGTACCACAGGTTGTTTATTATGTCTATGCCTATGCCCAGTTGGTTAAGTCTGGTGAGATTGTGGCTGGTGAAAAGGTCAACTTCACAGTACCAACAGGGAACTTCGGCAATATCTTAGCTGCCTTTTATGCCAAGCAAATTGGTCTGCCAGTTGGTAAATTGATCTGCGCTTCAAATGACAACAATGTTTTGACAGACTTCTTCAAGACACGTATTTACGACAAGAAACGTGAGTTTAAGGTAACAACTAGTCCATCTATGGATATCTTGGTCTCTTCAAACTTGGAGCGTTTGATTTTCCATCTTTTGGGGAATGATGCGGTTAAGACAACTGAACTCATGAATGCCTTGAATACACAAGGACAATATGAATTGACAGACTTTGATGCAGCGATTTTGGAACTCTTTGCAGCTGAATATGCGACTGAGGAAGAAACTGCGGCAGAAATCAAGCGTGTTTATGATACAGATGCCTATATTGAGGATCCACATACGGCGGTTGCCTCAGCTGTTTATAGAAAATACCAAGTGGCTACTGGCGATGCGGCTAAGACAGTGATTGCGTCAACAGCTAGTCCATACAAGTTCCCAGTGGTCGCAGTAGAAGCTGTAACAGGAAAAGCAGGCTTAACTGACTTTGAAGCCTTGGCTCAATTACATGACATTTCAGGAGTGGCAGTGCCACCAGCGGTTGATGGCCTCGAAACAGCTCCTGTTCGTCACAAGACAACAGTGGCAGCTGCTGACATGCAAGCAGCGGTTGAGGCTTATCTAGGACTTTAAGACAGAGGAAGTAAACTCGGTTGGGAAATCAACTGAGTTTCTTTTCATCAGGAGGAAGGATTGTTTAAGAAAAATAAAGATATTCTCAACATTGCCTTGCCAGCTATGGGTGAAAACTTTTTGCAGATGCTCATGGGGATGGTGGATAGTTACTTAGTCGCTCACTTGGGCTTAATCGCTATTTCAGGTGTTTCAGTAGCTGGCAATATTATCACGATTTACCAGGCCATTTTCATCGCTCTGGGAGCTGCTATTTCCAGTGTTATTTCAAAAAGTATGGGGCAGAAAGATCAGTCCAAGTTGGCTTATCACGTGACAGAAGCGCTGAAGATTACCTTGCTGTTGAGTTTGCTTTTAGGGGCCTTGTCCATCTTTGCTGGGCAAGAGATGATAGGACTCTTGGGAACTGAGCAGGAGGTGGCTGAGAGTGGTGGACTCTACCTATCTTTGGTAGGCGGATCGATTGTTCTTCTGGGTTTTATGACCAGTTTGGGCGCCTTGATTCGTGCAACGCATAATCCGCGTCTACCCCTCTATGTTAGTTTTTTATCCAATGCCTTGAATATTCTCTTTTCAAGTCTAGCGATTTTTGTCCTTGATATGGGCATAGCTGGTGTTGCATGGGGGACTATTCTGTCTCGCTTGGTTGGTCTGGTGATTTTATGGTCGCAATTAAAACTGCCTTGTGAGAAGCCGTCTTTTGGTCTAGATAAGGATTTGTTGACTTTGGCTATACCGGCGGCGGGAGAACGCCTCATGATGAGGGCTGGAGATGTCGCCATCATTGCCTTGGTTGTTTCTTTTGGGACGGAGGCAGTAGCTGGAAATGCAGTCGGAGAAGTCCTGACCCAGTTTAACTACATGCCTGCCTTTGGCGTCGCTACGGCAACGGTCATGCAGGTGGCTCGAGCAGTTGGAGAGAATAACTGGAAAAGAGTAGACGAGGTAAGCAAACAAACCTTTTGGCTTTCTTTCGTCCTTATGTTGCCCTTGACACTCAGCATCTATGCCTTGGGAATTCCACTGACACATCTCTATACGACGGATCCTGTTGCGGTCGAAGCTAGCGTTTTGGTGGCACTCTTTTCACTGCTAGGGACTCCCATGGCGACAGGGACAGTTATTTATACGACGGTTTGGCAGGGCTTGGGAAATGCTCGCCTCCCCTTTTATGCGACAAGTATCGGAATGTGGTGTATCCGCATTGGGACAGCCTATCTGATGGGGATTGTTCTTGGCTGGGGCTTGCCAGGTATTTGGGCAGGAACCCTTTTGGATAATGGTTTTCGTTGGTTATTTCTACGCTACCGTTACCAGCATTATATGAGTTTGAAAGGATAGGAAATGCAAAAAACAGCTTTTATTTGGGATTTAGACGGGACCTTATTGGACTCTTATGAAGCGATTTTGTCTGGGATTGAAGAGACCTTTGCTCAGTTTTCTGTTCCTTATGATAAGGAGAAAGTGAGAGAGTTTATCCTCAGGTATTCTGTGCAGGATTTGCTGGAGCAGGTGGCAGAAGAGAGAAATCTGGATAAGGAAGTGCTCAATCAGGTGCGTGCCCAGAGTTTGGCTGAGAAGAATGCCCAGGTAGTTTTGATGTCAGGTTCGCGTGAAGTGTTGGCTTGGGCAGATGAAGTAGGGATTCTGCAGTTTATTTATACCCATAAAGGAGACAATGCTTATACCATTCTAAGAGACTTGGGATTGGAATCCTATTTTACAGAAATTTTAACTAATCAGAGTGGCTTTTCACGGAAACCAAGTCCAGAAGCGGCTACATATTTGCTAGACAAATATGAGTTGGATCCTAGGACTATCTATTATATAGGGGATCGGACTTTAGATGTGGAATTTGCCCAGAATAGTGGGATTCAAAGCATTAACTTTTTAGAGTCGTCTTATGAAGGGAATCAGAGAATTCAAGTACTAGCAGATATTCCCCGCATTTTTGAAGCTGGGGAATAAAAAACTTTGTCAGTTGCGTGACAGAAACCTAACAAACTATTTCAAGTAATCTAGTTTATTACAAGAAATGGACAGTTCTGTTAAATAGGCCCGAGAGGGCTTTTTTTCTGCTTTTTTTATGTTATGATAGACAGGTACTCATTTGAAAGGAATAGGAACGAATGAAGAAAAGAATTATTTTTGCCTCAACAGTAGCCTTGTCCCTTGCCCCAGTTTTGGCAACTCAAGCGGAAGAAATCACATGGACAGCACGTACCGTTGAGCAAATCCAAAATGACGTGACGAAAAACGAGAACAAAAACAGCTATACAGTTCAGTATGGTGATACTCTGAGCACGATTGCAGAAGCTTTGGGAGTAGATGTGACAGTTCTTGCTAATTTGAACAAAATCACCAATATGGACTTGATTTTCCCAGATACTGTTCTCACTACAACTGTCAATGAGGCAGAAGAGGTGACGGAAGTTGAAATTAAAACTCCTCAAGCAGATTCTAGTGAAGAAGTGACGACTGCGACAGCTGATTTAACGACCAACCAAGTGACAGTTGATGAAGAGACGATTCAAGTGGAAGACCTTTCTCAACCAATTGAGGAAGTACCAAGTGCAACGGAGACTGAAAAACCAACGGAAGTAGCGCAAAGTTCAGAAGTTTCTGAGACAGTGACCACTACTGAAGAGACACCATCTACAGAAGCACCTGTGGCAGAAGAAACAGCAGAAACAACTCCAGCGGCAGCACCGGTGGCAGAAACAACTGAAACTACTAGTCCAGTTGAAGAAGCTCCTCAAGCAGAGACTTCAGCTACCGAAGCAACGGAAGCGACGACTTCGGCGGAAACATCAGTAGCAGCTGCATCAGTAACGGAAACGCCTGCTGATACAAGAGGAACAAGTGCAACAGAATCAACAACAAATTCTGACACTACAACTTCGACTTATCAAGCAGAGCAAAGCCAAACTCCTTCAAGAACGTATACTGCTCCAGCGGCTCCTGACTATGCAGGACTTGCTGTAGCCAAGTCTGAGAATGCTGGTCTTCAACCACAGACGGCAGCCTTTAAAGAAGAAATAGCGAATTTGTTTGGAATTACATCCTTTAGTGGCTACCGTCCTGGTGACAGTGGTGACCATGGTAAAGGTTTGGCCATCGACTTTATGGTTCCAGTGAGTTCAGCACTCGGTGACCAAATCGCGGAATACGCGGTCCAAAACATGGCTAGCCGTGGTATCAACTACATCATCTGGAAACAACGTTTCTACGCTCCATACGATAGCAAATATGGGCCTGCCTATACATGGAATCCAATGCCAGACCGTGGTAGTGTGACCGAAAACCACTATGACCACGTTCACGTTTCAATGAACTAATCATTAAAATGGAAGTTGGGAACTGGTTTAGTTCCCGCTTCTTCTTTTGTAAAAATAGTATTAATAAGTGAAATGAAATCTAAAACATGATAAAATGTAACCGTATACAAAATAATGCTAGGGCATTAAAAGCAGGGAGAAAGGATGAAGTGAATGACAAAACGATTAAAAACTCCATTTGAGAAAACAAGAGATGATTTTGAACAGGAATTTTGCGGAGAAATTGTTGAGCTCTTGATTTTTACCCTCCAAAATGTAAATGGGGCTGCTTCTTTAAAAGATGGTTGTAAAATGCCGTCCGTTCATTTTAAAGCTAGCGTCAATGTCGCAACCCAGAAATTCTCTGAACTTGAAGGACGTTTGGAATGGGTCCTGACTCCTGAGGAATTTGAAGAAAAGAGATGGGGCTTTAGTTTTGAACCCTACAAAATTCATCGGATCAAATGTCAAAAACGCCCCTTCATGGAACTAGAGCCATATATGTCAGAAGTAGCCAATAACTGCTACCATTTGCTGGGATATTTAGATGACCAATCCACGGATACTAGATTAGAGACTTTGATTGAAAGCTATCAAAAACCGGTCATCATAAAAGACGATATTGGTGAATTCACCTTAAACAGAGCCTATTCTTGGTTTGAAGGATTTATCACTTACGAGGGTGGTAAGATTCATGCTATCTTTGCTGCGAGTGCAGATGAAAGTCTCCCTCCAAGTTCTTTTGATGATCTAAAGAAATTTATGGGAACTTTCCAAGTTCAAGATACTCGGATTAAAGACTATATTGTCAAAGAACTGTGGGAAACAGCTCAAGACTGGATAGATTCAGATGAAAATGATGTGGAGTTAACAGAAGAGTATTTTACCAACTCTCTTTCCTTGAGTGAACTATCGATCAACGAAGACGGGGAATTGACCCTCTACTATGATGATAGCGAGGAAATTTTTGCAGGCCATGCCATCGAAGTTGTCATTGATAAAGAGGGAGAAATCCTTCGAGCAGATTTGGTAGGTTAGTGCTGGATTTTATCTAGAATATAGAAATAATAGCCTTTTGGGTTTGAAACCAAGAGGCTATTTTTCGTGAGTAAGCAAAATGGTTGCGTTTTTAATCTTTCTGTAATATACTTGATAAGTCAATAGTTGATAAATCAAGTGTACGCAAGGAGGTAGAAATGAAAAAAATTAACGACTTACTGTACCAGCTCCATTTAACAGATCAGATGATCACCCAACTTTTTGAGAAACAATTGGGAATTAGTTTGACCCGCTATCAAATCTTGCAGTTTTTACTGCAGCAGTCACCCTGCAACCAGATTGCCGTTCAGGAGAAGTTGCAAATCGACCAGGCGGCCTTGACCCGTCATTTTAAGATACTAGAGTCAGAGGGCTATGTCAGTCGCAAGCGTAATCCGGCCAATCAGCGAGAAGTCTTAGTTGAATTAACCCAAGAAGCTAAGAATCAACTCTTAGTCAGTCCGCCTAAACATCATTTGCGAGTGAAGGGACAGATGGAGAGCATCTTATCGACAGCCGAGCAGAAAGAGCTGACAACTTTACTGACGAAACTAGTGTCAGGTCTAGAAAAAATAGAATTTTAAGGAGAAAACGATGTCAATCATTACTACTATTTTAGCAACCCTTGTTGCTCTCGAACATTTTTACATTTTTTATTTGGAAAGTGTGGCTACGCAATCAGATACTACTAGTCGCGTATTTAATATGGATAAGGAAGAACTGGCTCGTCCTTCAGTGAGTTCACTGTTTAAAAATCAAGGGATTTATAATGCTTTGCTGGGTGTCTTTCTCTTGTATGGGATTTATTTTTCGCAAAGTTTGGAAATTGTGAGTATCTTTGTTTTATTTGTGCTTGGTGCAGCGACCTATGGTTCTCTAACAGCAGACAAGAAGATTATTCTGAAGCAAGGCGGGCCTGCTATTTTGACTCTGCTGAGTGTGTTACTTTTGAAATAAGAAAACCAGCGTCCTGAACGACGCTGGTTTTTGTATTCTCTTATCCATTTCGACGTTTACGGGCTAGTAGGGCTCTGTAAAAGAAGATGTGATTGTTCTGGATATAGGGAAGGATTGAAAAGCTAGCAATTCCAAAGGTGATCCAGTTGAGGAAGTACCAAGGGAGTAGTTGTAAGTCGAGGACAAAACGCTGGAATTTATAACCTTTCATCAAGAAACGGCCGGTTTTCAGGATTTGACTTGGTTTAGCCTGTCCTAAATCCAGAGTGTCGCAGAGGAGGAATTCTACCTGCGAGTAGGCATAATGTTGCGGTACGTAGAGGAGATTGCCCACAATCATCAAGATGAGGCTCGCGAAAAAGTAGAGTCCAAAGGTCATAAGGAATTGCTCGGTTTCAACGGATGAGAGGTCTAATTTTGGAAATTCAGGATGTAGGGCAACAAATCTCCTAGCCAATAGATTGCTATAAAAGAGAAAATAAACGCCTACTAAGTTTGGAATACTCCATAAAAAAAGGTAGAAACGTTTGAGGAGCAGAGTTAGGAAGGTTTGCGAGAAGCGCTCTTCAGCAAAGAGGGTCAGGCTTGATTTTACTGAGAGTTCCGTATCAGGATCCTTGAAGAGTCGGAGTGTCGCAAAAGCAGCACCTGCTAGAAAAATCGTGCTCACAAAAGAAACCACTAGTGGGAAGAGATAGGTTTGGAGCACTTGCGCCAGCATGCTGAAAAAGGATTGCTCTAAAACACTTTCCTGGAGACGAGCCAAGGGGTTGAGAAAGCCTGATAAGATGACCAGTATGCTAGGTAAGAGATAGACGAGAAAGAGGCGGGGATTTTCAGCCTGAAATTGCCTAGTCTGCAGACGAATGGTTTTTAAATCAATTTTTGGGTATTTCATTCTCTCATTATACCATAGTTCGTGACAGTTCCTAGTTTTTTTGATAAAATCATACAGTATGCCTTTGGGCACAAAGTATGAACTGGGACTGTCTTTCCCAGCTTCGGAGGTAGAAAATGTCAGATTCACCAATCAAATACCGTTTGATTAAGAAAGAAAAACACACGGGAGCTCGTCTGGGAGAAATCATCACCCCGCACGGTACTTTTCCAACGCCTATGTTTATGCCGGTTGGGACCCAAGCTACTGTAAAAACCCAGTCACCAGAAGAGTTGAAGGAGATGGGATCAGGGATTATCCTCTCTAATACCTATCATCTGTGGCTTCGTCCAGGAGATGAACTCATCGCACGCGCAGGCGGTCTCCACAAGTTCATGAACTGGGACCAGCCAATCCTGACGGATAGTGGTGGTTTTCAAGTTTATTCCCTAGCAGATAGTCGAAATATCACAGAAGAAGGGGTAACCTTTAAAAACCATCTCAATGGTTCCAAAATGTTCCTATCCCCAGAAAAAGCCATCTCTATTCAGAACAATCTAGGCTCAGACATCATGATGTCCTTTGACGAATGTCCTCAGTTTTACCAACCCTATGATTACGTTAAGAAATCAATTGAGCGTACCAGTCGTTGGGCTGAGCGTGGTTTGAAGGCTCATCGTCGTCCGCATGACCAAGGCTTGTTTGGGATTGTGCAGGGGGCAGGATTTGAAGATTTGCGCCGCCAATCGGCTCATGATCTTGTTAGCATGGACTTTCCAGGCTACTCTATCGGTGGACTAGCCGTTGGAGAAACCCATGAAGAGATGAATGCAGTCTTGGACTTCACAACCCAACTTCTTCCTGAAAATAAACCTCGCTACCTGATGGGAGTGGGAGCGCCAGATAGCTTGATTGATGGGGTCATTCGTGGGGTGGATATGTTTGACTGTGTCTTGCCGACTCGTATCGCTCGTAATGGCACCTGTATGACCAGCCAAGGTCGTTTGGTTGTCAAGAATGCCCAATTCGCTGAAGACTTTACGCCACTGGATCCTGAGTGTGATTGCTATACATGCAAGAACTACACACGCGCCTACCTTCGCCACTTGCTCAAGGCTGACGAAACCTTCGGTATCCGCTTGACTAGCTACCACAATCTCTACTTCTTGCTCAATCTGATGAAGCAGGTCCGTCAAGCCATCATGGATGACAATCTCTTGGAATTCCGTGAATATTTTGTGGAAAAATATGGCTACAACAAGTCAGGACGCAATTTTTAAAGTGTAAAAATAGAATGCCAAAATCCTACGTTTTCTCGTAGGATTTTTCTTCTTTTTTTGATAGAATAGGGAGTATAATGGAATGAAAATTAGGTGGTGTTTTACTTCCTAATTTAATGGAGAATAGACTCGTATGCGTATTAAATGGTTTTCCTTGATTAGGATTACAGGTTTACTTTTGGTGCTTTTGTACCACTTCTTTCAAACGATCTTTCCTGGAGGCTTCTTTGGGGTAGATGTCTTTTTTACTTTTTCAGGATTTTTGATCACTTCCCTCCTTTTAGAAGAATTTGGGAAGGCACGCCAGATTGATTTGCTGGGCTTTTTTAAGAGACGGTTTTATCGTATCGTGCCACCTGTGGTGCTGATGGTTTTGGTGACCATGCCTTTTACTTTCTTGGTTCGTCAAGACTATGTTGCTGGAATTGGTGGCCAGATTGCTGGAGTTCTCGGTTTTATGACTAACTTCTACGAAATGTTAACAGGGGGAAGTTATGAATCCCAGTTCATTCCGCATCTCTTTGTTCACAACTGGAGTCTGGCTGTTGAGGTTCACTACTATATTCTTTGGGGCTTAGCGGTTTGGTTCTTATCCAAACGCTCAAAATCTAGTAGCCAATTGAGAGGGATGGTCTTTCTCCTTTCTGCGGGAGCTTTTATCATTAGCTTTTTCTCCATGTTTATTGGTAGTCTAATGGCTAGTTCCTATTCATCTGTCTACTTTTCAAGTCTGACCCATGTCTATCCCTTCTTTTTAGGAAGTATTTTAGCGACGGTTGTGGGGGTTCGTCAGACGAGCGATTTAGTAAAGCAATTTGATCGGACGTGGGATCTTCGTCAAAATCTACTGGTGTTAGCGGCAGGTCTCTTGGTATTGTTGCTTCTGACTTTCTTTGTCAAGTTCACCTACCTGTTCGCTTACTTGTTTGGATTCTTGCTTGCCAGCTTAGCAGCCGTTGTCATGATTTTTGCTGCGCGTGTCTTGCATGAGAAAACGCCTGAGATACAAGAACCTCGTATAATCACATTTCTAGCGGATACCAGCTACGCGGTTTACCTCTTCCACTGGCCTTTTTATATTATCTTTTCTCAGTTGATGAGTAATCTGCCTGCTGTTATTCTGACAATCATCTTTTCCTATTTCTTTGCTATCCTATCCTTCTATATTATTGAGCCATTGATTGCTGGTAAGACCAATCCTTTAATACGGAAGATTAGTCGATTACCTCATATTAAACCAATTAGTGCTAGTGGTGTTGGTGTTCTTTCCTTAATTACCTTGATTATCATAGCTGTGGCTCCCCAAGTTGGAGCTTTTGAGACAGACTTGATGGTCAATGGTTTCAAGCAAGCCCAGACCAATATAGGACAAACAAAAACTCTTGCTGAGCAAGCAGAGGCTAGCCGACTTGGAATTTCTGAGGGAACGAGTCTGATTGGAGATTCGGTAGCCTTGCGTGCTAATACAGCCTTACAAGAGGCCCTTCCTGAAGCAAATATCAACGCTCAGGTTAGTCGGACGACCAAGCAAGCCAATGACATCATGCTCAATAACAGCCAGAACAAGGTACTTCTAAAAACAGTTGTCATTGCAACGGGTGTAAACGGACCAGAGAATTACAAAGATGACTTAGATACGATAGTTAAAAACCTCCCCAAAGGCCACCATCTGATTCTTGTAACTCCTTATGAAGGTGACAAGAGCAAGGAGACTTACAAACCAGTTGAGCAGTATGCGGCTTATGCGCGGGAATTAGCTGAAAAGAATCCTTACGTGAGCATCGCTGACTGGAATAAGGTTGCTAAGGAACACCCTGAAATCTGGGCTGGAACCGACCAAGTCCACTTTGGAAATGATAGCAACATGATTGAAGAAGGTGCTAAACTTTACGCAGAGACGATTGCAGCTGCTGTTAAGGCCGCTCAAGAACTACCTGTGAAATCAAAATAAAATCAAAGAGTTGGAGATATCCAGCTCTTTTAAAATATCTCCAGAAAAAAGGTCTATACCATTTACAAATGAAAAAGAAAGGTTTATAATGTAATTGACATAATAAATTCTAGAATCAATCTATCAAGGAGGTTATCATTATGCCTAATTATATTAAAGCGGATCAGTTTTTCTACCCACACGGAGTTCGTCGTGGCGGTTACTTGGAACTTGTGGATGGCAAGTTTGGAAAGCATGTAGAACAGATTCCTGAAGGTGCTGATGTCATTGACTATACAGGCTACAGCATTGCTCCAGGACTTGTGGATACCCACATTCATGGCTTTGGCGGTGTGGATGTCATGGATAATAATATCGAAGGAACCCTTCATACTATGAGTGAAGGGCTCCTCAGCATGGGAGTAACGAGTTTCTTGCCAACAACTTTGACCTCATCTTATGAGCAATTGCTTGCGGTAACAGAAAATATCGGTGCTCGTTATCAGGAAGCAAGTGGAGCGAAAATTCGTGGTATCTATTTTGAAGGTCCGTATTTCACAGAGAAATACAAGGGGGCTCAAAACCCTGCCTATATGAAGGACCCTCGTATAGATGAGTTTCGTGCTTGGCAAAAAGCAGCTAATGGCCTGCTCAATAAAATCGCCCTTGCGCCAGAACGCGAAGGTGTAGAAGACTTTGTTCGTACGATTACGGGTGAAGGAGTGACCGTTGCTCTTGGACACTCAAATGCGACTTTTGATGAAGCTAAAAAAGCAGTCGATGCTGGAGCAAGCGTTTGGGTACATGCCTACAACGGAATGCGTGGGTTGACTCACCGTGAGCTCGGTATGGTGGGAGCCATGTATGAATTGCCCCATACTTACGCTGAATTGATTTGTGATGGTCACCATGTGGATCCCAAGGCCTGTGACATTTTGCTTAAGCAAAAAGGAACTGAAAATATCGCCCTTATCACAGACTGTATGACAGCTGGTGGTTTGGAAGATGGAGACTACATGTTGGGAGAATTCCCAGTAGTGGTTGCCAATGGAACTGCTCGACTCAAATCTACAGGCAATTTGGCGGGTTCTATCCTAAAACTCAAGGACGGTTTGAAGAATGTGGTCGAATGGGGCATTGCGAATCCACATGAAGCGGTCATGATGGCCAGCTTCAACCCAGCAAAATCTGTTCATATTGATGATGTTTGTGGACAAATCCGTGAAGGCTACGATGCTGACTTTATCGTACTAGATAAAGATTTGGAATTGGTAGCAACCTACCTAGATGGTGTGAAACGTTATCAAGCATAGTAAAAAGCAGAGGCTGTGATGACTCAGCCTTTGCTTTTCTATTCATAGGTATCTTCAGAAAGCTAGAGGATTGTTCTATAATGAAGCAAAATCCTTTCATTGTTCTAGAAAATTCGTTATAATATACGGTACAAAGGAAGTAGTGAAAATGTATCGTGTTATAGAAATGTATGGGGACTATGAACCGTGGTGGTTCATAGAAGGTTGGGAAAAAGATGTCATTATGAGTCGCTCTTTTAACAAGTACTATGATGCTCTAAAATATTATAAATTATGCTGGTTTGAGCTGGAAAAGAAGAATCCTCTTTATAAGAGTCGGAGTGATCTGATGACTATTTTTTGGGATCCTGCAGACCAACGTTGGTGTGATGAGTGTGATGAGTATTTGCAGCAGTACCATTCTTTGGCTCTTTTACAGGATGAGCAAGTCATCCCCGATGAAAAGCTACGTCCAGGCTACGAAAAACAAACAGGTCAAGAAAAACACCGTTCTTGCCGCATGAAATGGAGATAAAAAAGTAACTTTTTAAGTTGCTTTTTTTATTTTTTTGCGAATAGTTAGATAAGGAGGGCGGTATGGTACAAGAAATTGCACAGAAAATTATTGCTACTGCTAAGAAAAAAGGAGCTCAGGATATCTATTTCATTCCCAAGGAAGCTACTTATGAACTTCATATGCGAATTGGTGATGAGAGGTGTTTAGTTGACTCCTATGAGTTTAATGTTTTAGCTGCTGTGATTAGTCATTTCAAGTTTGTGGCTGGGATGAATGTAGGAGAAAAACGCCGCAGTCAGCTGGGTTCTTGCGACTACCAGCATGGAGAGAAGGTGTCTTCTCTGCGCTTGTCAACCGTAGGAGATTATCGGGGACATGAGAGCTTGGTCATTCGGTTGTTGCACGATGGGGAAAGAGAGTTGCGATTTTGGTTTCAGGATCTAGTGGAGTTAGGAGAGCAATACAGGCAAAGGGGGCTCTACCTTTTTGCGGGTCCAGTAGGTAGTGGTAAGACGACGCTGATGCACGAATTGGCCAAATCCCTTTTTAAGGGACAGCAGGTTATGTCCATCGAAGACCCTGTCGAGATCAAGCAAGAAGAGATGTTGCAGTTGCAGTTGAATGAAGCAATTGGGTTGACCTATGAAAATCTAATCAAACTGTCTCTCCGACATCGTCCAGATCTCTTGATTATCGGTGAAATTCGTGATAGTGAGACGGCGCGTGCAGTTGTCAGAGCCAGTTTGACAGGGGCGACAGTCTTTTCAACCATTCATGCCAAGAGTATCCGAGGTGTTTATGAGCGCCTTCTGGAGTTGGGTGTGACGGAGGAGGAACTAGCAGTTGTCCTGCAAGGAGTCTGCTACCAGAGATTAATCGGGGGAGGAGGAATTCTTGACTTTGCAAACAAAGACTATCAAGAACACCAGCCAGACAGTTGGAATGAGAAAATTGACCAGCTTCTTAAAGATGGACATATCACAAGTCTTCAAGCTGAAACGGAAAAAATTAGCTACAGCTAAGCAGAAGAAAATCATCACCCTGTTTAACAACCTCTTTTCCAGTGGCTTTCATTTGGTAGAAATTATTTCTTTCTTGGGGAGAAGCGCCTTGCTGGAAAAGGACTATGTGGCCCAGATGCACCAGGGCCTGTCTCAGGGGAAATCTTTCTCAGAAATGATGAACAGCTTGGGCTTTTCAAGTGCTATTGTGACCCAATTATCCCTAGCTGAGGTGCACGGGAATCTTCATCTGAGTTTGGGAAAGATAGAAGAATATCTGGATAATTTAGCCAAGGTCAAGAAAAAGTTAATTGAAGTGGCGACTTATCCTTTGATTTTGCTGGGATTTCTCCTGCTAATCATGCTGGGGTTGAGAAACTACTTGCTGCCTCAACTGGACAGTAGCAATATCGCCACCCAAATCATCGGCAATCTGCCACAAATTTTTCTGGGACTAGTGTTGGTTTGCTCTCTGTCTTTACTTTTAGCCCTCACTTTCTACAAAAGAAGTTCTAAGATGCGGGTCTTCTCTATGTTAGCACGGATTCCCTTTCTTGGAATCTTTGTCCAGACTTATCTGACAGCTTATTATGCGCGTGAATGGGGCAATATGGTTTCACAGGGAATGGAGTTGACGCAGATTTTTCAGATCATGCAGGAACAAGGTTCTCAGCTTTTTAAAGAAATCGGTCAAGATCTAGCTCAAGCCCTGCAAAATGGCCGCGAATTTTCTCAAACCATAGCGAGATATCCATTCTTTAAGAAGGAGTTGAGTCTCATCATCGAGTATGGAGAAGTCAAGTCCAAGCTGGGGAGTGAGTTGGAAATCTATGCTGAAAAAACTTGGGAAGCCTTTTTTACCCGAGTCAACCGCACCATGAACTTAGTACAGCCACTGGTCTTTATCTTTGTGGCCCTGATTATCGTTTTACTTTATGCGGCAATGCTCATGCCCATGTATCAAAATATGGAGGTAAATTTTTAAAATGAAAAAACTTATGACAAATTTGAAAAAAGCCAAGGCGAAAGCCTTTACTCTCGTGGAAATGTTGGTGGTCCTTTTAATCATCAGCGTTCTCCTCTTGCTCTTTGTGCCTAATTTGACCAAGCAAAAGGATGCTGTTGATGACAAAGGAAAAGCTGCTGTTGTTAAGGTGGTGGAAAGTCAGGCAGAACTCTATAGTCTGGACAAGAATGAAGATGCGAGTCTAAGTAAATTACAGGCGGACGGCCGTATCACAGCTGAGCAAGCCAAGGCTTATAAAGAATACCATGCAAAACAAAAAACAAGTCAAACTGTTGCAGATTAAGGCCTTTACTATGCTGGAAAGTCTCTTAGTTTTGGGACTTGTGAGTATCCTTGGTTTAGGCTTGTCTGGTTCTGTCCAGTCCACTTTTGCGGCGGTAGAGGAGCAGATTTTCTTTATGGAGTTTGAAGAACTATATCGCGAAACCCAAAAACGCAGTGTTGCGAGTCAGCAAAAGACCAGCTTAAACTTAGATGGGCAGACAATCAACAATGGTAGTCAGAAGTTGACTGTTCCCAAAGGGATTCAGGCACCATCTGGACAAACGATTCATTTTGACCGAGCTGGGGGCAATTCGTCTCTGGCTAAGGTTGAATTTCAGACCAGCAAAGGAGCGATTCGCTATCAATTATATCTAGGAAATGGAAAAATTAAACGCATTAAGAAAACAACAAATTAAGGCAGTGATTTTACTAGAAGCAGTAATAGCGCTAGCCATATTTGCCAGCATTGCGACCCTCCTCTTGGGACAAATTCAGAAAAATAGACGAGAAGAGGCAGAAATCTTGCAAAAAGAGGAAGTCTTACGTGTGGCGAAGATGGCCCTGCAGACAGGGCAAAATCAAGTGAAGGTAAATGGAGTGGAGATTCAGGTATTTGCTAATGAAAAGGGATTGGAGGTCTACCATGGTTCAGAGAAGTTGCTCGACCTTAAAGAGCAGTAAGGTAAGAGCTTTCACTCTTTTAGAATCTCTGCTTGCCCTTATCGTCATTAGCGGAGGCTTGCTCCTTTTTCAAGCTATGAGTCAGCTCCTCATTTCAGAAGTTCGTTACCAGCAGCAAAGCGAGCAAAAGGAGTGGCTCTTGTTTGTGGATCAACTGGAGGCGGAGTTAGAGCGTTCGCAGTTTGAAAAGGTGGAAGGCAATCGCATCTACATGAAACAGGATGGTAAGGATATCTCGATAGGCAAGTCTAAATTAGATGATTTTCGGAAGACCGATAGCAGTGGCCGGGGCTATCAGCCTATGGTTTATGGACTTAAATTCGCTCAGATTACAGAGGAAAATCAATTGGTTCGCTTTCGCTTCCAATTTCAAAAAGGCTTAGAAAGGGAATTCATCTATCGTGTGGAAAAAGCAAAAAGTTAAGGCAGGTGTTCTATTATATGCAGTTACTATGGCAGCCATCTTTAGTCTATTGCTACAGTTTTATTTGAATCGACAAGTTGCCCATCACAAAGACTTTGCCTTAAATAAAGAAAAGTTGGCTGCTTTTGCCATGGCCAAGCGAAGTAAAGATAAGGCTGAGCAAGAAAGTGGTGAACGAGTATTTAACTTAGGAAAAGTTACTTATCAAAATACGAAAACAGGTTTTGCAACAAGTATTCGTATGAATAAGGGCAACTATGAATTTCTTTTTCCTTCGATGAAAACCAAGGAAAAGAAAACGGATAAAAAGCAACAGGTAGCGACTGATTCAAGTCAAGAACCAAATCAGACAAAAACAGAAAATAAGGCAGATAAGAAAGACAATTCCTAGGCAATTCAACTTCTTTGTGTTAAACTAAAAGCATGAAACACGATTTTAATCACAAAGCAGAAACCTTTGATTCGCCCAAAAATATCTTTCTTGCAAACTTGGTTTGTCCGGCAGTTGAAAAACAGATTGATTTTCTATCAGACAAGGAAATATTGGATTTCGGTGGTGGGACAGGCCTATTAGCCTTGCCTCTAGCCAAGCAGGCCAAGTCTGTCACACTGGTAGACATCTCAGAGAAAATGCTGGAGCAAGCCCGTTTGAAAGCGGACCAGCAAGATATCAAGAATATCCAGTTTTTGGAGCAGGATTTACTGGTGAATCCCTTGGAGCAGCAATTTGACCTGATTGTTGTCAGTCGAGTTCTTCATCACATACCTGATCTAGATGCGACTCTTGCCATGTTTCACCATCACCTTAGGGAGAAGGGACAAGTCCTCATTGCTGATTTTGTCAAGACAGATACCAACCACCACGGCTTTGAATTGGCTGAACTGGAAAACAAGCTCGCCCAGTTTGGTTTTTCGAGCATTGACAGTCAGATTCTTTATAGTGCTGAAGATCTTTTCCTAGGAAATTACGCAGAGCTCTTTTTAACTGTAGCCCAAAAATCACTCGCTGACTAAAGCAGTGATTTTTCTCTTCAGATGGAAAAAATAGGAGAAATTTGATAAGATAGAAATATGGATTTTGAAAAAATAGAACAAGCTTATACGTATTTACTAGAGAATGTCCAAGTCATCCAAAGTGATTTGGCGACCAACTTTTATGACGCCTTGGTAGAGCAAAACAGCATTTATCTGGATGGCGAGACTGAGCTAAAGCAGGTCAAGGAAAACAATCAAGCCCTTAAGTGCTTAGCGCTTCGCAAGGAAGAGTGGCTCAAGACCTACCAGTTTCTCTTGATGAAGGCAGGACAAACTGAGCCTTTACAGGCCAATCACCAGTTTACGCCGGATGCCATTGCCCTCCTCTTGGTACTTATTGTGGAAGAGTTGCTGGATCAAGAGGAAATTAGCATCCTCGAAATAGGTTCTGGCATGGGGATTCTGGGCGCTACCTTCTTGACTTCTCTTGCTAAAAAAGTGGATTACTTGGGAATTGAAGTGGATGACTTGCTGATTGATTTGGCAGCTAGCATGGCAGATGTGATTGGTTTGCAGGCTGGTTTTGTTCAGGGTGACGCCGTTCGTCCGCAAATGCTTAAAGAAAGCGATGTGGTCATTAGCGACTTGCCTGTCGGCTATTACCCAGACGATGCCATCGCTTCACGCTATCAAGTGGCTTCTAGCCAAGAACATACCTATGCCCATCATTTGCTGATGGAGCAAGGCCTCAAGTATCTCAAGTCAGATGGCTATGCTATTTTTCTAGCTCCGAGCGACTTGTTGACCAGTCCTCAAAGTGATTTGTTAAAAGGTTGGCTCAAAGACGAAGTGAGTCTGGCTGCTATCATCGCTCTGCCAGAGGATATTTTCTCAACTGCAAGCCAAGCTAAAAGTATTTTTGTCTTACAGAAGAAAAGAGACAAGGAAATAGAACCATTTGTCTATCCTTTGACCAGTCTGCAAGATCCAGCTGCACTATTGAAATTCAAAGAAAATTTTCAAAAATGGAGCAAAGGTACTGAAATATAAGGTAAATTTTGTTATAATAGTTGAAAACGCTTAAAAGAGGTATCATGTTATGACTAAAACAATTGCAATCAATGCAGGAAGCTCGAGTTTGAAATGGCAACTTTACCAAATGCCAGAAGAAATAGTATTAGCGAAAGGCTTGATTGAACGTATTGGCTTGAAGGACTCTATCTCAACTGTAAAATTCGACGGCCGTTCTGAACAACAAATTCTTGATATTGAAGATCACACACAAGCTGTTAAAATTTTATTGGATGACTTAATTCGTTTTGACATCATCAAAGGTTATGATGAAATAACTGGTGTTGGGCACCGTGTTGTGGCTGGTGGTGAATATTTCAAAGAGTCAACCTTGGTAGAGGGAGATGTTTTGGAAAAGGTTGAAGAGTTGGGACTTTTAGCTCCTCTTCACAACCCAGCCAACGCAGCAGGAATTCGCGCATTTAAGGAATTGCTTCCAGATATTACCAGCGTTGTTGTTTTTGATACATCATTCCATACAACAATGCCAGAGAAAGCCTATCGTTACCCACTACCAACTAAATATTACACTGAAAATAAAGTTCGTAAGTATGGAGCTCACGGGACAAGTCATCAGTTTGTAGCAGGAGAAGCAGCTAAAATTTTAGGTCGCCCCCTAGAAGAGTTGAAATTGATTACCTGCCATATTGGTAATGGTGCTTCTATTACAGCTGTCAAAGGCGGTCAGTCTGTTGATACATCCATGGGCTTCACTCCACTTGGTGGTATTATGATGGGGACTCGTACAGGTGATATTGATCCGGCAATTATCCCCTATTTAATGCAACATACAGATGACTTTAATACACCAGAGGATATCAGTCGAATTCTCAATCGTGAGTCAGGACTTTTGGGTGTTTCTGAGAGATCAAGCGATATGCGTGATATTCACGAAGCTATGCGTGCGGGTGATGAGAAAGCGCAGCTGGCAAATGAGATTTTTGTGGATCGTATCCAAAAGTATATTGGTCAGTATTTGGCAGTTTTGAACGGTGCAGATGCCATTATCTTTACAGCTGGAATTGGAGAAAATTCTGTAACGATTCGTCAGATGGTTATTGAAGGCATTTCTTGGTTTGGCTGTGATGTGGATCCTGAAAAGAATGTCTTTGGAGCGACAGGTGATATCTCAACAGAAGCTGCTAAAGTTCGTGTCTTGGTTATCCCAACTGATGAAGAATTGGTTATCGCTCGTGATGTTGAACGCTTGAAAAAGTAAGATGAACTGAATAAAATTACAAGATAAGATACAATAAAAAGGAGTTGGGAGATAAATTTTCCCAACTTTTTGTTGTTAAAACAGTCTAAAACCTTGTCATTATTGGCTTTTTTGAAATTTATGGTATAATAGTAGTAATTTAATAGATGGAGTGGAGTTTTGAAGAAAAGCTTTCGTGTAAAAAGAGAGAAAGATTTTAAGGCTATTTTTACGGATGGAACAAGTTTTGCTAATCGTAAATTTGTTGTCTACCAATTGGAAAATCAGAAAAGTCATTTTCGAGTAGGGCTGTCCGTCAGTAAGAAATTAGGGAATGCAGTCACTAGAAATCAAATTAAAAGACGGATTCGACACATTTTGCTAAGTGTAAGGGAGCAGTTAGCTGATAACGTTGATTTTGTCGTGATTGCTCGAAAAGGGGTTGAAGGCTTGGATTATGCAGAAATGGAGAAAAATCTACTCCACGTATTAAAGTTATCAAAGATTTATTGGGAAGGAATTAGGAGTGAAAAAGAAACTACAGTTGACTAGTTTGCTGGGCTTGTCCTTATTTGTCATGACAGCCTGTGGGACAAGCGATGTTGCAGCAGATTCTACAGATATATGGAGTAAATTTGTCTATTTTTTTGCTGAAATCATCCGCTTCTTGTCCTTTGACGTTAGTATCGGAGTGGGGATTATCCTCTTTACGATCCTGATTCGTACGATTCTATTGCCAGTCTTTCAGACTCAGATGGTGGCCTCTAGAAAAATGCAAGAGGCTCAACCACGCATCAAGGCTCTGCAAGAACAATATCCAGGTCGTGATATGGAAAGTAGAACCAATCTGGATCAGGAGATGCGGAAGGTCTATAAAGAATTAGGGGTCAAACACTCTTCTTCTCTCTGGCCGATTTTGATTCAAATGCCGGTTCTCTTGGCTCTCTTCCAAGCCTTGACTCGAGTAGACTTTTTGAAAACAGGGCATTTTTTGTGGGTGAACCTTGGGGGAGTAGACACAAGCTTTATCCTTCCGATTTTGGCAGCAGTCTTTACCTTCTTAAGCAGTTGGTTATCGAATAAGGCTTTACCTGAAAGAAGTGGAGCTATGACAGGGATGATGTACGGGATGCCTGTACTGATCTTTATCTTTGCCATCTCTTCACCTAGTGGCGTAGCCTTGTACTGGGCAGTATCCAATGCTTATCAAGTTTTGCAAACCTACTTCTTAAATAATCCTTTTAAGATTATTGCAGCGCGTGAGGCGGAAGTACAAGCTAAAAAAGATTTGGAAAATAGAAAAAGAAAAGCCAAGAAAAAGGCTCAGAAAACGAAATAATAAGGAGGAATCTGATAATGGTATTATTTACAGGTTCAACTGTTGAAGAAGCAATCCAGAAAGGATTGAAAGAGTTAGGTATTCCGAGAATGAAGACTCACATCAAGGTCGTGTCCAAAGAGAAGAAAGGTTTTTTAGGCTTATTTGGGAAAAAACCAGCTCAAGTTGATATTGAGGCGATTAGTGAGACGACTGTGATTAAGGCCAATCAACAAGCTGTAAAAGGTGTTCCGAAAGAGATCAATGAACAAAACGAACCTGTTAAGACAGTAACAGAGGCGACAGTTGATCTTGGTCATGTTGTTGAGGCGATCAAAAAAATAGAAGAGGAAGGTCAGGGTGTTTCTGATGAAATCAAGGCTGAAATCTTGAAAAATGAGAAACATGCTAGCACGATCTTAGAAGAAACAGGTCACATCGCGATTTTAAATGAATTGCAGACAGGAGATGCTGGAGTGGAAGACCCAGCAGAGTGTGAAGAATTTGTATCTATGTCAGAATCGGTAGAAAGCCAGTCTTTGGAAGATCTAGGTTTGAAGGTGGAGCCGAGTTATGACATCGAACAAGTAGCAACTCAAGTGGCTAACTATGTTCAAACCATTGTGGACGATATGGATGTTGAAGGGACGATTTCAAGCGACTACAATCGTCGTACGATTAATCTTCAAATCGATACCAATGAGCCTGGTCGTATTATCGGCTATCATGGGAAAGTATTGAAAGCACTTCAGCTTTTGGCGCAAAACTACCTCTACAATCGTTATTCAAGAACTTTTTATATTACAATCAACGTCAATGATTACGTTGAACATCGTGCAGAAGTGTTGCAAACCTACGCTCAAAAATTGGCGACTCGTGTTCTAGAAGAAGGTCGAAGTCAACAAACAGATCCAATGTCGAATAGCGAACGCAAGATTATCCATCGCATTATTTCACGCATGGATGGAGTGACCAGCTATTCTGAGGGCGATGAGCCAAATCGATATGTTGTCGTAGATACAGAATAAACAAAATCAGGCTTGTCCTGATTTTTTATTAGAAAAGGGAGAAGAAACAGATGATGGAAGCAATCAGGAACTATCTATCTTATGCAGGTATCCAATATCGTCATCCAGATAAGGCTGGAGATGAGCGAGAGAAGATGCTGGAATTGCGCCACAAAGGGCAGGAGGCTCGCAAGGCTTTTACGAACTTAGCCAAGGCCTTCCAGGAAAAGCATCCAGAATGGCAACTGCAACAAACTAGTCAGTGGATGAACCAAGCGCAGCGCTTACGACCATATTTCTGGGCCTATCTACAGAGAGACGGAGAAGTGACAGAACCTATGATGGCCTTGCGCTTGTATGGAACACCCGCTGATTTTGGGATTTCTTTGGAAGTCAGTTTCATTGAGCGCAAGAAAGACGAGCAAACCTTAGACAAGCAAGCCAAGATTTTAGAACTTCCAACGGTAGAAGGAATTTATTATCTAGTCTATTCAAATGGGGAAAGTCAAAAGGTAGAAGCCACAGAAGAAGATCGTCAGCTCTTACGCGAGAAGGTGCAATGTCAGGAAATTCGTAAAGTTTTGGTCAAGGCAGATGTTTCCTTCATTGAAAATCAGTCAGTAGAAGCGATATTGGAGAAGCTAGAAGACGCTTATACTCGATTGTTGCCTTACTATGAGGTGACGAGGGGATAGAAAATCAAATGTGTTAGATGAACGCAAATTGTTTTATTGCTATTCTATGCATTTTTTCATATAATAGTAAAATAGAATGTGTGAACTACTAATCACCTCAAAGAGAAAGGAAATTCTATGTCAAATCTATCTGTTAATGCAATTCGTTTTCTAGGTATTGACGCCATCAACAAAGCAAGCTCAGGTCACCCAGGGGTGGTTATGGGGGCTGCTCCAATGGCCTATAGCCTCTTTACAAAACAACTTCGTATCAATCCAGCCCAACCAAACTGGATCAACCGCGACCGTTTTATTCTTTCAGCAGGACACGGCTCTATGCTTCTTTACGCCCTTCTTCACCTTTCTGGTTTTGAAGATGTTAGCATGGATGAAGTCAAGAACTTCCGCCAATGGGGTTCAAAAACACCAGGTCACCCAGAATTTGGCCATACTGCAGGGGTTGACGCTACAACTGGTCCTCTAGGACAAGGGATTTCTACTGCTACTGGTTTTGCCCAAGCAGAACGTTTCCTTGCAGCCAAGTATAACCGCGAAGGCTTCAATATTTTTGACCACTATACTTATGTGATCTGTGGAGACGGAGACTTGATGGAAGGTGTCTCAAGCGAAGCGGCTTCATACGCAGGCTTGCAAAAACTAGATAAGTTGGTTGTTCTTTATGATTCAAATGACATCAACTTGGATGGTGAGACAAAGGATTCCTTTACAGAAAGTGTTCGTGACCGTTACAATGCCTACGGTTGGCATACAGCCTTGGTTGAAGATGGAACAGACTTGGAAGCTATCCATGCTGCTATCGAAACAGCTAAAGCTTCAGGAAAACCATCTTTGATTGAAGTGAAGACTGTTATTGGATACGGTTCTCCAAACAAACAAGGAACTAATGCTGTACACGGTGCCCCTCTTGGAGCAGATGAAACGGCGGCTACTCGCCAAGCTCTTGGTTGGGACTATGAACCATTTGAAATCCCAGAGCAAGTTTATGCTGATTTCAAAGAAAATGTTGCAGATCGTGGCGCATCAGCTTATCAAGCTTGGACTAAATTAGTTGCTGACTATAAAGAGGCTCATCCAGAACTGGCTGCAGAAGTAGAAGCCATTATTGACGGCCGTGATCCAGTTGAGGTGACTCCAGCAGACTTCCCAGCCTTAGAAAATGGCTTCTCTCAAGCAACTCGTAATTCAAGTCAAGATGCCTTGAACGTTGTAGCTGCTAAGTTGTCAACCTTCCTAGGCGGTTCAGCTGACCTAGCTCACTCAAACATGACTTACATCAAAACGGACGGACTTCAAGACGACGCTAATCGCTTGAACCGCAACATTCAGTTTGGTGTTCGTGAATTTGCAATGGGAACGATCTTGAACGGGATGGCCCTTCACGGTGGACTTCGTGTATACGGTGGTACTTTCTTCGTCTTCTCTGACTATGTGAAAGCAGCTGTCCGCTTGTCAGCCTTGCAAGGACTTCCTGTGACTTATGTCTTTACCCACGATTCTATTGCAGTTGGTGAAGATGGTCCAACTCACGAACCAGTTGAACACTTAGCAGGTCTTCGTGCCATGCCAAATCTCAATGTTTTCCGCCCAGCAGATGCGCGTGAAACTCAAGCGGCTTGGTACCTTGCCGTGACAAGCGAAAAAACACCAACTGCCCTTGTTTTGACACGTCAAAACTTGACTGTCGAAGAAGGAACAGACTTTGATAAGGTTGCAAAAGGTGCCTATGTTGTCTATGAAAATGCAGCAGACTTTGACACTATCTTGATCGCAACAGGTTCAGAAGTTAACCTAGCAGTAGCAGCAGCTAAAGAATTGGCTAGTCAAGGCGCAAAAGTCCGCGTAGTCAGCATGCCATCTACAGATGTTTTTGACGCGCAAGACGCAACATACAAGGAAGAAATTCTTCCAAATGCAGTTCGTCGTCGTGTTGCAGTCGAAATGGGTGCAACCCAAAACTGGTACAAATATGTTGGTCTAGATGGGGCGGTTCTCGGTATTGATACCTTCGGAGCATCTGCCCCAGCACCAAAAGTATTGGCGGAGTACGGATTTACAGTTGAAAATCTAGTCAAAGTCGTTCAAAACTTGAAATAATCGCAGAAATCAGAGTGAAAACTCTGATTTTTTTATTGCCATAAAACAAGGCACAACCTTGTAAAAGTAGCTGAAATTTGATATAGTAGTCCTATGTAAAATACAAAGGAGAAAACAATGGATCCAAATATTACTTTCTTAATCATGCTTGTAGGGATGATGGCCTTGATGTTCTTTATGCAACGTTCTCAAAAGAAACAAGCACAAAAGCGTATGGAAAGCTTGAACAAGCTTCAAAAAGGCTATGAAGTCATTACAATCGGCGGACTTTACGGAACAGTTGATGAAGTAGATACTGAGAAGAAAACAATCGTACTGGATGTAGATGGCGTTTATTTGACTTTCGAATTGACTGCAATCAAGACAGTGTTGCCACTCAAAGAGGCTGTGACACCAGAAGGAGCAGTTATCGACGAAGGTGGAGCAATCGAAGAATAAAACGGGATCTATCACTCCCGTTTTTCTATGAGATGAGAGGAAAAGGGATGAAAAAAATAGTATTTGTTTGCCTAGGAAATATTTGCCGCAGTCCCATGGCAGAGTTTGTGATGAAATCTATAACGAGTGATTATCAAGTTGAGAGTCGTGCAACATCATCATGGGAACATGGCAATCCGATTCATAAGGGAACGCAAGGGATTTTCCAGCAATATCGGATCCCGTATGACAAAGACAAAACATCACTCCAGATTCGTAGAGAAGATTTTGAGTCATTTGATTACATTATCGGGATGGATGCTTCAAACGTTTTAGATCTGCGTCAAATGTGTCCTCAGGAACTACAGCACAAAATCTACTCTTTTGCGTCTGAAAGTGTTCCAGATCCTTGGTATACAGGGGATTTTGAGGAAACCTATGCGCGTATCACAAATGGATGCCAAAGCTGGCTAGATCGTTTAGAAAATGAGAGTGACAATGGAAAAGCTTAAAGAAATCTTCGAAAAATATCGAGTTTATCTAACTCGCCCACATATAGAGATTGCAACAGTCCTTCTAATCGCTATCTGTGCCATCTCGGTTTTTCTACTAAACACACCTAAACAGGGTGTTCTGACACTTGATAATGGTGCACTTGTTTATGATGGAACCGTGGTAAGAGGAAAGATGAATGGTCAAGGAACCCTGACCTTTGAAAATGGGGATCAATACACAGGTGAGTTCAACAATGGGGCCTTCAATGGTAAAGGAACCTTCCAGTCCAAATCTGGCTGGAAATATGAAGGTGATTTTGTAAATGGCCAGGCTGAAGGTCAAGGGAAGTTGACTACAGAGCAAGAAGTTGTCTATGAAGGCAGCTTTAAACAAGGTGTCTTTCAACAAAAATAATAGCCTCCTAATCAGGGGGCTATTGTCAAAAACGAAAAAGAAAACGCTTTCTAGAAGTGGAGTCGATGTCTGATTATCAACGAGAAAAAACTTTGTGAAATAAAAAATTTTTTATCACAATTTCACAATCATCCAAGCAAAACTCTATTGCGCAGCCATATTGAGAAAAAAATCACAATCTCATAAAAATTCTTTGTGAAATGCTTATGAAACGGTTTACAAAGTCTTGAAAAAGAGTTATAATAAACTTGTGAAAAAATTAACAAAGGATTAAATCCTTGAAGTCTATGGAGGACAATATGGCTGATAAAAAAACGTTAACACCTGAGGAAAAACAACTCGCTGCTGAAAAGCATGTCGACGGGTTAGTGAAAAAAGCCTTGGTTGCGCTTGATGAAATGCGCAAGTTGAACCAAGAGCAAGTTGACTATATCGTGGCAAAAGCTTCGGTTGCAGCTCTTGATGCACATGGTATCCTTGCACAACATGCGGTTGAAGAAACTGGTCGTGGAGTATTTGAAGATAAGGCAACAAAAAACCTTTTTGCCTGTGAACACGTTGTCAATAACATGCGTGGTGTTAAAACTGTCGGTGTTATTGAAGATGACCCTGTTACTGGCTTGACTAAAATTGCAGAGCCTGTCGGAGTAGTCTGTGGTGTCACTCCAACAACAAACCCAACATCAACAGCTATTTTCAAATCACTCATTGCTTTGAAAACACGTAATCCAATCGTTTTCGCCTTCCACCCATCAGCTCAAGAATCTTCTGCTCACGCAGCACAAATCGTTCGTGATGCAGCTATCGCGGCTGGAGCACCTGAAAACTGTGTTCAATGGATTACAGAACCATCTATGGAAGCAACTGGAGCGCTTATGAACCACGAAGGCGTTGCAACTATCCTTGCAACTGGTGGTAATGCCATGGTTAAGGCGGCTTACTCATGTGGGAAACCAGCCCTTGGGGTAGGTGCCGGAAACGTTCCTGCTTATGTAGAAAAATCTGCCGACCTCCGTCAAGCTGCTCACGACATCGTTATGTCTAAATCATTTGATAATGGTATGGTCTGTGCATCAGAACAAGCTGTTATCATTGATAAAGAAGTGTATGACGAATTTGTAGAAGAATTTAAATCATACCACACTTACTTTGTAAACAAAAAAGAAAAAGCTCTTCTTGAAGAATTCTGTTTCGGTGTGAAAGCAAATAGCAAAAACTGTGCTGGCGCTAAACTAAATGCAAACATTGTTGGTAAACCAGCTGCATGGATTGCAGAACAAGCAGGATTTAGCGTTCCAGAAGGAACAAACATCTTGGCTGCAGAATGTGCAGAAGTAGGACCAAAAGAACCATTGACTCGTGAAAAATTGTCACCAGTCATCGCTGTCCTAAAAGCTGAAGATACAGAAGACGGTCTTACAAAAGCTCGTCAAATGGTTGAGTTTAACGGACTTGGTCACTCAGCAGCTATCCATACAAAAGACGAAGAACTAGCTAAACGCTTTGGTACAGAAATCAAAGCAATGCGTATTATCTGGAACTCTCCATCTACTTTCGGTGGTATCGGTGACGTATACAATGCCTTCATCCCATCATTGACACTTGGATGTGGTTCATACGGACGCAACTCAGTTGGTGATAACGTGAGCGCAATCAACCTTCTAAACATCAAGAAAGTAGGGAAACGTAGAAATAATATGCAATGGTTTAAAGTTCCTTCAAAAATTTACTTCGAACGCAATTCTATCCAATACCTTCAAACATGTGAAGATATTGAACGCGTTATGATCGTTACAGACAAATCAATCGAAAGACTTGGCTTTGTTCAACGTGTTATTGACCAATTGAATGCACGTAGCAACCGTGTAACCATCCAAGTCTTCTCAGATGTTGAACCAGATCCAGATATCACAACTGTAGAACGTGGTGCTGAAGTGATGAAAGCATTTGAACCAGATACTATCATCGCTCTTGGTGGTGGTTCTCCAATGGATGCGGCTAAAGTGATGTGGCTCTTCTACGAACAACCAGAAATCGACTTCCGTGACTTGGTTCAAAAATTCATGGATATCCGTAAACGTGCCTTCCGATTCCCGTCACTTGGTAAGAAAGCGAAGTACATCGGTATTCCAACAACTTCAGGTACAGGTTCAGAAGTAACACCATTTGCCGTTATCTCTGACAAGAAAAACAACCGCAAATACCCATTGGCTGACTACTCATTGACACCAACGATTGCGATTGTTGACCCTGCTTTGGTTGAATCAGTTCCTGACTTCATCGCTGCTGATACAGGTATGGACGTCTTGACTCACGCTACTGAAGCTTATACTTCAAACTTTGCCAACGACTACACAGACGGTATTGCACTTCAAACAATCAAGCTTGTCTTTGAATGGTTGGAAAAATCTGTTAAGACAGCTGACCCAGAAGCACGTGAAAAAATGCATAATGCGTCTACAATGGCTGGTATGGCCTTCGCCAATGCCTTCCTTGGTATGAGCCACTCAATGGCCCACAAGATTGGTGGTGTTCACCATACTGTTCACGGACGTACAAACGCAATCTTGCTTCCATACGTCATCCGTTACAATGGTACTCGTCCATCTAAGACGACTACATGGCCTAAGTACAACTACTGGAAAGCTGATGAGAAATTCCAAGACATCGCGAAAATGCTTGGCTTGCCTCACTCAACTCCAGAAGAAGCAGTTGAAGCATACGCTAAAGCTGTTTACGACCTTGGTGTTGCAGTAGGTATCAAGATGAACTTCAAAGACCAAGGAATCAATGAAAAAGCTTGGAAAGACAGCTTGCATGAAATTGCTCTTCTAGCTTATGAAGATCAATGTTCACCTGCAAACCCACGCTTGCCAATGGTAGCTGACATGGAAGAAATCATGGCAGATGCTTACTATGGTTATGCAGAACGTCCAGGACGTCGTAAATAATCGTTTATCAGCCTAGAGGCAGGAGAAATCCTGTCTCTTTTTATAACCCTATTTCTGAAGTTAGAGTCGAACTGTGAGAAGAGAAGATTATGGAGATAGGATAGAAGATCCTAGAAATAAAAGCTTAGGTGAATGAAGGGGATTGAAAAGTAGAAAAGCAAGATAGAAAAACAACGCCCGTACTTGCAATTCTACTTAAATAGTTATATAATAATAATGTTGAAAGGTGATTTGTAGTGATTCAAGTTACTCTTTTCACAATAAAATTTTCAGGATTTTCATAAGGAGGAAATCACTAATGGTAGTTAAAGTTGGTATTAACGGTTTCGGACGTATCGGTCGTCTTGCTTTCCGCCGTATCCAAAACGTAGAAGGTGTTGAAGTTACTCGCATCAACGACCTTACAGATCCAGTTATGCTTGCACACTTGTTGAAATACGACACAACTCAAGGTCGTTTCGACGGTACTGTAGAAGTTAAAGAAGGTGGATTTGAAGTTAACGGTAAATTCGTTAAAGTTTCTGCTGAACGTGATCCAGAACAAATCGACTGGGCTACTGACGGTGTAGAAATCGTTCTTGAAGCAACTGGTTTCTTTGCTAAGAAAGCAGCGGCTGAAAAACACTTGCACGCTGGAGGAGCTAAAAAAGTTGTTATCACTGCTCCTGGTGGAAACGACGTTAAAACAGTTGTATTCAACACTAACCACGACGTTCTTGACGGTACTGAAACAGTTATCTCAGGTGCTTCATGTACTACAAACTGCTTGGCTCCAATGGCTAAAGCTCTTCAAGACAACTTCGGTGTTGTAGAAGGATTGATGACTACTATCCACGCTTACACTGGTGACCAAATGATCCTTGACGGACCACACCGTGGTGGTGACCTTCGTCGTGCTCGCGCTGGTGCTGCTAACATCGTTCCTAACTCAACTGGTGCTGCTAAAGCTATCGGTCTTGTAATCCCAGAATTGAACGGTAAACTTGACGGATCTGCACAACGTGTTCCAACTCCAACTGGATCAGTTACTGAATTGGTAGCAGTTCTTGAAAAGAACGTTACTGTTGATGAAGTGAATGCAGCTATGAAAGCAGCTTCAAACGAATCATACGGTTACACAGAAGATCCAATCGTATCTTCAGATATCGTAGGTATGTCTTACGGTTCATTGTTTGACGCAACTCAAACTAAAGTTCTTGACGTTGACGGTAAACAATTGGTTAAAGTTGTATCATGGTACGACAACGAAATGTCATACACTGCACAACTTGTACGTACTCTTGAATACTTTGCAAAAATCGCTAAATAATTCTTGAGTCGATAAAAGCAAGGCCAGAAGGCCTTGCTTTTTCTATATGGAAAAATGGATGCTAGTGTCATCCATTTTGTTTTAATTCTGTTTCGAAAGTATCCGAGAAGGCGGTGAAACTCAATTTTTCTAAGGTGAGTGGGTGGGTAAAGGAAAGGCGAAAAGCGTGAAGCATGAGTCTGTTTGCATTGGACGTCGTGTTATAGAGAGGATCGCCTATGATAGAATGTTTATGATGAGAAAGGTGAACACGGATCTGATGCGTTCGACCGGTCTTTAGTTTGCAACGAACTAAGGAAGTTTTGTTTGGGAATTGCTTTAATCTGCTTACATGCGTTTCAGCATATTGCCCACTTTTGGCGTCTACCACTCGTTTTCGGCGATCATGACGATCACGACCAATTTTATCTCGGAAGATAAGTTCTTTGTTCCCCACTTGCCCCTCTACGAGTGCCCAGTACTCACGAGCGATTTCCTTTTTTTCCAACAAACGATTGAGAATAGGAAGGATAAAAGGATTTTTGGCGAAAAGCACTAAACCGCTTGTTTCCATATCCAGGCGATGAACGACATAGCAAGTTTGGCCGACGTAGGCAGAGACATGGTTGAGAAGGGCGATTTCATCTTGTTGATTACCGTGCGTTTTCATCCCTTCGGGTTTGTTGACGATAATGAGATGTTGGTCTTGATAAACTTCCTCAACAAGGTCTGGATTGCCCAAAAGGATTTCTTTTGGGGGATAATCTTCCTCGTCAAAAGTCAACTGGCAAACATCCCCTGGCTTGACCATCACGTTCCAGTGAACTTCTTTGTGGTTAATTAAGATGTTCTTCTTTATTCTCAAAAAATGGCGGATTTTTCTAGGGATGAGGAGTTGTTCCTCTAGGAATTGCTTGACCGTCATTTGAGGCAAGGATTCGGGTAATGTAAATGTGAATTGCATACAGATATTGTAACAAAAAAAGCCCTATTTGGATAGGGAGTAGCTAAATTCTTGAGTTCCTATGGTGAAGATGATAAAATAAACGCATGAAATTAGATAAATTATTTGAGAAGTTCCTTTCTCTCTTTAAAAAAGAAACGAGTGAATCGGCGGAGCCTGATTCGACTAGCATGCGTCGTTCACGGAGCGATAGAAAAAAATTGTCCCAAGTAGGCCCAATTCGGAAATTTTGGCGTCGTTATCATCTGACAAAGATCGTCATCATTTTAGGGTTAAGTGCTGGTTTGCTAGTAGGAACCTACCTATTTGCAATAGCCAAGTCTACCAATGTCAATGATTTGCAAAATGCCCTGAAAACGCGAACTCTGATTTTTGACCGTGAAGAAAAAGAGGCAGGAGCCCTGTCAGGTCAAAAGGGAACCTATGTTGAGCTGACAGATATCAGCAAAGACTTGCAGAATGCTGTCGTCGCGACAGAGGATCGTTCCTTCTATAAAAATGATGGGATTAACTACGGTCGTTTCTTTCTAGCCATCCTTACAGCAGGCCGTTCTGGAGGGGGGTCCACTATCACCCAACAGTTGGCGAAAAATGCCTATCTGTCTCAGGACCAAACCGTTGAACGAAAGGCCAAGGAGTTTTTCCTAGCCTTAGAATTGACAAAGAAATACAGCAAGGAGCAAATCCTTACTATGTACCTCAATAACGCCTACTTTGGAAATGGGGTCTGGGGCGTAGAGGATGCGAGTAAGAAATATTTCGGCGTATCGGCTGCGGAATTAACCCTTAATCAGGCGGCGACTCTAGCAGGGATGCTCAAGGGACCAGAATTGTATAATCCATTAAATTCTGTTGAGACTTCGACCAACCGTAGGGATACTGTTTTGCAAAATATGGTTGCAGCGGGTTATATTGATAAAAATCAAGAGACCGAAGCGGCTGGGGTAGATATGGCTTCTCAACTGCAAGATAAGTATGAGGGTAAAATTTCTGATTATCGTTACCCATCTTATTTTGACGCAGTAGTCAACGAAGCAGTATCCAAGTACAATCTCACAGAAGAAGAGATTGTCAACAACGGCTATCGCATCTATACGGAACTTGACCAAAACTATCAAGCAAACATGCAGGTTATTTACGAAAACACTTCGCTATTTCCAACGGCAGAAGACGGAACGCATGCTGAATCAGGTAGTGTTGCTCTAGAGCCTAAAACAGGTGGGGTGCGTGGGGTTGTCGGTCGCGTAGCTGGTGATGACAAATCAGGCTTCCGTAATTTTAACTATGCAACTCAGTCTAAACGCAGTCCAGGCTCGACGATTAAGCCTTTGGTCGTTTACACTCCAGCTGTGGAAGCAGGATGGGCTTTGAACAAGCAACTGGACAACCACACCATGCAGTACGACAGTTATCAAGTGGACAATTATGCAGGGATTAAGACTTCTCCTGAAGTACCTATGTATCAGGCCTTGGCAGAATCACTCAACCTACCAGCAGTTGCGACTGTAAATGATTTGGGAATCAATAAGGCCTTTGAAGCTGGGACGAGATTTGGTCTGAATATGGATAAAGTTGACCGTGTTCTCGGAGTTGCCCTAGGTGGAGGAGTAGAGACGAATCCTCTTCAGATGGCACAAGCCTATGCAGCCTTTGCTAATGAAGGACTGATGCCTGAGGCGCATTTCATTACTCGTATCGAAAATGCCAGTGGACAGGTCATCAAGAGTCATAAAAATTCCCAAAAACGAGTGATTGATAAGTCTGTGGCTGATAAAATGACCAGCATGATGCTAGGAACATTTACCAATGGTACAGGAATTAGTTCGTCACCAGCGGATTACGTTATGGCTGGTAAAACAGGAACTACTGAGGCTGTTTTTAATCCGGAATATACCAGTGACCAGTGGGTGATTGGTTATACTCCAGATGTTGTAATCAGTCACTGGCTCGGCTTCCCAACAACAGATGAGAATCATTATCTAGCAGGGTCGACCTCTAATGGAGCAGCCCATGTCTTTAGAAGTATGGCTAATACCATTTTGCCTTACACTCCAGGTAGCACTTTTACAGTTGAGAATGCTTATAAACAAAATGGTATTGAACCAGAAAATACGAAAAAGCAGGTCGTTGAAAATGAAACGAACCATTCCGAGGATCCGCTAGAAGATATTCGTAGCCGAGCTCAAAATCTTGTAGACGAAGCGGGACGTGCGATTTCGGATGCAAAGATAAAAGAGAAAGCCCAGACAATCTGGGACTCTTTCGTCAATCTCTTTCGTTAAGAGGCTTGTCAAAGCCTAGGTTTCTTGTTATAATAGATAAGATGGAGGCGTTATGGCACTAAAAAAAGCAAGCCTAGCTTGTGCAGTTTGCGGTTCAAGAAATTACTCAATCAAAATTAGTGGGAACCCCAAGCCAACACGACTAGAAGTAAATAAATTTTGTAAACATTGTGGAAAATATACGACACATAGAGAGACGAGATAGGAGAGAACAATGGGTTTTATTAAGGATATCTTCAAACTTCTTAAGGAAACAACATGGCCGACTCGCAAAGAAAGCTGGAGAGATTTTCGCTCTATTATGGAATACACAGCCTTCTTTGTGGTCATCATTTATATTTTTGACCAATTGATTGTTTCAGGTTTGATTCGATTTATTAACATTTTTTAGAAGAAAAGTGGAGAACTTCTGCTAGCTTTCTTCTATTATGAAAGGAAATATCATGGATAGTTTTGACAAAGGATGGTTTGTTCTACAAACTTATTCTGGCTATGAAAATAAGGTAAAAGAAAATCTATTGCAACGTGCACAAACGTATAACATGTTGGATAATATTCTACGCGTTGAGATTCCAACACAAACCGTGCAAGTTGAGAAAAATGGAAAGAAAAAGGAAGTTGAAGAGAATCGCTTTCCGGGTTATGTCCTTGTAGAAATGGTCATGACCGATGAAGCATGGTTTGTTGTTCGAAACACACCTAACGTAACAGGATTCGTTGGCTCACATGGAAACAGATCAAAACCAACTCCATTATTGGAACAAGAGATTCGTGATATTCTGGTTTCAATGGGACAAACTGTTCAAGAGTTTGATATTGACGTTGAAGTTGGTCAGACAGTCCGAATTATTGATGGCGCTTTTGCAGACTATACAGGTAAAATTACTGAAATCGATAACAACAAAGTGAAGATGATTATCTCTATGTTTGGTAATGATACGATTGCAGAAGTAAATCTCAACCAAATTGCAGAATTATAACCGCAGAGAGGCAGTGCCTCTCTTTTTGTGTGCCGTTGAGAGAGGAAGAAGTATAGAATAGAGGAAATAGACCATGGGTTCGTGCATTTTGCTAAACTAAATGCAGAAAGGAGAGGTCTATGAATCTGAAAGAGTTGTATGAAGAAAGTAAAGGGATTGTAAACAAGTGCCGCAAAGATTATCATCTACATCTGTGGGAGAAAGAGGACTGGGACCAGGAGGGGATGCTGTGTCTGTATGAGCTAGTGAACC
>NZ_RJPK01000008.1 GCF_003943415.1 Streptococcus oralis | reverse complement strand
CTCCTGACTTTGTTCAGGGGCTTTTTCTATGTACTCCAGTATTTGTGCATCTAAACGATCAATTTCTTTTCTGATAGACGTCGTACTATCCGCAAAATAAGCATCCCTTTCCAATCTAGTACGTTTTGCGAATAACTTGTCTAAATCAGTCGTTATAAATCGTGACATTTCTTTTTCAAATTGCCATGCCTGTAGTTCATAGTTAATGCCTAAATCTTCCCGAATTTTTTCTGCTAATTCATCTTTCCATTTTCCATGTAATTCCCAAACTAGCTCTATAGATTCTTGATTATCTGGAGTTTGTTTTTCTTCAACCGTCTTATCTATACTAGTCGGATCAATGACGACTGTTTTTTTATTTTCTATCGAAAATGTGAGATTGTCCCAATTTTTTTCTAACCACCCTGCTTCGTCTTGATTTTTTTCAATAGGCTCTGGTTGTGGTGAGATTGATTTTTCCTGATTCGAGGGCGTTAATCCTACATTTTCTTGCCTTTGTTTGGCAAGTAATTCATCCACCTTCAGTCTTTCCTCATCTGTTTTCGGATGATACTTGATTTGTGAAGATAATTGAAACTCTCCTTCTTCAGTCAACTCCAGGGCAACTCTTCGTAACCCTTTTACAAAATACGTATTTGGTTGTTTTTGCCACTGGTTCACTAGCCCCTCATCAATTAAGGCCTGTGCTGCTGGTTGAATGCTCGTTTTACCCATTTGTTCAGATATAGCCTCAAGTCTAGTCAACTCTTCTTGATAGCGTTTGAGAGTAGCTTTGGTAAAGAACGACTCCCCACGCTTAGCTTTTTCTAACTCTTCACGGATTCTAGGTATATTTTGAACACTCATCTCCAGACCACTTCCCTGACGATTCAACCCCATTTCTTTCAAATGTTGTTGGTGCTCCAGGCGCTCTACTCGCTCTTCCTGTTGCCTAATCTCATCCATCTTTGAGAAGACTTGACCTTCTATTTGTTCTTGCTTACGCATAAAGCTAGCACCGCCTCGCTTATCATTCACGGGTTGCCCATTTGTTAGTGCTTGGTGGGAATAAGCTCTTGAAATAGCCTCGTCTTGTTCACCCCTTAGTCTTTCCAATTTTCGACGTGCCTGGGCAAGACGACTGTTATCAGGCTTTTCTTCCTGTTGATTCTTTAGAACATCATTCCAGTCCGTTTTATCTTGTCCTGGTTTTAGTTCTGGTAGATCTGAATTGATGACAGCTCCTTTTGCCTCCAATTCTTGAATGAATGTTCTACCTGCTTTATCATTATCTAAAGCTAGAGTAATCAAATCCGCATTTTTCCCATCTTCAAAAAAGTGATGATCAATAGCTACTTGAAGTCCGTCCGCTAATTGTTCAGTTGTCCATCTTAGTGGTTTTCCTGAGATTTCAGCTTGAATTTGAGATAGATGACGGCCTATAGTCGATTCTTTCAAACCATCCATAGAAACTAATCTGACATCCTGCAAGCTATCCTTATGCAATTCATAGTAGGACATTAAATCTATTGGGCTCTCAGTAAAAATCAATCGTTTTGGACTACCAATATCAACATGAATACCTGTCATAGGATCGGAGTTTTTCATAATCACTTTAGCATATCCATGTTTTGGCCACTTCTCCCAATTCTCCTGTATTCCTTGTAAAGAGGCTCCAACAACTTCACCTGAAGAAGAAAGGGACTTGAAGACAATAACTGGCTCAATCGCATTTGTTGTAACTCCACCATTGCCTTCCGCAAAGTAGTCAAGTTTGGCGTTAGCTTGGGCTAAAACACCCTGTTCCAAAAAATAATCAATCGTTTCATCTGATAGACCACGTTGATTTCGTAAGTAGTCTCGTCCAGCTGATAACGGCTGCTCGTATTTCTCAAGATAGTATTTAAAATCTTCTTGAGCTCTTTCAACCATTTGAAACTCTTTAAAATTTCCATCATTTAAAAAATCTACAGATTGGTTAAAATCCACTTCCTTTATCGTTTCAACTAAAGAAATCGCATCTCCTCCTGTATTTCTGGAGAACCATTTCCATAAATTCTTATCAGGCGATATAACTAGGCTATCATGTTCTTTCCATCGATAGTCTCGTCCAGATCGAACCAGCTCCATCTGGAGCTCGTTTGCAACATCCAAAATATCTCTAGAACGTGCAAATTCAACACGTTCTCTACGAGTTTTCCCACGTCTTGATTCTTGTTCTGTCATATAAAATCTCCTTAAAATCCTTCATACTGTGGTTTATACGGCTCTTTCTCTGCTTGTAGAAACGTTTCTGGATCTAAGTGAACCAATTCCCCTACTGAAAAAGATTCAAATAGCTCAGAATTTTCCTTAAAATCTAGAACCATTTCTAAATCAGAATTTCTTCCTTGACCCTCAAAATGCACTTGCTTGCTATCAGCATTCATTGCCGTAATTAACCATTCGGCTGAGAAATCAAAGTCTTCAACTGTAACATCTGGAAATAATAGCTTCATTTTTCTTCTCCTTTCTCTTTTTATCTTTCTATTCTATGCAATAATAAAGAAATCACAGTTAAAGGGACAATATAATTCCATTTTTCAACAAAAAAGTCATTGCTTTTACAATGACTCTTATATACTTTGTCCTTTTTCTTCAAGTTCTTGTCTCTCATCACTTCTCTCACGTTCCATGAGGGCTTTTTTATTTGCACGTTGTGCCCTCTGAAGAGAGTTAGTCAGATTTCTCATGAAATCTGTATTGATGATTGCTTTACCTTGGGATTGTTGGATATTTTTTCTTTGCAGGACCTTTCTTTCTTGCATTTTCTGTGAAACAGCTTGAGCTAACTGACTTTTATGATTACTTTCCTCCTCTGGCAACAATTTCTGATAGAGTGATTTGAGCTCAGAAAATCCTTTCGCATTCTCCTGTTTTAATTTTTGAATAGTAGTTTGATCAGTCGTTTGTGAAATTTCCTTGTTTCGACTGTAAATCTGATGCTTCAGCTGGAAAATGGAGATATGTGTCTGTAACTCTTCTATGTAGCTATCTTTCGTAACAGGATAGCCCTTTAGAATAGTCAGCACTCCTTCATCTTGAAGAGGTTGAACTGCCGCTAATTCTCCCTTCAAACGTTTAATTGGTGCTTGAATTGTTAATGAATCAGCCTTTTCTACTGAAAATGAAACACTATCTTCAAACTGGTTAGCAAGAGATTGTTTTAGAGATTGGTCTGCTTCACCTAGTTTATAATTTGGAGTCAGTTGCAATTCAGTCAGCTTCAGTCTTTGTTGAATTTCTTTCTTTTTCAATTCAACAAATGGCTTATCGGTTTCAAGTGGTTGAATTTGATCAAAAAGAGTTTTACGAACTAATAAACTACTCTGTTTTTCCTCCAATAAACTCAATTTTAAAGCATAGCGAAATGTTCCTAACTCTTGGCGTTCTTTTAAAGTACGATCAGATTTATTCTTGGCTGCATCCACAAGAGCTCTCAATTCATCTGAAGAAAATAAGGATAAATCCTTTAGTGTTAGCTGTTTTGCTAGTAAATTCTCTTTCATCTGGCTGACATCATAAACTAGGTCACTAACAAAGTCAGGAACCCCTATCCCTCTCCCCTGCTTATCATAAGCAGAGTAGGTTGGTTTCACAATTTTAAGGGGTTTTGCTCCATCTCTCAACTCATAACCCAATCTTTTCCACGCTTGCAACGATTTGACAACACTTGCGTTAGGATCCTGAGCTAAAATTAATTTTTGATTGTTTTCTGAGAAATTGGTCAAATTTTTTTCCAGACGAACGTCAGCTATTTCAGGAGCATTCTCACGAAATAGGTGCAAGATTTTATTTGCTAGTCGTTCTCTCAACTCCTTCTCTCGATTCACTATTAATTGCTGCAGATGATAGCCTGCAGCTTCCTGTTGTGTTTTCTCAAAACGACCATCAACTTTCCGAATCTTTTCGTAGGTTGATTTTTTTTCAGCTGAATAAGCTCCTCTATAGGTTTCTAGGAAGTCCTTCGTTTCTTTCAGAAATTCTTGATAGAGCTCTTTCCCATCATTTTCTAAATAGGAGTCCAGATAGCGGTCAAGGAAGAATTTACTGACTGCAAAATCTCTTGCATTTGATCCATAGCGCCATTTTTTATCCATAGGCAAATGATTATAAGCCTGCTCCAAAAAATTTTTTTCAGCTGAAGAACGAACCTTCTGATCTCTAAATACAGAATTGATCAACTCACTTCTGATATTGGCCAAGATTTGTTCTCGTCGAACAATCATTCCTCTAGTCTGTTCATTCAACAGCCCATGAAAAACATCGCTTTTAAAACGCTCAATAGTTTTCTGGGAAAAGTTTCCTCTAAATTCCATTCGTCCACGAGGTCGATAGAAAATTTTTTCTCTTGCAGACTCGACTTCTGATAAACCAAAATGCACATGAATATTATCCGTATTCAAGTGAATGTTAGCCCACCAAAATGATGAATCAGATAAGCCTTCTTTTTCAATCAACCTCGGCAATGCTTCACGTATGACCGACTTGATAGCTTGCTGATCGACTTTCCCAGTTTCCAGGTCATATAATCCCTCTTTTGCCAAAAAATCATTATCAAAAGAGATAACACCCTGCCATAGAAGAGAGCCATTTTGATAAGCCTGTTCTAACTTACTTTTCAATTCAGTTACTTTGCTACGCTGCAAGTAATTGGCTTCTTTTGTAAAAATCGCTGTCATCTCTTCATTTTGATTTTCAGTAGCATAAGAACGATTCATATAATCGATGTACTCCTGGAAATTAAGTTTTGTTTCTGGGACTTCAGCTTGGATTTTTTGTATTTCATCTTCAGTTAGAGACTCAATATTTTGTCTGTGTGTCTCTAAATTTAATTCATTATCAACCTCGACAGCTTCATCTCTATTGGTGTAGTCTACAAACCCACTATTTGCTTCTGTATATTGCAGCATGAAGGTAATACTTGGACTAGAAGATACGTTCATTATTTTCCTCTCTTTGAATTAAAATAGTCCATTTTTTCTTAAAAGAGCATAGTCTTTTAATAACGGTTGTAATTCTTCAGGTTCAACTTGAAAATCATTGATCCACCGTCCTGATTGAGAAATATGTAATTCTTTTTGCCCTTCAACAAATTGCATGGGAATCAACAAAATATTTGGTTTTTCTAACTCTGAACCACTTTCTCGTTCTAAAAAGGCGACAATAAAATCTTGATTTCCTTTTGTCCTCAATTGCCAGTGATGGGAGTTCCCGTTTTTCCTTTTATACAATGAGCTGTATTTTACATCAATCGTTAGACCATCTAGCCAAAAATCATATACTGGATTATTTTTCTTGAAATACTTATTCGCATCCGTTGCATCTGGAACATACTTTTGAAAAAGCTCCTCGGCCATTCCCCCGAGCTTAGCTGTCCTAGAACCATACTGAATTTTATCTTGAATTTTAAGGCAGCCACTCTTTATTAATTTCAAATGAGCTATATGAGTAGGCAGCCCTGACTGTTTCACCGCTTCATGAAAATCTCCTGTTTCTAAATAGATTTCAACAATATCTACCATTTACTGTACCTCAATGAGAATGTTTGATAGTTTGACCACGTGCAATATCTTCTTGAATGACATCGTTGATTCTTGCCATCAATTCATGCTGTGTAGGATCCAATCGTGAATGAATAGATTCCAATTCTTGAACATCAAAATCATCTTTCGTAATAGCATGAAAGTTGGTTAGCGTTAGATAGAGAATTTGATCAAGTTGACGATGAATTGCCTTGTTATCATTTCCAGAATCAAAGGCATCCCCCAAATTTTTTTCCAGCTGGGTCAGTCGCTCATAGAAATTTTTTCCTTCTCCTAATTCAATAAAAAGTTTATAAAAAACTTCAATCAAAGTGACAAGCGTTGCTGAATTATTTCGATACTGTTTCTGCAAAGCAGACGATTCTTTCAAGTAGGATTTTATTTCCTTAAATTTTTCATGTGTTTCTTCGCTAAAATATAAGCTAAGTCTTGGATTCATTTTTCCCTCCTCAAATTTTCTGAGATGATCCTGTCAAATAATTGATTTTATATCCTGGTTGAATATTAAAGATATACACATCAAATGAGATCTCATCATCTTCAATACTCTGTGCTTCCATACGAACTCCTCTAGCAACTAATTCCACATTTCTAAAGATGGGAGTTACTCGATATCGAACATGGTGGTTCGTATTTTTTATGTAGTTAGCAATTTTATTTTCATAGTAGACCATTGATGATTGTTCATCTTCAAAATTTGCATTTAAAGCACGTGTGCCTGTAAATAAATTTTTAGCATTCGCATTTTCTCCACTTAATTGAAAACCGATTAAGTGAGAACGATTATATAAATAATCTTCTTTCCCGTTGAAAATTATTTTTTTATTTTTCCACCCTGTCGGTGTGACAGACGAAATAGATTCTCTGTCTTCTGTTGGCATCAATTCTTTTCCCAACATCGCTTCAGCAATTCCTACACGATTTAAAAAATCTAGATCAGAATATTTTTCCCAGCTGCCATTTTCTAAACTCAATTCGCTTTTTGTAAATTGTGATTTTTCATTGACGACAATCACCTGATTTTTTCCATCATACTCCTTCGATTTCAAATCATCATTTTTCAGAGTAGAATTCAAATTTGAGTCAGAATTTTTTTCTTCAGCTGAATCGGCTATGTTCAATTGAGTCGGGATATCATTTTGTGTCAAGCCAGATTTGATAGCATTAAAATTGTTAGGTTGTACGACAAAGATTGCAAGAAAAATGAGAATGATGAACAGAGATTTATTCTTCTTCATTTTCAAACACCACCTGACCGTCTTTCAGCTTCAAGTGCAGATACATCATCCATAAAATGTAACCAATTTGTGGTTAGTTCATTTACAATATCTTGTTTAACATTTAAAGCTGAAAGAGAAATTTCATTCTTCAACATCAATTCTAAAATCTGACTTTGTTGTTTTTTGATATCGGATAATGTTTCCGCAAATTGATTATTGTACAAATTCAATCCGTCATTCATTACGATATTTTGAACTTGCGATAACATAAACTCATTGAAACTTGGATAGTTATATTTTTTTGAAATATCTCGAAGTTGTTCAAACATATCATCAGGTATATTTCTGATTTTGATTTCCTTAGTCATCACTTTCCACCTCTCCTTCATACTCTAACCAACGTGAAATATGACCGCCATAACGATCCATTTTTTCTTCAAATTCAGAGAGTATCCTGGTCTGTTTTTTCATTTGTTCCAGAACATGGTCAGAAGCTAATTTCATATTTTCCAAATGAGCAACATACAAATCTTGAGCACGATTAAATTTTCCGTACTCAATTTTTTCACGACAGATTGAGAGCAGAAAATCATTAAATGACTTAGCTTTATTTTTTTCTGCGAGTGCTTTTAGATAATTAATTTCATCATCAGTAAGCCCTCTAATCTCAATTCGATTTTGTTTTATATTTGCCATTATTTCAAATTTTCCTTTCTAAAAAACAGCGCCCTTCTTTTTTCTTTTGTCGAAGCAAAAGCAAAAAGAAGCAAAAAAGAAAACTTCAACCTCGCAACATCACGAACCGTGTCGGTTCTATTTTTGCGGTTTTTCAACACACTAACACACACAGAGGGACTAAGGTCCTTTTTAGGTGTGTTGTGTTAGAAAAGAGCATAAGGGAAACTGTCCCCACGAAGCGTGTGGAGTTGATAGTATCAACGTTTCCGGTACCGGTAATTTTCTCGGTTTCACCTACTTACACACACATGCTATACTTACCTTTACACACTTTATAGGTGTTATACTTACACTGTTTTTCTTCTTTACATACTTTTACTTACACCATTTTTGACTTCATTCGGAAGTGCAAAACTCAAAAATTAAGACTGATTTTCAGCTGGAAAGTTTCCTTCTTCACGATTTTTCTTCGCTGCTAAACGTTGTTCTTTTTCATCTTCTTTGATGAGGTTTAATTCCATTTTTAACTCTTCAAGAATTGATTCATACGACTGATTTTTATTTTTCTTCAATTTAATTTGAACATAAATTTTACCAATTTGTTTTTGAAGATTCTCTTCCGCTTCTTTACGTTCCTTTTCTAAAAGGACAACTTTTTTCCTTGCTTCTTCTAGTTGATTATCAATTTTTGTTAAATCATTTTTGGCCATGATTACTTCTCCTTTTTCTAATTTCGTATTTCTTAATTCCTTAATTTATTTCCTGCAAAGCTGGCAATTTTTTCTTTTATAATTTGGAAGTTGCTCCACAAATCGCCATCTAATTTTTTCAAATCAATCACATAAACTTCATGATCATTGTTCTTGATAGTTAGTGTAAAAGAACGTTCATCAATTTTAATTTCCTGTAGAACGAGGTACATTGAAGAAAACATTTCTCCTTTATACCCTGGATTACTATGATAGGTTATTCCATATTCATCAATATCAAGCACAACCCACTTCTGTTTTCTAATCAAACCTTTTGTACTTGTGAAAACAGTACGATGCTTTCTAACTGGTTGATTTTCCTTTGGCGCTAATTTAAGTTGTTCTTTCATTTTTCTGCCTTTCTTTTTTTGATTGATTCTAGTATAAGAGATAACTGAAAAAAATTTTTTAAAGGGACAATCATAAAAAATAAATCCCCTTAATTCAAAAATTAAGGAGATTTTTGACTGCTACTTGTTCGTAAACACAAACTCGGCTTTCATAAAAAATGCACTCTTTTTACTTATAATTGATTATGAACGAAAGAAATTCGTTCATGATATTGGAAAACTTTTTAAAGTCTTCTGAAGTTATTTCTACAAATTTTAATAACCTTTGATAACCATCGGGCTGTAAAGTTATCAAAGCGATAACTATCATCCCTAATATTCCTAAACCAATAAAGGCTAAATTAAACAATTCAACATCTTCTTTATCCATTTTAAATCGCATTTTTACCACTCCTGCATTACAACATCATAATTCAATCCCCAAATCGTAGATAACTTTTATCCCAATTTATCAGTTTCTTTTACCATTTTAATTAAATTTTTTTACCTCACTTTAATTCATTTCTACAGTTTCAATAGGGTTTGAAAATTCAAATGTTCCATCTTTGACTGCCTGTTTTTTCTTGTCCAAAGATTCTAATTTAGCCTTCAACTTTTCAATGTTTTTATAAGCTGTTTCGATGGTTCTATTCTTCGTTTCAATGTTTGTATCCAGCGTAGCAATATTCTTTTGATTGGCTTCGAGATCATCACCTGTTAGATATTTTGCTTCTGCTTGAAGACTCGCTTTTCGTGAGTTATCATCTTCAATAGATTCCTTCAATTGAGAAATTGATGTTGTCAATTTTTGAGACTGTTCATTCTGGAAATTGATCTCTTTTTCGATTTCCTGAAGAGTAAATTCTTCTCTGGAGACAACTTCAATAGCTTTGATTTCAAGCTGAGGATTTTGAGGAGTTACAAAGAATTGTACAGTGTCCTCTTCTCCAGATTTCTTCTGAGAAACCTTTTTAGAATCACTAGATGGCGATGAAATATTCACATCAATTGAGCTAGAAGAGACTGTCTGATTCGTCACATCGATCGCAAATGCACCAAAATTTTTCGGAACTCCTTTAATAATAACTGATACTTTATTATCAATGATTGGCACAACATCCATCTCTATTTTTGAGTCTTTATGTTGCGCATAGAGTTTCCATTTCAATCGTTTGGCATCGATGCCCCGATCTATCGAAGTCGTAGCATCTTTCGTCTCAAATTGTAAAACAATAATTCCAGTATCTGGTGAATATTCCTGGCTAACAAGTTTCATCTCACCACTGCCATTCGCAAAAATCTGCTTTGTTTTGAGTTGTTCTGAGGTATATGTTTGTCTTTGTGGTGAGAAAATCGCTCCCATCAAAAGGCTTAACCAGGTCAAAAATAACATTGAGAAAATGACTAGTTTTCTCTTAATAATATTCTCTTGAAACCAAACTTTAGTCTTAATAAATGGCTTCAAAATTGGGCTGGATTTTATCTTTTCAATCCAGCGCTTGGATATTTCAATTAAAGTAGACATTTTATTTCTCCTTCCTAATTTTTCCATAATACTGATTTGTTAAAGAAGTTATATCCGTCTTTTTTTCAGTACCCCACATTCCATACAAAGATAAGGAAAAAACTATACTAGCTACACAAATAGTTACAAATATATCTCTCATAAACTCGAAATTTCCCAAATAAAACGATTCAAAGACTGTCATAAAAGAAACGTCTTTCACTCCAACTAATTGAAAAAAATTTGAATTCATATGAACTAAATTTACTGCTACATATGCAATAAAGCCCAAAAAGAGATTGATTGGCACTAAAGCTAGCAAAATATAAAAAGATATGCCTCCTAAAATTGCAAAAACTCGATACTTCTGATTTGTTGCAAACAACATATCAGAAGCTGACACACAATCGAATTTTTTTGGTTCATTCGATAATGTATAATTTTTTATACCTCTCAAATGTTTGTTAGCTCTTTTCTGCTTCAGACTAGATGATTTAGTTCTTCTCATGTTTCTTATACCCTTTCCAAATAAATGAAACCTTACTTTTCGGCCAAACACTTTTTAGTAACATTAAGAACGCTAATGGCAACCTTTTCGTTTTGATTTCATTTCCAAAGTTATCACATATAGTTATCCTGAAGAGCGGTACGAACCAGATCGCAATCAAGACAGTTCCAACCACGCCATGCGTAATAGCATTTAAAAATTGATACATACTACCTCCTTAAACATATTTCAATCTTTGAAAAGCTGTCTCGGCCCACTTACTCAGCTTTATTCTTTTAGTCATTTAGGGCCTCCTGGATTGCTTTCTCATCTGCTACAATCTTTTCCTCTGAATCCCTCGAAGCATATAGATATTTCTTTATTTTTCCCTTACGAATTTTGATGATAGTTGCAGCTTTTTCAACCTGGTATTTTTCTACCAACTTTTGACCTTCTTCTGTCTGAATGTCAATGTAAAATGTAGGATAAGAACCTTTATTGGCTGCATCTACAACTACACTTTTTCCAACCTGACAGTAAGGACAATCTTTTCTATAAAATACTAGATTTACATTTTGATCAAGTACAGTATTCTGGTATTCTTTCTGAGTAAGATGAGGATCATAATCTAAGATAAAATGATCTTTATACATCCTATATCCTCCTAAAACTGCGAGACTTACAAATAAAATAACGAGAATAGCCCCTAAAGCTAACTTGATGTATCTAAAAAGCTCTCTCATCCTATTTCCTCCTCATCCATAAAATCAAATATAGATCCTTGAACATAATCAATCTTGGCCAATTCTTTTATTTCTGATTTCAAGTTAGTGAACGTTGTCATCACTTCTTGAAAAAGCAAAGGATCAAATTCCTCGGAATCCAATACACGGACAAGTGGTAACATTGGATAATGATCTCTCAATTCCTCCTGCAGATAATCTGAAATCATTTTATCATTCGAGATAACACTATCTACTCTAATAATCGCTGGAATACTAGAAATACTCTCCTCATTTTGATAAAAAGTTAAAGCTACATCTCCTGCAGAAACAGACTCAAATTTTAAGTTATCCGATGAAAGTTTAAAATAATAAGCCAATGGTTCCTGACCAACCCCTGTTAGGTAGTATCCTCTAATAATTTTGAATAACTCTGACATCGACTTTCCTCCTTCCTAACAAACTTTTAGAAGTCTAAACGGAGCTTGATACACATCTGGATAGTGAATCAATCTCTTTTTTCTCTGTTCAGGAAGTGGTTTACGATAATGTTTTTGAAGATACTGAAAAGCTAGTCCCAAAGTATCAAAAACTAAAACTTTATTCTCCCCATTACAAATATAGTCACCTAATTCAAAACTGAAAATTACGTACTTCATTCTTCTTCTCACTTTCTATTTTGGCCAATCATTGCCAGCTGATCTGTCTCTAACTCATCATCATATCCGTTTTCAAAACGAACTTGTTGACGAATCCCTATAAGTGAGAGAATTAATAAAACTCCTCCAATAAATATAAGGCTAAATAATCCAACTATAACTAAAATCATATCATTCCTCCATAGGTTATTTTATGTACATGTATATCCTTGTAATAATCGTAGATATAAATGTAAGGCAGTTGACGGGTTTTTTTGATTATCCAATATCAAGTTCAAATAGAGATAGTTGTTGTGTTTGTTTAAAGCCATCTTTAACCCTTTCTATCACTCTCTGAGTAAACTCTATACTTTCTTCAAAGAAAGCAGCAATATTGGCCATATAAGCCTCCTGACGTTCTTTCTTCACCTGGATAAGGGAAAGCAAGATTGATTTGATAGAGGCTAATCTGATGCCTCCTCCACGCCCGTGTTTGACTGTGAAGAAGATTTTTTGTTCTGCTTTGAGAACTTTCAATACTTTATCCAATGAGCGCTCAGGGATGTTCAACTTCTCTCGTATCTCTTTTTTCGTCGTCTGGATAAATGGATCCTCAGATTGATAGAAGCCTTCTAAATAGGCCATGACATCTGTTTTCCATTCATAGAGATGACTATTCTTTCTATCTGCACGTTTCTTCTTAAACTTGTACCAACGTTGCTTCACAAAGAGATCTGAAGCCTTGAGTTCCTGGTTAATCCATGCTTTACATAGAGTCATCACATAGTCACGACTAGCAGCTTCATATTTTCCTGAGTAGGCGCTTGTGATAATCTTATGAAATTCAGCTGAAGAGAGTGGTTCATCTAGATTTGCATTAAAGTTAGAAAGAACTTCCTCACACTCTCCTTGATCGATTCCTGAAGAGAAGTTAGCTAAAGCCAACGTGAAAAGAACATTGTTTCTTCCCATCAGGGCTTTTCCACCCTTGATATTTCCCTCTCTCATCAGCAATTGATACCAGGGTTCATCAATCTGTTTCACACCTTCAGAACCTGAAATAACCGTCAAATTGGGCTTTTTGCTTGGAAAGGGAAGATCTGATTGCTTCATCGACCAATCTAACCACTCCTGGAAGGAATAGGTATAGTCAGCATCAAAGAATTCAACATTATCAGTTCGAGGAATCCGAGCAATTCCAAAATGGTTACAGGTCATATCTACTGGTAAAGTTTGAGCAAAATAATTTCTCAAATTTTGAGAGATAGCTTTAGCCACCTTTACCACTCGAAATTGGGAATGAGCTGTAACATAGGCCGATTCTGATAGGACAAAATAGGCTTGAAATCCTTTATCAGATTTTAGAATCAACGTCGGCATAAAACCTAGCTCCAAGGAAGTAGTTAAAATATCTCCTGTCGTCATTTCTTCAGCTGCAGATGTAATATCAAAGTCAATGTAGAATGTGTTAATCTGTCTAAGATTATCTTCAGAGTGTCCACGTGTAATCCGTCGACCAGCATCACTATAGCTTCCGTAGCAATATACGTTAGGAGTCCAGTGTGTAAATTGATCCTGGTTCTCCAGCAATGATTCAACAGAGGTTAAAACAACACCACGTGCCTTCACCATATTTGCTTTTGAACGATAAGCAAATACAGATCCTCGTCTTCCTTCTTCAGTTGAATTGATGAGCTGTAAATGGCTATTCTTAAATTTTTGTGTTCTTAATCCGTCTTTTGTGATGATGGATAAGCATTTTAATAAATCAATCTTTTTCATGATTTTTAGGTCTCTCATATTCCTTCACTAGTTATAGTTTGAAATCAAATACACTTATAAAATATTTTTCCAAAAGCTCTAATCTATTTAAACAGTGATAGTGGAGATGGCCATACTCTAAATAGAAAATCAGTCACCTCAGAAAATAAATCAAGAATTTTTTGGAAAATTTCAAATATAAAATCTAGTAATCTCAAAAGTAGTTCAGCATTGAAAATATATAGCAGAGCAACTACCAGTATCATTGCTAACAAGATCATTAAACTATACTTTAAAAAATTTACGGATTCTTTTTTACTGTCTGGTAAATTTGCAACCCTTTTTTCTTTCTTATTCTGTAATTCTTTACCAAAAAAATTCATAATATTACCTTACTAGTATCCAAAAAGATAAAGCCATCCATCCCAACACTGAGATAATGAGTAAACCGACTATTTCAATGAGAAAGATAAAAAACAATCCCAATAACATGAACTGCATTATTTTATTCTCAATTAATCCAGAACTTATTAACGACATTAAAATCCAGTTGGCGAGATATATTAGAAACCGAGAATAAGATATAGGAATAGCGATAAGCGAGATAAAGCAAAGAACTATATTACCCAGCACTTTCCGCAAACTCTTAGAATAAAGAATGTTTTCCCTTATGGATTTCAATCTATCCTTTGCTATGAAAAAATAATAATACAATACTGTCATACTATGCCTCCTATTTTAATTCAAATGAACTTATAATATACGGTAACAACTCAATAGATGAGAAGTAAATCATTATCCCTCCGACAATAATTAAAAAGATACTCCACATCCATTCCCAAGGACTTAGAGAAAAAAAGAAATCTTTCTCACCACTCCAGCCAAGTCTAATGTCTGTATTTTTAGCTATGATAAGTACTCCATCGAACGAAATGTACACTCCTACAACAAACAATACAATAAAACCAAAAATCATATAATTTCCTCCTTGCTTATTTCTAGGCTTTTAAAATAAATAAACTAACAAATAAAATGGTGATAGAAACTATCTACCGTAGTGAAGTTCACCTTCACTGTCCTCGTATTCGAGCCAGTGGTCCATAACATCCGGACCTTCTTGTAACTCACGTCCAGTAGGAGAACACCACTCCTCATTTCCATTAGATGTTTCAAACACCTTTTGAAAAACACCATTTCGGTCAACGTCCACAAAGCGTGGATATGTAACAGTGATTTCAGGCGGTTTTGGGAAACTCATCCAATAAATAACATTACTACAAGTATTTTCAAAACCAATGCCATCGTTAAAATCAACCCAGATATCTGTATACACTTCTTCGCTTTCACTTGTGTAAACAAGAACCTCTTCGTCTAATTCAGGGGTTTTCCCGTCCCACATGAATTCAACTTCATCTCCGTATTCCTTTTTTTCTTCGCTAGTAAGGGGTCTTTGTGTAATTTTTTTCCAGTCTGTATTTTTCATATTTCTTTCCTCTTATGTTCTTCCTCATTTATTCAACAATTCTTCTGATAGCAACTATTCTATAAGTATTTCCAATTCCTTTGCGATAGCAGCAATGACACTCACAGTCACGCTATTTCCTGCTTGCTTGTATAATTGACTGTTGCTATTCACTTCTTGCGCCTTATCAAAAGCCCAATCTGGAAATCCTTGTAATCTCCAACACTCACGAGGTGTCAACTTTCTGATCCTAAATCCATCTGATAAATAATTATTTTCCTGATAGCTATTCCTAGTTAAAGTAGGAGCGATGTCATGTTCTCCACCTTGGTTATAACCATGACCACGTTGGATTATTTTAGGTTCTTGCCCACCACCTTGCATTGTGGATAGAGTGGGAGCTAGTCCATTTGTATCATATACTCTTGAGTTTTGGTCATGATTTCCAGGCAATTTCCCTGCGATTAGAATTCCATGCTTATCTTGCGTAGTCAAAGTAAACATAGGTTCTTCGTTAGACTTACACCTGCACCCATTTTGTCGTTTATCCGTGCAATCAGGAGTTAAAACAGGTATGGCTATCTTTTGCCCCTCTCCCTTGTTGGTTGTGAGTGTGGGAGCCAATCCAGCTGATTCATAAACCTCTCCATTCATCCCATTTCCTGAAGGATGGATGTTTCCGATAGACCTCACTTTCTGCGATTTACTTTCAACAATGTACGCCCCTGCTCCTTGTGAGTTGCCATATCTGGTTGTAATGGTATTGCTGTACTGCTTTTTGATTGAATTAGCTTGCTGGCAACTTTTTGAGAGAGGAAAAACTCTTCTGGTACATTCTCCTCTAAGATGTCCGATAACGAACACCCGTTCTCTGTTTTGGGGTACTCCAAAATCCTTGCTGTTAAGGATTTGCCATTCCACATTGTACCCCAATTCATCCAAGGCTCCGAGGATGGTTTCAAATGTAGCTCCTCCGTCATGGTTGAGGAGTCCTTTGACGTTCTCAAGCAATAGATATTTAGGTCTGAGAATAGATGCGAACCTTGCAATTTCAAAGAAGAGACTTCCTCGTGTATCTTCAAAACCTCGTCTGTTTCCTGCAATGCTGAAAGCCTGGCACGGAAATCCTCCACAGATAATGTCCACACGTCCGATTCTTCGAATAGACTCATCTGATACTGCTGTGATGTCATGTAGTTCTATTTCTCCTTTCGTATCGTGTATAGCTTTGTAGCTAGCTCTTGCAAATTTGTCTATTTCGCAAAATCCTATACATTCGTGACCAGCGGACTCCATACCAAGACGAAAGCCACCGATACCTGCAAACAGATCTAGAAATTTCATATGATTTTTAATTTCTTTCATCATTAAACCCCAAAAAACAGTGGCTACAAATAGTCTCATCTCGATCCATCCACCAACAACTACCCCATTTTTCATCAACACAAGGGGTAGTCCAAGTACATCCGCATTTTTGACAAATACCTTTCTTTAATACTGCTTCTTTCATGATAATTACTCCTCATTGATTCTCATACTTTTAGGTAGCTTTTTACTCGGTAAACAGTAACCTTCGGATAAGTCCCTTTTGCCATAAAATTCAGGACTATTTGTCATGATGTGATCACTTCTTTTCCACCCTCGACGAAGTTGTTTGTACGATAAAGAAACACGCTTCTCAATTTCTTTAAAACTAAATCCCAGCTTCAAATAGGTTGTTACAATAGTTGTAGCATGTTCTTTGGACTCTTCGCTTCTTGTTCTTCGCTGAAAGTTAATCTGCTTATCTTCTTCATTTAATGCTATCTGATAATCAATAAACAACTTCCGCATTTCCATAATTTTATGTTGCCAGGCCAAACTGTAAGGTTGCCCTGAATATCGATTCACTAAATCCTTTACGGGTTGTTTAAATTTCAGCTGAAGAGGATCGAATTCGCCAAGGTCAGAAAAGGGATCAATGAAACCTAATGGTTCGCTTTGAATTAATTCATTGTATAGCGCTTCTCTGTCCATCCTAATATATCTCCTTCTGTCAAATGCACGTCATTGAGTCAAATAAGCTTAACTGGATGGTTGTAGGCGCTTGTTCGCTGTTTCCATTCTTATCATGATCGATAACGTCAAAGATTTCTAACGTGTCTAAATTCATTACAATCTCTAATCCTAACATCGTTGAACTCCTTTCAAATAGAATTTTAAGCGAACAAAAAAGAGAACAGATTTCTCTGTTCTCCTAAAAGTATTGAACTATTTGATTTTCTAAAAACTCTTACCACTTACTTCATTTTTATTCTGATCTTTTAACTCTTTGACACTAGCTCTAACCACTTTTTTTAACAAAGAAAAGGAAGCCTATTGACCTCCTAAATTCTATGGATTTCCTTCGATTAAAGTTATCGTTTCGGAATTTTTTAACCCTTCTTATCAAAGCCAACCAGATTCTTTTGCGATGTTGGCTGCCTCTGTTCGATTACCAGCATCTAGTTTCGAAAGAATATTGGTGACATAGTTTCGGACGGTTCCGTTCGATAGATAAAGCTGATCTGCAATTTCTTGGTTAGACAAGCCCTGGGCGATTCCCTTTAAAACGGCGATTTCTTGCTCTGTTAACGGATTGGGATGCGTCATAACCACTTCCATCAATTCAGGCGAATACTCCTTGCGCCCTTCGAGAACAGTGTGCAAGGTTTGCATAAGGTCTGCAATGCTTCTTTCTTTCAAGACATAAGCATCCACTCCAGCCTTGACCGCACGTTCAAAATATCCGGGGCGCTTGAAGGTCGTCACCACAACCACCTTTGTTTCTGGCTTTTCTGCTCGTATCCACTCCAAGACTTCGAGGCCAGTCTTAACAGGCATTTCTACGTCAAGAATGGCGATATCCACAGACTCTTTTTCTAAAAGTTGGATTGCTTCTTGACCATCCTTGGCTTGTAGGACAGAATCTACATCTGGTTGAAAGGTAAGCAACTGGCACATAGCATCTCGCAACATACTTTGATCTTCTGCAACAAGTAGTTTCATCTTAGTTTCTCTCCTTATAAGGTAGTCGAACCTGCACTTCAGTCGGCTGCTTCTGACTGATCACCTTTACTTCTCCCGAAAATGGAAGGACACGGTCTCGAACGGTATGGAGTTCATCCCCTTTTAGAGAAGCAAAGCCACAGCCATCATCTCTCACTGTCAGAATGAGTTCTTTCTCTGTTCGTTCTAATTTTAAGTAAGCCTTCGACGCTTTGGCATGTTTGATAATATTGGTCACTAACTCAAGCAAAATCATGGAGGCCGTTGACTCCAATTCCTGAGTTAGGCTAGCTGTATCTAGTTGGTGATTGATTTCCGTTTCAATTCCTGCAATTTCCAGCATTTTTTTAACAGTCGCAAATTCAGAAGCAAGGGTTCTTGTTTTAAGATTTTCGATAATTGTACGGACTTCATTCATGGATTCTTTACTGATCTGATGAATTTCTTTTAATTCTTTTTCCACTTGAGGATAGGCCTGCATTTGAAGAAGTTGGAGGGCAAGATCCGTCTTCACACTCAGCATGGCAAAGGTATGGCCTAGACTGTCATGGAGATCCTGGCCGATACGACTGCGTTCATTTTCAGCCAAGAAGAGATTGAGCTTTGCATTTTGCTTTCTCTTTTCTTCTTTTATTTCCTCTGATACTCGAATTCGATAGAGACCAAAGGTAAAAGCATCAGAAAAGACAAAGGTCAGCAAGAAAAAGAGCAGTTGCCAGGGACTAACATGATTGACCATATAAATCCCGGTTAAAATCAAGGGTTGCAAGACAACAAAACTGACAAAACGCCAAGAGTGAAGAGAAATCTCATCCAGCTCATAAATGAGGAGGTTAGATAAATAAAAGATAAACCATGTGAAACCCGAATTCAGCCAAACCGATGTATAAAAAATGTAGGCAATCATGACCCACCAAGCCAGCCACTGCACAGTACGGTTTTGACTTAATAAAATCGAATAAAAGGCTAAGACAAATAATAATGTCCAGAACAAGGTTAAAAGCGGGTACTCTCCACTGATGACACCCGCTATAGGAAAGATGATAAACACTAATGAAATATGAAACATATAATGAGTGTTTTTTAATTTTTCCAACATAGATTTATTTTACCTCGATCCGTTTTTTCAGCTGGATTACCAATACACCAAAGAAAACTGTATAACCTAGTACAACCAAGGTGGCAAGAATGTTAAACTCGTGGTGTTCCATATAAGTAGAGACGACCTGCATCAGTTGATAGGTTGGAGTCAGTTTTCCAATGGATTGGAGCCATTCTGGGAAGGAACTCAAAGGGAACCAGAGTCCACCTAGGACAGCCAAAGCAATATAGGCAATATTTCCAATAACCGTCATCAATTGAGCACTGGGAAGTAAGCTCACCAAGACCCCCATGCTGATAAAGACCACGCTTCCGACCAGCAAAATAACTCCAATCACCAACCAATCAAGCCAAGGCAGAGTCACTCCACGGACAAAATGACCAACCGAAAAGACAACTATAATTGATAACAAGAAAGTCAGCAGAGTACTGAACAGTTTTGATACATAATATTCTACCATAGATACGGGAGAATGTTGAATCAATTTTTGCCAGTTGTTTGTTTTATCAGACTCGAGTGTGCTAGGAATACTGAAAAAGGCGCTTGACATGATACTAAAGAGCGTCATGGCAAAAAGATAGGCTTGAAGAGCAATTTCTGGAATGTCTGACCCTGACATCATACCAGAGAAAATAAGGTAAAACACACTTGGAAGTCCGATGGAAAGCAAGTAGTAGACAGCTTGCCGTTTCATCAAAATGATTTCCACTTTCATGAGACTTGTCATATTTTTCATCGTCAATCTCCTTTAGTCTTGAGTCGTTTCGAAGATACTGTCTAAGAGAGTTCGATTCCGAACTTCAATTTCTTCGATTGTGCAGCCCTGTTCTTGCAAGGCTTCCCATACTTGGCTGGCTTCTTTAGTTGTGAAGGAAAGAGCATTTTGCTTGATTTCAATCTCTTGAACCTGGTCCAAAGTGCTGATAATTTCCTGATAAGTTAGAGGTACCGTAAAATGTTTTTCTTGTTCTTCACCACGCATAGCATAAGGCGTCGTATCGCGAATCAATTCTCCCTTATGGAGCACCAAAATGCGGTCAGCCGTATGTTCCACCTCTTCGATATAGTGAGAAGAATAAACAATGGTCACACCATTTTTCTTTAACCGATTGACAATTTCCCAAAAATGCTGACGTGTCGACGTATCCATGGCAGCAGTTGGCTCGTCTAAAAATAGAATTTTCGGACGACCTATTAAAGCCAACACGAAAGAGAACAAACGTTTTTGCCCACCAGACAACTTGCCCGCTAGCTGATTTTTCTGCTTATCTGAGAATCTTAACAAGTCATCAATTTCTTTGTCTGAAAGGCTGTTGGGATAAAGTGACTTGAAAAATGATAGAAGTTCTTTTACTTTCAAGCTTTGAACAACTGCATTTTCTTGGGGCAAGACAGAAATAAGCTGCTTTAATCGAGGATCTGTTGGTGCAAATCCTTGAATGGCTATCTGACCTGAGCTCATGAACTTGTCGCCCAAGAGGCAATCAATCAAGGTTGTCTTCCCTGCTCCATTAGGCCCAATCAAGGCGACACATTCACCATGGTGGATTTCAAAGGAGATGTTCCGCAAAATCTCCTTGTCTTTTATTTTCTTACTCAATTTCTCAATTTTAATCACAGTCATGAGATTCTCCTTTCAACCACTTCATTCCCATAGGGAAAACAACGAAAACCATAAATCCAAAACCCCAGGCACCACGAATGAATTGGCGAAGCAAGGTTTGGTCAAACCAACCAGTAAACATTTCCACTAACCATACCAGGAGTGACAGGCCGATAAAGAAATAGATGATTGCTTTTTTCATTCCTCAAACTCCTTTTTCACATCTCTGACCAATTTCAAACCTTCTCTGACAAGCCAAGACATCATTCCAAAGCCAGCAAAGAGCTCCCAAGGAAAATGATAGAAACCCTCGTCCAATCCTGAAAACATGAGATAGGTCATAACTCCTGCTGCTACTAAACTCACTGCGACAATCATTTTATTTTTCATTTCTTCTTCCTCCATTTCATACTTCAATTATAGTCCTTTGAAGTTAGCGGAGCTAGATGATTCTGTCACTAGTAAATATGACAAATGTCATAAAAAAAGAAAGCTGTAAAATCAACTTTCTTTTTCAACGATATTTTTATACAGCAGAGGTTGTACTCTCTTCTGTGAAACCTTCAACTTTTAATCCAGCGATGAAAATATTAGGTTTTTTAAAATCTTCTACATCCTCCAGGAGATCCTTAAAATAATAAGTATTTTCAATCTTATCTACATTTGCCTTTTCAAAATCAAGACTAAGTATCCCTTTCCAGTTTTTATCTTCTGTGACAAAATACTCCATAGAAACCCCTGGCTCATCTTTAATTTCTAAATATTCTGGACTAGTAGCCATTTCCCCACGCAGAAGAGCTTGCAATTCCTCTACACTCACTTCGGCAGGAATTTCATTTCCAAAATCACCCATCAGTTCCATCGTAAATTGTTTAACAACATCTGTGTAAACAACCGTTATACGAGCGTTGGTATCTGCGACTTTTCCTACAAAGACTTTGGTCGTTTCCTTGATTTCTTCTTTTACCTGACTGGCCTGACTAGATGAATCAACCGAACTTGCTGTACTACTTGACTCTGTTGTTGCGGTGTTGGTTTGACCACAGCCAGCAAGAGCAAGTAACGCTACAAAAATCAATCCTAAAACTTTCTTCATAAATCTCCTACTCCACACTGAAAAGATATGGATATACAGGTTGTTGACCTTGGTGAATTTCTACTTCAACATCTTCAAATTCTTCTGCGATTTCTTGGGCAATTTCATTGGCAAGTTCTTCGCTTCCGTCTTCACCGACATAGAAAGTCACGATTTCACTATCTTCGTCCAACATGTGTTTCAAAGTTTCAGTCAAGGTTTGGTGCATGTCAGGATTCGACACAAGGATTTTCCCATCCACCATACCAAGATTGTCATTTTCATGGATTTCCAAGCCATCGATAGTTGTGTCACGAACGGCAGTCGTTACACTACCGCTTACGACATCACCAAGGGCTGCAGTCATGCGTTCTTGGTTTTCCTCGATAGACTTGCTAGGATCAAAGGCAAGAAGACTGGTCAACCCTTGAGGAATTGTACGCGCTTCTACCACAACAGCAGGTTGTTCAAGCACTTCAGCCGCAGACTGAGCTGCCATAAAGATATTTTTGTTGTTTGGTAAGAAGATAATGTTGCGAGCATTGACTTGCTCAACAGCCTTGATAAAGTCCTCTGTTGAAGGGTTCATCGTCTGCCCGCCTTCGATGACATAATCCACACCTTGGGCACGGAAGATATCTGCCAATCCTTGACCAGCTACTACTGCGATAAGGGCATACTCCTTCTCTTCAGCTGGCTTGCCGACTTGTGCTGCTTCTTTTTCAACTTGTGCTTCGTGTTGGTTGCGCATGTTGTCCACTTTAACCTTGACCAAGCTACCATATTTAAGCCCTTCTTGCATGACAAGACCTGGATCTTCGGTATGGACGTGAACTTTGACAATCTCATCATCGTTGACAACAAGGAGCGAGTCCCCAAGTTCATTCAAGTAGTTACGGAATTCATCATAATCAAAATCTTTGGCATAAGTTGGGCCTTGTTTGAGAGCTACCATGATCTCCGTACAGTAACCGAAGGTAATATCCTCAGTTGCCACATGACCTGCTACAGACTTGTGGTGCTCTGCATTGATCATTTCACTCATGTTGGCAGGGGTCGCTACAAAGTCTTCTGAAGCACTGTATTCACCAGTAAGAGCTGAAAGGAATCCTTCGTAGATGAAGACCAAACCTTGACCGCCTGAGTCTACCACACCAACTTCCTTAAGAACTGGAAGCATTTCCGGAGTCTTAGCCAGAGCTCTCTTAGCACCTTCCAAGGCTGCTCGCATGACCTCAACAGCATCATCTGTTTGCTCAGCCTTTTTCTTGGCCCCAATGGCCGCACCACGAGAAACTGTCAAAATAGTTCCCTCAACTGGTTTCATAACTGCTTTATAAGCTACTTCGACACCAGATTGGAAAGCAAGAGCCAAGTCTTGACCTGTTAACTCGTCTTTATCTTTGATAGCTTGGGAGAATCCACGGAAAAGTTGAGACGTGATAACTCCTGAGTTTCCACGCGCACCCATCAAGAGCCCCTTAGCAAGAATGCTAGCCACTTCTCCGACTGTAGAAGCTGGCTTGTCTGCTACTTCTTTGGCACCATTTTCAATGGTCATTCCCATGTTTGTCCCAGTATCTCCATCTGGAACTGGAAAGACGTTCAATGAATTGACATATTCTGCTTGCTTATTCAAACGAGTTGATGCAGCTTGCACCATCTCTTGGAATAAACTGGTAGTAATTTTTGACACGATTATTCTCCTACAACTTTGATATTTTGAATGTAGACATTCACAGTCTGAGCGGTGATTCCTAGTTGGTTTTCCAAACTAAAACGAACACGCTCTTGGATGTTTTTTGAGACTTCACTAATCTTTGTTCCGTAGCTCAACACGGTATAAACATCAACTGCAATACTGCCATCTTCGGCTGCTTTTACGACAACACCTTTTGCATAATTTTCCTTACCAAGGAGGGCTTGGAAATTATCTTTGAGGGTATTTTTGCTAGCCATACCGACCACACCAAAAATCTCAGTTGCTGCACCGCCTACAACGGTTGCAATCACTTCATCTGTTAGTTCGATTTGACCATCTTTTGTATTAATTTTTATAGTCATTTTTTTTACCTCAACTAGTTGATACTTTATTTTATCATATTTCATCCCAAGTGTAAAAGCAGAATGCTGTATTGGCGGATATTTACTCTATTTTTCAAATGGTTTTATCTATAGAGCAAAAGAAAAAGACCAGTTAGGTCTTTTCATTTTTATTAAACGCGTTCAACTTTACCTGATTTCAAAGCACGAGCTGAAGCCCAAACTTTTTTAGGTTTACCATCGATAAGAACAGTAACTTTTTGAAGGTTTGGTTTTACGGCACGTTTTGTTTGGTTCATCGCGTGTGAACGGTTGTTTCCTGATACAGTCTTACGACCTGTAAAGTAACATACTTTAGCCATTATGTTTTCCTCCTATTAGATCTAATATAGCGGATGTGCTAGCACCACATACCGTACTATGTTATCACACTTTCTCTATTTTGGCAAGGAAATTAGGAGACTTTTTTTATTTAACGTAAACAACACCAAGTTTACCAAAAGCGACTTCTCCACGGATAATTAAGGTTTTGTTTGTTGGTGCTACAGGAGCGTCTGCCTTGGCTGCACCAAAGGAGGTTTCTACTTTCAAATCGACACGCCAGTGTTGTGGAACATAGACAGTTGCATTACCAAAAGCCACTTCGATATTCAGAGTGGCAAAATCACCTAACATCTCTGCGTTATCATAGTAGATTTTTGCGTCACCAAAAGCGACTTCCACTTGGTCATCTACAAGATCTTGATCTTGTTTATAAAAGGTTCCACTACCAAAAGCGACTTCCTTATCCGTGATGACTGTTCGCTCACCGTTATACCACCATTTTTTCCCATACCAAAACTTACTTGAGTGAGTGAGGTAGCCGACACCTAGCACTGCTAAGATGCTAGCCCAAAATAAAGACTGATTTGGGATAGGCAAAATGTTATAAAAATGATTTGCAATCATTAGGGCTACTAGAGCCGTAAAAACTGCCGATGTCAGGTGACGACGAAGCAAAGCTTCAACTGACTGGTAGGCAAAAAAGACAATACCGATCAAGGGCCATATCTTGCCATCCAAAGAAGGAATGCCAAAATTTCCTTGCAGCAGGATCCAAGCTGCTAAAACCAATAAAACAATACCAAATGCTTTCTTTTTCATGTCTTTTACCTCATGTTTCTTAGATTTTCTTTTAGGAGGGATTGGTAATGCCGTGAGACATGAACCTCCTTGTGGGTCTGATAAAAGGAAATGGTGCCAGTTCCTGAGAAGGACTTGTCCACTGAGTAAATCTGACGGATGTTTGTGATAGTTGACTTGGACACTCGACTAAAATAGCGAGGCAGGATGGACTCCAACTCATAGAGCTTGAGACGAACCTCATAGGCTTCCTTCTGGGTATGAGCGTAGATCTTACTCCCTTCTGTTTCAAAGAAGAGAATTTCTGACAGGTCTAGATAATATTCACCTGTCCCCTTGTAAAAAGTCAACCTCGGAGCCTTTGACTCTTGCAAGAGCCGTTGCAAGTCTGCAATTTCATCTGTCAAAGTGGGTGTCTTGATGACAATTTCAGTCTCCTCTAAATTGCCGTCAATCTCAATTCGTAACTTCATCACATCTCCTTTCTGACTCTACTATATCAAAGCTAAGTTAGGAATACAAGGGCAAAAAAGCAAGTGGTCAGTTTGAAGCAGTAAGTGGTTGTAAGACTAGCTTGACTTACATATCAGAATAGGAAGAAAAGGAATCCCCACACCAGACCACAAGCATAGCCAACCAAGACATCCTTGGGATAATGAACACCCCCTAAAACCCTCACCAGTCCCAGTAAAGCTGAAAAGACCAAGCATGCTAAGGCAACAGGTAGACTAGCATGCAGACAGGCCATGGAGATGATAGTTGCCGAAAAGACATGGCGACTGGGCATCGACTGTCCCGAACTATCTTTTTCAAGCAGGGGACAGATGTCCCAAGTTTCGTAAGGTCGCGGGTGGTTGATCTTCTTACGAAACAGGGACAAGATCACAAAGCCTGATGCAGGAATAAGCACATAAACCCCAACTTGCTGACCAAGTCCTAGTTTCAGGTAAGTGGTGGCTAGCAAGATCAGATAGACCATGGGCATGGCGACTGTCATCAAGCGATTAAAACTGCGTAACAGAAATAAAAGGGTGGGATGACTGATTAGTCTGGAGCTGATGTTTTGATACCATTCTTGATAATTTTTCATTAAATTTCTCATTCATTACCTTGTTTTTGCCTACAGGTGAGACATTTGTCTTCTAGTATAGTGCAGAAAAAGAAGGCCGTCAAGCCTTCTTTTGATTTATTCTTCTGCTTCGTCTTCTGTGAACTGACTATTGTACAAGTCAGCGTAGAAGCCACCTTGTGCCATCAGTTCCTCATGATTGCCTTGTTCGATGATATTGCCTTCTTTCATGACCAAGATCAAGTCTGCATTACGGATAGTTGACAAGCGGTGGGCAATGACAAAGGAAGTTCTACCTTCCATCAAACGGTCCATGGCTTTTTGGATCAATTCCTCTGTACGTGTGTCGACTGAGGATGTCGCTTCATCCAAAATCAAGAGCGGTGCATCCTTAAGAAGGGCACGAGCAATGGTCAAGAGCTGTTTCTGCCCAACAGACAAGGTTACGGTGTCATCCAAAACAGTATCATAGCCATCTGGCAAGGTCATGATAAAGTGGTGGATTCCCACAGCCTTGCTGGCTTCCATCATTCGTTCATCACTGATGTCTGTCTGATTATAGATCAGGTTCTCTCGAATCGTTCCTTCAAAGAGCCAAGTGTCCTGCAAGACCATTGAAAAGGCATCGTGTACTTCCGAACGCTTCATGTCCTTGGTATCCACACCATCAATACAGATACTTCCCTTATCTATCTCATAGAACTTCATCAAGAGGTTGACAATGGTCGTCTTACCAGCTCCTGTCGGTCCAACGATAGCGACTTTCTGACCTGCATGAGCTGTCGCAGAAAAGTCATGGATAATGGTGCGCTCTGGTGTATATCCAAACGACACGTGATCAAAGACCACTTCCCCTTTCATATGGGTCAATTGTCTGTCCTTATGAGATTCATCCTGCATCTCAGCTTCAGCTAGAAATTCTAATACACGAGTCATGGCTGCACTCGCTTGTTGCAAGCTCGTAATCCCTTGAGCAATCTGTGACAGAGGTTGGGAGAAGGTCCGTACGTAAACCATAAAGGCTACAATAATCCCTATAGTGATATGTCCTTCTAACGCCAGCGCGGCCCCAACGATGATGACTAAGACATAACTAAAGTTCCCAACAAAGAACATGGCTGGCATCATGATACCAGAGATAAACTGAGATTTCCAGATACTATCATGCAAGTCTTGGTTTAAACCTGCAAATCTCGCTTTGGAGGTGTCCACTGCGTTGTAGCTGGTCACTACATTATGGCCAGAGTACATCTCCTCCACATAACCATTGACGGCTGCTAGATTATTTTGTTGAGCTTTAAAATAACCCTGTGACTTGGCCATGATTACGGAAACCGCCGCAAAACCAACAAGGGTTGATACAACGGTTACCAATGCCAAAATCCAGTTCATCCCAAACATGGTCACCAAGACAGCAATCAACAAGAAGCTAGCTGAAAGAACTGTCCCTAGACTTTGATTGAGTGACTGAGCCGCCGTATCAACGTCATTGGTAACGCGAGAAAGGGTGTCCCCTTGAGAATGACGATCAAAATAGCCAAGTGGTAAACGATTAATCTTTTCAGCGATTGCTGTCCGCAAGCGTTTTGAAAAATGCTGAATGCTCGTTGAAAAGATATAGGCCTGTGTATAGTTAAGGATGGCGCCAAATACATAGAGAATCACTAAAAAGCTAGCAATACTTGAAACAGCCTCTAAATCAATTCCTGTCATCAAGCCATCCGAAATCAAGTTAGTAATTTCCTTAATCTTAGTTGGCCCATAAACGGTAATGATGCTTGAAATGATTGCAGCCACAACTGCTATTAGGAGAGGGAGTTGGAGGCCTGCCATATAGGGTTTGCACTGTTTCCAGACCGACACTTTTTTATTTTCCATGTTCCAATTCCTCCTTCGATAGTTGTGAGTAGGCAATTTCTTGGTAGACTTCGTTGGTAGCTAGAAGTTCCTTGTGGGTGCCTTGTCCCACGACTTTTCCTTGATCCAATACTAAGATCAAGTCTGCATCCATAATAGTAGAAATCCGCTGCGCTACGATGAGCTTGGTCATGGATTTTGTTTTCTCAGCTAGCTCTTGGCGCAGGACACGATCTGTCTTGTAGTCCAAGGCTGAGAAAGAGTCATCAAAAATGAGGATTTCTGGCTTACGAGCCAAGGCACGCGCAATGGCCAAACGCTGTCTTTGACCTCCTGAGAAGTTGGTTCCGCCTTGAGCCACTTCTGATGCAAGACCTGCTTCCTTGTCCTCGATAAATGCTTTAGACTGGGCCAATTCAAGAGCTTGCCACATAGCAGCTTCGCTTAGAGGAGTTTCTTTGCTCTTACCAAAGTCCAAGTTCCCCTTGACATCTCCAGAAAAGAGTACAGCTTTTTGTGGAATATAGCCGACCTTATTGCGCAAATCTTCCAAGTCGTAATCTTGCACATTAACTCCGTCCACTAGGATTTGTCCATCTGAAACGTCGTAAAAACGTGGCAAGAGGTTGACAAGCGTAGACTTACCTGATCCAGTCGATCCGATAAAGGCTACGGTTTGACCCGCTTCTGCTTTGAAAGTGACATGTTCCACGACTGCTTCTGAGTTTTTAGAGTAGCGGAAAGTCACATCACGGAATTCCACTTGTCCTTGAACTGAAGGATCCGCTGTCTGTGCATGACTAGGATTTTCAATAGAAGAATGCAAATCCAATACTTGATTGATACGTCCTGCCGAAACCAAGGTACGAGGAAGAACGATAAAGAGCGCTCCCATGAGAAGGAAGCCCATCACGACCTGCATAGCATAGGACATGAAGACCACCATATCACTAAAGAGTGGTAGACGTTCTGTCAAACTTGCATCGTTGATGATATAGGCACCAATCCAGTAAATGGCTAGACTCAAGCCACTAGAAATCGCCATCATAATGGGATTCATAATGGCCATCAAACGATTGACAAAGAGATTGAGACGTGTTACCTCATCGTTGGCTGCTTCAAATTTCTTATCTTGGTAATCTTCCGCATTGTATGCACGAACAACTCGAATCCCAGTCAAACTTTCACGAGTGATGCTATTGAGTTTATCTGTCAATTTTTGGATGACCGATTGTTTTGGAAAGGCCAGAGTCATGAGAACAGTGGTCATCAGAACATTGACAATAACAGCCACCACTACTGCCCAGAGCCAGTATTCCGATTTCCCAAGGATTTTTCCAATGGCCCAGATAGCCATGATTGGTCCACGAGTGACCACCTGGAGTCCCATGGTAAAAAGCATCTGAACCTGTGTGATATCATTAGTCGTCCGAGTCAAGAGACTTGGGATTGAAAAACGTTTAATCTCTGTCTGCGAGAAATCTAGAACACGATGAAAAATATCGCTTCGTAAATGAGTTGTGTAAGACGCTGCAACGCGAGCGGCAAAAAATCCAACAGTAACGGATGACAGAAAAGCAAGTAGAGACAAGCCTATCATCTTAATGGCTGGTGACCAAAGTGCACCCATATCCGTACCTGGAGTTCCAATCAATTCTGTAATTTCTGAAATGTAAGTCGGTACTTCTAACTCTAGATAGACCGATAAACAGGTAAAGAGGACAGTCAAGAGAATCATTCCCCACTCTTTTCCTGTGATACGTTTAGCGAGTTTCTTCATTCTTACCTCCCATTTTCTCTACATTAGCCTGTAGTCGACCCATGACTTCTTCAAAAACAGCTAGTTTTTCCTCAGAAATTCCATCAAGTAGACTACGGTCAATTCGATCAAAGAAAGACTTGATTGGCTTCATCTGAGATCGTGATTTGTCGGTCAAACGAACAAATTTTGCTCGTTTATCACTTGGACTGATCTCTAACTCGACCAAACCATTTTGTACCATACGCTTGACTAAATTACTAGCAACGGACTTGGTGACATTGAGTTCTTGTTCAATATCCTTAATCAAAACCAGATCCTGGTCTTGCTCACGACGATCTAAAAATCTCAGGACCTGCCCTTGCGGTCCACCCATAAATTCAATACCACAGCGTTTGGCTTCTTTCTGCACCATCAGGTGAACCTGGTGCCCAAAGCGTTTAAAAATCAACATCGGTTTATCCATGATTGCTCCCTTCTCACGATTTTATATAGTTCTCTGGAGAACTATTTTACCACTTGCACAAAATATGTCAAGAAAAAAGTTTCCTTGAGAACTATTTTCTTGATAAAAAATATCCCAAGCAAGTTTATTCTCGCTTAGGATGATCTTCTCTTCTTCAAATTAGAATCCATCGACATTTGTGTAGATCTTTTGTACGTCTTCGTCGTCCTCAAGGACGCCGTAAAGTTTTTCAAAGGTTTCAAGGTCATCGCCTGACAATTCCACTTCTGACTGAGGAATCATTTCCAATTCTGTCACTTGGAATTCTTCGACACCTGACTCACGAAGGGCAACAATAGCCTTGTGAAGGTCTGTTGGAGCTGTGTAAACCGTGATTGTTCCATCTTCTGCTTCTACATCATCCACATCCACATCAGCTTCGAGCAAAAGTTCAAAGACTGCATCCGCATCTTCACCTGCAAATACAATAACACCCTTGTTGTCAAAGAGGTAAGAAACAGAACCTGAAGCCCCCATGTTTCCGCCATTTTTACCAAAGGCTGCACGGACATTGGCTGCGGTACGGTTGACGTTAGAAGTCAAAGTATCCACGATCAGCATAGAACCGTTTGGTCCAAAGCCTTCGTAACGTCCTTCTGTAAAGGTTTCGTCTGTGTTTCCTTTTGCTTTATCAATCGCTTTATCGATAACGTGTTTTGGCACTTGGGCTTGTTTGGCACGATCGATAACGAATTTCAAAGCAGTGTTTAATTCTGGATCTGGCTCTCCTTTTTTAGCTGCTACATAGATTTCTACACCAAATTTTGCATATATTTTAGAGTTAGCTCCATCTTTAGCCGTTTTCTTGGCTACGATATTGGCCCATTTACGTCCCATAAGGAATCTCCTTTTTTCACATTTTAATCTTTCTTATTATAACACAAGTTTTTTCGATTTTCACTAGAGGAAATGGATTTTGTTCAGCAAATCCAGCTAGGATTATCCTTTAGCTTCCAAGATTGCCTTGCCTTCTTTTATCAAGGGGTGACGGAAAAGGGAGAAGTACAGTTGGGTGGTCATGGCAACCCAGATAAGGGGTTCGCAAAGGATAACTCCCCTATACCCTGCCCAAGGGATAATCAAGACTACAAAAGCAATTTTACCGATTAATTCAATAAAACTAGAAACCAGAGGAAGGACTTTTTGCCCCAAACCCTGCAAACAATTGCGATAAATCAATAAGAGACTCAGAATCGGATAAAAGACTGAACTGATTTGCAGGTAGAGGCTACCATTTTCTACCAAGTAATTATCCGTTGAACTCGCCAAGAAGGAAATCAAGGTAGGACTGGCAAAAAAGAGGAATACACAAACAAAAACTGCCCAGGATATACTCAAACGACTCCCAATTCGAAGACCTAGGACAATGCGGTCGGGTCGTTTTGCACCAAGATTCTGAGAAGCAAAGGTCGTCATGGCAGAAGAAATAGCCGTCATAGGAAGGAGAGCAAAAGCCATAATGCGTCGAGCCGCTGTTTGCGCACTTATAATCACGGCTCCAAAGGTATTGACAGAAGACTGTAAAATCACACTACCGATAGACACAATCGAACTCATCAATCCCATAGCCAAACCTTGCTCCAAAAGATCCGCATACAAGGCCTTGTCCCATTTAAAATGCTTGAGTTGAGGGAGGAGTTCTGGAACACTCTTACGGATATAATAAAAGCAGAGAACCGCTGATAATCCTTGTGAAATAATAGTAGCAAGTCCCGCAGATTGAACTCCCAGTTGCAGTTGCGTAATAAAATAGAGATCCAGAGCCACATTGACCAAGGCAGAGAAAATCAGAAAACCAAGCGCAGCCAGACTATCACCAATAGACCGCAACAAGCCTGCAAAGAGATTATAAGCGAAGCTGACGCCAACACAGGTCACAATCATGGAAATATATTGATAGGACTGGGGAAGGATTTCTGCAGGAGTATCTAAGTACTGCAAGAGTGGATACAGGCCGACAAAGCCCATCAGCATGACCAAAATACTTAGAAGCCCTCCTAAAATCCAGGTTGCAGCAACTGCTTCTTTGATTTTGGTGAAATTACGAGCCCCATAATAGCGAGCAATGACAATCCCCATCCCATTTCCAACACCAAGCGTAAAACCTATAATCAAGTCAAAAATGGCAGTTGTAGCTCCCACTGCAGCCAAAGAATCTTGACCAAGAAATCGTCCAACAATCAAGACGTCAGCTGTATTATAAAGCTGTTGGAAAATATTTGACAGCAAGATTGGAAAGGCAAAGCTTAACAGCGCAGGAAGAATAGGACCATGTATCAAGTCCACGGATCGTTTCTTATTCATAAAGCTATTATATCAGCTTTCTAAAGGAGCGACAAGGCTCTGTCACTAAGTTTGCAATCAATTGCTTACAGAGAGACAATTTGCTATAATCAAGAAAAGGAGGTCACTTATGAGTTTGACCAGTCAATTAATAACCGATGCATTTCCAGATCTTGATAAGGTTGAAAAGCTAAACAAGGAGGCTTTTCCCGAGGAAGAACGAGTTTCTCTGTCAGAGTTCTTACGCTATCAGGACCGAGATGACGCGCACTTTTTTGCCTTTTATAACGAAGAAGAGTTTGTCGGCTTTGCCTTCTCCATCTCCAATCAAAAAGCCTTCTATATCAGCTTTTTTGCCATCATGCCTCACTTGAGAAGCCATGGGTACGGAAAGGAAATCATCGAAAAGCTGACAGATTTTTACCAGCGAACCATGTTGCTGGAAGTCGAGCGATTGGATGAAGAATGCGATAACTTGGAGCAGAGAAAGGCCCGCATGGATTTCTATCGCCAAAATGGTTTCAAAACAGCCAATGCTTTTCTAGAGTATGAAGGTTTGAGTTTTGAAATCCTCTATCGTGGCGACCATTTTGACGAAGAAGCCTATTGCGACATCTTCCAAAAGTTACAGGATGAACATTATTTTGACTTTCACATCGAATACCGTCGTTTTAGTGATCATTAGTTCTTTCATCTGAAATAAACATAAAAAGTAGCAGTTCCTATCTGCTACTTTTTATGTTATTCTTCAATTTCGATTTCAAGTCCATCGCCTAGGTCAAGCGTTACTTCTTGGTTAGGTGCTAGATCTTCTGCGACAGAAGTAGGAGTTGTCCCTTCTTCATCTTCAATCAAGCCATATTGAACACGAACTTGATGGTCAATCTCATCAAAGACTTCTGGGTGATCTGCCAAGTATTTCTTAGCATTTTCAGAACCCTGACCGATCTTTTCATCCTTATAAGAGTACCAAGCTCCTGCTTTTTGGATGATATCGAGATCACTTGCAATCTTCAAGAGCTCACCAGTCTTAGAAATCCCTTCTCCGTACATGATTTCAACAAAGGCTTCCTTAAATGGTGGAGCCACCTTGTTTTTCACGACCTTGATCTTGGTTTCCTTACCGACATTGGTATCTTTTTGATCACCAGTTCCTTTGATTTGCGTGCTTCCACGAACATCCAAACGGACTGAAGCGTAGAATTTCAAAGCACGTCCACCAGGTGTTGTTTCTGGATTTCCAAACATGACCCCAACTTTTTCACGCAACTGGTTGATAAAGATGGCAATTGTTTTGGTTTTATTGATAGAAGCACCAAGTTTACGCATAGCTTGGCTCATCATACGAGCCTGCAAACCAACGTGGCTATCTCCAATATCCCCATCAATTTCTGCACGAGGTACAAGGGCCGCAACTGAGTCGATAACGACAAGGTCAACTGCACCTGAGTCAATCAATTTTCCAGCAATTTCAAGACCTTGCTCACCTGAGTCTGGTTGTGACAAGAGCAGCTCGTCAATGTTCACACCAAGGGCTGCAGCATAGGCTGGATCAAGCGCATGTTCTGCATCGATAAAGGCTGCAATACCGCCTTCCTTCTGTGCTTGCGCTACAGCATGAAGAGCAACGGTTGTCTTACCAGAAGACTCTGGTCCGTAGATTTCGATGATACGTCCCTTAGGATAACCACCTGAACCAAGAGCAATGTCAAGAGCCAGTGATCCTGAACTCATGACTTGGACCTTTTGCTCTGCACGCTCACCCAAGCGCATGATTGATCCTTTACCAAAGTCTTTCTCAATCAATTTCAGGGCATCGTTCAATGCTTTTTCACGGTCAGCCCCAAATTTTTTCCCAATTTCATCTAATTTTTTTGTTGGTTTTTTCGCCATTCTATTCTCCTGTATTCTAATAGTCCTAAGACCTATCTACTATTATATCAAAAGTTAGTCACTTAATAAAGCCTTGCGAACTAGGTTAAAGGCATGCATGACCGCGATATGTCGAACATCTGCTCGACTTCGTCCTGCGATATTAACCTTGATAACCTCTGTCCCTTTTGCATGTGCCAGTCCAATAAAAACTGTACCAGCTGGATGACCCTCTAGGCTATCTGGTCCTGCCACACCCGTCAAACTGACTCCATAATCAGACTGAGTCTTGAGCCGTGCCTGCTCTGCCATTTTCTCAGCTGTAAACTCAGACACGACACCGTGTTTTTCCAACTCTTGCTCGGAAATATCCAGCATCTTGGATTTTTCTTCTATGCTGTAGGTGACAAACCCTCCATTAAAAATGGCAGAAACTCCTGAAAAGTCTGCTAAAGTAGCCTGAAAAAGACCTGCCGTCAAGCTCTCTGCTGCAGTAATGCTTTTCTGTCTCTTCTTAAGCTCTTCTACAACGACACTTGCTAGGCTGGTTTCTTCTCCATATCCATAGCAGATGTCTCGCAGAGAAATTCCTTCAAAAGTCTGACGATCTAAGATTTGATTTTCCAAAATATCCAAGGCTTGATCAGCCTTTTCTTGACTGACTGCTTTTGTGGACAAGCGCAAGGTCACCTCTCCTGTTTTGGCGTAAGGAGCCAAGGTCGGATCTGTCTGCTGGTCAATCAAATCCGCCAAAATGGTCACCAACTGACTTTCACCAATCCCAAAGAAACGGAGCACTCGTGAATAGAGCTTAGCACCAGTCACTAACTTGGGTAAGAGCTGATTTAAGACCATGGGTTTCAATTCACTAGGAGGTCCTGGAAGGACTACGTAGGTCACACCATCCACTTCCGACACCCCTCCGACTGCTAAGCCTGTCTCATTTGGCAGTGGAGTTGCCCCTTCTACAATTTGTGCTTGCCTCTCATTATTGGGTGTCCGAGCATAGTCTGGCCTTTGAGCAAAAAAGTGATCAAGTTTTTCCTGAGCTTGAGGATCAAACACCAAGGCTTTTCCCAAAAATTTTGCCAGCGTTTGTTTGGTTAAATCATCCTCAGTTGGCCCCAAGCCCCCTGTCAAAATGACTAGACTGCTACGCGAGCTCGCAATTTCTAGCAAGGACATAAGACGCGCTTCATTATCTCCCACAGCCGTTTGGAAGTAGACATCTACCCCGATTTCTGCTAGCTTTTCAGATAAAAACTGGGCGTTGGTGTTGACGATCTGCCCTGTCAAAATTTCCGTTCCTACAGCAATAATTTCTGCTTTCATCTTTCCTCCTATTTATCTATTCGAATTTTTTTGAAAAAATCGCAGGAAATTTCCCACGATTTGATTCTTTGTTTTATTCTACCTCTTCGTTTGAAACACTAGTACTGGTTGAAGGCGCTGTCCGACCAAAGGCTGTTTCGTACAGTACCGCATTGGTTTCTAATTCTGTCACTGGCTCTTTACCCAGTGAACTACGCAAGAGATTTTGCATTTCGAGCATATGTTCTGAAGTGACAATCTGATAAGAAATCCCTTGTAGCTCAGCATCTTCACCACGAAGTTGATGTGTTTCGATGTTTTTAAAGGAATCTTGGTAACCAAGTAGTTGTGGGATACTGGAGGCAGACAAATCAACATTTGTCTGCATATTATCACTAAGCGCTTTTAAGATAGCTTGATAATGACTGATACTATTGAGGCTCAAGACCTTTTCCATAATCTTTTGAATGACTTCACGTTGACGTTTTTGACGACCATAGTCTCCCTCAGGATCCTGATAACGCATCCGTGAATAGACCAGAGCTTCCTCACCATTCAAAGTTTGCTCACCGACTCCAATCGAGATTTTATTAAATTCTTCCTGATCAGCAATCGAAATTGGAAAACCGAGTGTGTTGTTGACTGTGATGCCCCCAACTGCATCAACTAGCTGTTGGAGTCCTTGCATGTTGACCATCACATAACGATCAATATGAATGTTCATCATTTTTTGAATGGTTGAAATAGCCAACTCTGCACCGCCATTGGCATAGGCAGCATTGAGTTTTGCTTCCTGAACTTGGCCATTTCCAGTCTCAATCTTGGTCAAAATATCCCGTTCTAAACTCATCATAGTGGTTTTCTTGGTTTTCGGATTGACTGTCAGAAGAATCATGGAATCACTATTCCCCGCCCAAGGGTCTGTACGTTCTACATTTCCCGTATCTACCCCCATCAAAAGAATGGTCAAAGGCTCTGTCGCCTCAATCACGTTGGTTTCTTCACCAATTTTCTTATAAGTTTTTTTACTTAAGGTTTCAGTTCCTTGATAATAAATAGTATAGGCATACGCACCCACACCTAAAGCCGTTACTGCTAGAAAAGCTAGTAGCATTCCGATTATTTTTTTTACCATCTTATCATTTATCTATCAGTCTACCCATCAGGTAAATGTCTAAAAATATCCCTTCTTTTAAATAGGCTCCTCTTTCTTGTAAGCCTTCTGTAACAAATCCAAATTTTGAATAGAGGTGGATAGCTGCCTCGTTGCGCTTTTGTACACTGAGCTGCAAACGACGCAGAACTCCACTGGTTTTAGCCCACTCAATTCCTTCTTCAAGGAGTATGCTTCCTAAGCCATGATTCCAAAACTTCCTTTGGATGACCAAAAAGATATCCCCGATGTGACGAATCCGTATACGTTGCTCTGCCGTGATGTTCAAAACACCTGCAATTTCATCATTCAGGAGGGCTAGGAGAGTGATTTGGCTATCTGAAGTCGCTTGCTTTTCAATGAAAAGCGCCATTTCAGATTCTGTCATCAAGATACCATTTTCATCCAGACTGGTGAAATCTGTCTCCTGTCCAACTAAATCCAAGAATGCAACCAAAGCAGCGGCATCATGAGCTTCAGCCTCACGAATACAAAGTTCATACTCCATCTTGAAGCTCCTTAATCAATTCCTCAGCACGAGAACCCTGAGCGGTAAAATAGAGGCGACGACCCTCAGCCTCTTTCAAGAGTTCCAACTCCAAGTAGGAATCTGGCAAATCCTCACCCAAAAGATGTCCCCACTCGATAACGGTCACTCCACCACCAAAGAGAAACTCATCCAAGTCAATTGAATCAGCATCCCCCTCAATCCGATAGACATCCAAGTGGTAGAGCGGAAGGCGACCCTCATACTCTCTCACGATGGTGTAGGTTGGACTTTTGATCATCTGACGAATCCCCAAGCCCTTGGCAAGACCCTTTGTAAAGGTTGTTTTACCAGCACCCAATTCCCCAGACAAGATCAAAACATCATTTTTTTGGAGCAAGGTTCCTAGGCGTTCTCCCAGATTAATCAGCTCTTCTTCATTTTTTGCGTACATACTACTATTATACCAAAAAGTTTTCTTTTGTGTGAATTTTCTTTACAAACTTACTATAACAACTTTGGTAAAATAAGGGATTTTTATTGATAGAAAAGTGTTTTTAAAAAAATATACACATGGCGCTAACAAGTAAAATATCTCGGATTACGTGCCCGTAAAAAGAAAATTCTCTTCTCATAGATTTTGGAAATAAAAACCGAGCAAAAATGAAGCCTAAACCAACATAAAAAACAATGGATAAAACTGTCATTGGATTTCTCAAGAACAGCAAGGTTGTCAAAACTGTCAGGACAACTGTTTTTTTCTTATCGATAGTGGTTTTCAAATCTCGACTGTACTTTTCAAATGGTAAAAAGACAAGTAAATCAATGCCAAACAAGAAAAAGAAGGAGGGCAAGAAAAGATCTACCAGCTCTTGCTGAAAAGCTGTCTGTGTTAAAATAGTCTCCGACAACACCAGACAGACACCTACTAGGTTTAAAACCAACAAGGTACTATAAAATAGTTTCACTTTTTTCTGACTATTTATAATGCTATGGACATCCTGATCTTGGGTATAAAAGAAATTCATCCCCGCGCACAGACCTGATGCCAATACGATAAACACTAGAAAATAGGCGCTTGATTGCTTTAGGGTTAAGACGGATCCCTTCCACAGTAAACAGCTACTCAGACTAATCTGGATCAAAGCTAATAACAATAAGATGCGAATTGATTTTATCATTTTCAGTTCTCCCTTCGTATACATGATTATACTCTGCGAGAAAGATAAAAATTCCCCTCTCTTCTCAAATGTCCAATTTTGACGCTCAACTGACAAAAATGAAAAACAGTTGAAGCGATTTGAGAGATATTGCGTCGTGCTCACCTAACCCCAATAGGCAGAAGTGTAAAACAAAAGAGAACCCAAAGGTTCTCTCGTTTGCTTTTATTCTACTGTTTCTTCAACTTGGATTTCCACAGTTTCGTCTACTGGAGCATTTTCTGTCTCTTCTTGTTCTGGAGTCAGATATGCTGCTTCATTGATAGCCTGTGGTTCAAGGTTACGGTAGCGAGCCATACCAGTACCTGCTGGGATGATCTTACCGATGATAACATTTTCTTTGAGTCCAAGGAGATGGTCTTTCTTACCACGGATAGCTGCATCTGTAAGGACACGAGTTGTTTCCTGGAAGGAAGCCGCTGACAAGAAACTGTTGGTTTCAAGTGAGGCTTTGGTAATTCCCATAAGGACTGGACGACCAGTCGCTGGAACTCCACCTGCGATAAGAACATCTTTGTTGGCATCTGTAAAGTCGTTGATATCCATGAGAGTACCCATGAGAAGATCTGTGTCACCTGGATCCATGACACGAACTTTACGGATCATTTGACGAACCATTACCTCGATGTGCTTGTCACCGATTTCTACCCCTTGGCTGCGGTAAACTTTTTGTACTTCACCGAGGAGGTAGGTTTCAACTGACAAGACATCGCGAACAGCAAGGAGACGTTTTGGTTGGATAGATCCTTCTGTAAGAGCTGCACCGCGAGAGACTTGGTCTCCAACTTCGACACGCATACGTGCTGTAAATGGAACCACGTACTCACCTTCGCCAGTTTCTCCCTTAACAAAGACTTTCTTGGTACGAGTTGAAGCATCTTCTTCGATGGCTGTAACCTCACCCTTGACTTCAGTGATAACCGCTTCCCCTTTCGGATTGCGAGCTTCAAAGATTTCTTGGACACGAGGAAGACCCTGAGTGATATCGGTATTTGAGGCAACCCCACCCGTGTGGAAGGTACGCATTGTAAGCTGTGTACCAGGTTCCCCGATAGATTGGGCAGCGATTGTACCAACTGCTTCACCAACTTCAACCGCATCACCAGTCGCCAAGTTGATACCGTAACAGTGACGGCAGACACCGTGACGAGTGTTACATGTAAATACAGAACGGATAGTGACTTCTTCCACGCCAGCGTTGACAATTTCACGCGCCTTGTCTTCTGTAATCAACTCATTTGGACCGATGATCACTGCACCAGTTTCTGGATGTTTAACAGTTTTCTTAGTGTAACGACCATTGAGACGCTCTTCGAGAGACTCGATCATCTCTTTTCCTTCTGCGATAGAACGGATCAAGAGACCACGGTCTGTTCCACAGTCGTCCTCACGGATGATAACGTCTTGGGCAACGTCAACCAAACGACGAGTCAAGTAACCTGAGTCGGCTGTCTTAAGGGCCGTATCGGTCATACCTTTACGGGCACCGTGAGTTGAGAAGAACATTTCGAGTACTGACAAACCTTCGCGGAAGTTTGAAAGGATTGGCAATTCCATGATACGTCCGTTCGGAGCGGCCATCAGACCACGCATACCGGCAAGCTGTGAGAAGTTTGAGATGTTACCACGGGCTCCAGAGTCCATCATCATAACGATTGGGTTCTTAGGATCTTGGTTGGCAACCAAACGTTTCTCCAATTTTTCACGGGCAGCACGCCATTCAGCTGTTACAGCGTTGTAGCGCTCGTCGTCTGTGATCATACCACGACGGAATTGTTTGGTGATTTGTTCTACACGTTTGTGTGATTCTTCAATGATTTCAGCCTTGTCATCAACGACTGGGATATCGGCAATACCCACTGTCAAACCTGCAAGAGTTGAGTGGTGGTAACCGAGGTTCTTCATGCGGTCAAGTAGGGCAGAAGTTTCTGTCGTACGGAAACGTTTGAAGATTTCAGCGATGATATTTCCAAGGTTTTTCTTCTTGAACGGAGGGTTAAGTTCAAGATTGCTGATTGCTTCCTTGATATCTCCACCTAGTGGCAAGAAGTATTTAGCTGGAACACCTTCTGTTAAGTTGGCATTTGTAGGTTCTTGCAAATAAGGTAGCCCCTCTGGCATGATGTCGTTGAAGAGGATTTTACCAACAGTTGTCAACAAGACCTTGTGTTTTTGCTCTTCAGTCCATGGTTTGTTGAGACTATCTGTTGCAATACCAACACGTGAGTGGAGGTGAACATAACCATTACGGTAAGCCATAACAGCTTCGTCACGGTCTTTGAAGACCATTCCTTCACCTTCACGACCAGCTTCTTCCATGGTCAAGTAGTAGTTACCCAAAACCATGTCCTGAGACGGAGTAACAACTGGTTTACCATCTTTAGGGTTCAAGATATGCTCAGCAGCCAACATCAAGATACGAGCTTCTGCTTGGGCTTCTTCTGAAAGCGGTACGTGGATGGCCATTTGGTCCCCGTCAAAGTCGGCATTGTAGGCTTCACAGACAAGTGGGTGCAAGCGAAGGGCCTTACCATCAATCAAGACTGGCTCGAAGGCTTGAATACCCAAACGGTGAAGGGTCGGTGCGCGGTTCAAAAGTACTGGGTGTTCTTTGATTACTTCTTCAAGAATATCCCAGATACGTTCGTCTCCACGTTCTACCAAGCGTTTAGCAGCTTTGACGTTTTGCACGATGTCACGGGCAACGATTTCACGCATGACGAATGGTTTAAAGAGCTCAATTGCCATTTCACGTGGCACACCACATTGGTACATCTTAAGAGTTGGACCAACGGCGATAACGGAACGTCCTGAGAAGTCAACACGTTTACCGAGCAAGTTTTGACGGAAGCGTCCTTGTTTACCTTTGAGCATGTGGCTCAATGATTTCAGTGGACGGCTACCTGGTCCTGTGATCGGACGACCACGACGACCATTATCAATCAAAGCGTCAACTGCTTCTTGAAGCATACGCTTCTCATTTTGAACGATGATACCTGGGGCGTTCAACTCAAGCAAGCGAGCCAAACGGTTGTTACGGTTGATAACACGGCGGTAAAGGTCGTTCAAGTCAGATGAGGCAAAACGGCCACCATCCAACTGCAACATCGGACGAAGATCTGGTGGAATAACCGGAAGGATGTTGAGAATCATCCATTCAGGTTTGTTTCCAGACTTGTAAAAGGCATCCAAAACATCCAAACGACGGATGGCTTTGACACGTTTTTGTCCAGTAGCTGTTTTCAACTCTTCTTTGAGTTCAGCAATTTCTTTTTCAAGATCTACTTGTTTCAAGAGGTCTTGGATGGCTTCGGCACCCATCTTGGCAACGAATGACCCATAACCATACTCACGCAAGCGCTCACGGTATTCACGCTCTGTCATGATTGACTTGTGCTCAAGTGGTGTATCCTTAGGATCAATCACCACATAAGCCGCAAAGTAGATCACTTCCTCGAGGGCACGAGGGCTCATATCAAGGGTCAAGCCCATACGGCTTGGAATCCCCTTGAAGTACCAGATGTGAGATACTGGTGCTTTCAACTCGATGTGCCCCATACGCTCACGACGAACTTTCGTACGCGTTACTTCAACCCCACAGCGGTCACAAACAATCCCTCTGTAACGAATGCGTTTGTACTTCCCACAAGCACATTCCCAGTCTTTTGTAGGACCAAAGATGACTTCGTCAAAGAGTCCTTCACGTTCTGGTTTCAAGGTACGGTAATTGATTGTTTCAGGTTTTTTGACTTCTCCATAAGACCATGAACGGACTTTGCTTGGAGAAGCTAGGGTGATTTGCATACTTTTAAAACGATTTACATCAACCACTATTTCTTCCCTTTCTATTTTAAGTGAACTGCTTATTCTTGTTCAGCAGCTTCTTCTGTTGCTTCCGCTTTTGTTGCTTCCGCTTTTGTTGCTTCTTCAGCTTCAAAGGCTGCTTTAGCCTCTTGAGCTGCTTTTTCGCGGGCTTTTTCAAGGTCATCTACGTGGATGACATCTTCGTCCATTCCTTCATCCAAGTCACGAAGTTCCACTTCTTGGTCATCTTCGTCAAGGACACGCATGTCAAGACCAAGAGATTGCAATTCTTTTACAAGAACTCGGAAGGATTCTGGAACACCTGGTTTTGGAATTGGTTTTCCTTTTGTAATAGCTTCATAAGCTTTCAAACGTCCGTTGATATCGTCAGACTTGTAAGTCAAGATTTCTTGAAGAACATTTGACGCACCGTAGGCTTCAAGAGCCCAAACCTCCATCTCACCGAAACGTTGTCCACCAAACTGAGCTTTACCTCCGAGTGGTTGTTGGGTAACGGTTGAGTATGGTCCGACTGAACGCGCGTGCAATTTATCATCAACCATGTGGTGGAGTTTGATCATGTACATGACACCAACTGATACACGGTTGTCAAACGGCTCACCTGTACGTCCATCGTAAAGGATTGTTTTGGCATCGCTATCCATACCTGCTTCTTTGACAGTTGACCAAAGGTCATCCGAACTTGCTCCGTCAAAGACTGGTGTTGCGATGTGGATACCAAGAGTACGTGCAGCCATACCAAGGTGGAGCTCCATAACCTGACCGATATTCATACGTGATGGCACCCCAAGTGGGTTCAGCATGATATCGACTGGAGTTCCATCTGGAAGGTAAGGCATGTCTTCTACAGGAACGATACGAGAGACAACCCCTTTGTTTCCGTGACGTCCGGCCATTTTATCTCCGACCTTAATCTTACGTTTTTGAGCGATGTAGACGCGAACCAGCATATTCACACCAGATTGCAACTCATCACCATTTGCACGGGTAAAGATTTTGACATCACGAACGACACCATCAGCACCGTGTGGTACACGAAGAGAAGTATCACGCACTTCACGAGACTTGTCTCCGAAGATAGCGTGCAAGAGACGTTCTTCGGCTGAAAGGTCTTTCTCACCCTTAGGTGTTACTTTACCTACAAGAATATCACCTTCTTTAACCTCAGCACCGATACGGATAATTCCCATCTCGTCAAGGTCTTTGAGGGCATCTTCACCAACATTTGGAATTTCACGAGTAATTTCTTCAGGCCCAAGTTTTGTATCGCGTGTTTCTGATTCATATTCCTCGAGGTGGACAGATGTGTAGACATCGTCTTTCACCAAGCGTTCACTCATGATAACGGCATCCTCGAAGTTGTAACCTTCCCATGTCATGTAGGCAACGATTGGGTTTTGTCCAAGCGCCATTTCTCCATTTTCCATAGAAGGTCCGTCAGCGATAAAGTCGCCTTTTTCAACGACGTCGCCGACTTTTACGAGCGTACGTTGGTTGTAGGCAGTACCTGAGTTAGAACGACGGAATTTTTGGATGTGGTAAACATCAAGTGAGTTATCTTCACGACGAACTTCTACCTTGTCAGCATCTGCGTAAGTAACTTTACCGCCATGCTGAGCAATCACAGCTGCACCTGAGTCATGAGCTGCTTGGTATTCCATACCAGTACCAACGTAAGGCGCTTTTGGATCGATCAATGGCACAGCCTGACGTTGCATGTTGGCACCCATGAGGGCACGGTTGGAGTCATCGTTTTCCAAGAAAGGAATACATGCAGTCGCAACGGCAACTACCTGTTTTGGTGATACGTCCATATAGTCAACAACATTAGCTGGATACTCTTGGTTGACCCCTTGGTGACGTCCCATGACAACTTTTTCAGCAAAAGTTCCATCTTCGTTCAGACGTGAGTTGGCCTGTGCTACAGTAAATTCATCTTCTTCATCGGCTGTCAACCAAACGATTTCGTTGGTAACAACACCTGTTTCACGATCAACCTTACGGTATGGTGTTTGAACAAAACCATATTTGTTCAAGTGTCCGTAAGATGACAAGTTATTAATCAAACCGATGTTTGGTCCTTCAGGCGTCTCGATTGGACACATACGACCATAGTGAGTGTAATGCACGTCACGTACTTCATATCCAGCACGGTCACGAGTCAAACCACCAGGCCCCAAGGCTGACAAACGGCGTTTGTGAGACAACTCAGAAAGCGGGTTGTGTTGGTCCATGAACTGTGACAACTGTGATGAACCAAAGAATTCTTTGACTGCAGCTGTTACAGGACGGATGTTAATGATTTGTTGCGGTGTCAAAACTTCATTGTCCTGAACAGACATACGCTCACGGACATTACGTTCCATACGAGAAAGTCCAAGACGAACTTGGTTAGCAAGCAATTCACCGACTGCACGGATACGACGGTTTCCAAGGTGGTCGATATCATCCACACGTCCGATACCTTCAGCCAAGTTGAGGAAGTAACTCATCTCAGCAAGGATATCAGCAGGAGTTACAACACGAACCTTGTCATCAGGATTGGCATTCCCGATGATGGTTACAACGCGATCTGGATCCGTTGGTGCAACCACCTTGAATTTTTGAAGGACAACCGGTTCTGTCAGAACAGCTGCATCGTTTGGAATATAAACGATCTTGTTCAAGTCACCATCCAAGTGGTGCTCGATACTTTCAATCACGCTACGAGTCAAGACCGTTCCTTTTTCTACCAAGATTTCTCCTGTTTCAGGGTCTACCAATGGCTCAGCAATGGTTTGGTTGAGCAAGCGTGTTTTGATGTTGAGTTTTTTATTGATCTTGTAACGACCAACGGCTGCCAAATCGTAGCGGCGTGGGTCAAAGAAGCGTGCCACAAGCAAGCTACGTGAGCTTTCAGCAGTCTTAGGCTCACCTGGACGAAGGCGTTCGTAGATTTCTTTCAAGGCTTCGTCTGTACGAGAGTCCATTGGATTCTTATGGATATCTTTTTCGACGGTATTGCGAACCAATTCGCTGTCACCGAAGATATCAAAGATTTCGTCGTCACCTGAGAAACCAAGCGCACGAACCAAGGTCGTAAAAGGAATCTTACGAGTACGGTCGATACGAGTATAAGCGATGTCTTTTGAGTCGCTTTCAAGTTCCAACCAAGCTCCACGGTTAGGGATAACAGTTGAACCGTAACCCACTTTACCGTTTTTATCAACTTTATCGTTAAAGTAAACACCTGGTGAGCGGACCAACTGAGATACGATAATACGTTCACCACCATTGATGATGAAAGTGCCCATTTCTGTCATGATTGGGAAATCACCAAAGAAGACTTCTTGAGTCTTGATTTCGCCTGTTTCTTTATTGATCAAGCGGAAGGTTACAAAAATGGGCGCTGAATAGCTAGCATCGTGGATACGTGCTTCTTCGAGTGTGTATTTCGGTTCCTTGATTTCATAGCCAACAAATTCTAACTCCATTGTGTCTGTGAAGTTTGAAATTGGCAATACATCTTCAAACACTTCCTTAAGACCATGGTCTAGGAAAGCTTTGAATGAATCCGTTTGAATTTCAATCAAATTTGGTAAGTCAAGAACTTCTTTGATTCTTGAAAAACTACGACGGGTACGATGTTTCCCGTATTGAACGTCATGTCCTGCCAAGATGATTCTCCTTTGTAAATAAAGTTTCAAGCCTTGTCAATCAGGCTTTTCTAATCGTCATATGGTTTTAAAAAACCTTATCACCATGTCCTTCTGATGAATTTTCAGAATCTTTAAATCTTTGTTACAAGCACTCGAAAACCTGAAAAAAAGCACAAAAAGAGCAGCTAAATCTGACTTTTTCAGAAGATTTAACTGCTGTGAGTCTTGTCTGGACAATATTTCAGACAAAACCTACGACAAATGATTACTTATATTATACCTTATTTAGCCAGATTTTTCAAGGTTTCTTTACTATTTTTTAAACAATCTTTTCCTATATATTATTTTAAAATTTCAAGAGAATGAAGCATTATATTTTCTCTCAAAAACTAGGAAAACGCTTGCACTAATGTTTACCTCGTGCTATACTGATAGGGATCAACTACACAAGGAGAATTGTGATGAAAAAGAACCCATCTCAAACTGAGAAAAAAATGATTTATGGTATTCGTTCCTTGAAAAATGGAACAGGCTCTGTCCTTATCGGTGCCAGCATTGTCTTGCTTTCTGCTGCAATGCCAACTATTTCGGCTAATGAAAACCTTCCCCAAACTCAGGAAAATACCAGCGCTGTGACCAAGGCCCCTACTGAGACTGAAACTAGTCAAACTCAAACGGAAACGCCTATTTCTGAACAAAAGAATGCAAACGCTTCCCTGGACGCTAAAAAAGAAGCACCCGCAACTGAAGCTCCTCTAGCAGCTGAAACACCTAAACAAGACGACACTACCACAAGCCAGCCTAACAGCAAGGAAGAGAAAGTAGATGCCAGCACTTCGGCGCCAACTTCAGATCAAAAAACACAAGCTGACACATCTTCTGAAGAACCCATCGCAGACAACTACTTCCGCATCCATGTAAAAAAACTCCCTGAAGAAAACAAAGATTCTCAAGGTCTTTGGACTTGGGACGATGTTGAAAAGCCGTCTGAAAACTGGCCCAATGGAGCCAAGTCCTTCAAGGATGCCAAGAAAGATGACTACGGCTATTATCTAGATGTCAAACTCAAAAATGAGCAAGCCAAGAAAGTCAGCTTCCTTATCAACAATGCCAAGGGAGATAACCTGACAGGGGACCGTTCGGTAGAGCGCCTCTCTCCAAAAATGAATGAGGCCTGGCTAGATGAAAACTACAAGGTATACAACTATCGCCCTCAACCAGCAGGAACTATTCGTGTCAACTACTATCGCACCGATGGCAACTATGACAAAAAATCTCTTTGGTATTGGGGCGATGTTAAAAAACCAAGCAGTGGAGAATGGCCTGACGGTACTGACTTTACCGCAACTGGAAAATATGGTCGTTACATTGACATTCCACTCAATGAAGCTGCAAGAGAATTTGGATTTTTATTACTAGACGAAAGCAAGAAAGGCGATGATGTGAAAATCAGAAAAGAAGATTATAAATTCACTGATCTAAAAAATCACAGTCAGATTTTCCTCAAGGATGATGACGAAACCATCTACACTAACCCCTACTATGTGCACGATATCCGCATGACTGGTGCCCAACACGTGGCTAAATCTCGTATCGAAAGCAGTTTTTCTACCCTCGTTGGGGCTAAGAAAGACGATATCCTCAAACACTCCAGCATCACTGATTACCAAGGGAATAAAGTAGCTATCACAGACGTAGAAGTGGATGAGGCAGGTAAAAAAGTGACTTACATCGGCGACTTCTCTGACACTCAACACCCTTACACTGTCAGCTACAATTCAGACCGATTTACCACACGTTCAAGCTGGCGCCTCAAGGATGAGTCCTACAGTTACGATGGTCCACTCGGCGCAACTCTGAAAGAAGATGGCAAGCGTGTTGACCTCACCCTCTGGTCTCCAAGTGCTGATAAGGTTTCCGTTGTTGTCTATGACAAGAAAGACCCTGAAAAAGTAGTTGGAACTGTCGCCCTTGAAAAAGGAGAAAAAGGAACCTGGAAACAAACTCTGGATGCAAACTCAGGTCTCGGTATCAGCAACTACACTGGCTACTACTACCACTACCAAATTGAGCGCCAAGGTAAAACTGTCCTCGTTCTTGACCCTTATGCCAAATCATTAGCGGCTTGGAACAGTGACCTAGCAAAAACAGATGCCACTCATAAGGTCGCTAAGGCTGCCTTTGTCGATCCAGCGAAGTTAGGTCCGCAAGACTTGACCTATGGGAAGATTCGCAACTTCAAATCGCGTGAAGATGCCGTTATCTATGAAGCTCATGTGCGTGACTTCACTTCGGATCCTGCCATCGCAAAAGACTTGACCAAGCCATTTGGTACCTTCGAAGCCTTTATCGAAAAACTAGACTATCTCAAAGACTTGGGTGTGACTCATATCCAACTCCTTCCAGTCTTGTCCTACTACTTTGTCAACGAATTGAAGAACCATGAACGTTTGTCTGCCTATGCTTCAAGCAACAGCAATTACAACTGGGGATATGACCCTCAAAACTACTTCTCCTTGACTGGTATGTACTCAAGCGACCCTAAGGATCCAGAAAAACGTATTGCCGAATTCAAAAAACTCATCAACGAGATCCATAAACGTGGCATGGGGGCTATCTTGGATGTGGTCTACAACCATACTGCCAATCTCGACATCTTTGAAGACTTAGAGCCAAACTACTACCACTTTATGGACGCAGACGGAACTCCTCGTACTAGCTTTGGAGGCGGCCGTTTGGGAACAACCCACTACATGTCTAAGCGCGTCTTGGTAGACTCTATCAAGTATCTGGTTGAAACCTACAAAGTAGATGGTTTCCGTTTCGATATGATGGGGGACCACGATGCGGCTTCAATCGAAGAAGCATACAAGGCTGCACGCGCCCTCAATCCAAACCTCATCATGCTGGGTGAAGGTTGGAGAACCTATGCTGGTGATGAAAATATGCCTACTAGAGCTGCTGACCAAGATTGGATGAAACATACCGATACTGTCGCAGTCTTCTCAGATGACATCCGTAACAACCTCAAGTCTGGTTATCCAAACGAAGGTCAACCTGCCTTTATTACAGGTGGCAAGCGTGATATCAACACTATCTTCAAAAATCTCATTGCTCAACCAACCAACTTTGAAGCAGACAGCCCTGGAGATGTCATCCAATACATCGCAGCCCATGATAACTTGACCCTCTTTGATATCATTGCCCAGTCTATCAAAAAAGACCCAAGCAAAGCTGAGAACTATGCTGAAATCCATCGTCGTTTACGACTTGGAAACCTCATGGTCTTGACAGCTCAAGGAACTCCATTTATCCACTCTGGTCAGGAATACGGACGTACCAAACAATTCCGTGATCCAGCCTACAAGACTCCAGTAGCAGAGGACAAACAACCAAACAAATCTCACTTGTTGCGTGATAAGGACGGCAAGCCGTTTGTCTATCCTTACTTTATCCATGATTCTTACGACTCTAGTGATGCTGTCAACAAGTTTGATTGGACCAAGGCTACAGATAGCAAAGCATATCCTGAAAATGTCAAGAGCCGTGACTACATGAAAGGATTGATTGCCCTTCGCCAATCTACAGACGCCTTCCGACTCAAGAGTCTACAAGATATCAAAGAACGCGTCCAACTCATCACTGTCCCAGGTCAAAATGGTGTAGAAAAAGAGGATGTAGTGATTGGCTACCAAATCACTGCTCCAAATGGAGACATCTATGCAGTCTTTGTCAATGCTGACGAAAAAGCCCGCGAATTTAATTTGGGAACTGCCTTTGCACATCTAAGAAATGCTGAAGTTTTAGCAGATGAAAACCAAGCAGGGCCAGTCGGAATTGCCAACCCTCAAGGTCTCGAATGGACCGAAAAAGGCTTGAAATTGAACGCTCTCACTGCTGTCGTTCTCCGCTTGTCTCAAGGTGGCGCCATTGTCGCCCCAGCTGTGGAAGAAAAGCCAGAATTTGATCTTTCTAGCTTGGAAGTTGAACCAGAACAAGGCCAAGCTCAAAACCTAGCCGCCAATCCTGAAACTCAAGAAACTGCTGCAGAGGTTCACTCTCAGAACCTCCTTCCAAACACAGGTACTGAGAGAAAATCTCTTCTTGCCCTTGCTGGATTCAGCATCCTTGCCCTTCTCGGACTTGGATGGTTGATAAAAAACAAGAAAAAGAACTAACACTCAATGAAAATCAAAGAATAAACTAGAAAGCTAGTCGCAGACTGCTCAAAGCACAGCTTTGAGGTTGTAGATAAGGCGAAGCTGACCTGGTTTGAAGAGATTTTCAAAGAGTATAACCTAGCCCTCCTATAGAGAAAACACCCCATGATTAGAAGAATCTTCTAGTCATGGGGTGTTGTTTGCAGACTCTATAATATTTGTAGTGGGTAAATCCCCTATAGATATTATGGAGCCTATTTTGTTGTAGAAAAAAAGTCCCATAAGATCTATAATGAAAAGCGACCAAACCATCATTAGAAAGAATCATATGGGACAATTACATTTTATCACAAAACTACTCGATATTAAAGACCCCAATATCCAAATTCTAGATGTCGTTAATAGAGATACATACAAGGAAATTATTGCTAAACTGGACTACGACGCCCCATCTTGTCCTGATTGCGGAACCCAAATGAAGAAATATGACTTTCAAAAACCGTCTAAGATTCCTTCCCCTGAAACGACTGGCATACCTACTAGAATTCTCCTAAAAACGCCGTTTAAAGTGCCATCATTACTCAAAAACTAGTTGAAAAAACTTCTATGACCGATATCGCTCACCAGCTTTCCATTTCAACTTCAACCGTCATTCGGAAGATCAATGACTTTAGTCGACTTCATAAGACGATGTCCTGAGACGAGTACGCCTTTAAAATGAGTTTTATCCGTACAAGGCTTTAAGAATCTCAATATCATCACTGTCCTTGAATGCAGAACGCAAGCGATTATTCAAAATCGCTTTGAATATCAAAAAGGAGAGGACTGATTTAGTCCTCTACAGAGTATGACTTTTTGGTAATTCACTACAGTTGACAAAGAGCCAAAAAAAGATACTCACTTAAGTATCTTGGTCAATAAATCAATCGGGAAGACAGGATTCGAACCTGCGACACCTTGGTCCCAAACCAAGTACTCTACCAAGCTGAGCTACTTCCCGAGTTAAATAGAAAAAATGCACCCTAGAGGATTCGAACCTCTAACCGCCTGATTCGTAGTCAGGTACTCTATCCAGTTGAGCTAAGGGTGCTCATTATTATATGCCGAGGACCGGGATCGAACCGGTACGATCGTTTCCAATCGCAGGATTTTAAGTCCTGTGCGTCTGCC
>NZ_RJPK01000007.1 GCF_003943415.1 Streptococcus oralis | reverse complement strand
GGCAGACGCACAGGACTTAAAATCCTGCGATTGGAAACGATCGTACCGGTTCGATCCCGGTCCTCGGCATATAATAATGAGCACCCTTAGCTCAACTGGATAGAGTACCTGACTACGAATCAGGCGGTTAGAGGTTCGAATCCTCTAGGGTGCATTTTTTCTATTTAACTCGGGAAGTAGCTCAGCTTGGTAGAGTACTTGGTTTGGGACCAAGGTGTCGCAGGTTCGAATCCTGTCTTCCCGATTGATGGCGGTGTAGCTCAGCTGGCTAGAGCGTCCGGTTCATACCCGGGAGGTCGGGGGTTCGATCCCCTTCGCCGCTATAAAGATCTTGTTGGACCTTTAGCTCAGCTGGTTAGAGCTCTCGGCTCATAACCGAGTGGTCGTAGGTTCAAGTCCTACAAGGTCCATTGTATATTTTGGAGGATTACCCAAGTCTGGCTGAAGGGAACGGTCTTGAAAACCGTCAGGCGTGTAAAAGCGTGCGTGGGTTCGAATCCCACATCCTCCTTTTATTATTAACGCGGGATGGAGCAGCTCGGTAGCTCGTCGGGCTCATAACCCGAAGGTCGTAGGTTCAAATCCTGCTCCCGCAATTTGGCTCGGTAGCTCAGTTGGTAGAGCAATGGATTGAAGCTCCATGTGTCGGCGGTTCGATTCCGTCTCGCGCCATTTTATAATAGTTATGCGGGTGTAGTTTAGTGGTAAAACTACAGCCTTCCAAGCTGTTGTCGCGAGTTCGATTCTCGTCACCCGCTTTGAACTTTATTCAAATTACCAAGTTTTTGACTTGGGCGCGTAGCTCAGGTGGTTAGAGCGCACGCCTGATAAGCGTGAGGTCGGTGGTTCGAGTCCACTCGTGCCCATTAAAGTAGGAGAATTACTCAAGAGGCTGAAGAGGACGGTTTGCTAAATCGTTAGGTCGGGTAACTGGCGCGGGGGTTCGAATCCCCCATTCTCCGTATACAGAGAACTGTAACGTGAGTGTGGGGAGTTCGTATAAACTTATACCTGTTAATTAATATTTTGGAGAATTACTCAAGAGGCTGAAGAGGACGGTTTGCTAAATCGTTAGGTCGGGTAACTGGCGCGGGGGTTCGAATCCCCCATTCTCCGTGATATAATTTGAGAATCTTTATCAACTCTAGTGGGGTGGTAAAAAGTCATATTCTGGAGAGAGCCACATTGGCACTCTCTTTTTTTTGCTCTTTATCCTTGAGAAAGGTTTGAAAGACAGCCTGAAAGTGAGGGTGGACCAGCTTGAGATTATTTTCAATGAGTTCGAAAAAATTCTCTGCCTCCTTGTTCTGAAAGTTAAAAAACAAGAGCTGATAGAGATTATAGTGTTTTTTCAGGTCTGGCGATAAAAGCGTTTATGACTTAGTTTCCGACTCTCCTGTTGGATGAGTTTCCAGTAGCGTTTGATTGCCTTATATTCGTGCGATCTCCTATCAAACTGATTCATGATTTGGATGCGAAGGTAGCTCATAGCACGGCCGAGATTTTGTACAATGTGAAAGCAATCGAGGATGAATTTAGCAGAAGGAAAGAGTTTCTTAGCGATGTCGTAGTAGGAGCTAAACATGTCCATTGTAATGACTTTCATTCCATTTCGGACCTGTCTAGAATAACGAAGGAAATGATTGCGAATCGTTGCTTGAGTCCGTCCGTCTAAGATAGATAGGATCTTGTTTGAATCAAAATCTTGTGCAATGAAGCTCATTTTGCCTTTCTTGAAGCTGTATTTATCCCAAGACATGTGAGTTGGAAGATAAATCTGTCTTGAATTTAAACTCTTTCAGTTTACGAATGACGGTGGAAGTGAAGATAGCCAAGCTTTCAGCGATGACCGTCATAGGGACTTTCTCGATTAATTTTTGAGCGATTTGGTGGTTTTTCTTGACTAAGGGAGTCTCTGCGACAGCCATTTTTTTACAGACTTTACAGCGGAAGCGCCGTTTCCTTAGACGAATTAGAATTTTGTATCCCGCACATTCTAGATAAGGGATTTTAGATTTTTTTTGAAAATCATATTTATTTAATGATTTCCTTGTGGAGATCCATATTGATAATATCTACACTCTTGATATTAGGGTCTTTAATGTCTAGTAGGTTTGTGATAAAATGTAATTGTTCCATATGATTCTTTCTAATGATGGTTTGATCGCTTTTCATTATAGATCTTTTGGGACTTTTTTCTACGCTTCATAATCTCCATAGTGGTTTTACTCACTACAGAATTATAGAGCTCTATTATCTAATGCTGTTTCAGTAACTTTCATACTAGAAAAAATCATAAATAGACTAGACTTAGTGGTATACTAGAGTTAGGGACTTTAAGTGGCTGGGGGATAATTGAGATGAAAAATGGAGTAAAATTTTATAGTATTTTTTATAGATTTATGCTATTTATCTTTGTAGTATTTCTAACTGTGATTTCAATGTTCTTAGATGCAAAAAAAGCGCAAATTCGCTTTTTTAACCTATCCTTGATTATTGGGCAAGAGGAGTTGAGGATTGTTACGGTTGCGGTTTTGCTCCTTACTTTTCTTTTATCTTTCATGTTCAAATGGAAGTGTTTAATCCATAAAACTGGGATTTACCTAAGAAAAATTGATTTATTTATAGCTTGGGATGAGATTAAAGGTCTTAGCCATGTCTGGATTAATGACTATCATCGTGGACCTCATGGTTTCTTTTTTTATAATCGTAAGACGATAGTTATTTATAGGAAAAATTATCAACCGATTTGCCTTTATAATATTTCAATATTGGCCTTATATGTGGCTAAATGTTATCATCCAAAATTGAAAACCAATATAGTCTCAGCAACGTTGGCAAGTCTCTTCAATATGGCTTTAAATGCATGTTTCTTGTACGAGATGTTTAGTAAAAATTTGGTGAATATAAAAGCTGAAGTCTTTATGTTTTGGCTGCTTTTGTATGCTGTTAAAGTTTTTGCGCTACCATTGGTTATGCTTGGACACGAAAATCACTGCTATGGGGTTTCTTTGGCACATAGCACGGCATATAAAAAGAATGCCTCAAAAGCTATTAATCTGTAAATTGTTGACAGGAAGCCAGCTATTTATATATCTGTTGCTTTCTACATTCAAAAAGCACTATATGTTGCTAGTTGCATATAGTGCCGTTGTTAAGTCCAGCTAGTGAGTGAGATTTCACCACTATTAAGCCAGATTTCTGTCTGGTCATCAAACTGGATAAGGAGTTGTCCTTTATCGGAGATGTCTTTGGCAACTCCTTTTTTTTTAGTCTGATCTTGGATAAAACTGACCTCTCTTCCTAGAACAAGAGAGTGTTCTTTATAAAGATAGAGTAGTTCTTCGGGTGCTGTTTGGTAGAAACAATGCCAAATTTCTGAGATTAGTTCGTTTCGTGTGATAGGAGCTGGTGGTGTAAAGAGACTTCCAGCTTTTTCTTTTATCTCTTTTGGAAAATCGCTGATGGCAAAGTTGATTCCAACGCCGATAATGACGTCTGTTACTAGGCCTGTTTCCACGGACGTCATGGCTTCGGTGAGGATACCTGCTATTTTTTTATTTTTAAAGTAGATATCATTTACCCATTTGATACCCACGTCAATCAAGGTGAGGTTTTTAATAGCTTTGTAAATGGCGCCTGCTGTAAGTAATGTGTAGGCAGGAAGCTGGTCATAGGTGAGATTTGGCTGAATATGTAATGACATATAAATACCTCCCCGTGCAGGAGAGTAGTAAGGGCGTTGAAAGCGACCACGACCTGCTGTTTGACATGTGGAAAGATAGAGACTATTTCCCTGGTTTCCCCCTTCAATACCTTCTTTTGCATCTGTTTGAGTAGATTTTGTTTCAGGTTTGTAGCGAATGGTTAAGTTGGTTTTCTCTTGAATCAAATCAGGTAGGATCAAATCGCCTTGAATAAGTTTGTAACCTTTATTTTTAATACTGTCAATCACGAGCCCTTCTTGTTGGAGGCGTTGAATTGCCTTCCATATGGATGTACGACTTAACAACAGTTCTTCTGCAATTTTTTCTCCGCTAACATAGTTGTTTTCTCTAGCTAATATTTGGTAGACTAGTTGGTGTGATTTCATTGATTTTCCTTTCTAGCTAAGAGGGAGTGAGAGAGTTCTTTTCGAGTTTGACTCGGTGTTTTTTGAAAAAACTGCTTGTAGGCTTTTGAAAAATGTAGTGGATCTGAGAAACCCACGGAGTATGCAATGACTTTAATAGATTCTTCAGTATGTTCCAGAAGTTGTTGTGCACGATGCATCCGAACGTAGAGTAGATACTCTTTTGGAGAGAGTTGGTGAAATTCTTTAAACACACTAGTTAAGTAACTTCTATGAACCGATAGCTCTTTTGCTAAATCTTGAATTGTGAGTGATTGAGGGTAGTGACTATCTATCAATCGTTTGCAGTCAAGATAGAGTTGGTGGGTTGATGAAATATTCTTTTTTTTCTGATTGGGAGTAATAGTTCCTAAATGAAACATTAATTCATGAAGTTGCCCCATGATATGGAGTTGTGCTAGTTCGTTTGATTTTGTTACCTGAGCAAAACGGACAATATCTTCAACGAGTTTTGCAGTTGTCTGTGTATGACAGTTTTTTGACTGGATGAGGTAGGATTGATCAGAAATTTGAGATAGAGCAAAATAGTCAGGTGCCCTCCCTCCAGTAATCCCTAACCAGTAGTAAGCCCAAGGATCCTGGCTATCTGCTTGATAGAAGGTTAATTCATCTGGTTTTAGTAAAAAGAAATCTCCTGCCTTTAAATCAACAATTTTCCCCTTATAATGGAATTGACCTTTTCCTTTAGTAATGTAATGTAGTACATAGGTATCTCGAATAGCTGGGCCAAAAGAGTAGTTAGGCGTGCATTCTTCATAGCCGTAAAAGCTAAGAGAAAGATCAATTGTTCCAGTCTGGTATTCTGAAAAAACGAGCATGTGCCACCTCCTACCTAACATTTTACCATACTTTGTAGACATTTCTCTATTTTAGAAAGCGCTTTTATTTGATAAAATTTTATCAAGAAATCGAAGAGGTGAAATATATGGGAGTTCGAATAGAGAATAATCTATTTTACGTTGAGAGTAAAGGTCTAAGTTTGATTATTGAAAATAGGGATGGGTTCTTATTATTAAAACATTTAGGAAAGACTGTTAAGAACTATAATGGTGCCAATAGTGTTTATGAACGCGATCATGCTTTTTCACCTAATCCAACAGCTACTAATCGAACTTTTAGTTTGGATACGCAACGTCAAATTTTTGGACAACATGGTTTGGGTGATTTTAGGAAACCAACTTTACAGGTTCAGCACGATGAAACTGAAGTAACAGACTTTCGATTTGTAGAAGCAAAGATTTTAAAAGGTCAGAATGGTCCACAGGGCTTACCTTTTCCTCACAACATGGATGATACAGAGACTCTTGTCTTGATTTTAAAAGATCCTCAAGCTAAAATTAGTCTGACGCTTTATTATACTGCTTTTGATAATGATGCGACAATTGCTAGCTACAGCAAATTGGAGAATAATAGTAATCAGGAAGTTGTCATTCACAAGGACTTTTCTTTTATGGCTGATTTTCCCGCTGCGGCTTACGAGATTGTAACTCTGCAGGGTGCTTATGCTCGTGAAAAGACTGTTCGACGTCAACAGGTAGAACAAGGAATCTTTTCAATTAGTTCGAACCGTGGTGCTTCTGGTCATGCTCAAACACCAGCTCTTCTATTATGTGATCAAGGAGTCACAGAGGATGCTGGAAATGTGTTTGCCCTGCAACTAATGTATAGTGGAAACTTTGAAGCTTTTGTTCAAAAGAATCAATTGAATGAAGTTCGGGTGGCTATTGGCATAAATCCGGAAAACTTTTCTTGGAAGTTAAATCCTGAGGAAAATTTTGAAACACCGATAGCTTTAGTGACTTATTCAGATAAGGGATTAACTGGTATTAGTCATGAAAGTCAAAATTTTGTACTTAAGCACATTATGCCAAGTCAGTTTTCTAAAAAAGAACGTCCAATTCTAATCAATAACTGGGAAGCTACTTACTTTGACTTTCAGAGAGAAAAACTGTTGGAGCTAGCCGATGAAGCTAAGAAAGTTGGAATTGAACTTTTTGTATTAGATGATGGGTGGTTTGGTAATCGCTTTGATGATAATCGTGCTTTAGGTGATTGGGTTGTTAATGAGAAAAAACTGGGTGGAAGTCTTGAAAGTCTGATTTCAGCGATCCATGAAAGAGGTTTGCAGTTTGGGCTTTGGTTAGAACCGGAGATGATTTCTGTAGATAGTGATTTGTATCGTAAACATCCTGACTGGGCTATTCAGGTTCCAGGGTATGAGCATACCTATTCTAGAAATCAATTAGTACTTAATCTTGCCAATCCTCAGGTAGTAGAATATTTGAAAAATGTCTTAGATGAACTCCTCTCTCATCATAAAATTGACTACATCAAATGGGATATGAATCGTAATATTACTAGCCTAGGGAATGGTTCGAACTATCTAGAGACAAAGATGCAATCTCATCAGTATATGTTGGGGCTTTACGAACTCGTTTCTTATCTGACAGAGAAACATAGTCATATTCTCTTTGAGTCCTGCTCTGGTGGCGGTGGCAGAAATGATCTTGGTATGATGCGTTATTTCCCACAAGTCTGGGCTAGTGATAATACTGATGCTATTGCACGTTTACCTATACAGTATGGATCATCCTATCTCTATCCAACCATTTCTATGGGAGCTCATGTGTCAGCTGTACCGAATCATCAGATGGGACGAATGACACCATTGGAAACTCGTGGTCATGTAGCAATGATGGGGAATCTGGGTTATGAACTTGATTTGACAAGTTTATCAGATGATGAGAAAGCTGAGATTGCTAATCAGGTGAACTTGTATAAAGAATTGCGACCAGTAGTCCAGTTGGGAAACCAGTATAGGTTAATCAATCCCGATGCTGAATCCAATGAAGCAGCTCTACAATTTAACTATGGAAATCAAACAATTGTAACCTACGCCCGAATCTTATCAGTTGTAGAGACCATGGAAACAACTTTAAAGTTAAAAGATTTGGATGAAGAGGGACGGTATGAATTACAGGAAAATGGTGTAGTTTACTCAGGTGCAGAACTCATGTATGCGGGTATTACTATGGAGCTTCCGCAGGGAGATTATCTCAGCAGGCAGTTACATTTCATTAGAAGATAAGGAGATAAAATCATGAGATGGTATAAAAAGATGGGTTTAATTGCTACTACAGGACTCTGCCTTTTGCGACTGTCAGCTTGTAGTAGTCAAGAGGAGTCAACTGATGGCAAGGTAACGATTGAGTTTTTTAACCAGAAGACCGAGATGGCAGATACCTTGCAAAGAATAGTGGATGATTTTGAGAAGGAATATCCTAATATTGATGTGAAGTTGACAACAGTGCCCGCAGCAGGTATTGTCCTAAAAACGCGTGTTTTATCAGGGGACGTGCCAGATATTGTCAATATCTACCCTCAAAATATGGATTTCCAAGAGTGGGCTAAGGCAGGTTATTTTGCAGATATGACAGGGAAATCCTATCTTGAGAACGTTAAGAATGACTATGCTAAAAAGTATGCGATTAATGACAAAGTTTATAGTGTGCCTTTAACGGCCAACCTTTATGGAATCTATTACAATAAAACAAAATTTAAAGAATTAGGACTTGAGGAACCGAAGACTTTTAAAGAATTTCAAGAGATTGTTAAAAAGATAAAAGATAGTGGAAATTCCCCATTTGCAGTTGCAGGCAATGAAGGCTGGACATTAAATGGTTACCACCAACTTTCTCTCATTACTATTACAGGTAGTGGAGATGCGGCTAATAACTACCTTCGCTTTTCAAAACCAAACGCCATCTCTGCAGATGATGCTATTTTAAAAGCCGATGCAGAACGACTAGATTTGTTGGCGGATAATGCTCAAGATGGTTGGCGTGGTGCTTCTTATAATGATGCGGTGGTAGCATTTTCGAGTGAAAAAGCCTTGATGATGCCACAAGGATCATGGGCATTAGCAGCAATTAATCAACAGGATCCAAAATTTAAGGTGGGGATGTTTGCCTTCCCAGGAGAAGAAGTAGGAAAAGAAGTCACTGTTGGTGCAGGGGACATGGCATTATCAACTTCAGCTACTACCAAACACCCTAAGGAAACCGAAGAATTTATCAGCTATATGACTAGTCCAAAAGCTATGCAGTCATACTATGATGTAGATGGATCACCAGTTGCGGTGAAAGGCATACAGGAAAAAGAAGATTCAGCGCTTGCAGATATTTCTAAACTGGCATTTACGGATAAACATTATGTTTGGTTGGGCCAACGCTGGAACTCTGAAGAAGACTTTTTTAATCTAAGTGCAGGTTATCTGATGGATAAAAATCTGAAAAATATGGCAAACAATCTCAATGCTTTCTTTAATCCAATGAAGGCAGATTTGGACTAGAATAGGAGTTAAGATGATATGGCTATTCGAAAATTTTTAAATAAATACTGGGGTTGGACATTTTTGCTTATCCCGCTTGCTTTACAAGCGATCTTCTTTTACTTTCCAATGGTACAAGGTGCTTTCTATAGTTTGACTAACTGGACTGGATTGACCTATAATTACAAATTTGTTGGTTTGAATAACTACAAATTGCTGATGATTGATGGGAAATTCTTCACAGCCATTGCTTTTACTTTGATTTTAACTCTGGCATTGATTGTTGGGGAAATTGTGATTGGGATGATTGTGGCGCGTGCCTTAAATTCTAAGATGAAGGGGCAGACCTTCTTTAGAGCATGGTTCTTTTTCCCGGCTGTTTTGTCTGGTTTGACAGTTTCCTTGATTTTTAAACAATTTTTCAACTATGGGCTTCCAACGATTGGAAAAATTTTAGGAATTAGCTTTTTACAAGAGAGTCTATTAGGAACACCTGTCGGAGCGGTAGTGGCAACTATCTTTGTTCTTCTATGGCAAGGAGTAGCAATGCCAATTATTCTCTTTCTTGCTGGTCTTCAGAGTATTCCAAATGATATTTTGGAGGCGGCATCAATTGATGGTGCAACAAGTAAACAAACCTTTTGGAAGATTGAATTACCCTATTTGCTGCCAACGATTTCTATGGTTTTTATTCTGGCTCTTAAGTCCGGTTTGACAGCCTTTGACCAGATTTTTGCGTTGACGAGTGGTGGTCCAAATAATGCTACAACGTCTCTTGGACTTTTAGTCTACAACTATGCTTTCAAGAGTAATCAATATGGATATGCGAATGCAATTGCCTTGATTTTATTCTTAATTATTGGAATTGTTTCTCTTATCCAAATCAAACTATCAAAGAAATTTGAAATCTAATAGAGGAGTCCTACACATGAAAAAAGAAGAAAAATTGAATCAGTTTTGGAAATATGTCCTCTTGATAGTCGGTGGTATTCTTATACTTGTTCCTTTGTTGGTAACAGTTTTTAGTTCCTTCAAAACAACTAAGGATATCATGAATCATTTCTTTAGTTTGCCCAATCCTTTTACCTTAAGTAATTATGAACGATTAATTTCGGATGGAATTGGAGGCTATTTCTGGAATTCAGCTGTTATTACGGTGTTATCATTGATTGTAGTAGCTTTCTTTATACCAGCTGCAGCTTATTCCATTGCTCGAAATATGTCCAAGAAAAAAGCCTTTGCAATTATGTATTCGCTCTTGATTTTAGGGATATTTGTTCCATTTCAGGTGATTATGATTCCCATCACAGTTATGATGAGTAAACTCGGTCTAGCAAATATGTGGGGACTAGTAATACTCTACCTAACTTATGCTATTCCACAGACTCTCTTCTTGTATGTTGGTTATATAAAAATCAGTGTACCGGATAGTTTGGATGAAGCTGCGGAAATTGATGGGGCTGATCGTTTTACAACTTATCGTCGAATCATTTTTCCAATGTTGAAGCCCATGCATGCGACAACTTTGATTATCAATGCTCTCTGGTTCTGGAATGACTTTATGTTGCCACTGTTGATTCTGAACAAGGATTCTAAGATGTGGACTTTACCTCTCTTCCAATACAACTACCAAGGTCAGTACTTCAATGACTATGGTCCAAGTTTTGCATCTTATATTGTGGGAATTGTAACGATAACCATTGTCTACCTCATCTTCCAAAAACATATCATTTCAGGAATGAGTAACGGGGCAGTGAAGTAAGAAAGTGCTTAGGGAATTTATAATTCCATACATAGAGGAACAGTTCAGTTTGTTGCCAATTCTATGTAGAAAACAAGAAAGTCGTACTTAGTTGCTTGCAGTCTATATTAGTACGAGTTCGATGTGAACAAAAAATCTAAAAATATCTTTCATTTACGAAGCCAGGTCATATAAGACTTGGCTTCAATTAAAAAAAGGAGAGTAATTATGCCAATTCAAAATAAAACTATGTTGATTACTTACTCAGATAGTCTTGGAAATAACCTTAAAGACTTATATGTGAATTTGGAAAAACATTTTGGAGATGCTATTGGGGGAGTTCACCTTCTACCATTTTTCCCATCAACTGGTGATCGTGGATTTGCACCAGTTGACTATGACGAAGTGGATCTAGCTTTTGGTGATTGGGAGGATGTTAAGCGTTTAGGTGAGAAATATTATCTTATGTTTGACTTTATGATTAATCATATTTCTCGTCAATCTAAGTATTATAAGGATTACCAAGAAAAACATGAAGCCAGTGAATTTAAAGATCTCTTTCTAAACTGGGACAAGTTTTGGCCGGAAAATCGTCCGACACAAGCTGATGTAGATTTAATTTACAAGCGTAAGGATCGTGCACCAAAGCAAGAGATTCTTTTTGCAGACGGTTCAGTAGAACATTTGTGGAATACTTTTGGTGAGGAGCAGATTGATCTTGATGTGACCAAAGAAGTAACGATGGGATTCATCCGTAAGACCATTCAGCACCTGGCAAGTAACGGGTGTGATTTGATTCGTCTAGATGCCTTTGCTTATGCAGTGAAGAAATTGGATACCAATGATTTCTTTGTGGAACCAGATATTTGGAATTTATTGGACAAAGTTCGAGATATCGCTGCTGAGTATGGGACAGAGCTCTTACCTGAGATTCATGAGCACTATTCGATTCAGTTTAAAATAGCGGACCATGATTACTATGTTTACGATTTTGCCCTTCCAATGGTGACCCTTTATACTCTTTACAGTTCTAGAACAGAGCGTTTGGCTAAGTGGTTAAAGATGAGCCCGATGAAGCAATTTACGACACTAGATACCCATGATGGGATTGGAGTGGTGGATGTCAAGGATATCCTGACTGATGAGGAAATTGACTATGCTTCAAATGAGCTCTATAAGGTTGGAGCGAATGTCAAACGTAAGTACTCTAGTGCAGAGTATAACAATCTAGATATCTACCAAATCAATTCAACCTATTATTCTGCGCTTGGAGATGATGATGTCAAGTACTTCCTCGCTCGTCTGATTCAAGCTTTTGCTCCAGGCATTCCTCAGGTTTACTATGTGGGTCTATTAGCAGGAAAAAATGACTTGAAATTATTAGAAGAAACTAAGGAAGGTCGAAATATTAATCGTCATTACTATAGCAATGAGGAAATAGCAGAAGAAGTTCAACGTCCTGTGGTGAAGGCTCTTCTCAATCTATTTTCTTTCCGTAATCGATCAGAGGCCTTTGACCTAGAAGGGACTATTGAGATAGAAACACCAACAGCTCACAGCATTGTAATCAAACGTCAAAATAAAGACAAGTCTGTAACAGCAGTAGCAGAAATTGATCTGCAAAGTCAGACCTATCAAGTAGTGGAAAACGGCAGAAAAATTCAGTTCTAGTGCTATATTAATGAAAGAGTTTTTTTGTGGCGAAAACGTGTTCATTGTTCCCAAATGACGGAAAAAATGGTAAAATTAAAAGATAGTTTAGCATTTATCTTCTGGAGAAATCCAGAACAGAAAGGATCCGTTTTGAAATCAATTGGATTACTGGATAAGATAAGAGGGCTTTCGAAAAAAGATTTCTTTTTGTATTTGATGATCATAAGTATCTTTTTACCTTTTTATTTGTTCTTAGCCCTCTTTGCTTTATATTTGATAGGTTTACTTGTTACTGGGGATATGAAGGGAATTATCAAAGGATTGGCCAAACATCCTGTACTTCTCTTTTTTATTGCCTATAGTAGTATCATCTCCATCGTTGCCAAGAACTGGCTTGGATTGGTTGCATCTTTACTGATGTTTCTCTTCCTCATTTTCTTTAGTTTTTACCAGAAACGTCTGACACATGCTTTCTTTCGACTGATACTGCAGACAATTTTGTTTGGTAGTGTGCTCTCTGCTGTTTTTGCTACTTTGGAGCATTTCCAGATTGTAAAGAAATTTAACTATGCCTTTCTTTCGCCCAATATGCAAGTATGGCACCAGAACCGTGCAGAGGTGACCTTCTTTAATCCGAACTACTATGGGATTATCTGTTGCTTCTGTATCATGATTGCCTTTTATCTCTTTACAACGACGAAGCTAAGATGGTTGAAAATCTTTTGTGTGCTAGCAGGTTTTGTGAATCTATTTGGTTTGAATTTCACGCAGAATCGAACAGCCTTTCCTGCCATCATCGCGGGTGCAATCATTTATCTCTTTACAACTATTAAAAACTGGCGCGCCTTTTGGCTCAGTATTGGAGTTTTTGGGATTGGCCTTTGTTTCCTCTTCTCAAGCGATTTGGGAGTCCGTATGGGAACACTAGATTCTTCAATGGAGGAGCGTGTTTCAATCTGGAATGCGGGTATGACTTTGTTCAAGCAAAATCCTATCTGGGGTGAGGGTCCACTGACCTATATGAATTCCTATCCGAGAATTCATGCACCTTATCACGAACACGCGCATAGTCTTTACATCGATACTATTTTAAGTTATGGTTTGATTGGAACCATTCTCCTATCCATTTCTTCGGTTATCCCGGTTCACATGATGATGGATATGAGTCAGGAGTCTGGTAAACGACCAATTATCGGTCTTTATCTCTCCTTCCTTACAGTAGTCGCTGTACATGGGATTTTTGACTTGGCTCTCTTCTGGGTTCAGTCAGGATTCATCTTCTTGTTGGTTATGTGCAGTCTACCACTGGAACATCGAACCTTGGTGTCCGAAATGACAGATTAAGTTAATAAATAGTGAAGATCTTCTACTCAAGGTAGGAGGTCTTTTTTGTTGGTGAAAATTATTTCTAAATCGAAATAGTTGACAGATGGAATGAGAGGTGTTACAATAAAAACAATTCGATATAGAAATAAATTGGAGAGGTCATGAAAGATAGTCATTTGGTAGCCCATCATATTCGTTTGTTAAATGGGCGGATTTTTCAAAAGTTACTGAGTCAGGATCCTGAGGCTCTTTATCGGAGTGAGCAGGGAAAGATTTTAGCGGTTTTATGGAATAGTGAGACAGGTTGTGCAACTGCGACAGATATTGCGCTGGCGACTGGTCTTGCTAACAATACGCTCACAACCATGATAAAGAATCTTGAGGAGCAAAACCTGGTCATCATTAGCCCATGTGGAATAGATAAGAGAAAGAAATATGTCAAGTTGACAGAGCAAGGTTTGTCCCAGAAAGAAGTGGGCCATCGCATCAGTCAAAAGTTGGATGCTATTTTTTATAAAGGATTCACTGAGGAAGAAATTCGCCAGTTTGAAAGTTATCAGGAACGCATCTTAGCAAATTTAAAAGAAAAAGAGGCATAAATCATGTCAAAACAAGTTGAAAATGCACAAAATTTATACATTCATGCCATTCAAGATGGGCGCGTTGCCGAGGCTCAAGCTCAGTCTGTAGGGGATACTTATATCCAACACTCGACAGGTGTGCCAGATGGGAAAGAAGGGTTTGCGGCTTTCTTTGCAAATTTCTTTGAGCGCCATCCTGAGCGTGAGATGAAGATTGTTCGCACCATTGAGGATGGCAATCTGGTCTTTGTCCATGTCCATCAATTTCTGAATGGTGGGGAAGCTCAATGGGTGACAACGGATACTTTCCGTGCGGATGAGAATGGACGTATCGTGGAGCATTGGGATGTCATTGACTACTATCGCACTCCAGAAAATGAACAGTTAGATCAGATTTTTTTGGATTTTGAAGTCACGGATTTGGACAAGACAGTAGCGAATAAAAAAACCGTTCGTCGTTTCTTGACAGAAATTTTCCAAAACGGGGAACTGGAGCAGTGGAGTGATTATGTGGCAGACGATTTGATTCAGCATAGTCATGAGATTGGACAAGGAAGTGCTGCTTATAAAAACTATGTGGCTGAACATGGTGTCACTTTCGACTTTGTTTTCCAGCTTTTGGGACAAGGGAACTATGTGGTTAGCTATGGGCAGACTCAGATTGATGGAGTGGCTTATGCCCAGTATGACATCTTCCGTTTGGAGAACGGCTTGATTGTGGAGCATTGGGATAATAAGGAAGTTATGCCTAAGGTAGAAGACTTGACCAATCGAGGGAAGTTTTAAAAGGAGATACTAAGATGAAAGCTGTGCTTGTCAAGGAAGCTGGAGGACCAGAAGTTCTGCAGGTTGTGGAAGTTCCAAAACCGACTGTTAAAGAAGGTTGGACCTTGGTCAAGGTGCAAGGATTTGGAATCAACCATAGCGAGATTTTCACTCGTCAAGGACTATCGCCCTCCGTTCAATTTCCACGGATTTTAGGCATTGAATGTGTGGGACTTGTAGAGGAGACCAATCGTCCCGATTTGCAGGTCGGACAGCAAGTCATCTCCATCATGGGAGAAATGGGGCGTGCTTTTGACGGTGGCTATGCGGAGTATGTTCTACTTCCAGATAGACAGGTTTACCCTGTAAAGACTAAGCTTGAATTGGAGAGTTTGATTGCACTTCCTGAAACCTACTACACAGCATTTGGCTCTTATATCAATCTTAAGATTGAGGAGGGAGACCGAGTTCTGGTTCGAGCGGCGACTAGTGGTGTTGGGCTTGCTTTTGCAAAACTCCTCAAAGGTCAATTTCCAAAAGTATATTTGGCAGGTAGTAGCCGAAGTCTAGCAAAGGAAGAACAGCTCAAGAAAGCAGGATTTGACCAAGTGATTTTGGATCAGGGAGGTGTCTTGCAGACGGATGAAGAATTTACCAAAATCTTAGACTTGGTTGGTCCACGCGATATTAAAGATAGTCTCAAGCACTTGCTGGAAGGGGGCATTATTTGTTCGTGTGGTCAGCTGGGTGGTCAGTGGACCTTATCAGACTTTGACCCGATTGAAGCCTTATGTCGAAATGTCTACCTAACAACCTTTGCATCCGCTAATGTTTCCAACGAAAAATTGCAGGAGCTGATAGATTTCGTTGAAAAGTATCAGATTGATGTCCAACCGGAGAAAATCTTTGCCATTGACCAAATTCAAGAAGCCCATGCTTATCTGGAAAGTAGTCAGTCTTTTGGTAAAGTTATTATAAAAAACGAGGGAAATCTATGATTGAATACAAGAATGTAGCGCTACGCTACACAGAAAAAGATGTCTTAAGAGATGTCAATTTACGAATTGAGAATGGGGAGTTCATGGTTTTAGTTGGACCTTCTGGGTCCGGTAAGACGACCATGATCAAGATGATTAACCGTCTCTTGGAACCAACTGATGGAAATATTTGTATGGATGGCAAGCGCATCAAAGACTATGATGAGCGTGAACTTCGTCTTTCTACTGGCTATGTCTTACAAGCTATTGCCCTCTTTCCAAATCTAACAGTTGCGGAAAATATTGCTCTCATTCCTGAAATGAAAGGATGGAGCAAGGAAGAGATTGCTCAGAAAACAGAAGAGCTTTTAGCAAAGGTTGGTTTACCAGTATCCGAGTATGGGCATCGACTTCCAAGCGAATTATCTGGTGGAGAACAGCAACGGGTCGGCATTGTCCGTGCCATGATTGGTCAGCCTAAGATTTTGCTTATGGATGAGCCCTTTTCGGCTTTGGATGCTATTTCGAGAAAACAACTACAAACCTTGACCAGAGAATTGCACAATGAATTTGGGATGACAACGATTTTTGTAACTCATGATACGGATGAGGCGTTGAAATTAGGTGATCGGATCGCTGTTTTGCAGGATGGAGAGATTCGTCAGGTGGCGAATCCCGAGACTATTTTAAAGGCTCCTGCAACAGACTTTGTAGCAGACTTGTTTGGAGGTAGTGTTCATGACTAATTTGATATCAACTTTTCAGGATCGTTTTGGTGATTGGGTAACAGCTCTATCTCAACATTTGCAGTTGTCACTTTTGACCTTGTTACTAGCTATTTTTATCGCGACTCCTTTGGCTGTTTATCTTCGCTATCATGAGAAGTTGGCGGACTGGGTTTTACAGATTGCAGGAATTTTCCAGACTATCCCGTCTCTGGCCTTGTTGGGACTCTTTATTCCCTTGATGGGAATTGGAATCTTGCCTGCTTTGACTGCTCTGGTGATTTATGCGATTTTCCCGATTTTACAAAATACTATCACTGGGCTGAAGGGAATTGATCCGAGTCTGCAGGAGGCTGGGATTGCCTTTGGGATGACCAGGTGGGAGCGTCTCAAGAAGTTTGAAATTCCACTTGCCATGCCTGTCATTATGTCTGGGATTCGGACGGCAGCGGTCTTGATTATCGGTACGGCGACCTTGGCAGCCTTGATTGGGGCAGGCGGACTGGGTTCCTTTATCCTTTTGGGAATTGACCGTAATAATGCCAGTCTGATTTTGATTGGGGCCCTTTCTTCTGCAGTGCTTGCCATTGCCTTTAACTTCCTGCTAAAAGTGATGGAAAAAGCAAAATTGCGGACGATTTTTGCTGATTTTGCCTTGGTGACGGTATTGCTGGGGCTGTCTTATAGCCCAGCTCTCTTGGCTCAAAAAGAGAAGGAAAACCTGGTCATCGCTGGGAAATTAGGCCCAGAACCGGAAATCTTGGCCAATATGTATAAGTTGCTGATTGAAGAAAATACCAGTATGACTGCGACTGTTAAACCGAATTTTGGGAAGACAAGCTTTCTCTATGAAGCTCTGAAAAAAGGGGATATTGACATCTATCCTGAATTTACTGGAACCGTGACTGAAAGCTTGCTTCAACCATCACCTCAAGTGGGGCATGAGCCAGATCAGGTTTATCAGGTGGCGCGTGATGGCATTGCCAAGCAGGATCAATTAGCCTATCTCAAACCTATGTCTTATCAAAATACCTATGCTGTGGCTGTTCCGAAAAAGATTGCTCAAGAATATGGCTTGAAGACCATTTCAGACTTGAAAAAAGTAGAAGGTCAGTTGAAAGCAGGGTTTACTCTGGAGTTTAATGACCGCGAGGATGGAAATAAGGGCTTGCAGTCTTTCTACGGACTCAATCTCAATGTAGCGACCATGGAACCAGCTCTCCGCTATCAAGCAATCCAGTCAGGTGATATTCAAATCACGGATGCCTATTCGACCGATGCGGAGTTGGCGCGTTATGATTTACAGGTCTTGGAAGATGACAAGCAACTCTTCCCACCTTATCAAGGGGCTCCTCTGATGAAAGAAGCTCTTCTCAAGAAACACCCAGAGTTGGAAACGGTACTAAATAAACTGGCTGGTAAAATTACAGAAAGCCAGATGAGCCAGCTCAACTATCAAGTGGGTGTCGAAGGCAAATCAGCAGAACAAGTAGCCAAAGAATTTCTACAAGAACAAGGTTTGTTGAAGAAATAAATGAAGAGGAAAGTCAGGGGCAGCCACTAGCCACTTTCTTCAACAGACAAAATCCCATCTCGTCTATAATTCGAGATGGGATTTTTAATGTTAGAGTAAGATAAACAAGAGCGCAATCAAAGCCGCTAGTGTGCCCCTTATAATGTGGTGCGATATATGTTGACTTTCTTGCTGTTGCCCATTCCAGTAAGCACCGTAGCAGATGATGCTAGAGCCCACTATCCATAAGACGACAGTTGCAAGCGGGATAAAGAAAAAGATAGCAAGAGCTAGTGAGGTGAGACAGCTCCCTACCAAGATACACATATTTCCCCGACAGTAATTTTTTTCTTTCATGGCTGCGAAAGCAGCTGCGAGATGGAGAAGTGAAAAACCGAGAGCTAATACAATCGTCAGTATTCCTAGGATAATAGAATTTAACATGGTTGATTCCTTTCTTCGTGACAGGATTAAATTTCGAGTGATTTTGTAGAAGTCATCTCAATCACATCTAAGTAAAATCTCACTACTTGGTCTTCTGTATAAGATTTTCCTTTTTTTAGCCACCAGGTTAGTGTTTCGATAAAATTGGTTACTACAAAATGTTTGAGGTAGGAAGCCGGAATGTTTGGATAGGCCTCTTGCAAGTCCTCCGCTACCATGGGGTAAACATGGTGTTCGAGTTCCTTGTGTAGTTGGCGGAGAAAGTAGTCGTTTTTTGAAAAAAGAAGACTGGTGACATGGTCTTGATTTTTTTGAAAATGTAAAAAGATATGTGCGAGGTAGCCTTCTGTAGTTAAGTGTTCTTCCCTTTCAAAGAGATGATGAAAGAGGTAGCGACAGAGTTCATCTAAAAGCAGCTCCTTGCTATCGTAGTGACAGTAAAAGGTCGAGCGCCCAACATCTGCCAAGTCAATGATATCTTGGACAGTAGTGGCATCATAGCCCTTGTCGTTCAAAACTTGTAAAAAAGCTTGATAAATAGCTTTTTTCGTCTTACTAACCCGACGATCTCTTTTTTGCATATAGACACTTGAGGCAAACTATTCAGAACTGAACAAGGCTGACAGTTTGCTTCTATCCTTTCTTTGGATTTTATTAGATAATACAAATGAAAGAAGTATATATACCTATTATACCAAAGGAGGGAGAGAAATGAGTTCTAAAACATCTATCTGGCTAGCCTTTTTCTTGAATCTATCATTTTCTGTTGTCGAATTTATTTTTGGGGGCATCTTCAATTCAAGTGCTGTATTAGCGGATGCGGTTCATGATTTGGGCGATGCTCTTGCCATAGGTTTATCAGCTTGTTTGGAAACTATTTCCAATCGTCAGGAAGACAAACGTTATACTCTTGGTTATAAACGCTTCAGTCTGCTAGGCGCCATGCTGACTGCCTTGATCCTTTTGACAGGATCTGTCATGATGCTCTTGGAGAATATTCCTCGCCTCCTATCGCCACAGCCTGTCAACTACCAAGGGATGCTGTGGTTGGGAGTTATTGCGATTCTTATCAATCTCTTGGCTAGTCTGATTGTTCGTAAGGGGCGGACCAAGAACGAAGCTATCCTGACCTTGCATTTTTTAGAAGATATTCTGGGTTGGCTAGCGGTCATTCTGGTTGCTGGTGTTTTGTATGTGACAGATTGGTACTTTCTTGATCCACTCTTGTCTCTTTTAATTTCTAGTTTTATCCTCTGGAAAGCCATTCCTCGCTTTTGGTCAACACTTAAGATTTTCTTAGATGCTGTGCCTGAAGGGGTCGAGACTGCCGAGCTAGAGAAAGAGTTAGCAGCGCTAGCTAATGTTAAAAGTGTTAATCAACTCAGTATTTGGTCTATGGATGGTCTAGAAAATGACGCCATTGTTCATCTCTGTTTAGAGGATTGGTCTCAAATGGTAGAGACCAAAGATGCTGTGCGCCACTTGCTACGAGATAGAGGAGTACATAATATCACCATCGAAGTGGATGCCAGCCAAAGCAATCATGCGCAACATAAGCGGAGGATAACAGCCTTAGAGCAGAACCATGGGCATCATCATTAGAAAAGACGACCTCAATAAGAGGTCGTTTTGATATCCTATTGATTCCGTGTACTTTCTCTCAATGTCAGTCTAGTTCCCAGCATAGTCAGACTAGGAATTTTCCGACCATGAAGGACTTCTTTATTAAGGATGTCCATACCTGCTCGGCCCATCTCCTCAGTATAGACTGTGATGCTAGATAGGGGAGGATAGACCTGCTTGGTCAGGCTAGTATCGTTAAAAGAAATGAGACTGACACGATCTGGTAAGCTAATTCCAGCTTCTTGGAGGGCACGGAGGGCGCCGATGGATAAACTATCGCTAGCTGCGAAAAATGCCGGAGGGAGCTGATCACCCAACTTGTGAATGGCCTCCTTCATCAAGTCATATCCAGACTGGGCAGTAAAGCTACCTTGAAAGACTAGTTTATCATGGTAGATACCTTTTGATAGAGAGTAGTTTTTAAAATGTTCTAGACGTTTATCCTGAATGATTTCTTCTTGGTCGGTTGTTTCTTCAAGGCCAGTTAGAATCCCGATACGATCAAGCCCTTGGCTGAGGAAGTGATCGACAACTTGTTTCATGGCAGTGTAAAAATCCGTGATAATACAAGTATGTCCCAGGGAAAGTGTATCGCTGTCTAGAAATACAAGAGGCTTTTGGTATTCTTCAAAGTTAGAGATCTGTGATCGGCTGAACTTTCCAATACAGAGTATCCCGATTACTTCCTCGCTCAGAGTAAAAGGATGGTCGTTAAAATAGCGCAAGATATCATAGTCCAACTCTTGGGCTCTTTTTTCAATCCCTAGACGAATCTGGTAGTAGTAGAGGTCGTCTAGCTCTCCTTGTTCACTGATCCATTGGATAATGGCAATTTTTTGCTTGGGTTTATGGGATTCGCCTGTTTTGAGGTGCTTAGTATAGTCCAACTCTTCAGCGACAGTTAAAATACGATGTCTGGTTTCTTCTGTAACAGATAGACTCTGGTCGCGATTGAGGACACGGGATACGGTCGCGATAGAGACAGAGGCTAGCTGTGCAATGTCTTTTAATGTAGCCATAAATCCTCCTCCTTTTAGGTTAGTATATCATATTTTTCTTCTTTTTACTGATTGTTTAGTAAAATTTTAGTAAAAAGGATTGACCTTGGCAAAAGCCTTGGATACAATAGAAGAAAACGATTACACGTTAAGACGACTTAACGGACAGTCAAAGGAGAATTCATATGACACAACATCTTACTGCTGAAGCCCTTCGCAAAGACTTTCTTGCCGTTTTTGGTCAAGAAGCAGACCAAACTTTCTTTTCACCAGGCCGTATCAATTTGATTGGTGAACACACGGACTATAATGGCGGTCACGTTTTTCCGGCTGCGATTTCCTTGGGAACTTATGGGGCGGCTCGCAAGCGTGACGACCAAGTTTTGCGTTTCTACTCAGCCAACTTTGAGGACAAGGGCATCATCGAAGTTCCTCTCGCTGACCTCAAGTTTGAAAAAGAGCACAACTGGACCAACTATCCAAAAGGGGTTCTCCATTTCTTGCAAGAAGCTGGCCATGTCATTGACAAAGGTTTTGATTTTTATGTCTTTGGGAATATTCCAAATGGTGCTGGCTTGTCTTCATCAGCATCCTTGGAACTCTTGACAGGGGTCGTGGCAGAGCATCTCTTTGATTTAAAACTAGATCGTTTGGATTTGGTTAAAATCGGAAAACAAACAGAAAACAACTTTATCGGAGTCAACTCTGGTATCATGGACCAGTTTGCTATCGGTATGGGGGCTGACCAACGTGCTATTTACCTAGATACTAATACTCTAGAATACAACTTGGTACCACTTGATTTGAAGGACAATGTCGTTGTCATCATGAATACCAATAAACGCCGTGAATTGGCGGACTCTAAATACAATGAGCGCCGTGCTGAGTGTGAAAAAGCAGTGGAAGAATTGCAAGCTGCCTTGGATATTCAGACCTTGGGTGAATTGGATGAATGGGCATTTGACCAATACAGCTACCTAATCAAAGACGAAAATCGTTTGAAACGTGCTCGTCATGCTGTGCTTGAAAACCAACGTACCCTTAAAGCTCAAGCAGCCCTTCAAGCAGGTGATTTGGAAACATTTGGTCGCTTGATGAATGCGTCCCACGTTTCTCTAGAACATGACTATGAAGTAACTGGTTTGGAATTGGATACTCTTGTTCACACAGCTTGGGAACAAGCAGGTGTTCTCGGTGCTCGTATGACAGGGGCAGGTTTTGGCGGCTGTGCCATTGCCTTGGTGCAAAAAGATACTGTTGAGGCCTTTAAAGCAGCTGTTGGTAAACACTACGAGGAAGTAGTTGGATATGCTCCAAGCTTCTATATTGCTGAAGTTGCAGGTGGAACTCGCGTCCTTGACTAGTTAAAAGGAGGCTCTATAGTGACCTTAGTAGATAAATTTGTAACACATATCATTTCTGAAAGTTCATTTGAGGAAATGGATCGAATCTACCTGACCAATCGTGTTTTGGCTCGAGTGGGCGAAGGTGTTTTGGAAGTTGAGACGAATCTGGAGGATTTGATTGACCTCAAGGACCAGTTGGTTGAGGAGGCGGTTCGATTAGAGATGATTGAGGACAGTCAGACTGCGCGTGAAATTCTCGGTGCTGAACTAATGAATTTGGTAACCCCTTGTCCAAGTCAGGTCAATCGTGACTTTTGGGGAACCTACGCCCACTCTCCTGAGCAGGCAATTGCGGACTTTTATCAACTTAGCCAGAAAAATGACTACATCAAACTCAAGGCCATTGCTAAAAATATTGCTTATCGTGTACCATCTGACTATGGAGAACTTGAGATTACCATCAACCTCTCTAAGCCTGAAAAGGATCCAAAGGAGATTGCGGCAGCCAAGTTGGTGCAAGCTAGCAATTATCCCCAGTGTCAGCTTTGTCTAGAGAATGAAGGCTACCATGGTCGAGTTAACCATCCAGCTCGTAGCAATCACCGAATTATCCGTTTTGAAATGGCTGGTCAGGAGTGGGGCTTCCAGTATTCGCCCTATGCTTATTTTAATGAGCACTGTATCTTCTTAGACGGTCAGCATCGTCCCATGGCCATTAGTCGTCAGAGTTTTGAGCGTCTGCTGGCGATTGTAGAGCAGTTTCCAGACTATTTTGCGGGCTCAAATGCCGACCTTCCGATCGTGGGGGGCTCTATCTTGACTCATGATCACTATCAGGGAGGGCGACATGTTTTTCCTATGGAATTGGCTCCTCTGCAAAAGGCCTTCCGATTTGCTGGTTTTGAGCAGGTCAAGGCTGGGATTCTCAAGTGGCCTATGTCAGTGCTACGTTTGACTTCGGATTTCAAAGAAGATTTGATCAACTTGGCTGATAAGATTTTGCAGGAATGGCGCCAGTATTCAGATCCAAGTGTGCAAGTCTTGGCAGAAAGTAATGGAACACCACACCATACCATTACACCGATTGCCCGTAAACGCGATGGTCAGTTTGAGTTGGACTTGGTCTTGCGAGACAACCAGACATCACCAGAACATCCTGATGGAATTTATCATCCCCACAAGGATGTCCAACATATCAAGAAGGAAAATATCGGCTTGATTGAGGTCATGGGGCTGGCTATTTTGCCACCACGTCTGAAAGCAGAAGTGGAACAAGTCGCTAGCTATCTCGTGGGAGAGGGGGATACAGTTGCCTCTTATCATCAGGAATGGGCAGACCAACTCAAAGCTCAACATCCAGACCTAGCGGATAAAGAAAAAGCCCTTGAAATCGTCAAGGACTCTGTGGGTGCTACCTTTGCACGTGTTTTGGAGGATGCAGGGGTGTATAAGCAAACGGAACAAGGACAGGTAGCCTTTATGCGCTTTGTAGAACAGGTAGGAATTTTGCCAGACTAGGAGCTTTCTCCTTGCACAGTCCTATAAAAAGTAGTATCATAGTGTCGTTTGAAATATCAGGAGGAAACAATGAAAGATTTTCATTTTGACGCTATATCTGCCTTTGAAAATTACGAAATAGAAAAAATGAGAGACGGTCATGTTGTGGTGACGACGAAAGTAGTGGACTCGTCGCTCAACTACTATGGCAATGCCCATGGAGGCTATCTCTTTACTCTTTGTGATCAAATTAGTGGTCTAGTGGTCATCTCGCTGGGGCTTGATGGAGTGACGCTCCAGTCCTCTATCAACTACCTCAAGGCAGGAAAACTCGACGATGTACTGACCATTAAAGGAGAATGCGTCCACCAAGGACGTACCACTTGTGTAGTAGATGTCGATATCACCAATCAAGAAGGCAGAAATGTCTGCAAAGCCACCTTTACCATGTTTGTCACAGGCCAGCGGTCAGCAGAAAGACAGGTAAGGATATAAAGTACTGAGAGTTGACCTGCACTCTAAGGGTTAGATATTTTTTGTCGAACTTTTGGAGTGCAGGTTAGTTTTGATTCTCGCAGATGAACCAACCGCTTCACTAGACCCCAAAAACTCTGAGGAATTACTTTCTATCCTAGAATCATTAAAAAATCCGAATCGAACGATTATTATTGCGACCCACAATCCTCTTATCTGGGAGCAAGTGGACCAAGTAACTCGAGTTACCGATTTATCTCATCGATGATAAGAGAACATTAAGTTAGAAGAAAGAGTCACAAATACACTTTGTGGCTTTTTTATTTCCGTAAAAATGGTAAAATAGTAGGAGTAGAAATGGAGTTTGAGACATGAAAGTAATCGATCAATTTAAAAATAAGAAAGTCCTTGTTTTAGGTTTGGCTAAGTCTGGTGAGTCTGCAGCCCGTTTGTTGGACAAGCTAGGTGCCATTGTGACGGTAAATGACGGCAAGCCTTTTGAGGAAAATCCTGCTGCACAAAGTTTGCTGGAAGAAGGGATCAAGGTTGTCACTGGTGGCCATCCTTTGGAGCTCTTGGATGAAGAGTTTGCTCTGATGGTGAAAAATCCAGGGATTCCTTATAGCAATCCCATGATTGAAAAGGCTTTGGCAAAGGGGATTCCAGTCTTGACTGAGGTGGAGTTGGCTTACTTGATCTCAGAAGCGCCGATTATCGGTATCACTGGTTCAAATGGGAAAACAACCACAACGACGATGATTGGGGAAGTTTTAACTGCTGCTGGCCAACATGGTCTCTTGTCAGGGAACATCGGCTATCCTGCCAGTCAAGTGGCTCAAACTGCAACGGCTAAGGACACGCTTGTCATGGAACTTTCTTCTTTCCAACTGATGGGTGTTCAAGAATTCCATCCTGAGATTGCGGTTATTACCAACCTCATGCCCACTCATATCGACTACCATGGTTCTTTTGAGGCCTATGTGGCAGCTAAGTGGAATATCCAAAATAATATGACAGCAGCTGATTTCCTTGTCTTGAACTTTAACCAAGACTTGGCAAAAGAATTGGCTAGCAAAACACAAGCTACCGTTGTACCATTTTCAACACTTAAAAAGGTTGATGGAGCTTATCTGGAAGATGGTCAACTCTACTTTCGTGGGGAAGTGGTCATGGCAGCTAATGAAATCGGTGTTCCAGGTAGCCACAATGTAGAAAATGCCCTTGCGACCATTGCTGTTGCCAAGCTTCGTGGTGTAGACAACCAAACCATCAGGGAAACTCTTTCAGCCTTTGGAGGTGTCAAACACCGTCTCCAATTTGTGGATGAAATCAAGGGGGTCAAATTCTATAACGATAGCAAGTCAACCAATATCTTGGCTACTCAAAAAGCCTTGTCAGGATTTGACAACAGTAAGGTTATCTTAATTGCAGGTGGTTTGGACCGTGGCAATGAGTTTGACGAATTGGTGCCAGATATTACAGGGCTCAAGAAGATGGTTATCCTCGGTCAATCTGCAGAACGTGTCAAACGGGCAGCAGAGAAGGCTGGTGTGGCTTATGTAGATGCGACAGATATTGCTGATGCGACCCGCAAGGCTTATGAGCTCGCGACTCAAGGAGATGTGGTTCTCCTCAGTCCTGCCAATGCTAGCTGGGATATGTATGCTAACTTTGAAGTACGTGGAGATCTTTTCATCGACACAGTAGCGGAGTTAAAGGAATAATATGAAAAAAATTGTCTTTACAGGTGGGGGGACGGTTGGACATGTCACCCTCAACCTTTTGTTAATGCCTAAGTTCATCGAAGACGGCTGGGAAGTTCACTATATTGGTGATAAACACGGAATCGAACACCAAGAAATCCTCAAGTCAGGCTTGAATGTGACCTTCCACTCCATTGCGACTGGGAAGTTGCGTCGCTATTTCTCTTGGCAAAATATGCTGGACGTCTTTAAAGTTGGTTGGGGAATTGTTCAATCGCTCTTTATCATGTTACGACTGCGTCCACAGGCTCTTTTTTCTAAGGGAGGATTTGTCTCTGTACCGCCGGTTATAGCAGCGCGAGTGTCAGGAGTGCCTGTCTTTATTCACGAATCGGACCTGTCTATGGGCTTGGCCAATAAAATTGCCTATAAATTTGCGACTAAGATGTATTCAACCTTTGAGCAGGCTGCTGGTCTCGTAAAGGTCGAGCATGTGGGGGCTGTGACCAAGGTCTCAGACCAAAAAATTCCTGAACCAGATGAATTGGTGGATATCCAAACCCACTTTGATCCTAAATTGCCAACCGTATTATTTGTCGGAGGTTCTGCAGGAGCTCGTGTCTTTAACCAATTGGTGACAGATCATAAGCAAGAACTGACCGAACGCTACAATATTATCAATCTCACTGGAGATTCAAGCCTGAACGAGTTGAGTCAAAATCTCTTTCGTGTTGATTATGTGACGGATCTCTATCAACCTTTGATGGAGATGGCAGATGTGGTGGTGACCCGTGGCGGTGCCAATACGATTTTCGAGCTCTTGGCTATGGCGAAACTCCATCTCATCGTACCATTGGGTCGTGAAGCAAGTCGAGGAGACCAGATTGAAAATGCTGCCTACTTTGTTAAGAAAGGCTATGCAGAAGAACTTCAAGAAAGTGACTTGACCTTGGAAAGCTTGGAGGAGAAACTCAGCCACCTGCTTAGTCACAAGGACCAATACCAAGCTAGCATGAAAGCTTCGACTGAATTGAAATCTCTTGCAGATTTTTACGATCTATTAAGAAAAGACCTAGCATAAGGAATATCAATGTCAAAGGATAAGAAAAAAGAATCAAACCAGAAGCAAGAATTGTCTGAATGGCAGAAACGAAACCAGGAATACTTGAAAAAGAAGGCTGAGGAAGAAGCTGCCCTAGCTGAGGAGAAAGAAAAGGAAAAACAAGCTCGAATGGAGGAAAACTCTAAGATGTTAGAGGAGGCCAAGAAATCCTCGAGTGAGTCAGATGAGGAAGCCTCAAGTACAAGCGAGGAACCCTCCGAGAAAGCTGAGAAAACTCAAAAGGATGATCCTAAAGTCAAAGAAGAAAAAGAAAAGAAGAAAAAAGAAAAATCAGAAAAACCTGCCAAGCCTAAAATTGCTCCTATTCATATTTGGCGAGCTGTGAGTATCTTGGTACCGAGTGTTCTGGTTCTCCTCCTTTCTATCTATCTCTTGACCCCTCTTTCGACTATCAAGCATATCGAGGTTAAGGGAAATGTCCAGACCCAAGCGGATGACATTAAACAAGTTTCTGGGATTCAGGACAGCGACTATACCTTAGCCCTATTGTTGGATAAGGAAACATACGCTGAGCAGATCAAGTCTAATCACTGGATAGAGTCAGCAAAGATTGACTACAAATTTCCGACAAACTTTACGATTGAAGTCAAAGAATTTGAGATTGTTGGCTACTATGTGACAGGTGAAGACCACTATCCAATCCTATCTAGTGGAACAATTGACTCAAGCCCTGTCAACCTTTTGAATCTGCCTGAGACCTACCTAACAGTCACCTTTAACGATGAGCAGCAGGTGAAAGAGCTGATAACAGGATTGTCTACCATCAGTGAGGATATCAAGAGTCAAATCCAGAAAATCGAATTAGCGCCAAGTAAGGCAACTGCTGATCTTTTAAAAATTACTATGCAGGATACAGATGAAATCTTGGTTCCCTTGTCAGAATTGAGTAAGAAATTGCCTTATTACAGCAAAATTAAGCCACAATTGTCAGAACCGAGCTTCATCGATATGGAGGCAGGAATCTATAGCACTAGCCTGGCTGATAAACGTTTAGAAGAAGCTGAGGAAAAGGCTAAACAAGAAGCTAAAGAAGCAGAGAAGAAAAAACAGGAAGAAAAAAAAGCTGAAGAAAAGAAACAAGAATAAGAATCTTCAGTTTTTACTTGACAAGTGTCGTTATAAATAATAGAATAGTAGAAAACTTTTAAAGCAGTCCAGAGAGGCAGCTAAGGTTAGACAGTGAAAGGGTGGAGACTACCCGTTTTTCGTGGAACCTAGCTGCTAGCAGGTTCCTTTTTTTGAGCAATGGACTGTCAGCAAAGAATAGGAGAAAAGAATGCGTGAGAGTCGCCCAGTCATTGCTCTGGATTTTCCAAGTTTCGAGGAAGCCAAAGAATTTTTAGCTCTTTTTCCAGCAGAGGAAAAACTCTATGTCAAGGTAGGAATGGAAATCTACTATGCAGTAGGTCCCGAGGTTGTGCGTTATTTAAAATCATTGGGACATAGTGTTTTTTTGGATCTCAAGTTGCATGATATTCCAAATACGGTCAAGTCAACCATGAAAATCTTGTCAAGTCTGGGTGTCGATATGACCAATGTTCAGGCTGCAGGTGGACTTGAGATGATGCAGGCCGCGCGTGAAGGCCTTGGTGATCAAGGGATTCTTATCGCGGTGACCCAATTGACCTCAACATCCGAGGAACAGATGCAAGACTGTCAAAATATCCAAACTAGTCTGCAAGAATCAGTGATTCACTATGCTAAGAAAACAGCTGAAGCTGGATTAGATGGTGTTGTTTGCTCAGCCCAAGAAGCCCAACTCATCAAGGAGGCGACAAACGAAGATTTTATCTGCTTGACACCAGGTATTCGACCAGCAGGTGCTGAAGCAGCGGATCAAAAACGCGTAGTGACCCCTGGTCAAGCCTATCAAATCGGTAGTGATTACATTGTAGTAGGCCGTCCTATCACACAGGCAGAAGATCCTGTGGCAGCCTACCATGCTATCAAGGAAGAATGGACACGCGATTGGGTCTAAAGCGTATTTGATTATAGATTTAAGGATAAGAAGGAGTATACCATGACACTTGCTAGAGACATTGCTAGCCATCTATTGAAAATTCAAGCGGTTTATCTCAAACCAGAAGAGCCTTTCACTTGGGCATCTGGTATCAAGTCACCTATCTATACGGATAATCGTGTGACCCTAGCTTACCCGGAAACTAGAACTTTGATTGAAAATGGTTTTGTGAATGCTATCAAAGTAGCCTTTCCAGAGGTTGAAGTGATTGCAGGAACTGCGACAGCAGGGATTCCACACGGAGCTATCATCGCGGACAAGATGAACCTACCATTTGCTTATATCCGTAGCAAACCAAAAGACCACGGAGCAGGCAACCAAATCGAAGGTCGTGTAGCCCAGGGGCAAAAAATGGTAATTGTAGAAGATCTGATCTCAACTGGTGGTTCAGTTCTCGAAGCGGTAGCAGCTGCCAAGCGTGAAGGAGCAGATGTTCTCGGTGTAGTAGCTATTTTTAGTTATCAATTACTAAAAGCAGATAAGAACTTTGCAAACGCAGGTGTGAAACTGGTGACTCTCTCAAACTACAGCGAGCTCATCCACCTAGCTCAGGAAGAAGGCTACATCACACCAGAGGGATTGGATCTCTTAAAACGATTCAAAGAAGACCAAGAAAATTGGCAAGGATAGAGAAATTCATTTCTTAGATTTTGATGGAACTGATGCATAGCATCAGTTCTTTTTAATTGACAAATGTAGATTTATGGAGTATACTAATAACTGTAATCGACAAATGTAGATTTAGGAGGTGTGATTATGCAGATTTCAGATGCAGAATGGCAGGTCATGAAGATTGTTTGGATGCAGGGCGAACAGACCAGTAGCGATTTGATCAGGGTTTTGGCAGAGCGGTTTGACTGGTCCAAGTCTACAGTTCAGACTCTTTTGGCTCGTTTGGTTGAGAAAGAATGTTTAACTAGAAAAAAAGAGGGCAAGTCCTTTGTCTATTCAGCCCTTTTAACACTAGACCAAAGCCGAGACTTGCTTGTCCAAGATATCAAAGACAAGGTTTGTTCTCGTAGGATTAAGAACTTGTTGGCTGATTTGATTGCCGAATGTGATTTTACTCAGGCTGACTTGGAAGACTTGGAAGCTGTGATTTCTGAGAAAAAAGCTAGCGCTGTAACAGAAGTAAAATGTAATTGTATGTAAAGGAGACGTCATGTTAAATAGTATTGTAACCATTATTTGTATTTCCCTTATCGCGTTTATCTTGTTTTGGTTTTTCAAAAAGCCTGAAAAATCTGAACAAAAGGCCCAGCAAAAAAAGGGCTACCAAGAGATTCGAGTGGAAGTCAAAGGGGGCTATACGCCTGAGTTGATTATTCTTAAGAAATCAGTGCCAGCCCGTATCGTCTTTGATCGCAGGGACCCTTCACCCTGCCTAGATCAGATTGTTTTCCCAGATTTTGGAGTGCATGCGGACTTGCCTATGGGTGAAGAGTATGTAGTGGAAATCACACCTGAACAGGCAGGAGAGTATGGTTTCTCTTGTGGCATGAATATGATGCACGGTAAGATGATTGTAGAATAGGAGAATGATATGACTGAAATTGTAAAAGCAAGTCTTGAAAATGGTGTTCAAAAAATCCATATCACAGCTGAAAAAGGCTACCATCCAGCCCACATCCAGCTTCAAAAAGGAATTCCCGCTGAAATTACCTTTCATCGTACAACTCCTTCAAACTGTTATAAGGAAATTCTGTTTGAAGAAGAAGACATCTTGGAACCAATCGGCGTAGATGAAGAAAAGACAATTCGTTTTACACCTCAAGAGTTGGGTGAGCATGAATTCTCATGTGGTATGAAGATGCAAAAGGGAAGTTATACCGTAGTTGAGAAGACTCGAAAATCTTTGTCACTTTTGCAACGTTTTTGGATTACTAGTATCTTTACTGTGCCTCTTGTGATTCTCATGATTGGGATGTCGACAGGAGGAATTAGTCACCAAGTCATGCGTTGGGGCACCTTTTTAGCCACAACACCCATTATGCTAGTAGCAGGTGGTCCATATATCCAAAGTGCTTGGGCTAGTTTTAAAAAGCACAATGCTAACATGGATAGCTTGGTTGCTCTTGGAACCCTAGTGGCCTATTTCTATAGCTTAGTTGCCCTCTTCGCTGGTCTCCCCGTTTACTTTGAAAGTGCTGCATTTATCTTCTTCTTCGTTCTTTTGGGAGCAGTTTTTGAGGAAAAAATGCGAAAAAATACTTCCCAAGCTGTGGAGAAACTACTGGACTTGCAGGCTAAAACAGCAGAAGTCTTGCGTGAAGATAGCTATGTTCAAATCCCCTTGGAGCAAGTCAAGGTAGGTGACCTGATTCGAGTGCGTCCCGGTGAAAAGATTGCGGTTGATGGGGTTGTAGTCGAAGGTGTGTCCAGTATTGATGAGTCTATGGTGACAGGTGAGAGCCTGCCGGTAGACAAAACAGTTGGAGATACCGTCATTGGCTCAACCATCAATAATAGCGGAACGCTTGTTTTTAAAGCAGAAAAAGTTGGTTCAGAGACTGTCTTGGCACAGATTGTGGACTTTGTGAAGAAAGCCCAGACCAGCCGAGCACCGATTCAGGATTTGACAGATAAGATTTCAGGGATTTTTGTCCCAGCAGTTGTCATTTTAGCGATTCTGACTTTTTGGGTTTGGTTTGTCTTGCTTGAGGCTAGCTTTGTGACCTCTCTACTTTATGGGGTAGCAGTGTTGATTATCGCCTGCCCTTGTGCCTTAGGACTCGCAACACCGACAGCTCTCATGGTGGGAACTGGTCGTAGTGCCAAGATGGGAGTTCTTCTTAAAAATGGAACCGTCCTACAGGAAATCCAGAAAGTTCAAACTATTGTCTTTGATAAGACCGGGACTTTGACGGAAGGGAAACCTGTGGTAACAGATATCATCGGCGACGAAGTAGAAGTGCTTGGATTGGCAGCCTCCTTGGAAGAAGCTTCCCAACACCCACTGGCTGAGGCCATTGTCAAGCGAGCGAGTGAAGCTGGACTTGAGATTCAAACTGTGGAAAATTTCCAAGCCTTGCACGGAAAAGGTGTCTCAGGGCAAATCAATGGAAAACAAGTTCTGCTAGGAAATGCTAAAATGCTGGATGGCATGAACATTTCTAGCACTTATCAAGAAAAACTAGAAGAACTAGAAAAAGAAGCTAAGACAGTTGTCTACTTGGCTGTTGACAATGAAATCAAAGGCTTGCTTGCCCTGCAAGATATTCCTAAGGAAAATGCTAAGCTTGCCATCAGTCAGTTGAAAAAACGAGGTCTTAAAACAGTCATGCTGACAGGGGATAATGCTGGCGTGGCGCGTGCTATTGCCGATCAGATCGGAATCGAAGAGGTCATTGCAGGTGTCTTGCCAGAAGAAAAAGCCCATGAAATCCATAAACTACAATCAGCTGGAAAAGTAGCCTTTGTTGGTGATGGTATCAATGACGCTCCTGCCCTCAGTGTAGCAGATGTGGGGATTGCTATGGGAGCTGGAACAGATATTGCCATCGAGTCAGCAGATTTGGTGTTGACAACTAATAACCTCCTAGGAGTGGTTCGTGCCTTTGACATGAGTAAGAAAACCTTTAATCGAATTCTGCTCAATCTTTTCTGGGCATTTATCTACAATGTCGCCGGAATTCCGATTGCAGCAGGTGTCTTTTCAGGAATTGGTCTCGTTCTCAATCCAGAACTGGCAGGTCTAGCCATGGCCTTTAGTTCTGTATCTGTTCTGACCAGTTCACTCATGTTAAATGTTACTAAGATAGACTAAAAAGCGGGCTTACTCGCTTTTTATTATAAAACAGATATTAAAAACGTTTCCAGTCTGTGCTGTAATAGAGAATGAAGACTTCTGAGCACATTCTTAGGATACTCAAAGTAAATGTGGTAAATTAGGATTGTAAATTTACTGAATCGCTTTCAAACAACATATAAAAGCGCTTTTTGTAAATGTATGAAATTATTTTGAAGGAGAGTTATTATGACTCAAGGGAAAATTACTGCATCTGCAGCAATGCTCAACGTGTTGAAGACATGGGGCGTAGACACAATCTACGGTATCCCATCAGGAACACTCAGCTCACTTATGGATGCTTTGGCTGAAGACAAAGATATCCGCTTCTTGCAAGTTCGCCACGAAGAAACAGGTGCTCTTGCAGCGGTCATGCAAGCTAAGTTTGGTGGCTCAATCGGGGTTGCAGTAGGTTCAGGTGGTCCAGGTGCGACTCACTTGATCAACGGTGTTTACGATGCAGCTATGGATAACACTCCATTCCTTGCTATCCTTGGATCACGTCCAGTTAACGAACTCAACATGGATGCCTTCCAAGAATTGAACCAAAACCCAATGTACAACGGTATCGCTGTCTACAACAAACGTGTAGCTTACGCTGAGCAATTGCCAAAAGTAATCGACGAAGCTTGCCGTGCTGCAGTTTCTAAAAAGGGTCCAGCTGTTGTTGAAATCCCAGTAAACTTCGGTTTCCAAGAAATCGACGAAAACTCATACTACGGTTCAGGTTCTTACGAGCGTTCATTCATCGCTCCTGCATTGAACGAAGTTGAAATCAACAAAGCTGTTGAAATCTTGAACAATGCTGAACGTCCAGTTATCTATGCTGGTTACGGTGGTGTTAAAGCTGGTGAAGTGATCACTGAATTGTCACGTAAAATCAAAGCACCAATCATCACAACTGGTAAAAACTTTGAAGCTTTCGAATGGAACTACGAAGGTTTGACAGGTTCTGCTTACCGTGTTGGTTGGAAACCAGCCAATGAAGTGGTTTTCGAAGCAGACACAGTTCTTTTCCTTGGTTCAAACTTCCCATTTGCTGAAGTTTACGAAGCATTCAAGAACACTGAAAAATTCATCCAAGTGGACATCGACCCATACAAACTTGGTAAACGTCATGCCCTTGATGCTTCTATCCTTGGTGATGCAGGTCAAGCAGCTAAAGCAATCCTTGACAAAGTAAACCCAGTTGAATCAACTCCATGGTGGCGTGCAAACGTTAAGAATAACCAAAACTGGCGTGATTACATGAACAAACTCGAAGGTAAAACTGAGGGTGAGTTGCAATTGTACCAAGTTTACAATGCAATCAACAAACATGCTGATCAAGACGCTATCTACTCAATCGACGTAGGTGACACTACTCAAACATCTACTCGTCACCTTCACATGACACCTAAGAACATGTGGCGTACATCTCCACTCTTTGCGACAATGGGTATTGCCCTTCCTGGTGGTATCGCTGCTAAGAAAGACAACCCAGATCGCCAAGTATGGAACATCATGGGTGACGGTGCATTCAACATGTGCTACCCAGACGTAATCACAAACGTTCAATACGACCTTCCAGTTATCAACGTTGTCTTCTCAAATGGTAAATATGCCTTCATCAAGGACAAATACGAAGACACAAACAAACACTTGTTTGGTTGTGACTTCCCTAATGCTGACTATGCGAAAATCGCTGAAGCACAAGGTGCTGTTGGATTTACAGTAGATCGTATCGAAGACATCGATGCAGTTGTTGCAGAAGCTGTTAAATTGAACAAAGAAGGTAAAACTGTTGTCATCGATGCGCGCATCACGCAACACCGTCCACTTCCAGTAGAAGTGCTTGAACTCGATCCAAAACTTCACTCAGAAGAAGCAATCAAAGCCTTCAAGGAAAAATACGAAGCAGAAGAACTCGTACCATTCCGCCTCTTCTTGGAAGAAGAAGGATTGCAATCACGCGCAATCAAATAATTCCTCTCGTGAAAAATCAAATGTAAAGCGTGTAGACTTTATTCTTTGATTTTCATAGAGCGGAACTTGAAAAGATCGGAGCAATCCGGTCTTTTTATGGAGGATAGTAAATGAATTTAAATCAATTAGATATTATTGTTGCAGATGTTCCTAGAGTCTGTGCTGGTTTGGAGCGACTTTTGGATAAAAAGGCTGATTATGCTGATGATGCTTTTGCTCAGTTTACGATTGGCAGTCACTGTCTTATGTTATCACAAAATCACCTGATTCCTTTGAACAATTTTCAGTCAGGAATCATTCTTCACATCGAGGTTGAGGATGTAGAGCAGAACTACCAACGATTGAAAGAGCTTGGTACCGAGATTTTATACGGTCCTTCTGAAACGGATTGGGGAACGGTGTCCCTGCTAGTTAAAGGACCTGCTGGCCTAGTGATTGATTTTTATCGTATGAAATAGGTCGCGTAGTCATTTGACGTTAACCATAATTATTCTTAATACAGAATGTGAGAATATGAACTATTGAAAAGATCGGAGCAATCCGGTCTTTTTCTGTTTCCTCTTTCTTATCACAAGATTGTGATAGTTTACATCTTCATAACAAAAGCTTCAAAGTCTTGATTGTTTTTAAAAAAGATTATAAAATATGATTCATAAAAATGAAAGAGGTTTTGAAAATGTCTGAAAAACAAATGAAAATTTTGGGCTGGGTAGCGACCTTCATGTCTGTTATGATGTACGTGTCTTACTTCCCACAAATTATGAACAACCTGGCTGGTCAAAAAGGAAACTTCATCCAACCCTTGGTCGCAGCCATTAACTGTAGTCTTTGGGTTTACTACGGTCTTTTTAAGAAAGAAAGAGATATTCCACTTGCAGCTGCCAATGCGCCAGGTATCGTTTTTGGTCTAGTAACGGCTATCACAGCTTTGATTTAAAAATAAGACTGGTTTCAGTCTTTTTTTGTACATAAAAATAGATTCTCAAGTAAAGAAAGTCTAATGAGAGTTGAGGAAAACAGCCGTTGACAGCGAGCTTTCTGAGTGCTGCTTTAAGGGTTCCTCCATCAAGTAAAAGATTATTTCGTTACTATTTTTATAAAATCTTCTCCCTACTTTATAAGAACTGAAAAAGAGTTCAATTCGAACTCTTTTTTTGCTATAATGAGGGAAGAAAAATCAGACAGGAGATCGACATGTCAGAACCACTATTTTTACAATCAGTTATGCAAGAAAAAATCTGGGGTGGTACCAAGCTACGTGATGAGTTTGGTTACGACATTCCAAGTGAAAAAATCGGGGAATACTGGGCTATTTCAGCCCACCCAAATGGGGTTTCAAAGGTGGCTAATGGCCACTATGAAGGAACAGACCTGGCTACATTGTATGAGGAGCACCGTGAATTGTTTGGTAATCGTCCAGAACCTGTATTTCCACTATTGACAAAAATCCTCGATGCCAACGACTGGCTCAGTGTCCAAGTGCACCCAGACGATGCTTATGGACTAGAACACGAAGGCGAGCTTGGAAAAACCGAGTGCTGGTACATTATCGCTGCGGAGGAAGGTTCAGAGATTATCTATGGTCACAATGCCAAGTCAAAAGAAGAACTCCGCCAGCAAATTGAGGATAAGAACTGGGATGCCTTGCTTACCAAAGTCCCTGTTAAGGCTGGAGATTTCTTCTATGTACCAAGCGGAACCATGCACGCTATCGGAGCAGGCATCTTGATTCTTGAAACCCAGCAGTCTAGTGACACCACCTACCGTGTCTATGACTTTGACCGCAAGGATGACAAGGGCAACTTGCGTGAACTTCATCTTGAAAAATCCATCGATGTTTTAAACATTGGAGAACCTGCCAATAGCCGACCTGTCACTGTCAAAGCAGATGATCTACGTTCCACTCTCCTTGTATCCAATGATTTCTTCGCAGTTTACAAATGGGAAATCACTGGAAAAGTTGACTTTGAAAAGACAGCTGACTATAGCTTGTTTAGTGTCTTGGCTGGTCAAGGTCAACTAACTGTTGACGGGAAAAACTATCCAATCCAAAAAGGGAGCCACTTTATCCTACCAAGTGATGTTGAATCTTGGACTTTAGAAGGACAAGATTTGGAATTGATTGTTAGTCATCCATAAAAAAGAAAGGGCCTGAGTTCACTACTCAAGTCCTTTTTGATTACATAAATTGGGCTATAAAAACCACGATGATGATGATTGGAATGATGAAACGAAGGAGGAAGAGCCAGACTTGGAAAAGTCCTTGTTTCCAGGCTCTTTCATCAAGATGGAGTTCCTCCATGGCAAGTGTCTTCTTAAAGATATAGCCTGTAAAGAGAGAAAGGCAAAGAGCGCCAAATGGCATGAGGAGATTGGAAACCAAGAAATCCATGGCATCAAAGAAAGTCTTACCTAAGATGTGAACATCCGCCATAACTCCATAGGATAGGGCTGAAGGAATTCCAAAGATGAAGGTCAAGATTCCTAAAATGGCACTCCACTTAGCCCGCTTGCTGTTGTCCTGATTGGTGATATTGCCCACATTGATTTCCAGCATCACGACTGAAGAAGTGACTGTCGCAAAAAGGAAGAGCAAGAGGAAGAGGATGTAGAAAATGGTTCCAAAAGGCATCTTGTCAAAGAGTTGAGGCAAGACGATAAAGAGCAGGCTTGGTCCCCCTTCAGACTGGATATTAAAGGCTGACATGGCTGGGAAAATGGCTAGACCTGCCATGATGGATACCGAGATGTTCATGACTACGATGGAAATCCCTGATTGGAACAGATTGGTTTTCTTATCCAAGTAGGAAGCATAGGTCAGCATGGCTGTAACCCCTAGTGAGAGAGCAAAGAAAGATTGTCCCAGAGCATAGAGGAGACCAGCACTGGTCAGTTTTGAAAAGTCTGGTTTGAGGAAGTAGATAACGCCTTCCATGGCATTTGGCAAACTGAGAGAGCGTCCAATAATCACGACAAAGATGATAAAGAGCAGGGGCATCATGACTTTCGAAGCTCTTTCGATCCCTTTTTGGACCCCACGTGATACAATAAAGATATTCAACAAGATAAAGGAAGCTTGAGCCCCTAGAGCAATGGCTGGATTTGAGATGATTGAAGTAAATAACTGAGCATAATCACCCGTTCCACCAAGTTGGAACAATTTCCCAAACTCAATACCCAGATAGACTAGAATCCATCCTCCGATAACACTGTAAAAGGATAGGAGGATAAAGAGGGCAAAGGCACCAATCCAACCGATAAAGTTGTACTTGTTATTGTTACCAAGTTTTCCAAAGGTTTTGATAGCGGAAACGCCAGCACTACGGCCAAGGGCAAACTCAGCCAGTAGGAGCGGGAAACCGATTAAAATAGTGGAAATGAGAAAGACTAGTAAAAAGCCTCCACCGCCATTAGCAGCAGTCATGTAGGGGAACTTCCAAACGGCTCCAAGTCCGATAGCTGAACCAGCAGATGCTAGAATAAAGCCTAGTTTTGAGCTCCATTGCGATTTTTCTGACATAGTTGAAACTCCAATCTCCTTTTTTAAAATAAGAAAAGGCTACTTGAGTTGTCAAATAGCCTTCTCTCAATGGCTCTTTATGAGCCTTTTGTTTGATTGATAGACTTGACTATCCTATCATGTTTTCTGATGTCTGTCAAGAAAACCATTTTCAAGTTTTCACACCTTTCTCAAAAAGTTAGAAAAATTTCGCAAAAACGCTTGACTCTGACCTGAGGGGAGGGGTTATACTATCAATGTAATACTCTTCGAAAATCAAATTCAAACCACGTCAGCGTCGCCTTACCGTACTCAAGTACAGCCTGCGGCTAGCTTCCTAGTTTGCTCTTTGATTTTCATTGAGTATAAGGAGGAAATCATGTACCATGTAAAAGAAGCTGCGCAGCTTTCAGGTGTCTCTGTAAAGACACTGCACCACTACGATAAGATAGGACTCTTGGTTCCGTTAAAGTCGGAAAACGGCTATCGAACCTACAGTCAAGAGGATTTGGAACGTCTTCAGGTCATTCTGTATTATAAATATCTAGGCTTTTCTTTAGAAAAAATAGCAGAGCTGTTAAAGGAAGATAAATCAGATTTATTGCCCCATTTGACCAGGCAGTTGGACTATCTAACTCGAGAAAGGCAACATCTGGATACCTTGATTTCCACCTTGCAAAAAACCATTCAAGAACAAAAAGGAGAAAGAAAAATGACGATTGAGGAAAAATTCACTGGATTTAGCTATCAAGATCATCAAAAATACCACCAAGAGGCGGTAGAGAAATATGGTCAAGAAGTCATGGGCCAGGCTCTCGAGCGCCAAAGTGGTAGAGAAGATGAGGCTACGGCTGCCTTTAACCAAGTTTTTCAAGCTCTGGCTAAAAACCTTAAAAATGGACTAGCTGCAACAGCAGACGAAAATCAAGAAGAAGCTGCTAAACTCTTGCAAGCCATCCGTACTTATGGATTTGACTGCTCTATTGAGGTATTCGGTCATATCGGTAAAGGTTACGTCTACAACCCAGAGTTTAAGGAAAACATTGACAAGTTTGGTTCTGGAACAGCCCAGTACACGTCAGATGTCATTGCGGCTTACGTTCAGACAAATGCAGAATAAATAGGCTAGGAATTTCCTAGCCTATTTATTACTTCAAATCATAAAGCCAATCTTCGTCGTCTTTATAGTAGAAGAATTCACTGAGATCATCTTCCAAAAAAACACGAAGCATATCAGACATATCCTTAGTTGCCAGTTTTAGATGAGATAGATTTTCTAACTCTTCCCACCATACCTTTCCTTCATCTGAAGATTGGAGCTCGCTAGTAAAGTGTTCGGTCTTGTAAAATAGAACGACGTAACGGTAATCCTCGTCGTCATACCAGTCTCAACCCAGCTTCAGGTCGTGTGATGGAAAAAGCGGGAATGTCCTATCTTAAGACGGTTGCCAATGGTGTAGAGAGAAAAGACTACGTTGCGGATCTTATTTATTACCAGATAAGTAGGGAAGACAGGTGATTTTCTTTTCTGTTTCTATCAAAGTCAGACCTTGTCTGACTTTTTTTCGTAAGATTTCTAAATAAGCTGATTAAATTCCTATTTTTCCCTATCATTGTCCCTATTTTTTCTGGAGTTTTGGAGTTATAATAGTCCTATCAAATCAAAGAATGGAGGAAGGCAATGGACAATGTATTCTTTTTTATCAGTGTTTTTCTTGCTGGAATTCTTTCCTTTTTTTCTCCTTGTATCTTACCCTTGTTACCGGTCTATGCAGGGATCTTGTTGGATGACAAAGATGGTGCTCAGGCTTCTAGCGGAAAAATTTCAATCTCACTTGTTAGTTTATTGCGAACTCTGGCCTTTATAGCGGGGATTTCTTTTATCTTTATCTTACTGGGCTATGGAGCTGGTTTTTTAGGCAATTTGCTGTATGCTTCTTGGTTTCATTATGTGACGGGTGCGGTTATCATTCTCTTGGGCTTACACCAGATGGAAGTTTTACATTTGCAGGGGCTCTACAAGGAAAGAAGGCTACAATTAAAGAGACAGGATCAAAACGCTAACGGTTATAGTCAGGCATTTTTACTGGGGTTGACCTTTAGTTTTGCTTGGACGCCATGTGTAGGGCCGGTTCTGGGGTCTGTTTTGGCTTTAGCGGCTTCAGGTGGCTCAGGTGCTTGGCAGGGAGCTGGTCTCATGTTGCTTTACACACTGGGTTTGGCGCTACCATTTTTGGTTCTAGCTCTCGCCTCCAGCTATGTTTTGAAACATTTCCGAAAACTTCATCCCTACCTCGGAACCCTCAAAAAAGTGGGTGGTTTCCTCATTATCGTGATGGGAATTTTGGTGCTTTTGGGAAATGCTTCCATTTTGACTACATTATTTGAATAGAGAGGAAGAAGAAATGAAAAAATGGCAAACATGTCTCCTTGGAGTAGGCTCAATTTGTTGCTTAGCAGCCTGTTCGGCTAAAAACATGTCAGACGAGTCTACTATGAAGGAGCAATCCAAAACAGAACAAGTCAGTTCACAAACTGCCACCAAGGGTCAGACAGCCGCTGATTTTGAACTGACAGGAGTAGATGGTAAGACCTATCGCTTGTCTGATTACAAAGGTAAGAAAGTCTATCTCAAATTCTGGGCTTCTTGGTGTTCCATCTGTCTAGCCAGCCTTCCAGATACGGACGAAATCGCTAAGGATGCTGGTGATGACTATGTGGTCTTGACAGTTGTATCTCCTGGCCACAAGGGGGAGCAAGCAGAAGCGAACTTTAAGAACTGGTACAAGGGATTGGATTATAAAAATTTTCCAGTTTTAATTGATCCGTCAGGCAAACTTTTGGAAAGTTATGGTGTTCGTTCTTACCCGACTCAAGCCTTTATAGACAAGGAAGGCAAGCTGGTCAAAACGCAACCAGGTTTTATGGATAAGGATATGATTTTAAAAGAATTGAAAGAAATGGGGTAGAGAAAGGCTATGAATGATAAAGTAAAACTTTTTGTCTTGGCAGGGGTCATTCTCCTAGCCATAACCGGTTTCTATTTTCTATTGATGCGAAATGCAGGGCAGACAGATAGCTCGCAAATTGAGAAAGCTTCAGTTAGTCAAGGAGGAAAAACAGTGAAAAAAACAGAAATTAGTAAAGACGCAGACTTGCATGAAATTTATCTAGCTGGGGGATGTTTCTGGGGAGTTGAGGAATACTTCTCACGCGTTCCCGGAGTGACAGATGCCGTTTCAGGCTATGCAAATGGTAGAGGGGAAACAACCAAGTACGAATTGATCAACCAAACAGGACATGCGGAAACCGTCCATGTCACCTATGATGCTAACCAAATTTCCCTCAAGGAAATCCTGCTTCATTACTTCCGCATTATCAATCCAACCAGCAAAAATAAACAAGGAAATGATGTGGGGACTCAGTATCGTACCGGCGTTTATTACACAGATGACAAGGATTTGGAAGTAATCAACCAAGTCTTTGATGAAGTTGCTAAAAAATATGACCAACCTCTGGCAGTTGAAAAGGAGACCTTGAAGAATTTTGTGGTGGCTGAGGATTACCACCAAGACTACCTCAAGAAAAATCCAAATGGCTACTGTCATATCAATGTCAATCAGGCTGCCTATCCCGTCATCGATGCCAGCAAATATCCCAAACCAAGCGATGAAGAATTGAAAAAGACCTTGTCACCTGAGGAGTATGCAGTAACCCAGAAAAATCAAACAGAACGAGCTTTTTCAAACCGCTACTGGGATAAATTTGAATCCGGTATCTATGTGGATGTGGCTACTGGCGAACCTCTCTTTTCATCAAAGGACAAGTTTGAGTCTGGTTGTGGCTGGCCTAGTTTCACCCAACCCATCAGCCCGGATGTTGCCACTTACAAGGAAGATAAGTCTTACAATATGACGCGTATGGAAGTGCGGAGCCGAGTTGGAGATTCTCACCTTGGCCATGTCTTTACGGATGGACCAGAAGACAAGGGGGGCTTGCGCTACTGTATCAATAGTCTTTCCATTCGCTTTATTCCTAAAGCCCAAATGGAAGAAAAAGGTTATGCTTATTTACTAGATTATGTTGATTAAGACTCTTCAAACTACTTCAGCGTCGCCTTACCGTCCCCATACGTATAGTTACTGACTTCGTCAGTTTCATCTACAACCTCAAAACAGTGTTTTTGAGCTGACTTTGTCAGTTTTATCTACAACCTCAAAGCTGAACTTTGCGCAACCTGCGGTTAGCTTCCTAGTTTGCTATTTGATTTTCATTGAGTATAAGAGAGCTTTCCTAAGCAGTTAGAGGAGAATTTTGCTATACTGATACTAGTAAGTGACAAAGGAGCAGAGCATGACCTACACAATCTTAATCGTAGAAGATGAGTATCTGGTAAGACAGGGCTTGAGCAAGCTGGTCAATGTAGCAGCCTACGATATGGAAATCATCGGTCAGGCTGAAAATGGAAGACAGGCTTGGGACTTGATTCAAAGGCAGGTGCCAGATATCATTTTAACTGATATCAATATGCCTCAGCTAAATGGCATCCAGTTGGCCAGTCTGGTACGAGAAACCTATCCTCAGGTGCATCTGGTATTTTTGACGGGTTACGATGATTTTGATTATGCCTTGTCTGCTGTCAAACTCGGTGTAGATGATTACCTACTCAAACCCTTTTCTCGTCAGGATATTGAGGAAATGTTAGGGAAAATCAAGCAAAAACTAGATAAGGAAGAGAAGGAAGAGCAGTTACAAGATTTACTGACCGATAAGTTTGAAGGAAACATAGCCCAGAAGATCCAGTCTCATCTAGCTGACAGCCAATTTAGTTTAAAGTCTTTGGCCAGTGAATTGGGCTTTAGTTCGACTTATCTGAGCTCCTTGATTAAGAAAGAGTTGGGCCTACCTTTTCAGGATTATTTGGTGAGAGAGCGTGTCAAACAAGCCAAGCTCTTGCTCTTGACCACGGATTTAAAGATTTACCAGATAGCCGAAAAGGTTGGTTTTGAAGATATGAACTACTTTACCCAACGCTTTAAACAGATTGCAGGTGTGACACCTCGTCAGTTTAAGAAGGGAGAAGGCCGATGAAGCGTTCTTCTCTCCTAGTCAGAATGGTTATTTCCATCTTTCTGGTCTTTCTCATTCTCCTAGCTGTAGTTGGGACTTTCTATTATCAATCTAGTTCATCAGCTATTGAGGCCACTATTGAGGGCAATAGCCAAACGACTATCAGTCAAACTAGCCACTTTATCCAGTCTTATATCAAAAAATTAGAAACCACCTCAACCAGTTTGACCCAGCAGAAGGATGTGTTAGCCTATGCTGAGAATCCCAGTCAAGACAAGGTCAAGGGAATCCGAGATCTATTTTTGACCATCTTGAAGGCAGACCAGGACTTGAAGACTGTGGTTTTGGTAACAAAATCTGGTCAGGTCATTTCCACTGATGACAGTGTACAGATGAAAACTTCCTCAGATATGATGGCTGAGGATTGGTACCAAAAGGCCATTCATCAGGGGGCTAATCCGGTTTTGACACCAGCTCGTAAATCAGACAGCCAGTGGGTCATTTCTGTTACTCAGGAACTTGTTGATGCAAAGGGAGCTAATTTGGGCGTGCTTCGTTTGGACATTTCCTACGAAACTCTGGAAGCCTATCTCAACCAACTCCAGTTGGGTCAGCAGGGTTTTGCCTTTATCATCAATGAAAAGCATGAATTTGTTTACCATCCTAAACACACAGTTTATAGTTCGTCTAGCGAAATGGATGCCATGAAACCCTATATTGAGGTAGGGCAGGGTTATACTCCAGACCACCAATCCTATGTGAGTCAGGAAAAGATTGCAGGAACTGATTGGACGGTTATAGGCGTGTCTTCACTGGAAAAGTTAGACCAGGTTCGGAGTCAACTCATGTGGACCTTGCTTGGGGCTAGTGTAATATCTCTTCTTGCCTGTCTCTGCTTGGTGTGGTTCAGCCTCAAACGCTGGATTGCGCCTTTGGAGGATTTGAGAGAAACCATGCTGAAAATTGCTTCTGGTGATCAGAATCTTCGTGCCAAGGAAGCTGGTGCCTATGAACTGAGAGAAGTGACTCGCCAGTTCAATGATATGTTGGATCAGATTGATCAGCTAATGGCTGATATTCGCAGGCAGGAAGAAACGACCCGCCAGTACCAACTTCAAGCCTTGTCAAGTCAGATCAATCCGCATTTCCTCTACAATACTTTGGACACTATCATCTGGATGGCTGAATTTCAGGATAGTCAGCGAGTGGTTCAGGTGACCAAGTCCTTGGCTACCTATTTTCGCTTGGCGCTCAATCAAGGTAAGGACTTGATTTGCCTGTCTGATGAGATCAATCATGTCCGTCAGTACCTCTTTATCCAGAAACAACGCTATGGAGATAAGCTGGAATATGAAATTGATGAAAATCCTGTATTTGAAAACCTAGTCTTACCCAAGTTGGTGCTACAACCCCTAGTAGAAAATGCTCTTTACCACGGTATCAAGGAAAAGGACGGTCAGGGACATATTAGAGTTTCTGTCCAGAAAAAGGATACAGTGCTTGTCATCCGCATTGAGGATGATGGTGTTGGTTTCCAAGCTGCTGGCGATAGTAGTCAAAGTCAGCTCAAACGTGGGGGAGTTGGCCTTCAAAATGTTGACCAACGACTCAAACTTCATTTTGGAGACAATTACAAGATGAAGATTAATTCTGCACCCGAAAAAGGGACGACAGTTGAAATATACATAAATAGAATAGAAACTAGCTAACTCCCAGTTCATTCTGGGAGTTTTACTTTCAAATATCAGAATGATTAGTCCGCCTTGATAAAATCATTAAAAAAAGATATGATAGTAGGAGAAAAATGAGGTTAAGAGTGATGGACAAAAGTAGAATTAAAACAGAAACACAGCAGGTAATTGAAGATGTTTTGGAAAAGGCTGGATTGCGTGAAGGAAGCCTCTTTGTCCTAGGTCTATCCTCTAGCGAAGTTTTAGGAGGCCATATTGGCAAGGAATCAAGCCAAGAAATTGGTGAAATCATTGTGAAGACCATTTTGGATATCCTGAAAGTGAAAGGAATTCACCTAGCCGTTCAAGGCTGTGAACATGTCAATCGGGCCCTCGTCGTTGAACGTCAAGTAGCGGAGCAGTTTGGTCTGGAAATCGTTAGCGTCCTTCCAACTCTTCATGCAGGGGGTTCGGGTCAGCTAGCAGCCTTCAAGTTTATGAAGGACCCTGTTGAAGTGGAGTTCATCACGGCTCATGTGGGAATTGATATCGGAGATACCGCAATCGGCATGCATGTCAAACATGTGCAGGTTCCGATTCGACCAGTTTTGCGTGAGATTGGGCATGCCCATGTTACGGCTCTAGCAAGTCGTCCAAAATTAATCGGTGGTGCGCGTGCGCAGTATCCACAAGATTCTATTAGAAAGATATGAGAATGAAAAAGAGAAAAGAACAGTTTCAAAAAAACCTAAAGTATTCTATTCGTAAATTGACTGTTGGAGTTGGTCCTGTAGCAATCGGGGCCTTTCTTGTTGGTGCCAGCTTGTTGTTAACTGGTAAAGTCCAAGCAGATGAATTAGCTGAAGTGAATTCAGTCCATTATCGATATTTGACGGAGCAAGAATTAACCGAGTCTGAAAAAGCCTTGATTCATCATGAAGTTCCTACAGAATTTCAAGATGAAGATATTATTTATGTAGTTTATCGCAAGAAGGCAACTAACAGTCAACAACTTCCCTATACAGGAAGTAAAGAATTTGCTTTAGCAGGTCTTGGTCTTGCAACAGCATCTTTAGCTGTTTTTTTGGTGTCTAAAAAACAGCGTCAGAAAGTTCTTGGAGTGCTTTTGATTGGTTCTCTTGGTGTCAGCAACTTCATTCCTTTTGCTACTTTTGCCTTTGAGAATAAAGAATTACTTTCTTACAATCAAACGATCTCGGCCTCCTCAAATGAAGAACTAACGAAAGGTGTGATCGATATTGGAGGATATGAGTATATTGGTTATTTTAAAGGAACTGACATAAAAGTAGCTAGTTTTTCTAAAAAAGGGAAATCTCTAGTCCAAGACAATGCCCCAGATTATACTGGGAAACTTGAAAGTAAAGGTACCCAAGAAGTAGGTAAAGAAGGCCAATCTCTAATTCAAGATAGTTTGCCAACGTATACTGAAAAACTTGAAAGCAAGGGCACTCAAGAAGTAGGTAAAGAAGGCGAGTCCCTTGTCCAAGATAGTTTACCAGAATATACTAAAAAACTTGAAAGTAAGGGCACCCAAGAGGTAGGCCAGGAAGGCGAGTCCCTTGTTCAAGATAGTTTGCCAGCGTATACTGGAAAACTTGAAAGCAAAGGCACTCAGGAACTCGGTAAAGAAGGTCAATCACTTATTCAAGATAGTTTGCCAGCGTATACCGAGAAACTTGAAAGTAAGGGTACTCAGGAATCCGGCAAAGAGGGTGAATCCTTGGTTCAAAAGCCTCGGGCAGAATATACTGGAAAGGTTGAGGCAAAAGGCACTCAAGAGTCTGGTAAAGAAGGTGACTCCCTTGTTCAAGACAATTCCCCAGCGTATACTGGAAAACTTGAAAGCAAAGGCACTCAGGAACCCGGTAAAGAAGGTCAATCACTTATTCAAGATAGTTTGCCAGCGTATACCGAGAAACTTGAAAGTAAGGGTACTCAGGAATCCGGCAAAGAGGGTGAATCCTTGGTTCAAGAGCCTCGGGCAGAATATACTGGAAAACTTGAGAGCAAAGGTACACAAGAACCTGGCCAGGAAGGCGAGTCCCTTGTTCAAGATAGTTTGCCAGCGTATACTGAGAAACTTGAAAGTAAAGGCACCCAGGAAACTGGTAAGGAAGGTCACTCCCTTGTTCAAGAGGACCTTCCAGAATATACAGTAACTGAAGGAACAATTACTAAAGACACAATCGCAGAGATTGACTACCAGACGGAAATCTATGATGATCCTACAAAATACACTGACGAAGAAACAGTGGTTCAAAACGGTGAAAAAGGGATCCAAGTTACCAAAACGACCTATAAAGCTGTCGAAGGTGTTGAGACTGACCAAGTTTTAAATACAACAACCACTGTCATCAAAAAACCAGTCACTAAAAAAATAAGTCGTGGTACGAAACCAATAGAAGGAACTCTTGCAGAAGAAAGTCTTGAAAAAATTCCGTTTAAAGAGATAGTCGAAGAAGACGCGCAATTGAAAAAGGGCGATAAAGTTACGATCCAAGAAGGAAAAGACGGTCAGAAAAAGGTTATCAAAACCTACAAGACCATCAAAGGAATCAAGACGCAGGAAGCGCCTGAAATTCTTGAACAGGTCATCGAGTTAGCCCAAGACCGTATTGTTAAACTAGGTACCAAAAACTTCGAAAAGCCAGTGTTGACTTTTTCAAAGGTTGATATTCAGGATTTGAAACGCTCATCTCAGATTCACTATAATCTGGAAAATCCAAGTAAGGCAGCGATTAAATCGATCACTTTAACCCTGAAAAAAGGCGACGAAGTCGTCAAAACTATGACGGTTTCACCGGATAACTTGACTGCAACTCTAACAGATTTGCAATATTACAAAGATTATAAACTCGAAACAAAAATGGTTTATGATCGTGGCGAAGGAAGCGAGGAAGAAATTCTCAAAGAAGAATCACTGAGAATTGATTTAAAAAAGGTCGAAGTTAAAAATATAAAAGAAACAAGCCTCATAAGTGTTGACGACAATGGCATGGAAACGGATAATAGTTTCTTAACTTCTGTTCCAAGTGATGTAAGGTCTTACTATCTAAAAATTGCTACACGTGATAATAAGATGACGCGTCTTGCGATTGACAAAATTAAAGAAGTGACAGTCGATGGAAAAACGCTTTATAAGGTCACTGCCAAAGCGCCTGACCTCGTTCAGCATACGGATGGTAACCAGCTCAGTGAGGAATACGTCCATTATTTTGCCAAACCAAAAACTCATGAGGAGAATGTATACTACGATTTCAATGAACTTGTAAAAGCTATGCAGGCCAATCCATCTGGTGAATTTAAAATTGGTGCGGACTTGAATGCGGTCAATGTTCCTGCAGCTGGTAAATCATATGTAACGACGAAGTTCCGAGGCAAGTTATCAAGTGTGGACGGTCAACGATATACGATTCATAACTTGGAACGTCCACTATTAGGCGATACTGAAGGCGCCCATATCCATGACCTTAACCTCGGTAAGGTAAACATTCATATGCCATGGGCAAATAGAGTTGCTCCCTTGGCTGCTGTTGTAAAAAACACAACGATCAATAATGTGAAAGTAACGGGTACAGTTGTTGGAAATAATGACGTATCAGGTTTGATCAATAAAATTGATAATAACGGCAGATTAACAAATGTGGCATTCATTGGTAAGCTTCATGCTGGTGGGAATCAAGGCGCCTTTCTTGCTGGAATTGTTGGAGAAAACTGGAAAGGTTCTGTTGAGAAGGCCTATGTTGATGCACAAATAACAGGTAATAAAGCGAAAGTTGCGGGCATTGCCTATTGGTCACAAAATGGTGGGGATAACCATGCAGTTTATCGGGACGGAGCCATTAAAAAATCTGTAGCTAAAGGTACTATCGATGTGAGAGAACCGATTAGCGCGGGTGGTGTTGTAGGCAGTACAAATGCCTTGGGCTCCGTTGAAGATACTGTTTCAATGATAAAAGTTAAGAACGGTGAGATTTTCTATGGCTCATCTGATATTGATGATGATCCTTATTGGACAGGTGACCGCTTAAATCGAAACTTTGTTGTTACTGGTGTGAGTGAAGGAAAATCTTCATATAGATATTCTAAACAACAGCATCGTATTAAGCCTATTTCGCAAGAAGAAGCAGACAAGAAAATTGCTGCTCTGGGAATCACAGCGCATGAGTATGAAATCAATGATCCTGTTGTAGATAAATTAAACCGTTTGACACACCGTGAAGACGAGTACAAGGCTATTCAAGACTACAGAGCTGACCGCGAACTTGCCTATCGCAATATTGAAAAATTACAACCATTCTATAACAAGGAGTGGATTGTCAATCAGGCTAATAAACTAGATGCAAGCTCAAACTTGGTGACCAAAGAAGTCCTTTCTGTAACTGGTTTGAAGAATGGACAGTTTGTAACAGACTTGTCAGCTATTGATCAGATCATGATTCACTATGCTGATGGTACCAAAGAAGAATTGGCCATTACTGTCAAAGCTGACTCTGATGTAAAACAAGTCAAAGAGTACGAAGTGACCAACCAGAATATCGTTTATACGTCAAATATGCTAGTGAAAGATCGTTCTGGTTTGATTGCAAAGGCAAAAGAAACATTATCCAGTGTGGAGTTGATTTCTCCTGAAGTGCGCGCTCTTATGGACAAGCGGAACAAACCTCAAGAAAACACAGATGAACGAAAAAATGGCTACATTCGCGATTTATTCTTAGAAGAAAGTTTTGCTGAAGTAAAACAAAATCTTGGAAACTTGGTGAAACAAATTGTTGAAAATGAAGATCATCAACTAAATGATGATGAAGCAGCTCAACGTGCTTTCATTAAGAAAGTTGAAGACAATAAGGCCAACATTATGATGGGGCTTGCTTATTTGAACCAATACTATGGCATTAAATATGATGGATTGTCGATCAAAGATATTATGATGTTTAAACCAGATTTTTATGGTAAGAACGTGAATGTCTTAGATCGCTTGATCACTATCGGCTCAAAAGAGAATAATCTTAAGGGTGACCAATCCCAAGATGCGTATAGTCGAGTGATTGCAGGTGCTACAGGTAAAGGAAGCCTTCATGAGTTTCTAACATATAACATGAAATTGTTTACAAATGAAACTGATATGAATGTTTGGTTTAAAAAGGCGATTGAAAAGAATGCTTATGTGGTAGAACAGCCATCATTGAACCCCGATTTTGCTCATAAGAAGTATCGTCTGTATGAAGGGATTAATAATGGCGTGCATGGTCGGATGATTTTGCCTCTATTAAACTTGAAGAACTCGCATCTCTTCATGATTTCGACCTATAATACCATTTCTTTTAGTGCTTTTGAAAAATATGGTAAAAATACTGAGGAGGCTCGTGAAGCTTTCAAGAGTGAAATCAATAAGAGAGCAAAAGAGCAGGTGAACTACTTAGACTTTTGGTCAAAATTAGCTGCTGATAATGTACGTAATAAGCTCCTCAAGAGTGAAAATAGTGTTCCAACACCTGTTTGGGACAATCATGATGCGCCGGGTATCGGTTGGGCAAACCGATATGGTCACAAGGATGGGAAACCAGATTATGCTCCGATTCGAGAGTTCTTTGGACGGATCCATAAATATCATGGCTATCAGTATGGATATGGTGCTTACGCATATATCTTTGCAGCTCCAAATCAGCAAGATGCTGTCTACTTTGTTATGACAGAGTTGATAAGTGATTTTGGGACATCGGCCTTTACACATGAAACGACTCACGTGAATGATCGTATGGCTTACTATGGTGGTTGGTATCATCGTGAAGGGACGGACTTAGAGTCCTTTGCGCAAGGTATGCTCCAGTCACCATCGTTGACAAATCCAAATGGTGAATACGGCGCCTTAGGTTTGAACATGGCTTATGAACGTCAGAATGATGGCAATCAAATCTACAATTATGATCCAAATAAGTTAAAGAACCGTGAAGAAATTGATCACTATATGAAGAACTATAACGAGGCTCTGATGATGCTGGACCATCTAGAAGCAGATGCAGTTATTGGAAAACACTTGGACGACAACAGCAAGTGGTTCAAGAAGATGGACCGAGAATGGCGTACGAACGCTGAGCGAAACAATCTGAAAGGCGAGCCACATCAATGGGATAAATTACGTGATTTAACGGATAATGAGAAGAAATTGACGATTACGAACATCGATCAATTGGTTGATCATAACTTCGTTACAAAACATGGTATGCCAGGGAATGGACGTTATCGTTCGGAAGGTTTTGACAGTGCTTACCAAACCGTAAATATGATGTCGGGTATCTTTGGTGGAAACACCAGCAAGAGTACAGTTGGTTCGATTTCATTCAAACATAATGCTTTCCGTATGTGGGGATACTATGGTTATCTTAACGGATTTATTGGTTACGCTTCAAACAAATATAAAGCGGAAGCCAACAAGGAAAACAAAGGATTGTTGGGTGATGACTTCATTATCAAGAAAGTCTCTAATGGCCAATTTGATACTCTTGAAGCATGGAAGAAACATTGGTATAAAGAAGTCTATGACAAAGCTCAAAACGGCTTCACTACAATCGAAATCAATGGCAGATCTATCTCTACTTATGCTGAGTTGAAGTCCTTATTTGATGAAGCTGTTCAAAAAGACCTAGATAGCATGGAAAATCCAAATATAAAGAATCATTATAAAAATACTGAAGATCTTAAATGGAAGGTTTACAAACAGCTCCTTCAAAAATCAGATGGATTCTCTGGAAATTTATTTGCCAAAACATCGTTATAAAGTCGAAATGACTAAAAAGGTGGATCAGCTTAAGCTGCATCTGCCTTTTTGTGCTATACTTAAGATATGCATAGAAAAACAGTGATTGATTTTAGGGCTTTGGGGGAGAGATACACCTTTATCCAGCCCATCAAAGAGTTAAAAACGAGAGATTTATCAGAAGTGGCAAACTTGCTGGCACAAGTGGAAAGCTACCAAGAGCAAGGCTATTATGTAGTGGGCTATGTCAGTTACGAGGCTGCACCTGCTTTTGAGGAAAAACTAGCAGTTCACAAGGTTCCTCTACTAGGCGAGTATTTGCTTTACTTTACTGTTCATGATAGGGTAGAAACATCCCCTATTCCTCTGACTTATGAAGAAGTAGATCTTCCTTCAAAGTGGCGGGAACAAACATCTGCAACAGACTATGAAAAAGCTATTTCCCAGATTCACCATCATTTGCGTCAAGGTGACACCTATCAGGTCAATTACACCGTCCAACTCAAGCAAAACTTAAGTGCCAATCCTTTTGCAATCTACAATCGCATGGTGGTAGAACAGGAGGCGGGCTACAATGCCTATGTGGAACATGATGAGATGGCAGTGATTTCCATGAGCCCAGAGCTCTTTTTTGAGCAAAATGATCGAGAATTAACGACTCGTCCAATGAAGGGAACAACCCAGCGGGGAGTGACTGACCAAGAAGACCTTGCCCAAGCTAGCTGGTTGGAGCAGGATCCTAAAAATCGCTCTGAAAATATGATGATTGTGGATCTCTTGCGAAACGATATGAACCGTATTTCTGAAGTTGGAAGTGAGCATGTGGAGCGTCTGTGCCAAGTGGAGCAGTATTCGACTGTTTGGCAGATGACTTCGACCATCAAGAGTCAGTTGCGAGAGGATGTGGACTTGGTTGCCATTTTTCGTTCTCTCTTTCCTTGTGGTTCCATAACGGGTGCACCCAAAATTGCGACCATGGAAATCATCAAGGACTTGGAGCCACAACCCAGAGGAGTTTACTGTGGAACGATTGGTCTCTTGCTTCCAAATGGGCGACGGATTTTTAATGTTGCCATTCGGACCATTCAACTCTACAAAGGGCAAGCTATTTATGGAGTTGGCGGAGGGATTACTTGGGATAGCACCTGGGAATCTGAATACCGTGAAGTTCATCAAAAGGCGGCTGTTCTCTATCGTAAACAAGCACGTTTCCAATTGATTACAACTGGGAAAATCAGCCAGAAGAGTTTGTTGTTTGAAGGTCAACATCTGGAAAGACTGACAAAGGCGAGTCGTTATTTTGCTTATCCTTTTGATCCAGAAGAACTGAGACAAAAGATAGAGGAAGAGTGCCAAGTTTGTGATGTTAATCAAGACTACCGTTTGCGAATTAGTCTCAGCAAATCTGGAGAGATGAAACTCAGTCGCCAAATCTTAACACCCCTCAGTCCAAGTTTCTGCAAAGCCAAACTTTGTCTGCAAGAAGCAGATTTGAATCAAGCATTTACCTACTTCAAAACTACTCATAGACCACATTTAAGCCTAGGAGAGCAAGAGAAGATTTACCACAATAAGTCAGAAGAACTACTTGAGACCTCCATTGGAAATCTGGTCTTAAAAATTAATGGTAAACTCTACACACCACCCATCAGTCAAGGAATCTTGCCAGGAATTTATCGCCAGCATTTGTTGGAAACAGGACAGGTAGAGGAAAAAGTCTTGACTGTGCCAGACTTGGACCAAGCGGAAACTATCTATGGCTGTAATGCAGTCAGAGGTTTGTATGAGTTGGAAGTGATATAACTATGGATTTTTCAATTAAGTTTTAGATTTATTTCTGAATATTTAATATTTGATTTGAAAGCAAAATAAAGTATATGGTATACTATAGGTATAAATCATTAAAACAATGGAGATTTTTATGAAAAAATCAAAAAAAATTTTAGTAACCAGCTTAGCAACTGCCACACTGGGACTTATTTCATTTGCAGATACAACTGAAGCCTTTCCTTTTTCGGCTCAGCATGTTTCTGCTCAAGAAAAGGATTCATCTAAAAATGGTAAGGTTGTAAAAGAGAATACAACTTCGGCACCAAATCAAACTGAGAAACCGAAAACACCAGCGCCGAAATCAGCACCGAAATCAGCACCGAAACCAGAACCAAAACCAGCGCCAAAGCCGGCACCAAAACCCGCACCGAAGCCGGCACCAAAACCCGCACCGAAACCAGAACCAAAACCCGCTCCGAAGCCGGCACCAAAACCCGCACCGAAGCCGGCACCAAAACCCGCGCCGAAGCCGACACCAAAACCCGCACCGAAGCCGACACCAAAACCCGCACCGAAGCCGGCACCAAAACCAGCGCCGAAGCCGGCACCAAAACCCGCACCGAAGCCGGCACCAAAACCCGCACCGAAGCCGGCACCAAAACCCGCGCCGAAGCCAACACCAAAACCCGCGCCGAAGCCGGCACTAAAACCCGCGCCGAAGCCGGCACCAAAACCTGCGCCGAAGCCGGCACCAAAACCAGCTGAGAAACCGAAAACGCCAGCACCGAAACCCGCTGAGAAACCGAAAACGCCAGCTCAAAAACCTGCTGAGAAACCAAAAACACCAGCACAAAAACCTGCTGAGAAACCAAAAACACCAGCACCAAAACCAGCTGAGAAACCGAAAACGCCAGCTCAAAAACCTGCTGAGAAACCGAAAACGCCAGCACCAAAACCAGCTGAGAAACCGAAAACGCCAGCTCAAAAACCTGCTGAGAAACCGAAAACACCAGCACAAAAACCTGCTGATAAACCAAAAACACCGGCACCAAAACCGACTGAAAAAGCTAAAGAAACAACTCCTAAACAGGATAAATCACAATCTAAAGTTCAGTCTGGCTGGGTAGGAAATTACTACCTCAAATCAGATGGAAAGAGAGCTAAAAATGAATGGGTAGATGGTGGTCGTTATTATGTTGATTCTGATGGAAAAAAGGTTAAAAGTGACTGGATTTATGATAAAAACTATGGTTCATATTATTATCTAACAGCAGAAGGAAGCTCTGCTCGCAATAAATGGGTAGGAAATTCTTATCTCAAATCAGATGGAAAGATGGCCAAGAATGAATGGGTAGATGGTGGCCGTTACTATGTTGATTCTGAAGGCAAAATGGTAAGGGAAAAATGGGTAGATGGTGGCCGTTACTATGTAGGATACGATGGTGTGCGGCAACCAAAACCAGCAGATGGGAACCAGTACAATGCTGCTTTAAGGAGAGCGAAAAGCTATAATTCGTGGGCAAATATGTCAAAAAAAGCTCTCTATGACCAATTAATGTTTCATGGTTTTTCAAGTTCAGCAGTGCAGTATGCCATCGATCACTTGAATGCAGATTACAAAGCAAATGCCTTAGCTAAAGCAAGAGAATACCGAAAATATAGTAATATCTCAAAAATTGAAATTTATGACAGGCTAACTTCTTCTTGGATTGGAAAATTTACAAAAGAAGAAGCAAACTATGCCATTCAAAAACTTAATCTACCATCAGAAGGCAGCCATGTTCGCAATAAATGGGTAGGAGCTTATTATTATAAACCGGATGGAAAGATGGCCAAGAATGAATGGGTAGATGGCGGTCGTTACTATGTTGATTCTGAAGGCAAAATGGTAAGGGATAAATGGGTAGATGGTGGTCGTTACTATGTAGGATACGATGGTGTGCGGCAACCAAAACCAGCAGATGGGAACCAGTACAATGCTGCTTTAAGGAGAGCGAAAAGCTATAATTCGTGGGCAAATATGTCAAAAAAAGCTCTCTATGACCAATTAATGTTTCATGGTTTTTCAAGTTCAGCAGTGCAGTATGCCATCGATCACTTGAATGCAGATTATAAGGCAAAAGCCTTAGCTAAAGCAAGAGAATATCGAAAATATAGTAATATCTCAAAAACTGAAATTTATGACAGGCTAACTTCTTCTTGGATTGGAAAATTTACAAAAGAAGAAGCAAACTATGCCATTCAACATCTAGGGGATAAATAGTTATTAATTATAAAATGTAACTTTTTCATGCAAACCTTTGCACAAATTTGATGATTTTGTTATACTAGTACTGTAAGCATTTTCAATTAAAAAGGAGAATATGATGAGTCAAAAGATTATCGGGATTGACCTTGGTGGAACTTCTATCAAATTTGCAATCTTGACAACAGCAGGAGAAATCCAAGAAAAATGGTCTATCAAGACTAATATTTTGGATGAAGGAAGCCATATTGTAGATGATATGATTGAGTCTATTCAACATCGTTTGGACTTGCTTGGATTGTCAGCTTCGGATTTCCGAGGGATTGGAATGGGATCACCTGGTGTAGTTGACCGTGAAAAAGGAACTGTTATCGGTGCCTACAACCTCAACTGGAAAACCCTTCAACCGATTAAAGAAAAGATTGAAAAAGCCTTGAGTATTCCATTCTTCATCGATAATGATGCCAACGTAGCTGCTCTTGGTGAGCGCTGGATGGGTGCTGGTGAAAACCAACCAGACGTTGTCTTTATGACACTTGGTACAGGTGTTGGTGGCGGTATCGTGGCAGAAGGCAAATTGCTTCACGGTGTTGCTGGTGCAGCAGGAGAGCTTGGCCACATCACTGTTGACTTTGACCAACCAATCGCTTGTACTTGTGGTAAGAAAGGCTGTCTTGAGACAGTTGCTTCTGCAACAGGGATTGTCAACTTGACACGTCGTTATGCTGATGAATACGAAGGCGATGCAGCCTTGAAACGCTTGATTGATGACGGTGAAGAAGTAACTGCTAAAACTGTCTTTGACCTTGCAAAAGAAGGGGATGACCTTGCCTTGATCGTTTACCGAAACTTCTCACGTTACTTGGGAATCGCTTGTGCTAATATTGGCTCAATCCTAAACCCATCAACAATCGTTATTGGTGGTGGAGTATCAGCTGCAGGAGAATTCCTTCTCCAAGGCGTGCAAAAGGTTTATGATGAAAATACCTTCCCACAAGTACGCACATCAACTAAATTAGCTCTCGCAACTCTAGGAAATGACGCTGGAGTAATTGGGGCAGCATCACTTGTATTGCAATAAAATAATAAAAGAGGGAAAATGCTAACCTAGAGTTAGTAATGTTCCTCTTTTATTATTTTATGCTATACTAGTTAAGACTATAAATGAGGTGAGAGTAAATGACAAAAGCAGATACGATTTTTAAAGAGAATATTGAACGAATCCTCAAAGACGGTGTCTTTTCTGAACAAGCACGTCCCAAATACAAGGATGGGACTGTTGCCAACTCCAAGTACGTAACGGGTGCCTTTGCAGAGTATGATTTGTCAAAGGGTGAATTTCCCATTACAACCCTACGTCCAATTGCCATCAAATCAGCTATCAAGGAAGTCCTTTGGATCTACCAAGATCAGTCTAATAGTCTAGAAGTGCTAAATAGCAAGTATAACGTCCACTACTGGAATGATTGGGAAGTGGGAGACACGGGAACCATCGGTGAGCGCTATGGGGCGGTCGTTAAGAAACATGATATCATCAATAAGATTCTCAAGCAGTTGGAGGCTAACCCTTGGAACCGTCGCAATATTATCTCTCTCTGGGATTACCAAGCTTTTGAGGAGACAGATGGTCTTCTTCCATGTGCTTTCCAGACTATGTTTGATGTTCGTCGGGTAGATGGGGACATCTATCTGGATGCGACCTTGACTCAGCGCTCTAATGACATTCTGGTGGCCCACCATATCAATGCCATGCAGTACGTGGCTTTACAGATGATGATTGCTAAGCATTTTGGCTGGAAGGTTGGGAAGTTTTTCTACTTTATCAATAACCTTCATATCTATGATAATCAGTTTGAACAAGCAGAGGAATTGCTTCGTCGGGAGCCGTCAAACTGCCAACCTCGCTTGGTTTTGAATGTACCAGATGGGACTAATTTCTTTGATATCAAAGCGGAAGACTTTGAGTTGGTTGACTATGATCCGGTTAAGCCGCAGCTGAAGTTTGATTTGGCTATTTAAGAAAATAAAAAGAAGTTGAGAAATCTCAACTTCTTTTGTTGCTTAGTGTGATACGCGACGGCGAGCTGCTTTTTTACGGTTTTCTTCGATGAAAGCTGCTTTTTGCTCTTCTGGCTCAATCACTTTCTTTTTAATTGCGTATACTGCACCTGCAACGGCAGCGACAGTTCCTGCGACACCTGTTACAAGACCTTTAGCGAATCCTTTAGCCATGAGTCTTCCTCCTTTATCTTCCCGATCAGCCAGGCTCCTCAAGAGATAGCATTTTTCTGACTGACCTTTTTGTGATATAATAATAGTAACGAAAAAATGGGAATTTTTCAAGGAAAAAAGATGAAAACAAAAATAATTGTGATTGTTGGGCCGACTGCTGTTGGGAAGACAGCCCTTGCTATTGAAGTAGCCAAGCGCTTTGGTGGAGAGGTGGTCAGTGGTGACAGTCAGCAAGTATACAGAGGGTTGGATATTGGAACAGCCAAGGCTAGCCCGGAGGAGCAAGCTGTTGTTCCTCATCATTTGATTGATGTCAGAGAGGTGACCGAGTCTTACTCGGCTTTTGATTTTGTTTCAGAAGCTAAGGCAGCCATAGAGGACATCCAAAGTCGTGGCAAGCTTGCTATTATCGCTGGAGGCACAGGGCTTTATATCCAGAGCTTGCTGGAAGGATACCATTTAGGTGGGGAGACACCTCATGAGGAGATTGTAGCCTATCGGGCTAGTTTGGAGCCTTATTCAGATGAGGAATTAGCCCATCTTGTGGAGCAAGCAGGCCTTGAAATTCCCCAGTTCAACCGTCGTCGTGCCATGCGTGCCTTGGAAATTGTCCATTTTGGTCAGGATTTGGAAAATCAAGAGACCTTGTATGAACCTCTGATTATCTGCTTGGATGATGAACGCAGTCAGCTTTATGAACGTATCAACCACCGAGTGGATCTGATGTTTGAGGCTGGGCTTTTGGATGAGGCTAAGTGGCTTTTTGAAAATTATCCAGATGTGCAGGCAGCCAAAGGCATTGGCTACAAGGAACTCTTTCCTTATTTCCGTGGGGAGCAAACTCTTGAGGAGGCGAGCGAGAGTCTCAAACAGGCGACTCGTCGTTTTGCCAAGCGTCAGTTGACCTGGTTCCGTAATCGCATGCAGGTGACTTTTTATCAGTTCGGAGAGTCTGGTGTGCAAGAGAGTATTTTTAGCCAGATAGAGGAGTTTTTAGATGATTGAAACGGAGAAAAAAGAGGAACGGGTCCTACTCATTGGTGTAGAACTGCAGGGAATGGACAATTTTGACCTCTCCATGGAAGAGTTGGCCAGTCTGGCTAAGACAGCTGGGGCAGTCGTTGTCAATAGCTACAGACAAAAACGTGAAAAGTATGACTCCAAGACCTTCGTCGGTTCTGGTAAGTTGGAAGAAATTGCGCTCATGGTGGATGCAGAAGAAATTACTACTGTCATTGTCAACAACCGTCTGACACCACGGCAAAATGTCAATCTAGAGGAAGTTCTGGGAGTTAAGGTTATTGACCGTATGCAGTTGATTCTGGATATTTTTGCTATGCAGGCTCGAAGCCATGAAGGGAAACTCCAAGTGCATTTGGCTCAGCTCAAGTATCTCTTACCTCGCTTGGTTGGTCAGGGGATTATGCTCAGCCGCCAGGCAGGGGGAATTGGTTCCCGTGGACCTGGTGAAAGCCAGCTGGAACTGAACCGTCGTAGTGTTCGCAACCAAATCACAGATATCGAGCGCCAGCTCAAGGTGGTTGAGAAAAATCGGGCGACAGTCAGAGAAAAACGTCTGGAGTCTAGCACCTTTAAGATTGGTTTGATTGGTTACACCAATGCTGGGAAATCAACCATCATGAACACCTTGACCACTAAGACCCAGTATGAAGCAGACGAGCTGTTTGCGACTCTGGATGCGACGACAAAGAGTATCCATTTGGGAGGTAATCTTCAGGTTACCTTGACTGATACGGTTGGATTTATCCAAGATTTGCCGACTGAATTGGTGTCCAGTTTCAAGTCAACCTTGGAAGAAAGTAAACATGTGGATCTTCTGGTTCATGTCATCGATGCCAGCAATCCTTACCATGAGGAACATGAAAAAACGGTCCTATCCATCATGAAAGACTTGGATATGGAGGATATTCCTCGTCTGCCCCTTTATAATAAAGCGGATTTGGTGGAGGATTTCACGCCTACTCAAACGCCTTATGCCCTCATTTCTGCCAAGTCTGAGGATAGTCGTGAGAACTTGCAAGCTTTATTGCTAGATAAGATCAAGGAAATTTTTGAACCCTTTACTCTACGCGTGCCCTTTTCTAAGTCTTACAAGATTCATGATTTAGAAAGTGTGGCGATTCTTGAAGAGCGCGATTATCAAGATGACGGGGAAGTCATTATAGGCTATATTTCCGAGAAAAATAAATGGAGGTTAGAAGAATTTTATGATTGATATCAAAACTTTGGCTCTAAAATATGGGGGCTATACGAGTCTAGACAAGGTCTATCTGGATCAGCTTCTAGCTGGTAAAACAGAGCAGGAGCAATTGGCTCTCATCACACCTCCTCCGAGTGTAGTCAATGCTTACTTTGCTGAACTTTATCAGAAAAAGAGCCCTGAAGCAGCGACTGATTATTTTTCAGAAGTCAGTCAGGAACTAAACCTCTACAATGTTGAGCCAAGTTTCACCTTTGAAAACAAGCCTTTTATTCGGCTTAATTTATCTGGCAAATCTTTTGGTTTTTGCTATGAGAGGGAGGGACTTTGTCGCATTTTCTCAGAAGCTGAGGAAGCAATCACAGATAACTTGCTTTTTGAGATTGCGCAAATTTTCCCCCATCAACTCGTCTTTGAAGAGTCTGGAAAGATTTACATGAAAGCTGTCGGAGATGAGGAAGTTGTTAGTGTCAAAAATCTCACAGCCTTGACAGATTTGGAAAGTTTGGCTGATGGTCGCAAACGTCTCAAAGGCTATAGCCAAGAGGATTTACTGCAAGAAGCTGCTGCTTTTTCTGGCAAGCGCTATTTCCGATCGGAAAACCGCACAGCCATGTTATATATTGATTAATTAGAAAGTATCGAATGGATATTCAATTTTTAGGAACAGGGGCTGGTCAGCCCTCTAAAGCCCGCAACGTCTCTAGTCTCGCTCTGAAACTCTTGGACGAGATTAACGAAGTCTGGCTCTTTGACTGTGGCGAAGGAACGCAAAATCGCATTCTGGAAACCACGATTCGACCACGTAAGGTCAGCAAAATCTTTATCACCCACCTGCATGGAGACCACATTTTTGGTTTACCAGGTTTTCTCTCCAGCCGTGCTTTTCAGGCCAATGAAGAGCAGACAGATTTGGAAATCTATGGTCCCCAAGGGATTAAGTCATTTGTTTTAACCAGTCTTCGTGTGTCCGGTTCTCGTTTGCCCTACCGCATTCATTTTCATGAGTTTGACCAAAATTCTCTGGGGAAAATCCTTGAAACCGATAAATTCACTGTGTATGCAGAGGAGTTGGACCACACTATTTTCTGCGTTGGCTATCGTGTCATGCAAAAGGACTTGGAAGGAACGCTGGATGCTGAAAAACTTAAGGCTGCTGGTGTCCCATTTGGCCCGCTTTTTGGAAAAATCAAAAACGGTCAGGATGTTGTTCTGGATGATGGAACTGAAATCAAGGCGGCAGACTATATCTCAGCACCGAGACCTGGCAAGGTAGTTACTATTCTTGGTGACACGCGAAAAACCAATGCCAGCGTGCGTCTAGGCGTCAATGCTGATGTCCTGGTCCATGAATCGACTTATGGAAAGGGTGATGAGAAAATTGCCCGCAATCACGGTCACTCAACCAATATGCAGGCTGCGCAAGTAGCAGCAGAAGCAGGAGCCAAGCGCCTCTTGCTCAATCATATCAGCGCCCGCTTCCTCTCAAAAGATATCAGCCATCTCAAGAAGGATGCGGCAACTGTTTTTGAAAATGTCCATGTGGTCAAAGACTTGGAAGAAGTGGAAATCTAACAGTTATTGAAAGGACGAAGCATGTCTACTATTCTCATTACAGGAGCTAGTGGCGGATTGGCCCAAGAAATGGTCAAACTCTTGCCAGATGACCAACTCATCTTACTAGGTAGAAACAAGGAAAAACTGTCGGAGCTATATGGAAACCATCCCCATGTGGAATTGATTGAAATCGACATTACTGATGACTCGGTTCTAGAAGATCTGGTAGCTGACCTCTATCTCCGTTATGGTAAAATTGATGTCTTAATCAACAATGCTGGCTATGGTATTTTTGAAGACTTTGACAAGATCTCTGATCAAGACATTCACCAGATGTTCGAGGTTAATACCTTTGCCCTGATGAATCTGTCTCGTCGTCTTGCAGCTCGTATGAAAGAAAGCCGAAAAGGCCATATCATCAATATCGTCAGCATGGCAGGTTTGATAGCTACAGGAAAATCCAGTCTCTACTCAGCGACCAAGTTTGCGGCTATTGGATTTTCAAATGCTCTGCGCCTCGAACTGATGCCCTATGGTGTTTATGTAACGACGGTTAATCCAGGACCGATTCGTACTGCCTTTTTTGACCAGGCCGACCCAGATGGCAGCTACCTCCAGTCTGTGGACCGTTTTCTCTTGGAACCAGATGCAGTCGCTAGAAAGATTGTCAAAACCATAGGAAAAAATAAACGAGAACTCAATCTTCCACTTTTGCTCAATTTAGCCCACAAATTTTATAGCCTCTTTCCTAAACTAGCTGATAAGTTGGCAGGGGGAATATTTAATTATAAGTAAAAGGAGTTCCTTACAAAAGGAACTTTTTTATAATATTTAACTGAGTGTCAAAAATTGTTTGTTTTTGTTCTAAATCTATATTCACATTTTTTAAATCTTCTACAAATTTTAGAAAAAACAATCAAAAGTATGATTTTTATGCTGCCAGTATTGAAGTTTCTTATATTATTTTATAAAATAGTGGTAAAAGGCTATGGAAAAGTAATACGCTTACAATGAAATGGAAGCGGTTACCAAAGGAGGATTTTATGGAAAAAGGCCATTGGAATCGTAAAAGAGTCTACAGCATTCGTAAGTTTGCCGTAGGCGCTTGCTCTGTCATGATTGGAACCTGTGCGGTTCTATTTGGAGGAAGTGTCGTTGGAGAATCACCAGTTTTCGCGGATGAAACTCCAATTACTCACACTGTGGAACAAGCAAAAGAGGAAAGTCCAGCAGTGGAGGAAAAAGAAGATCAAGCTGTAGCAGAACACAAGGATGTTGCAAGTGTTGACCAAAGTCAAGCTACTCCAACTGAAACAAGCAAACCAGAGAAGAAAGAAGATGAACCTGTAGCTCCAAAAGAGGAGAAAGTGTCTCTCAAACCTGAAGAAACAGCTCCAAAGGTAGAATCTCAAGCTTCAAGTCAAGAAAAGCCTGTCAAGGAAGATTTGAAAGCTGCGACAAATGAAGAAGTGAATCAAATGATTGAAGATAGAAAAGTGAATTTTAATCAAAATTGGCACTTTAAACTCAATGCGAATCCTAAAGAAGCTGTGAAACCAGATGCCGATGTATCAACATGGCAAAAATTGGATCTTCCACATGACTGGAGTATCTTTAATGATTTTGATCATCAGTCACCTGCCCAAAACGAAGGTGGCCAGCTCAATGGTGGTGAAGCTTGGTATCGTAAGACCTTTAAACTTGATGAAAAAGATCTCAAGAAGAATGTTCGTGTGACCTTTGATGGTGTCTACATGGACTCTCAAGTCTATGTCAATGGTCAGTTAGTAGGACATTATCCAAATGGTTACAACCAGTTCTCATACGATATCACCAAATACCTTCACAAAGATGGTCGTGAGAATGTGATTGCTGTCCATGCAATCAACAAACAACCAAGTAGCCGTTGGTACTCAGGTAGCGGTATTTATCGTGATGTGACCTTGCAAGTGACAGATAAAGTTCATGTTGAGAAAAATGGAACAACCATCTTAACGCCAAAACTGGAACAACAGCAACATGGCAAGGTTGAAACTCATGTAGCCAGCAAAATCATCAATACAGATGATAAAGACCATGAACTGGTGGCAGAATATCAAATCGTTGAACGTGGTGGTCAGGCTGTAACGGGCTTGGTTCGTACAGCGAGTCGTACCTTGAAAGCACATGAATCAACAAGTCTTGATGCGATTTTAGAAGTTGAAAGACCAAAACTCTGGACAGTTTTAAATGATAAACCTGCCTTGTACGAATTGATTACGCGTGTTTACCGTGACGGTCAGTTGGTTGATGCTAAGAAGGATTTGTTTGGTTACCGTTACTATAATTGGACTCCAAATGAAGGCTTCTCTTTAAATGGTGAACGCATTAAATTCCATGGCGTTTCCTTGCACCATGACCACGGAGCGCTTGGAGCAGAAGAAAATTATAAAGCAGAATATCGCCGTCTCAAACAAATGAAGGAGATGGGGGTTAACTCTATTCGTACAACCCACAACCCTGCTAGTGAGCAAACCTTGCAAATCGCAGCAGAACTTGGTTTGCTTGTTCAGGAAGAGGCCTTTGATACCTGGTATAATGGCAAAAAACCTTATGATTACGGACGTTTCTTTGAAAAAGATGCCACTCACCCAGAAGCTCGAAAAGGCGAAAAATGGTCTGATTACGATCTACGTACTATGGTCGAAAGAGACAAAAATAACCCAGCTGTCTTCATGTGGTCTATCGGAAACGAAATCGGTGAAGCCAACGGTGATGCTCATTCTCTAGCAACTGTAAAACGTTTGGTCAAAGTTATCAAGGATGTTGATAAAACTCGTTACGTTACCATGGGAGCAGATAAGTTCCGTTTCGGTAATGGTAGTGGTGGACATGAGAAAATTGCTGATGAACTGGATGCGGTTGGATTCAACTATTCTGAAGACAACTACAAAGCCCTTCGTGCGAAACATCCAAACTGGTTGATTTACGGCTCTGAGACATCTTCAGCAACCCGTACACGTGGAAGTTACTATCGTCCTGAACAGGAATTGAAACATAGTAACGGACCTGAGCGTAACTACGAACAGTCTGACTATGGTAATGACCGTGTTGGTTGGGGTAAAACTGCAACAGATTCATGGACTTTTGACCGCGACAATGCTGGCTATGCTGGACAGTTTATCTGGACAGGTACGGACTATATCGGTGAGCCTACTCCATGGCACAACCAAAACCATACACCGGTTAAGAGCTCTTATTTTGGAATCGTAGATACAGCTGGTATTCCAAAACATGACTTCTATCTTTACCAAAGCCAATGGGTTTCTGTTAAGAAGAAACCAATGGTTCACCTCCTTCCTCACTGGAACTGGGAAAACCCTACTCTAAAAGCGAATGTAGCTGATGCAGACGGAAAAATCCCAGTTCGCGCCTATTCAAACGCTGCAAGCGTTGAATTGTTCTTGAACGGTCAATCTCTCGGAGTTAAGACCTTCAACAAAAAACAAACCAGCGATGGCCGTACCTACCAAGAAGGCGCCAATGCCAAGGAACTCTACCTTGAGTGGAAGGTTGCTTACCAACCAGGTACTTTAGAAGCAGTAGCTCGTGATGAAGCTGGTAAAGAAATTGCACGTGACAAGATTACCACTGCAGGCCAACCAGCAGGTGTTCGTCTTGTCAAGGAAGAACACGCAATCGCCGCAGATGGAAAAGACTTGACCTACATCTACTACGAAATCGTTGATAGTCAAGGAAATGTAGTGCCAACTGCCAATAATTTGGTTCGTTTCCAATTGCATGGACAAGGTCAACTAGTCGGTGTTGATAATGGGGAACAAGCCAGCCGTGAACGCTACAAGGCGCAAGCAGATGGCTCTTGGATTCGCAGAGCCTTTAACGGTAAAGGGGTTGCCATTGTCAAATCAACTGAACAAGCAGGTAAATTCACGCTGACAGCTCATTCGGATCTCTTGAAATCTGGTCAAGTAACAGTCTTTACTGGTAAGAAAGAAGGACAAGAAAAGACAGTTCTAGGAACAGAGGTACCAAAAGTACGTACTGTTATCGAGAAAGAACCGAAAATGCCGAAGACTGTTGCTTTTGTTTACAGTGATGGCAGTCGTGAAAAACGTCCAGTAACATGGTCTTCAGTTGATGTGAGTCAAGCTGGAGTTGTGACAGTTAAAGGCATGGCAGACGGACGTGAGGTAGAGGCTCGTGTTGAGGTTCTAGCAATTGCGAAAGAACTACCAACTGTTAAACGTGTTGCTCCAGGAACAGATTTAAATGCTGTTGATAAATACGTTTCTATCGCTGTAACAGATGGAAGCGTTCAAGAATACGAAGTTGATAAGTGGGAGATTGCGGAAGCAGATAAAGCCAAACTTTCAGTAGCAGGATCACGTATTCAAATGACTGGTCAATTAGGAGGCGAAACCGTACATGCTACTCTTGTAGTAGAAGAAGGCAATCCTGCAGCACCTGTAGCACCAAATGTAACTGTTGGCGGTGAAGCTGTCACAGGCCTTACTAGTCAAAATCCAATGCAATATCGAACTCTTGCTTATGGTGCCCAATTGTCAGAAGTTACAGCAAGTGCTGAAAATGCTGATGTTACAGTCCTTCAAGCAAGTGCAGTAAACGGCATGCGTGCAAGCATCTATGTTCAACCAAAAGATGGTGGCCCTCTTCAAATGTATGCTATTCAGTTCCTCGAAGAAGCACCAAAAATTGACCATTTGAGCCTACAAGTGGAGAAAGCTGATGCTCTCAAAGAAGACCAAACAGTCAAATTGTCTGTACTCGCTCACTATCAAGACGGAACACAAGCAGTTTTACCAGCTGATAAAGTAACCTTCTCTACAAGTGGTGAAGGGGAAGTCGCAGTTCGTAAAGGAATGCTTGAGTTACATAAGCCAGGAGCAGTCACTCTCAAAGCAGAATATGAGGGAGCTACAGGCCAAGTTGAACTCACTATCCAAGCCAACACTGAGAAGAAGGTTGCACAATCTATCCGCCCTGTAAATGTAGTGACTGACTTGCATCAAGAACCTACTCTTCCATCAACAGTAACTGTTGAGTACGACAAAGGTTTCCCTAAAGCTCACAAAGTCACTTGGCAAGCTATTCCAAAAGAAAAACTAGACCATTATCAAACCTTTGAAGTTCTAGGTAAAGTTGAAGGGATTAACCTTGAAGCGCGTGCTAAAGTATCTGTAGAAGGTATCGTTTCAGTTGAAGAAGTTAGTGTGACAACACCAATCGCAGAAGCGCCACAATTACCAGAAAGTGTTCGTACCTACGATTCAAATGGTCACGTTTCATCAGCTAAGGTTACATGGGATGCGATTCAATCAGACCAATACGCTAAGGAAGGTGTCTTTACAGTTAATGGTCGCCTAGAAGGTTCGCAATTAACTACCAAACTTCATGTTCGTGTGTCTGCTCAAACTGAGCAAGGTGCAAACATTTCTGACCAATGGACAGGTTCAGAATTGCCACTGGCTTTTGCTTCAGACTCAAATCCGAGCGACCCTGTTTCAAACGTCAACGATAAATTGATTTCCTTTAATGACCGCCCAGCTAATCGTTGGACGAACTGGAATCGTAGTAATCCAGAAGCTTCAGTTGGTGTTCTATTTGGAGATTCAGGTATCTTGAGCAAACGTTCAGTTGATAATCTAAGTGTCGGATTCCACGAAGACCATGGGGTAGGTGCACCGAAGTCTTATGTGATCGAGTATTATGTTGGTAAGACCGTTCCGACAGCTCCTAAAAACCCTAGCTTTGTAGGTGAGGAAAACCATGTATTTAACGATCCAGCCAACTGGAAACCTGTTACAAATCTAAAAGCCCCAGCTCAACTCAAGGCTGGAGAAATGAATCACTTTAGCTTTGATAAAGTTGAAACCTATGCTGTTCGCATTCGCATGGTGAAAGCAGATAATAAGCGTGGAACTTCTATCACAGAAGTACAAATCTTTGCGAAACAAGTTGCGGCAGCCAAACAAGGACAAACAAGAATCCAAGTTGATGGTAAAGGCTTAGCAAACTTCAACCCTGAATTGACAGACTACTACCTTGAGTCTGCAGATGGAAAAGTTCCTGCAGTAACAGCAAGTGTTAGCAACAATGGTCTCGCTACCGTCGTTCCAAGTGTTCGTGAAGGTGAGCCAGTTCGTGTTATCGCGAAAGCTGAAAATGGCGACATCCTAGGAGAATACCGTCTGCACTTCACTAAGGATAAAGACTTGCTCTCTCGTAAACCAGTTGTAGCGGTTAAACAAGCTCGCTTGTTGCAAGTAGGGCAACCACTTGAATTGCCAACTAAGGTTCCTGTTTACTTCACGGGTAAAGACGGTTACGAAACAAAAGACTTGGCAGTTGAATGGGAAGAAGTTCCAGCAGAAAATCTGACAAAAGCAGGTCAATTTACTGTTCGCGGTCGTGTCCTTGGTAGTGACCTCGTTGCGGAGTTCACTGTACGAGTGACGGACAAACTTGGTGAGGCTCTCTCAAACAACCCTAACTATGATGAAAACAGTAACCAAGCCTTTGCTTCTGCAACTAATGATATTGATCCAAGTTCACATGACCGTGTAGACTATATCAATGATGGAGACCACAATGAAAATCGTCGTTGGACAAACTGGTCTCCAACACCATCTTCTAATCCAGAAGTATCAACAGGTGTTATTTTCCGTGAAAATGGTAAGATTGTAGAACGGACTGTTGCGCAATCCAAACTTCACTTCTTTGCAGATAGTGGAACGGATGCGCCATCTAAACTTGTTTTGGAACGTTATATTGGCCCAGATTTTGAAGTGCCTACCTACTATTCAAACTACCAAGCCTACGATGCAGCCCATCCATTCAACAATCCAGAAAATTGGGAAGCTGTTCCTTATCGTGCGGATAAAGACATTGAAGCTGGAGATGAAATTAACGTAACATTTAAAGCTGTGAAAGCCAAAGCTATGAGATGGCGTATGGAGCGTAAAGCAGACAAGAGCGGTGTTGCGATGATTGAGATGACCTTCCTTGCACCAAGCGAACTGCCTCAAGAAAGCACTGCATCGAAGATTCTTGTAGATGGAAAAGAACTTCCTGATTTCGCTGAAAATCGTCAAGACTATCAAATTACCTATAAAGGTCAACGTCCAAAAGTTTCAGTTGAAGAAACAGACCAAGTAGCTTCAACAGTTGTAGATAGTGGCGATGATAACCTTCCAGTACTTGTTCGCCTCGTTTCAGAAAGTGGAAAACAAGTCAAGGAATACCGTATCCAACTAGTCAAGGAAAAACCAGTTTCTGAGAAACCAGCCCCTGCTATTCAAGAAGAAAATCCAAGTCTTGAGCTTGTCGAAAAAGAACTTGCCTTCCAAACTGTTGAAAAAGAAGATTCAAGTCTATATGTAGGTGAAAGCCGTGTAGAACAAGAAGGACAAGTTGGTAAGGAACGCATTCTTACATCTGTTAGCCCAGACGGAACTCGTGAAGAGAAACTCCATGAAGTGATCCAGGCTCCTGTTAACCGGATCCTTCTCGTTGGAACTAAACGTGGTACGGCTCAACCGCTTGATGGTGTCAAAGATTTGGTTCATCACAAACCAGAACTCCTAGTGGAAGAAGAGGCAATTGATTTCAAAGTTCAAGAACGTAAGACTGATAAACTTTATGTGGGTGAAAGTCGTGTTCTTCAAGAAGGTCAAAAGGGTGTTCGTATTCATCTAGTAGAAGTCGAAAACGGTAAGCGTACATCAAAAGAAACCTTTGATAAGATAGTTGCGCAAGATCGTATCGTGGAAGTTGGGACTAAACGTGGTACGGCTCAACCACTTGATGGTGTCAGAGATTTGGTTCATCACAAACCAGAACTCCTAGTGGAAGAAGAGGCAATTGATTTCAAAGTTCAAGAACGTAAGACTGACAAACTTTATGTGGGTGAAAGTCGTGTTCTTCAAGAAGGTCAAAAAGGTGTTCGTGTCCACCTAGTAGAAGTCGAAAATGGTAAGCGTACATCGAAAGAAACCTTTGATAAGATAGTTGCGCAAGATCGTATCGTGGAAGTGGGAACTGCTGTAGCAGAAGAAGAACTAAACCCACAAGTTCCTGTCAATCCAGATGCGCACCAACTGGCTCAAACAGGAGCACAATCTCAAGAAGAAAAAGTGACACAAACTGAAAAAGGTCACCTTCCAAATACAGGAAGTGAGTCTCAGGTGTCAGCTTTAGCAGCAGGATTGGCTATCTTGGGCTTAGGTGCAGGACTTGCAGCTACTACTCGCAAAAAAGAAGACTAAGTTTAGTTACAAGCTAAACTGAACAGGAAAAGGCCAGAGTGACGCTCTGGTCTTTTTCGTCTGAGTTGTAATAGTAAATAAATGTTTAGAATAGTCAATCCTATTCCAAATGGATTTTGTTCAAAATTCATAAAGTGCTCTTCACACTTATAAAAAGAGAGGTCGTGTTTGAAAATAATTGATAAATATGCTACAATAGTAGGAACTGGTAATTTTTATAAATGATTTTTTAATGAGAAAAATCGGAAAAAATCCATTCAACTTTCGAAGAATCATGATCAGATGAGAAAGCGTAAAATTCCTTACCCTTCAGAGATTTGGTATGGGAATGGTTTTTTAGATGTCAATCATGATGACAGAGTTGATATACTTATAAAAATTTTAAGGATTAAGTAAATCCGTTTATGCATTTGATAATGTTCAAATAGAAAAAATGGAAGAACAGGTGTTCTCACATGAAAATATTCAAGGATAGAAGAGAAGCTCCAAGTAGATTTACACTCATGAGGTGCTCCTGTATTTCGTAGGTGAAATATCATGGTAAGCCAGTTAATTCTATCTTGATTATCAGTGGGATGAGCCTGTTTTCTTGAGTTGTCTTGCTGTTACGATGGTGCATGAACATTGCTAGAAAATGATCGCAAGACTTGCTAAATATAAAGAATAAAGGATGACAGATGAAACATTTCGGTCTTAAGAAACAGAAACGAACAAGTATTTTTTTCCGAAGAGCAGTTTTTACAATTTTGATCATTGCGATCTATTTACTTGGTCGCCATATTTTACTTCCAGGATACAATGGCAATACAGGTTTTTCGCAAATAACTGAGCAAAATCCCTTGGCCTATTTGTATTCCTTAGCAGGAGTAGATGTCTCTAAGATTTCCATGTTTTCTCTGGGATTAGGTCCATGGATTACGACGATGATCGTTTGGCAGGTCATCAACTTGAATAAAAGTTGGAATATCCAGTCCTGGTCATTGAAAAAAGCGGATTTTGTGCAAAAGATTCTCACTTTGATTTTTTCCGTGTTACAGGGGATAGCTGTTATGTACACGGCTCGTTCGGAAAATGGACGCTTTTTGCTTCTTGTAGATGATTGGATTTATAATATGGCTGTACTGGCAACTGTTGTAGCAGGAGGCTTTGTTATTATCTGGTTGGCTAGTTTGAATGTTAGCAAGGGAGTAGGTGGGCAGACAATTATTATTATTTCAGGAATTCTGCTACAATTTGCTAACCAATTAGTGGTATTGATAGGACAATCTGTTTTGTCTAAAGAAGGATTAGCCTTTCTAGTAGGTGCGGCGATCTCATTTTTGCTCTTGGGCTATATTGCCGTGGTCTGCGAGAGAGCTGAAATTCGTTTGCCTCTAAATCGAGTCATGTTAAGTAGTCGTTACTATGGCAAATCTTACCTCCCTATCAAATTTCTTCCCTCTGGGGGAATGCCTATTATGTATGCCTCAAGTGTTATTATGTTGCTTCAGTTGGTATTAGACTGGTTTGGCCATGGTTTTACAAAAAATTTTGGTAGTTTATTTGACTTTACAAAACCCTTAAGTTTAGCCTTTTATTTGCTTGCTATCTATCTTCTTGCAATTTTATTTGCCTATATCAACTTAGAACCAGAAGAAACAGCGAAACGTTTACAACGTCAAGGAGAATACCTAGATTATATCCAGCCTGGGAAAGCAACTTTAAAAGTTTTGAAACATTACATTTCCTTACAATCTAATGTAGGAGCACTCTACCTGATCGTTTTTATTGGTTTACCCTATTTCATTAATTTCTTCCTACCTCTTCCAAATTTGCTTTTGACTATACCAAGTACATTGATCATTTTAGTCAGTATGCTCTTGCCTTTGCATGAAGAAATACGTATCTTGAGAATTGGGACTTACTACCACAAAGAATTAGAATTTAAAGGAGAATAGAGGGATATGTTTTACTTTGTACCATCTTGGTATAGACAAGATCGGAAATGGTATTCTACCACCCTGCCTTTCTATTACGTGTCTAAAAATATGATGTTTGATGATGCGGTGAATTTGCTGCGAATGTTTCAGCAATCAGGAGAGGCAAATACCACTCTGATTTTGAACTATTCACCACATATTCGAACCTTTCTTTATCAGCAAAGAATATTGCCAGAAACTGTATGGAATCTATTTGATACCATACAAGGTCTGACGGATGTATCTGTACGTAAAATTCGTCTGGAAGATATTAAATGGCCTCAAGGAGTAGAATTCTTCTATACTCCTTTTATGATTGAGGTATATTTAAATCAAGAACATTATGCTAAAATTAACTTCTCACAAACAGGTAATTTCTTTGATATTACTTATTTTGAGGGTGGACAGACAAATCATCAGTTGATTTTTGATGATCGTGGATTTGTTTCAAGCATCATCTATTTTGAAAATGATCAACCTTACTACCAAGATTATTTAAATTTACAAGGTACATGGCAGTTTAGGGAATTTTTGGGCACAGAAAATCATCAAGTACTTATCAACCCTGAGGCGCAGGCTACATTTGCAAAAGAAGTTTACCAAGATATCGAAGAATTGATCAATGAAAAATTAGATCAGTATCTAACTTCTTCGCTAACCAAGGATGATACGATTGTGATTTCGTCAGATGTACAGCACAACCACTTTTTCCAAAAGGTTAAGGAAAACCATCATGTTATCTTGTCTTTTTTTGGAGATCGCTATCCAATCACAAACCAGGAGCAGCTGCTAACGGATTTGACAGACACGCCGTTCTTCGTTGTTGATAGTTTAAATAAAATTGAAACGATAGCAGCTAATGTGGATCTAGAACAGTTGCCGGGATTTTATGAGATTCCGCCTTATGATACTCATCTAAACCTAGGGCATAGTCAAAGAAAAAAAGAGTTAATTGTTTACGTCAATTACGACAATCTACCAGCAGATCAAATTCAATATGTGTTTACGACTTTGTTTGAAATGATGTTGAAAAATGAATGGATTGACTTGCTGGTTGGAACACAAAGTCAGGATTTTGGCCGAGAGGCCTATATAAAACAGGTACTAGAAAACTATCGAACTCTTAAGCCAGAATATGAACAAGAATTGATTTTTGTTGATAAAGAGAAAAGAGCGAGAGGTGAGAACCGAGTTCTTGATGATGAAGAGGAGATTGTTCGCGAACGGATTGATATTGAGACCATTCATAGCGACATCGATTTGATTAAAGCTCTGAAGTACGTTCGTATTATACTAGATTTGGGAACTCCAGCTGATGTGTTGACTCAAATCGCTGGCATTAGTGGAGGGATCCCTCAGGTTAACTTGTATAGTTCTTCTTATGTGAAGCATGGAGAAAATGGTTGGATTCTAGATGATATTTCAGATTTTGAAGAGGCACTCTTATACTACCTCACAAACTTAGAACATTGGAATCAATCTCTAGTTCACTCAGTCAAGAAGATTGAACAGTATACAAGGGGTGAGATTGTCGATATGTGGAAAAATACCATAAAGGAATTAAAAGGAAATGAAAAAAATTAGTGTTTTGCAAATTGCTGATGAAAATTGGCAGGAGCAATATGAAATTCCTAGTAATATAAAATGGACATTTGTCAAACCAGAAGACATCGTCTCTTTATTGCCAGAAGATATCGGGATCTTAAATAGAGAAGTTGAGGCGGAAAACGGGAAAAAAAAGAAGAAAAAAGTAGATAAACCGTTTGATGTCGTGTTAGTAGATACTGCTGAATATTTAGAGTATGTCACTATCTTGGATCAGAAAATTCAGGTTTACCGTCTGTTCTATCATGAGCGTTGTCAAATCACTACAAAAACGTTGGAACGATTTCTTTTGCGCAAAAAAGCTGTGAAAACAAATTTTGAAAATCCAGAGCAGATGCTACATATATTTTCACGTGGTTTTTTCTCTAAGCAAAATGGAACGAAACTAAATGTTAATCATCTAGTCGCTGCACCATCTTTTGAGGGGCAAGTCAGTTATGAAGGGACAAATTATCTTCGTTTGTGTGGCCGATACGGCGAGGATTATCAGACTATTGCGACCTATCAACATAATGTTTTTCTGAGTGGGGAGATGCCCTTAGATCTGTGGCCTGAGTTCAGGGTTTCAGAAGATTGTTCGATCCGCTACGTTGTTAAAGGTTTTCCAGCTGGAAATTCTCCCATGCAAGAATGGATTTATGATGAAACGAGCTTTGATCGGTCTCTGACGTTAGATGTAAATGATTCGTATTATTTGAGTATCAGTATTCAAGCAAAAGGACAAGGAATTGTAAAACTTGGTCCCTGCCACTATCGAGACTCCCATCTAGGTTATGGAGACTTGTTAGTCGGAGGAAAACGAATTAGCGATAAAAATAGAGAAGAACTGATTTATTTCTTTCATCCAGGAGATTTGAAACCACCGTTGAACATCTATTTTTCAGGGTACCGTCCTGCAGAGGGATTTGAAGGATACTGGATGATGAATAATTTGGGATCGCCATTCTTACTAGTAGGGGATCCGCGTTCAGAGGGGGGCGCATTCTATCTTGGATCGGAGGAGCTCGAACAAAAACTTCTCCAAGTGGTTCATAATTGCTTAGATGAACTTGGTTTTACGAAGGAACAACTGACCTTGTCAGGTTTATCAATGGGGACTTTTGGCGCTCTTTACTATAGTTCTAAGTTGGAACCTCATGCCGTCATTGTCGGAAAACCTCTTGTCAACTTAGGAGATATGGCAGAAAATGAGTCGACTATTCGTCCGGGAGGATTTCCAACGTCACTGGATTTGGTGTACCGCACAATAGGAGAATTATCAAGTGAAGCTACAGCTCAGCTTAACGAACGTTTCTGGACGGCTTTTGAGTCAGCTGATTTCTCAAGAACAAAATTCATTATCTCCTTTATGTATCAAGATGACTATGACATGTCGGCCTATCCCGATATGCTGGATGAATTAGGACAGCGAGATTACCGCGTCAGCGTTATCAGTAAGGGGTTGACTGGACGACACAACGACGATACACAAGGTATTGTCGAATGGTTCTTTAATCAATATAAAACGCTATTAATGAATAGTTTTGAAAGGGAGTTTAAATCGTGAGATACAAGGAAGAAGTCTATTTTGCTTATTGGGATATCCAAAGCGTATCTCAGTATCTATACGGTTCATCTGTCAAACTGTTAGATGGTGGTCATGTTTTGTATGAAAATCAGTTCATGCCTTCGGGAACAGTTATTCATGAATGGCATTCACGGGCAAACTATCAGGCTTTACGCAATACGAGTCAGCTTCCTGAATTGAAACGTGGGCAAAACTATATTTTTGGCAGTCATATAGAAACCATCCCAGAAAATTCAACATACTTAAAGGTTGAATTTATGGATGCTCGAGATGAAGAAATTTCGAATCAAATCATTAAACAGGGAGAGAGTGTGAGCGTATGCGTTCCAGATAGCACACAATATTATAAGGTGCAGTTAGTCAGCTCGGGTTGTCATCGCTTCCTGTTTGAAGGGATTTATGTTGCTGAGGAGCAGTTGGCGGATTATACAGTGGATCGCTACTGGATATCTGATTTGCTTCATCAGGATTCCGAGAAAGAAACGATGTATGTTTGCTTTACTGAACCCGAACTCAATCGAACAGGTTTTATCTCAGAACATGTTCGTGAGCATTTCTCAAATGTATTGATTGTTAATTCATCATATAGAGAAGCGCTCCTATATATGGAGGAACGTTTTTACGAAACTTTGCTTGAAACGATTGAAGAATTAGCGCAAGAGCATCTTTTTGAAAAAGTGGCTTTTGTTGGTTATGGAGCGATTTCTAATATTGCGGCCTTGCATTACTCCAAACAATTTGGAAATTCATACGCTCTTGTGACGGATGAGTTTTTAAGCGAACTAGACTATCAACGCTTGCTGGAACGTTACCGTAATCGAGTGAATCCGCCTATTTTTAAAGAATTATTGCTACAGCAATTTAATCCGACAAAAGTTGAGGAATATGCGGACTTGAAGACTAGACCACGTGAACTAGCAAACATTGAATATTTATTAGATAAGTCATTTTTACTTCAAGCGATTGACTTGGAAAAGATTGAAGAGTGGATGAGAGAGAATGAAAACTAAACGATTCAATTTGACCAACTCCTATAAACTAATGCGTTACAAAAAGATTTTGGAGAAGGTTAATAAACTATCTGATAGTTATGCAGCTATGTCAAATGAGAAACTGCAAGCTCAGACAAAATGGTTTAAAGAACGCCTTTCTGGAGGAGCAAGCTTGCAGTCCATTTTGCCGGAAGCGTATGCAACCATTCGTGAGGCAGCCAAGCGTGTATTAGGATTATATCCTTATGATGTTCAGGTTTTAGGGGCCTTGGTTATGCAGGACAATCAGATTGCAGAAATGAGAACAGGGGAAGGAAAAACCTTGACAGCTATCCTTCCTTTATACCTAAATGCTTTGACAGAAAAAAGTACAATCCTAGTCACGGCCAATGAATATTTGGCAGCGCGTGATGCTAAACAAATGGCACCCGTTTTTCGATTTTTAGGAATGACAGTTGGGGTTGGTGTCTCGGACGATCCGACAAAAAAGCTTAAAATTCCTCAAAAACAACAAATCTATAAGTGTGATATTGTCTATACAACACATAGTGCGTTAGGGTTTGATTACCTAGAAGAAAACTTGGCGACATCTCAATCAAAGAAGTTTTTACCAAAATTTTATTTTTGTTTGGTCGATGAAGTCGATGCAGCCTTGCTAGATAGTGCGCAGATGCCCCTAATCATTTCAGGTTCTCCTCGGGTTCAATCCAACCTCTTTCTCTCGTGTGATGAGTTTGTAAAAACTCTAAAAGAAGGGGAAGATTTCAATTTAGACTCCACTCGGACGTCTGTATGGTTGACGAGAAAAGGAGTAAAGGAAGCAGAGGTTTATTTCCGCGTTCAGAATGCCTATGATCCAGATAATTACCAGCTCATTCGCCAAATTAACCTAGCTTTGAGGGCTAACCACTTGTTTGAAAAAGATCGTCAGTACACAGTGGATAATGGCGAAGTTAAACTGATGGATGAGGCGACAGGACGTCTTTTGGAAGGAAACAAACTCCAATCAGGACTGCACCAAGCACTAGAAGCCAGAGAACGTGTGAAAATCACATTGGAAACGCGTTCGATGGCCTCTATTACCTATCAAAATTTATTTAGAATGTTTCCAAAATTAGCAGGAATGACGGGTACTGGTAAAGTTTGTGAGGAGGAGTTCAGAGACGTTTACGACTTAGGAGTCGTAGTTGTTCCTACACGAAAACCCAATTTGCGAATTGATTATCCAGATGAAATCTATCTCACGATTCCTCAAAAATTATATGCTTCATTGGAGTATATCAAAAAATTACATAAAAAAGGCCAGCCTGTTTTAATTGCGACAGGATCAGTTGGAATGTCTGAGATTTATTCTATGCTCTTACTCCAAGAGGGAATCGCCCATAATGTGTTGAACGCCCATAATGCAGCGAAAGAGGCTGAGATGATCGCACTGGCTGGTAGACGTTCTGCAGTGACGGTAGCAACATCAATGGCAGGTCGTGGAACAGATATTATCTTGGAAGAAGGGGTTGCTGAATTGGGTGGACTTGCTGTTGTTGGAACAGAGAGAATGTCTAGTGAGCGAGTCGATTTGCAGCTTCGTGGTCGTGCCGGACGACAAGGTGCTCCAGGATTGAGCAAATTCTTTATTTCTCTTGAGGATGATCTTATTTCCAAGTCTGGTAGCAAATGGATTAGTGAGTACTATCACAAAGAAATTGCAAAACCAGAGGAAAAACAAAAGATTCATTTGACCTCTCGTCGTATTAGATATGCGGTTGAAGAAGCTCAGAAGAATAGTGATAACGCATCAGCTGCTTCCAGACGTTCAACGGAACGATATGATGAAAGTATCCGTATTCAGCGACAGATTATCTACAATAAGCGTAATAAGCTCATCTCTCATCCAGATTTTGATTTGACCTATTTCTTGTCTACCCTATCGGATGCAGTAGACATTTATACAAGTAAAACACCGTTTAAAGAGCGGGCGGATTTATTTCGCTTTGTTTTGGATAACATTAGTTATTACTGCGAGGATATTCCAGATGATCTAGATGTCACGGATTTACGGCAAGTTAAAAAGTTTTTATCTGACCTCCTTGTTTCAGAATACCAGCAGAAAAAAGATAAAATCAAGGATTCAGAGTTGTTCAATCAATTTCAACGAACTGTTGTTTTGAGAGCGATAGATGACTGTTGGGTTGAGCAGGTTGACTATTTACAGCAATTTCAAGGTTTGGTGTCTAGTCAAGGATACGCCCAAAAAAATCCTGTCTTTGAGTTTCATAAAGAAGCTTTTAAATCATACAAAAGAATGAATGCAGATATAAATCTAAACATTATAAAAAATATGGCATTGAGTTACATTAATATTAAGCCTTCTGGGAAGTTAGAAGTTTTCTTTGGCTAATGCTTTGACAGATTCTGTTGTAGACTTTATAATGATGATATAACTGTATTTTTGGAGAAAATCATATTATGAGCAAAAATAATAACGAAGAGCTAAAGGGATTTAAACGTTTGATATCAAAGTTTAAGCAAAAGGGTAGGGAAGATAGTGATTACCGTAGCTTGGATGCAACTAAATCAAAGCCCGTTAGTCGAAAACTCAAAGAGCAAAAGGAAATTATTCTGAGTGCTAGTGAAGATCTTGAGTTACCAACAGAATCAGTTTCTGTCATGGAAGCCTTAGAAGACTTTCAGGAAAGGAACAGTTTGGGAGTGGCTGACTTGATAAGGAATGTTAGTCAGAGTTTATCAACTAGCGCTTTAGCTTCCCTCAGCCTTTCTGTCGCAGATTCGTACAGTGAGTCGTTTAGCCAGAGTATATCAGCAAAAGGATTCTCGCTTCGAGAGTCCATGTCTGAGAACTACTCATTAGTGGTCTCTTCTTCAGAATCTGAATTTGAGTCCCTTTCCTTGGTTGATAGCCTCTCTGTTTCTGAGTATTTGACAGGGGAGTCCCTTTGTCAGGATACGGATGCATTCTCTTTGAGTGAAAGTATTGCATACTCAGAGTCTCTTTCCTTGAGTGAATCAGAACAAGCGAGTCAGAGTGTCTCCGAGTCCGAGTTCTATAGCCTAAGCCAGAGTGAATGGGAATCGATATCCGAATCCCAAAGCTCTTCAGAATCAGAGTGGTGGAGTTCTTCCGAATCAGAGCAGGAAAGTCAGAGTGTTTCCGAGTCCGAGTTCTATAGCCTGAGCCAGAGTGAATGGGAATCCATATCCGAATCCCAAAGCTCTTCAGAATCAGAGTGGTGGAGTTCTTCCGAATCAGAACAAGCGAGTCAGAGTGTTTCCGAGTCTGAGTCCTATAGCCTAAGCCAGAGTGAATGGGAATCCATATCCGAATCCCAAAGTCACTCAGAATCAGAGTGGTGGAGTTCTTCCGAATCAGAACAAGCAAGTCAGAGTGTTTCCGAGTCTGAGTTCTATAGCCTGAGCCAGAGTGAGTGGGAATCCATATCCGAATCCCAAAGCTCTTCAGAATCAGAGTGGTGGAGTTCTTCCGAATCGGAGCAAGCAAGTCAGAGTGTTTCCGAGTCAGAGTTCTATAGCCTAAGCCAGAGTGAATGGGAATCCATATCCGAATCCCAAAGCTCTTCAGAATCAGAGTGGTGGAGTTCTTCCGAATCGGAGCAAGCAAGTCAGAGTGTTTCCGAGTCCGAGTTCTATAGCCTAAGCCAGAGTGAATGGGAATCCATATCCGAATCCCAAAGCTCTTCAGAATCAGAGTGGTGGAGTTCTTCCGAATCGGAGCAAGCAAGTCAGAGTGTTTCCGAGTCCGAGTTTTATAGCTTGAGTCAGAGCGAGTGGGAATCCATATCCGAATCTCAAAGTCACTCAGAATCAGAGTGGTGGAGTTCTTCCGAATCAGAGCAAGCGAGTCAGAGTGTCTCTGGGTCAGAGTTCTATAGCCTAAGCCAGAGTGAGTGGGAATCCGTTTCAGAATCTCAAAGCCTTTCAGAAGCAGAGTGGTGGAGCTATTCCGAATCAGAGCAAGCGAGTCAGAGTGTCTCTGAGTCCGAGTTCTACAGCCTAAGCCAGAGTGAGTGGGAATCTGATTCAGAATCCCAAAGCATTTCAGAAGCAGAGTGGTGGAGTTATTCCGAATCAGAACAAGCAAGCCAGAGTGTCTCTGAATCCGAGTTCTATAGCCTGAGCCAGAGTGAATGGGAATCCCTTTCGGAGTCTGAATCCTTGAGTGAGATGATTTCTCATTTACTTTCGGAGTCCGAGTCGTTAAGTTTGAGCGAAGTCCTCTATCTCAGTGAGTCTGAATCCTTGAGTCAAAGCCAACAAATATCTGAATCCTTAAGTCAAAGTCAGAGTGTAGCTGATTCGGTGAGTTTAAGGAAAGCATCCCTATCTCAATCCTATAGTATGTTAGAATCAGAATTTGGTTCCTATAGACAGAGTGTAGCGGAGACAGAAGTATTCGCGCATGACTTGCATACTTCGGAACGTCTGTATAAGAGCCTCTCTGAACTGGATATGAGCCCTCTAACTCACCAGCAAAAAGTGATGACACTTGAAATTTCTGAAGAAGAATCGTCTCAAACACATATTGTTGAGGAGCAACAGGAGCTTGAAAATAGAGAAGAATCAATAAAGAATATAGATTTGCAAGACTCTCTGAAACATCTGTCTCACTATTCAGAATCAAATGGAACCAATTTAAGGATGACGGAACGCCAACTCTATCACCTACTCAGACCAGGTTCGCAGCCCCTAGCACGTGACTTAAGAAATGTTGCAAGTGAATTGTCTGGTTTGGCTGCTATTACTCAAAAAAAGGAAGATGCTAAATCATCCTAAAAATATCAGAACTTGCAATCATTAAATAGAAATAATAAAAATCAAAAGGAGCCACTATGATTAGAAATATGATGTCAAATAGTAACAAAGGTTTGGGTACTACAGATGTATTACCAGTTGACCAATCTCGGATAGAAGTTCTGAATGGAACAGTTGACTACAAAAATGTACCTTTAGGATCTTATGATATCCTAGGGAGATTTGCTTCAGTAGGTCAGAGAGATTATACGGAAGAGCTGAATTTAATTCAATCAATGGGTTTTAATGCCTATAGAATCTCGATTTCTTGGGCACGCATCTTTCCAAATGGTGAAGAGCTGCAACCGAGTGAAGAGGGATTGAAATATTATGAAGCAATCATCGATGACGTATTAGAAAAAGATATCGAACCTATTGTGACCTTGAGTCACTTTGACCTTCCGCTGAATCTATACGAAAAATATGGAGCTTGGAAAAGCCGCAAGATGATTGAACTCTTTGAGCGTTATGCAGAAGCTGTCTTTCAGTACTTTAAGGACAAAGTGAAGTATTGGATTACCTTCAATGAGTTCAACGTTTTGCACCATTTGCCGTTTCTTGGTGGAGGATTGTCTTTTGGAGCGGATGACAATCAAGAACAGGTGATTTGGCAAGCAGCTCATTATCAATTAGTTGCTTCTGCACGTGCAATCAAGCTCGGAAAAACAATCAACCCAGAGTTTCAGTTTGGTGGGATGATGGTTGTTAGTAAAAACTACAGTCAGCAAACTGAAAATGCTATTGATGTAATGGAAGCAGAAGTCAAAGATAGGGAAAATTATTTGTTTACAGACGTGCAAGTTCGTGGATACTACCCAAATCACTTTTTACGTCGTTTGGAACGTGATCAAATCGCCTTGGATATTGAAAATGATGACCTCTTTGTCCTAAGAGATGGGAAAATTGACTTTGTCAGCTTCAGTTATTATGCATCAAGCAATTCCCAAGAAGTTTTTATCAACAAATATGCAAGTAATGGCCAAAATCAAAATCGCATTGATTCTGTTGGACTTCGTCTCGTGATGAACAATCTTTATGATCGTTACCAAAAACCACTCTTCGTCGTGGAAGATGATGTGGTCTTGGATGATTCAAATAGTGTAGCAACTGAAGAATTGAAAACAAACATCCAAGAGATCGTGAAAACAGTCGAGTATGATGGTGTGGAATTGCTTGGCTATACACCGCTTACTTGGACGGAACTAAATTTTTAAAATAGGGAGTAATGACTCGAATTCTTTCTGGTTTAGAAGCAGCGTTCATGTTTTTACTTTTAAAAATGTCTGACCTATCAATCAGACATTTTTTTAGAAATGGATGAGCTTTAAGCTAAGTTCGGGTTTTGCTTGATAGCGTTTCATGATATTTTCCTTATTTGGAGCTTAGAAAAGAATAGCAATTTGCGCTATTTTATGCTACAATGAGGGGTAGTGGTGTAAATCAGAATAAGTAAGGAATAGAGGGAGCAAAATGAGACTGAAGAAAACATTGTTCGGTAACTACCGTGCTAAGGAAGTCGAAGATTGTATCGAAGCATTAGAGGAAGGATTCGATCGTGAAATTCAAAAGAAGAATGAAAAAATCGAATCTCTACGTAAAAAAATCGACTCTATGAAGAATCAAGAAAAAGAGATCGGTGAAGCAGTCATTTATGCCAAATCTCTTGTCATTGAAGCTCATGATAGGGCCGAAAAAGAAGCTAAAGAAGTTTTAGAAAAGGCACAAAAAGACTACTTGGATACGAGAGAATCTATTCTCGAAGAAATCGATACTCTGACCAAAAAACGGGCAGAGGCTGAGAGATTGTATAATTTACAAAAAGAAAAAATTAAAAATATTATTAGTCGAATTGATGATTTTCTAGAACTGGACGATATCGATGGTAAACCAAAAGATATCAAAAAAATTCAAGAATTGCGTAAAGAACTTGATAGACCAGAAGAAGTTGCTAAGGAGAAAGAAGAGGTGGTGCCTGAGAGAGAGAAAATCCATCTCGAACAACCCCTTGCAAAAACAGGAACAGATAGTACCATCTCTGTCAGCTACATCACTTCACGTCGCGCAAAACCTAAAAAGAAAGACGAAGATAAGTTAGATGATGATAAGGGTAAGAGAATCAAACGTCTTTCAAGAATTAAACGAGATAACTTTTTGTAAGAGGATAATCAAATATGACAATTTATAACATCAATTTGGGGATTGGCTGGGCGAGTAGCGGTGTAGAATATGCGCAGATCTACCGTGCAAAATTGCTTCGTAGTGTTGGCTTAGAAGCGAAGTTCATCTTTATGGATTTTATATCTGCTGATAACATTGAACATTTGACAAAGAATATCGGCTTTGAAGATTCTGAGGTTATCTGGCTTTATCAGCATTTTACAGATGTCAAAATTGCACCGACGACCTATACGCTAGCACAGGTCTTAGCGAGTTTCGATAAAGAGCCCCTCGAAATTATCCGCGACACCGATATGAAGACGATTCGATTAGTATTTGGTGATGGTGATTTTGTAACTTGTTATGCCTGTGATATGGATAAAGAGTTGATTGAACGCGCCGAAATTGTTTCGCGTGGTTGTCTGATTCAAAAAGAGTACTACACTTATACGAAGAATTTTGTCGAGTATTTTAGTCCGATGAATGGTCATGCGCAATTATATCAACGTACCTGGCTAAATGAAGATGGCAGTGTGGCTTATGAGGAAATCATCAATGAAGTCGATGGTAGACAGGAGACGCAAGTCTATCGTTTCCCAAATCATGTTTTCTATTCTAAGCAAGAGTTTGTCGCGCATTTTATGAGAAGTCTGTCTCTGACGGACAAAGATTTGTTGATCTTAGACCGAGAGACAGATATTGGTCAAGCTATCTTTGCTAATAAGGGCGCTGCAAAGCTAGTCGTAATCGTTCATGCAGACCACTTTAGTGAAAATCCTGCTGAGAAAGACTATATTTTATGGAATAACTATTATGAGTATCAGTTCGAATATGCTGACGAAGTGGACTATATCATTAACTCGACCGATGCGCAAACGAATCTACTCAAAGAACAATTCGCTCAATATACAACCATCAAACCAAAGAAAATCTTGACTATTCCGGTGGGAAGTTTGGATCAATTGCGTCATCCAGAAGGAGAGCGCAAGCCGTTTGGATTGATTACAGCTTCGCGCTTGGCCAGTGAAAAGCATATCGATTGGTTGATTCACTCTGTAGTGAAGGCACATGAGCAATTACCTGAAATCACTTTTGATATCTATGGTACGGGTGGCGAAAGAGCCATGTTGGAGCAGTTGATTCATGAGTTAAATGCAGAAGACTATATTCGTCTGATGGGGCATCACCACATGGCAGATGTGTATCGAAATTACTCTGCTTACCTCTCTGCCTCCACAAGTGAAGGATTTGGTTTGACCTTGTTAGAGGCGGTTGGTTCTGGTCTGCCAATTATTGGTTTTGATGTACGTTATGGAAATCCAACCTTTATCCGTGATGGGGAAAATGGCTACTTGATTCCTGAGGCACGTCCAGATGATTTGGATGCAATGACAACGGAATACGCAGAAAAGATTGTTCAGCTATTTACTCAACATTCCCAAGAAGATCTATCCCATGTATCCTACGAGGTGGCAGAACCATATCTTGATGAACATATTGCCCAGCGTTGGTATGATCTTGTTCAATCTGCACAGCATCAGTAGGGATTCGAAAAGAAAGGCATAAACACTATGATTTGTTTATTTGAACGCTATGATCAAGCGAGTTTTGATTTACTACGTTCACTTAAGGCAGCTGGGCTAGACTGCCCTGTTGTCGTGATCCGAGACGATGGCTACCTCGCACCTGATGTCGAGTCGCCTTACAGTTACTTTACTGGAGATGTGGCTTCAGAGGACGATCTACCTCTTTATTTTAACCTTGTTCCGAAACCTCATTTGTGGGAAATCCGCTCGAGCAATGTTAATGGTGAAATCTTGGATATGGGCAAAAAACGTGCCAATATCTTTTACCGTCAACCAACACACGAACGTCGCGTGCGTGCAGTCGAGTGGCTGGATGATCAAGGTCATGTACGTGCTGCTGACATTTACAATCGCAAGGGACGTCTCTTTGCACAGATTACCTATGATGATGCTCAGCGTCCAACTCATACACGCTACTTTAATCAAGATAATGTAACGGTGATTATGGAAAATCATCTAACAGAGGATATTATCTTAACTCTTGATGGAAAACGCCATATTTTTAATTCTAAGCAAGAGTTTGTAATCTTTTACTTGCGATATCGTGGATATGATACAGATCGCATTATCTACAATTCTCTAGCAACACCATTTTTAGTAGCTGTTGGTCTGACTCCGAAAGAAGGACGAGCAGAGGATATTCTTTTCTGGCAGGAGCCGATTGGAGAGGAGTTGCCGGGTAACATGAAAGCGGCGATGCAGTTGCCTCATCGTAACATCCGTATTGCAGTACAGGACAAGCAAGTTTATGATAAAATCCTCAAGCTTGCAACACCAAAAGAGAAGAGTTACTTCCGCAATATTGGTTATCTTTATCAATACCATCGCCTCAATAATATGAATCCAGAAGCTTTGATTCTGACGAATAGTGACCAAATCGAGCAAATTGAGCCACTTTTGACTCAATTACCAAATGTTCATTTCCATATTGGAGCAATCACGGAGATGTCAAGTCGTTTAATGGAATTAAATCGCTATCCGAATATTTCCCTCTACCCTAATATTCGTCCAGCTAAGGTGAATGAGCTCTTTGCTCGCTGTGACTTGTATCTGGATATCAATATCAGTGATGAAATTCTCAATGGTAGTCGAACAGCTTTTGAGAATAATATGCTGATTCTCAGTTTTGAGACGACTTGTCACAATCATCGTTTCGTTGCAGAAAGCCACATTTATCCGGTGGAAAATGTATCAGCCATGGTAGGTAAGATTCAGGGAGTTCTCTCTCTTCCGTCTGAGATGGAGGCTGCCCTTGCTAAGCAAAAACAGGCGGCGAATCAGGCTGATCTGGAAGCCTATAAGGCAATTTTATAAGCTAATAAGACAAGGGCTTGCTTTCGATGAAAGCAAGTTCCTTTCTATCAACAGAAAAGGAGGAGCACATGTCTAACAAGGACAATGGCATTTTACAAGAACATATACGAGAACAGCTAGATAATCGAAAGAAACCCCTAAAAAGGGAGAAGCAAGATTTTAGCATGATTGCCGTGCTGGGCGGAGTTCTCTTTCTCGTCACCCTTTTGGTCACGCTACTCATGCAGTTGGGACACTTTTTTTAGGATCTTTTCTGGACGGAGGAGTTCTCTAGAACAGATGAACCTTGACGATTTGCTCGTCAAGGTTTTTTGTCTCTGTCTAATTGAACTAGTGTGAAAGGCGGGAGTAGGGATTTCGAAAGATGATAAAACGCTTCCAACAATTTGAAACTTAAAAGCGAATTTTAGATAAAAATTAGGTGTTTTCATTTGTCATTTCGAGTATAATTGCTTGAAAAGGAGGAGCTGTTTTGATAAAATGATAAATGGTATATACTAGTTAAAAGCAACTGGTATATCCCAGATGGAATCTGTTTTTTCTAAGTCAAAGGGATAAAAACTGAGACTGACTGCGGTTTTATTATCTCTGGTTTTGAGAGGGCAGCGTAACTACGCTTTGTTAATGATCATGAGGTTAACAAAGGGTCGCAATTGGATAAAAGAAAGGAATAGAATGTTTCGAAGTAAAAAATTTAACAAAGATTTCGAGATCGTAGATGAGAAAAAGCGTTATAAGCTTTACAAGTCGGGGAAAAACTGGGTAAAAGCCTCGAACTCTCAATTGGATCTCTTCCGTATCGGTGGGATGGGCGAAGTTGTCTCTAGTACCCTGTCAGACACTGAAGAACTTGATCACGCACACCTTAGTTTTAACACGCTAGCGGGTATAGGGGGAATCCTGGCCGCGGGAGCTGCAGGATTTGTGATGACTCAAGAGCAAACTGTTTATGCGGATGAAACATCTGAGTATGCAGAAAAGGATAAAACAGTCATCGCAGCTGAACCAAAAGCGGCTGAAACAACTGAAACAAGTACTAACTCAATCATTGCTCAAGCGCAAGCAGAAGTAAAGAAAGCTCAAACAGAACAAGCATCTGCAACAGCTTCTGTATCAGTCAGTCAATCTGTTGAGGCTCAAGCGAGTGCGAGTCAGTCAGCATCTGTAAGTGCTTCAACATCAGCGAGTCAGTCAGTATCTGCAAGTGCTTCAACATCAGCAAGTCAGTCAACTGCTCCAGCATCTGCCTCAGCTAGTCAATCAACATCAGCTCCTGCATCAGCTTCAGCAAGTGCCAAAGCATCTGCATCAGTAAGCTCTACACCATCAGCGTCAGCGAGCGCTCAAGCTTCAACTTCACTAGTTGAGAGCACTAGTGCAACGAGTGGATCAGAAGTACAAGCATCTGTCTCAACTTCTACATCAGCATCACTCAATGCCGATACCAAACCTGCAGCTAGCTTAGCATCAAGCAAACTCGGTGATGCTTTGTCTAGTGCAACTCAACTTAGTAGCCAAGCAGCAACAACAAGCAACAACCTTGCAGCTGGTGTTGTAGCAGATAAGAACCAAGCCCAAGGTAAGGATACAACCAAGCAAGCTGAGAAAAACCAAAAGGTTGACAATACTGTAGCGACTGCACCAAAGACAGGGTATTCTGGATTTAGAGCAAATCCGATCGATACTGGATCAAAAGAACCTTTCTTTCTAAATACCGATCCATATAGCATCAACTCTCCAGAAACAAGTGGTCGTTTAAATAGACAACGGGTCTTTCTGGGACGAGCAGGTGTTCCTTTCTCGGTAACATATTATATGCATAAGTCTCAATTTGATGCGGACGAATATCCTTACGGTTCATATAAGGATAGTGAGTTTGCAGGACTTTCTCCAAGACAAACTCTAGAGACTCGAAACTGGCAAGAAGCACAAGAGAAATATAATATTACCTCGGAAACAGGTCGTGTGGAAGTGGCTCCTGGACGTTATATTCCATATGTAACTTTCAAGAGTGATAATCCAAAAGCATTTAGTAGTAGTGTCAATCTGGATGTGACCTTTGATGGACGTAGCTTTCCTCAAACCAGCATATTCATGAACCTTACTACTACTCAGTTTAAGGGACCTGCTGTAACGTATGATGCTGAGGGGAAAAAAGAAGCATTGGCTCCTCTTGCAAAATATAAAGTAGGCGATAGAGTTAATGAAACTTTATATTTCCATAATGATATACAGTATAGATATGAGCAAGATGCTAAAAATTCTATGTTTTTGTACACTGGTAATGGTGGTACAACAAAATATAGTGGCTTGAGGTATATTGTAGGGGTGGAAAGGCGTGCTGATTTCACCTATGTTCCAAAACTCACTATTACAGGGACGGTTTTAACTGAAAATCCTAATATGCTCGTCAGACAGACTAATGGATCGGGAGGTAAGGATGCTGAATTCTTTACCTATCTAGGCCGTCCAGAAGAAGTTGTAACTGAGGCTGCGCAGGAGTCAATTATCAACAAGAGCAAAGACTCACTAACTCCTTCCCCTGAACCACTAGTTCCTGAAGTTGAAGTTGGTAAACGAGTTAATGAAACTTTATATGTTCATGATGGTAATAACAAAGGAGACAAGTCTGTTGGTTCTTGGCAAAGTCCTTACCTTGCAGATCAAGCGGTTGAACTGATTCATGGTAAGAAAGAACTAGAAGCACTTGGATTAACAGTTACTACTAAAACCGTTCCATCAGGGGGTGGTAAAACTGGCTATATCCCATCTATCCAAATTTCTGGGACGCCTACTGGAACAGGAACTGTAACACTTAAAATTAAGATTACTGACGAAGCAGGACAGCTTAACTTTAAGGACATTCAAGTAAATGTTAAAGAAAGCGGATCCCTTAGCCAATCAGTTTCAGCATCAGTATCTGCAAGTCAAAGTGCTTCAGCTTCAGTAAGTTCAAGTCAAAGTGCTTCAGCGAGTGCTTCGCTTAGCGCCGGTCAATCTCACTCAGCAAGCTTGAGTGCTAGTCAGAGTGCATCAGCCAGCGCATCGCTTAGCGCGAGTCGTTCAGCCTCAGCAAGTGTAAGTTCAAGCCGTTCAGCCAGTGCATCAGCCAGCGCATCGCTTAACGCAAGTCGTTCAGCCTCAGCAAGTGTAAGCTCAAGTCGCTCAGCTTCAGCATCAGTAAGTTCGAGCCGTTCGGCCAGTGCCTCAGCCAGTGCATCACTTAGCGCAAGTCGCTCAGCTTCGGCTTCTGTAAGCTCAAGCCAATCAACTAGCGCATCAGTAAGCTCAAGCCAATCAGCTTCAGCTTCAGTATCTGCAAGTCGCTCAGCTTCAGCTTCTGTAAGTTCGAGCCGTTCGGCCAGTGCGTCAGCTAGCGCATCGCTTAGCGCAAGTCGTTCAGCCTCAGCAAGTGTAAGCTCAAGCCGTTCGGCCAGTGCCTCAGCTAGTGCATCGCTCAGCGCGAGTCGTTCAGCAAGCACATCAGTAAGCTCAAGTCAATCGGCTTCAGCATCAGTATCTGCAAGTCAATCAGCTTCAGCGTCTGTAAGCTCAAGTCAATCGGCTTCAGCATCAGTATCTGCAAGTCAATCAGCTTCAGCGTCTGTAAGTGCAAGCCAAAGCGCATCAGCATCAGTATCAGCAAGCATCAGTGCTAGCCAATCAGCATCTGTATCAGCTAGTCAATCAGCTTCGGCTTCTGTAAGCTCAAGCCAATCAACTAGCGCATCAGCATCAGTATCAGCAAGCATCAGTGCGAGCCAATCAGCATCTGTATCAGCTAGTCAATCAGCTTCAGCATCTGTAAGTGCAAGCGACTCAGCGTCTGTATCAGCTAGCCAATCAGCAAGCGCATCTGTAAGTGCAAGTCAAAGTGCTTCAACATCAGTAAGCGCCAGCCAAAGTGCCTCAGCTTCAGCATCAGTATCTGCAAGTCAATCAGCTTCAGCGTCTGTAAGTTCAAGCCAATCAGCTAGCACATCAGTAAGCTCAAGTCAATCAGCTTCAGCGTCTGTAAGTGCAAGCCAAAGCGCATCAGCATCAGTATCAGCAAGCATCAGTGCTAGCCAATCAGCATCTGTATCAGCTAGTCAATCAGCTTCAGCTTCTGTAAGTTCAAGCCAATCAGCATCTGTATCAGCTAGTCAATCAGCTTCAGCATCTGTAAGTGCAAGCGACTCAGCGTCTGTATCAGCTAGCCAATCAGCAAGCGCATCTGTAAGTGCAAGTCAAAGTGCTTCAACATCAGTAAGCGCCAGCCAAAGTGCCTCAGCTTCAGCATCTAACAACCAGAACTCAGCTTCTATCTCAGCAAGCGCGAGCCAGTCTGCGTCAATTAGTGCAAGCCAAAGCGCATCAGCATCAGTATCAGCAAGCATCAGTGC
>NZ_RJPK01000006.1 GCF_003943415.1 Streptococcus oralis | reverse complement strand
TGGAAGTGTGGCGACACATGTAGCGGACTAATACTAATAGCTCGAGGACTTATCCAAAGTAACTGAGAATACGAAGTGTAAGGTTTTCTTGGTATTTGATAGATATTCAATTTTGAGTAGGTATTACTCAGAGTTAAGTGACGATAGCCTAGGAGATACACCTGTACTCATGCCGAACACAGCAGTTAAGCCCTAGAACGCCGGAAGTAGTTGGGGGTTGCCCCCTGTGAGATATGGAAGTCGCTTAGCTTTTATCCGCCATAGCTCAGTTGGTAGTAGCGCATGACTGTTAATCATGATGTCGTAGGTTCGAGTCCTACTGGCGGAGTCAGATAAAAAAGAACACCACTGGTGTTCTTTTTTATTATGTGACTATTAGTCCGTCTCGCTCCGTTAGGTGCGAGACAAATAAACCACCCGCTATGCGGGTGCGCATCGAAGGTTATACCAAAAAAACTCCAAACGCGATACAATAAAGGTGTTCAAGCCAATTGTAAAGCGAAAGGAGAAAAATATGGCACAAAAGGCACATAGTTTATCACACACAAAGAGGATGTGTAAATATCACATTGTGTTCACCCCTAAGTATAGACGAAAAATCATTTATAATTAATATCGAAGTAGTTTGGGAGAAATATTCCATCAAGGATAAGTGTTTCAAGTTTCATGGGTTATTTAAAAGGCAAAAGTGCACTCATGATGTTTGACAAACACGCCAACCTCAAGTACAAGTTTGGCAACCGGCATTTTTGGGCAGAAGGTTACTACGTGAGTACAGTGGGACTTAATGAAGCCACAATTAAGAAATATATTCAAGATTAAAGAAATTATCCAGCGTCTTTAGGCGCTGGCTGGTGATTTGGGCTTATAACCCTGGTGCAAACCACCCGTTAGACGAGTAGTTATGATTTTATAAATGAAGTAAATTTCTCAAAATTCAAAACTTAATTTTGGCATCTATAATTACCTTTATATTTTATTTTTAGTTCATTTAGCTTTAAATTCTACTCTTATAGGATTTGAAGCTTTTTTAGTTCGTTTTTCTGTTAGACTAGTGTTAATAATAAGAAAGGGATTTTTTATATGCTTCAAAAATTTTATGAACGAGCATTTGTCTTTTTGAAACTAGTTGAACAAGAATATGCTTCTTTATGCCAGAGTTCTGCTGAGTGGGAATCACTTCATCTTCGTTTTTTACTTTATTATTTGATAAGATTTAGAATTAAAAGCTATAAAGAGTTTTGTTTATATCATTTTCAGACGGCCTATCGCTTGTATCTAGATAAATTCTTGCTAGAAGGTACTACTCTAAACTAGTGACGTTCATATATCATTTATCACGAACAATAATCTGTATTGATTTTATATTTTGTAGGATTTTGTTTAATTTTTAAGGTTTTGAATTTTGTTATTTACAGAAATTCCAAATCTTTTCCAGTGTTTCTTCTTGATAAAATGGTCTTTTTTTCTTATAATAAATTGTAAGATATAATTGCAGGTGAAACTCCTGCCATGTATATGAGAAAGGACGAGCTCCTAGTAGCTCAGACGAATTTTATTATGACTTCAGTTGTTGTTGTAGGTACCCAATGGGGTGATGAAGGTAAAGGGAAAATTACAGATTTTCTTTCAGCTAATGCAGAGGTGATTGCTCGTTACCAAGGTGGTGATAATGCTGGTCACACAATTGTGATTGATGGTAAGAAATTTAAGTTGCACTTGATTCCATCTGGAATTTTCTTCCCTGAAAAAATCTCTGTTATCGGGAATGGGATGGTTGTAAATCCGAAATCCCTTGTGAAAGAGTTGAGCTATCTTCATGAGGAAGGTGTGACAACTGATAACTTGCGTATTTCTGATCGTGCACATGTTATTTTGCCTTACCATATTGAGTTGGATCGCTTGCAAGAAGAGGCTAAGGGTGACAATAAGATTGGTACTACAATAAAGGGAATTGGTCCAGCATACATGGACAAAGCTGCTCGTGTTGGAATTCGTATTGCAGATCTTTTGGATAAAGAAATTTTTCGTGAGCGTTTGGAACGCAATCTTGCGGAGAAGAATCGTCTGTTTGAAAAATTATATGATAGCATGCCTATTTCAATTGATGATATTTTTGAAGAATACTATGAGTATGGTCAACAAATCAAGCAGTATGTGACAGATACATCTGTTATTTTGAACGATGCGCTTGATAACGGCAAACGTGTGCTTTTTGAAGGTGCGCAAGGTGTCATGTTGGATATTGACCAAGGTACTTATCCATTTGTTACGTCTTCAAACCCTGTCGCTGGTGGTGTGACAATTGGGTCTGGTGTTGGTCCAAGTAAGATTGACAAGGTTGTAGGTGTGTGTAAAGCTTATACGAGTCGTGTAGGTGATGGACCTTTCCCAACTGAGTTGTTTGATGAAGTGGGAGATCGCATTCGTGAAGTAGGTCATGAATATGGTACAACAACTGGTCGTCCACGTCGTGTGGGTTGGTTTGACTCAGTTGTGATGCGCCATAGTCGCCGTGTATCTGGTATTACTAATCTTTCATTGAACTCTATTGATGTTTTGAGTGGTTTGGATACAGTGAAAATCTGTGTGGCCTATGATCTTGATGGCCAACGTATCGACCACTATCCAGCTAGCCTTGAGCAATTAAAACGTTGCAAACCTATCTACGAGGAATTGCCAGGTTGGTCAGAAGACATTACTGGAGTTCGTAATTTAGAAGATCTTCCTGAGAATGCGCGTAACTATGTTCGTCGTGTGAGCGAGCTGGTTGGGGTTCGTATTTCTACCTTCTCAGTTGGTCCTGGTCGTGAACAAACCAATATTTTAGAAAGTGTTTGGTCATAGGAAATTTTTAAGATTAGTTTAAGACAGGTTGGGTATACTATAGACAGTTACAAGAAGACCTCCTAACTTGTTGTAACAAATATCCTAAACTTTTCTTTTTCATAATAATCTCCCTATTAAGTCACCGCATTCGGTGGCTTTTTTAGTTCATAAGTCCTATACAGGCTTCTACTTGACTTTTTAAGATAAAGAAAAAAACAGTGGGACAGAAATCTGTAGACCAAGTCTTAATTTGATAGAACTAGAACTTCATGGTTTCAACAATTCAGTAGATTGGTTAAGGTTGTGAATGGAGAAAAGAAGTTTTGGTAAAAGTAGCTTTTTGAATTTTAAAATACCAACAAATAGTTTAATCTACTAATAAATTATAGGTGTATAACTAAGCAAAAATGAGGTTGGGATTTTTGATCCCAGCCTCTTCAGTGAACTATTTTCTTTAGAATTTATAAGTTAGATAAAATTAAATTTTTTGTAAATTAGCTTATTTGATAACTTGGTTTCCTGATTTGTCATTTTGAATTTGGTTCATTTCGTGCATAAAAACATCTGCTTTCAGTTTATCTGTGATGATACTGACACTTATTAGCTTATTTGGATTTTTCTCATATCCTTCTAAAAAAATAGGATTTCTAATTTTCATGGTTAACTTTGTACAATTAAAGGGACGCTTTTTAATGGTTATTTGTTCGATATCTTGAAGTTTAAATTGATAATGTAATACGCTGAGGCCTCTGCTACTATAGGTATAATACTGAATAGTATTGTTTTTATGAACTTCTAATTTTACTCCATTTATGAAGAGATAATACCCCATAAACCATAGAAGAAGTGGAACATAAATCAGTACAATTGCTATAATAATCTTGTCTGTAAAATCGGTATTATAAGCTATCAGATGCTTTAGAATCCAGAGAATCATAACAGATAAAGATATCATGAATGGTCCCCCTGCTCTATTAAATTGATTTTTATATGGAAACATTAAGGTAAATTTTGGTTTATCCAGTAATAACTCTAATTTCATCATTTACCCTTTCATATTGTTTATTGTATAAATTTCAGTATATTCATCTCTTGAACTTTCTATGTCAGTTATCTCCATTATTTTAAGTTCATGATTTCTGATTTTCTATCAATTTTGCTAATATTATACTCTTTTTAAAACATTATTTCTACAATCCAGCGATTTGATAATATCTAAAGTTAGTCAGTGTAAATATTATAGAGCTCTTTTTTTGTCTAGGAAAACATGCTATAATGATAGAATTGATAAGTAGGAAAAGAGAGAAGCTATGGATTATACAGTTGAAGAAAAAGAAAGCTTCATGAGAGAGGCTTTGAGAGAGGCAGAAATTGCTCTAGAACACGATGAAATTCCAATTGGCTGTGTGATTGTCAAGGATGGAGAGATCATTGGCCGTGGGCATAATGCGCGCGAGGAGTTGCAACGGGCGGTTATGCATGCAGAAATCATGGCTATAGAGAATGCGAATGCGAGTGAAGAGAGTTGGCGCCTGCTAGATTGTACACTTTTTGTAACCATTGAACCTTGTGTTATGTGTAGTGGGGCGATTGGGCTTGCCCGTATTCCAAACGTAGTTTACGGGGCTAAAAACCAGAAATTTGGTGCAGCTGGAAGTTTGTACGATATTTTGACAGATGAGCGTCTCAATCATCGTGTAGAGGTAGAAACGGGAATTTTGGAAGATGACTGTGCAGCTATTATGCAGGACTTTTTCCGAAATCGACGGAAAAAATAATTTCTCTTTAAAAATAGAAGGGAATGTGGTATAATGAATAGTGGAGCAACAGTTCTGCGTGAAGCGGGTCAGGGGAGGAATCCAGCAGCCCTAAGCGATGTGAATTGTGTGCTCTTTTTTCGTGCTTTTTTCGAATAAATAAGATAAAATAGCCTAGAATAAATGATTATAGAAAAGAGAAAATATGAAAATTCGTGGTTTTGAATTGGTTTCGAGTTTTACAGATGAAAATTTGCTACCTAAGCGTGAGACAGCCCATGCAGCTGGTTATGATTTAAAGGTTGCGGAACGCACTGTGATTGCTCCAGGAGAGATTGTTCTCGTCCCAACAGGAGTCAAGGCTTATATGCAGCTAACAGAAGTTCTCTATCTTTATGATCGTTCCTCAAATCCTCGTAAGAAGGGGTTGGTCTTGATCAACTCTGTGGGGGTTATTGATGGGGATTATTATGGCAATTCCGGTAATGAGGGACATATTTTTGCTCAGATGAAAAACATTACTGATCAGGAAGTAGTTCTTGAAGTTGGGGAACGTGTGGTTCAGGCTGTCTTTGCACCATTTTTAATCGCAGACGGAGATGCAGCTGATGGCGTGCGGACTGGTGGATTTGGATCGACAGGGCATTAAGATGAAGATTATCTTTGTACGTCATGGGGAGCCAGATTACCGTGAGTTAGAGGAACGTTCTTATACAGGTTTTGGGATGGATTTAGCACCTTTATCTAAGGAAGGACGGCAACAAGCTCAGAAACTTTGCCAAAATCCCTTGCTACAATCAGCTGATATACTGGTGTCTTCTGCAGTGACGCGAGCATTAGAAACGGCTTTTTATGTATCCTGTGCTACAGGCCTTCCTTTGAGGGTGGAGCCTTTGTTACACGAATGGCAGGTTTATGAAGCAGGTATAGAGAACTTTGAAACAGCTAGATGTCTGTTTTTAGAAAACAAGGGGGAGTTGCTTCCTAATAGTCCTATTCAGTATGAGACAGCTGCGGAAATGAAGTCTCGATTTCTAGAATCTATGGCTAAGTATCGAGAACATCAGACTGTAGTTGTTATAGCTCATCGTATGCTAATACGTCAGTTTGTACCAGACGAGAAGATTGATTTTTGTCAAGTGATTGAGTGTGAGGTAGAGATTTAGAAAGAGGTTTATCATCGCAAAGAAAAAAGCGACATTTGTATGTCAAAATTGTGGGTATAATTCCCCAAAATATCTAGGGCGTTGTCCTAACTGTGGATCTTGGTCTTCTTTTGTAGAAGAGGTTGAGGTTGCTGAGGTCAAGAATGCGCGTGTGTCCTTGACAGGTGAAAAAACCAAGCCTATGAAACTGACTGAGGTGACTTCAATCAACGTCAATCGAACCAAGACGGAGATGGAGGAATTCAACCGTGTACTTGGAGGCGGAGTGGTACCAGGGAGTCTCGTCCTTATCGGTGGGGATCCAGGAATCGGGAAATCAACCCTTCTCCTACAAGTTTCAACCCAGTTGTCTCAAGTAGGGACCGTTCTCTATGTCAGTGGGGAGGAGTCCGCTCAGCAGATTAAGTTACGAGCAGAGCGCTTGGGAGATATCGATAGCGAATTTTATCTCTATGCCGAGACCAATATGCAGAGTGTTCGTGCTGAGGTGGAGCGCATCCAACCAGACTTTCTCATTATCGACTCTATCCAGACTATTATGTCTCCTGAAATTTCAGGGGTGCAAGGATCTGTGTCTCAGGTGCGCGAAGTAACTGCTGAGCTCATGCAGCTTGCCAAGACTAATAACATTGCCATCTTTATCGTAGGGCATGTGACCAAGGAAGGTACTCTGGCTGGTCCGCGTATGTTGGAGCATATGGTGGATACAGTGCTTTACTTTGAAGGGGAGCGTCACCATACCTTTCGTATCTTGAGAGCGGTCAAAAACCGTTTTGGTTCCACTAATGAGATTGGTATCTTTGAGATGCAGTCGGGCGGATTGGTTGAGGTGCTCAATCCGAGTCAAGTTTTCCTAGAGGAGCGTTTGGACGGGGCCACTGGCTCGTCAATCGTGGTAACTATGGAAGGAACTCGTCCGATTTTGGCGGAGGTACAGGCCTTGGTGACACCGACCATGTTTGGGAATGCCAAGCGTACTACGACAGGCCTTGATTTCAATCGTGCAAGTCTGATTATGGCTGTTTTGGAAAAGCGGGCAGGACTTCTCTTGCAAAATCAGGATGCCTATCTCAAATCTGCTGGTGGTGTCAAATTGGATGAGCCTGCCATTGACTTAGCCGTTGCAGTGGCTATTGCCTCTAGTTACAAGGACAAGCCTACCAATCCTCAGGAATGTTTTGTGGGAGAATTGGGCTTGACTGGAGAGATTCGGCGCGTGAATCGTATCGAACAACGCATCAATGAAGCAGCAAAACTGGGCTTTACCAAGATTTATGTACCCAAGAATTCCTTGACAGGAATCACTCCACCCAAGGAAATTGAGATTATTGGAGTGACGACTATTCAGGAAGTTTTGAAAAAGGTCTTTGCATAATCCGTGACAAATCCTCTTAAAAATGATAAGATAGGAGAAAAATTTGATTATCAAATTTTTAAGGGGGAAATCGTGTCGTATTTTGAACAGTTTATGCAAGCCAATCAGGCTTATGTTGCCCTACATGGGCAGTTAAATCTGCCACTTAAACCCAAAACCAGAGTAGCTATCGTGACCTGTATGGACTCACGTCTGCACGTTGCGCAAGCTCTAGGTTTAGCACTTGGGGATGCCCATATCCTGCGGAATGCTGGCGGTAGAGTAACAGAGGACATGATTCGTTCGCTGGTGATCTCCCAGCAACAAATGGGCACACGTGAAATTGTGGTGCTTCACCATACAGACTGTGGAGCTCAAACCTTTCAAAATGAGTCTTTTCAAGAGCATTTGAAGCACGAGCTCGGGGTTGATGTTTCTGGTCAAGATTTTTTACCCTTTCAGGATGTTGAAGAGAGTGTGAGAGAGGATATGCAGTTGCTTCGAGAATCTCCACTGATTCCTGATGATGTGGTTATTTCAGGTGCTGTCTATGATGTGGATACAGGAAGTATGAGAGAAGTATACTAACTTCATCTCGCAGAATTCTAATTCTAGCATAAAATCGATTGTTAAAATGTAGGATTTTTAATTTTAATATAGCCAATATAAAATAGTAAAAAACAAGGGTATAAATGTTTGCTCTTGTTTTATTTTTGATTGAAAAATAAAGGAAAAAGCGCTACAATGGTAGATGGAAAATGTTGTGTAAAAAACAAGCGATACATAAATACCGGAGGAAATCATGTCTTTTTCTGATTTAAAGCTGTTTGCCCTTTCTTCTAATAGAGAATTGGCAGAGCGTGTGGCGCAAGAAATTGGGATAGAGTTGGGGAAATCGACTGTTCGCCAATTTTCAGATGGGGAGATTCAGGTCAACATTGAAGAATCAATCCGTGGAAAACACGTCTTTATCCTACAATCAACTAGTTCACCTGTAAATGATAATTTACTTGAAATTTTGATTATGGTGGACGCATTGAAGCGTGCTAGTGCAGAATCTGTCAACGTTGTCATGCCTTACTATGGCTATGCACGTCAGGATAGAAAAGCGCGCGCGCGTGAGCCAATCACTGCAAAACTCGTTGCAAACATGCTAGAAGTTGCTGGGGTAGATCGTTTGTTGACGATTGATTTGCACGCTGCGCAGATTCAGGGATTCTTTGATATTCCCGTAGATCACTTGATGGGTGCTCCATTGATTGCGGACTATTTTGAACGCCGTGGCATGGTTGGATCTGACTACGTGGTTGTCAGCCCAGACCATGGTGGGGTGACTCGTGCTCGTAAATTGGCAGAGTTTTTGAAAACTCCGATTGCGATTATTGACAAACGTCGTAGTGTAGACAAGATGAATACCAGCGAAGTGATGAACATTATCGGTAAGGTAGAAGGTAAGACTTGTATCTTGATTGACGATATGATCGATACAGCTGGAACCATTTGTCATGCGGCGGATGCTCTTGCTGAAGCAGGTGCTGTTGAAGTTTACGCAAGCTGTACGCACCCAGTTCTTTCAGGGCCAGCTATGGATAATATCCAAAAATCAGCTATTAAAAAATTGGTTGTTTTGGATACCATCTACCTACCAGAAGAGCGTTTGATTGATAAGATTGAACAAATTTCGATTGCCCACCTTCTAGGAGATGCCATCGTGCGTATCCATGAAAAACGCCCTCTTTCTCCTTTGTTTAGCATTGAGAAAAAGATTTAATCTTTCACTTGAAGTAGACAGAACTCCTAGCAAGTTTCTTTTCTTGCTAGGAGATTTTTTGTAGTCAAAATCTGCAAGCCTTTTCAAAATATGCTATACTGATGAAAAAGGAGGATTTCTATGAGCCAAGAATTTATCAATCCAAGTGATGGAGTGGTCCGTCAGTATCTGACAACCAGTAAAACGTTAGCAGTGGTGGGCTTGTCCGACCGTGAGGAGACAACCAGCAATCGAGTGACCAAGGAAATGCAGGCTCGAGGCTATAAAATCATTCCAGTCAATCCCAAGGCTGCAGGTGGTGAAATCTTGGGAGAAAAGGCTTATGCAAGCCTAGCTGAGATTCCTTTTCCTGTGGATATTGTCAATGTTTACCGTCGCAGCGAGTTTCTGCCAGATGTGGCGCGTGATTTTCTCAAGGCTGATGCCAAGATTTTTTGGGCACAACTAGGACTTGAAAGTCTAGAAGCAGAAAAAATCTTGCGTGCTGGAGGATGCGATGACATCGTGATGAATCGCTGTATCAAGAGAGAACATACACGCTTAATTCTTGAACAATAAAAGGTAGCCAGTAGGCTACCTTTTTGTATTATAAAGTACCAATCAATGCTTGCATGCCAAGACTGGTGAGGATGATGGTAATCCAGCAAAGGGCTCCAAGGACAATAGATTTGCCACTGGATCTAACCATGCCAATCAGATTGGTTTTGAGACCGATGGCACTCATGGCCATGACGATAAGGAATTTGGAGAGTTGCTTGAGAGGTGCAACGAAGTCACCGCTGACACCTAATGAAGTGAGAATGGTAGTTAGCAGAGAAGCCAAGATAAAGTAAAGGATAAAAAGTGGGAAAACTTTTTTCAGTTGGAAATCTTGGCTGTTTTTTTGCTGGCGACTTTGTCGGTAGGAGAGAAAGAGCGTGATAGGAATAATGGCAAGGGTGCGTGTGAGTTTAACAATGGTTGCAGACTCAAGGGTATTGGTCTGATAAAGACTGTCCCAGGCGCTGGCGGTAGCCGTTACAGAAGAAGTGTCATTGACTGCAGTTCCTGCAAAGAGGGCGAAGCCTTCATTTGATAGGTGAAGCCAGGTTCCTAGAGTTGGAAAGATAAGCGCCGCTAAGACATTGAAGAAAAAGATAACGGAAATGGCTTGGGCGACTTCTTTTTCCTTGGCCTGGATAACGGGTGCTGTCGCAGCAATGGCAGAACCACCACAGATCGAGGACCCCACTCCAATCAAAGTAGCCAGTTTAGTATCCAAAGCAAAAAAGCTCTGGAAGAGGTAGGCGACGATTAAGGAAATCGAAATGGTGGAAAGGATGACAGGGAGTGAAGATTGTCCAACTGCGAAGACTTGCGAGATATTGAGACCAAAACCGAGCAAGATAACTGCATACTGGAGCAATTTCTTGGAACTAAAGGTCAAACCTGCATCTAGTTGTTTGTAGGGTGAGAGCCAGGGGTGGAGGAGCATTCCAGCAAAAATTGCAAAGACAGGTGCACCCACGACGGGGAAAAATCCTCCCAGGAACCAAGATACGATAGAAATGAGAAGGCAGGCCAAGATTCCTGCTCCATTTTTTGATAAAAATGACATATAAACCTCCGAAAATAAGCACTTATTATTATAGTCCTGTCGAGAAAAAAAGTAAAATAGAAAGTGAAAAATACAGGTTTCAGATGGATTTTGCGGTCAGGGAGCTTTTGTAGTATAATAGTACTATGTTCTGTAAGCAAGGGGGTATCTATGGACTTAACCAAGCGCTTTAATAAACAATTAGATAAGATTCAAGTGTCCTTGATTCGTCAGTTTGATCAGGCAATTTCAAAGATCCCTGGAGTTCTGCGTTTGACCTTGGGAGAGCCTGATTTTACAACGCCAGATCATGTCAAGGAGGCAGCCAAGCGAGCCATTGACCAGAACCAGTCCTACTATACAGGGATGAGTGGCCTGCTGACCTTGCGCCAGGCAGCCAGTGATTTTGTAAAAGAAAAATACCAGCTAGATTATAATCCTGAAAATGAAATCTTGGTTACAATTGGGGCGACAGAGGCTTTATCTGCTACTTTGACAGCTATTTTGGAAGAGGGAGACAAGGTTCTCTTACCAGCTCCTGCCTATCCAGGATATGAGCCGATTGTCAATCTAGTTGGGGCAGAGATTGTCGAGATTGACACGACTGAAAATGGTTTTGTCTTGACTCCTGAAATGTTGGAAAAGGCAATTTTGGAGCAAGGTGACAAGCTCAAAGCGGTTATTCTCAACTATCCGGCTAATCCGACAGGAATTACCTATAGTCGGGAGCAGTTGGAAGCCTTGGCAGAAGTTTTACGCAAGTATGAGATTTTCGTTGTCTGTGATGAGGTTTACTCAGAATTGACCTATACAGGGGAAGCTCATGTGTCTCTAGGAACTATGCTGAGAGACCAGGCTATTATTATCAATGGCTTGTCTAAATCGCATGCTATGACAGGTTGGCGTTTAGGCTTTATCTTTGCACCTGCTGCTTTCACAGCCCAGTTAATCAAGAGTCACCAGTACTTGGTAACTGCCGCAAACACTATGGCTCAACATGCTGCGGTGGAGGCTTTGACCGCTGGTAAAAACGACGCAGAGCCTATGAAGAAGGAATACATTCAGCGTCGAGATTATATTATCGAGAAGATGACTGCTCTTGGTTTTGAGATTATTAAACCAGACGGGGCCTTCTATATCTTTGCTAAAATTCCAGCGGGTTACGATCAAGATTCCTTTTCTTTTCTCAAGGATTTTGCTCAGAAGAAAGCCGTTGCCTTTATCCCGGGTGCTGCCTTTGGGCGTTACGGAGAAGGCTATGTGCGTTTGTCTTATGCGGCCAGCATGGAAACGATCACAGAGGCCATGAAACGACTTGAGGAGTATATGAGAGAAGCATGATTCAGTCTATCACGAGTCAAGGCTTGGTGCTCTACAATCGTAACTTTCGTGAGGATGACAAGCTAGTCAAAATTTTTACCGAGCAGGCTGGCAAACGCATGTTTTTTGTCAAACACGCTGGTCAGTCCAAACTGGCTCCTGTTATTCAGCCATTGGTGTTGGCACGATTTCTCTTGCGAATCAATGATGATGGGCTCAGTTACATCGAGGACTATCATGAGGTGATGACCTTTCCCAAGATTAATAGTGACCTCTTTGTCATGGCCTATGCGACCTACGTAGCAGCTCTTGCAGATGCTAGTTTGCAGGATAATCAGCAGGATGCTCCCTTGTTTGCCTTCTTGAGAAAGACTTTAGAGTTGATGGAAGAGGGCTTAGATTATCAAGTTTTGACCAATATTTTTGAAATTCAAATCTTGACCCGATTTGGAATTGGGCTCAATTTTAATGAGTGTGTCTTTTGTCATCGGGTTGGTCAGGCCTTTGACTTTTCTTTCAAATATGGAGCCTGCCTCTGCCCAGGCCATTATCATGAGGACGAGAAACGTTGCCATCTGAATCCCAATATCCCTTATCTGCTCAATCAATTTCAAGCTATTGATTTTGAGACCTTGGAAACCATTTCGCTCAAGTCCGAAATCAAGCAAGACTTGCGCAAGTTTATGGATCAGATCTACGAAGAGTACGTCGGGATTCACCTAAAATCAAAGAAATTTATCGATTCCCTAGCCGACTGGGGACAATTACTAAAAGAGGAAGACAAATGAAAAAAATCGCAGTAGATGCTATGGGGGGCGATTATGCACCTCAAGCCATCGTTGAGGGTGTCAACCAAGCCCTAGCTGACTTTTCAGATATTGAGATTCAACTTTACGGAGATGAAGCTAAAATCAAGCAATATCTAACAGCTACAGAGCGCGTTAGCATCATCCATACGCATGAGAAAATTGACTCAGATGATGAGCCGACAAAAGCTATCCGTAAGAAGAAAAATGCCAGTATGGTATTAGCGGCTAAGGCAGTCAAAGAAGGAGAGGCAGACGCTGTCCTCTCGGCTGGGAATACAGGTGCCTTGTTGGCTGCAGGATTCTTCATTGTAGGTCGTATCAAGAATATCGACCGTCCTGGACTCATGTCGACCTTACCGACCATTGATGGCAAAGGCTTTGACATGCTAGACCTTGGAGCCAATGCGGAAAACACAGCCCAACACCTGCATCAATATGCTGTTTTGGGTTCCTTCTATGCCAAGAATGTTCGTGGGATTTCGAAACCACGTGTTGGTTTGCTCAACAATGGAACAGAAAGCAGCAAGGGAGATCCGCTTCGTAAGGAAACATACGACTTGCTAATAGCTGATGAAAGTTTGAACTTTGTCGGAAACGTGGAAGCGCGTGATTTGATGAATGGCGTTGCGGATGTTGTCGTAACAGATGGTTTCACGGGAAACGCTGTGCTCAAATCCATCGAAGGTACAGCTATGGGAATCATGGGCTTGCTCAAGACGACTATTACAGGTGGTGGTCTTCGAGCAAAACTTGGTGCTCTCCTTCTCAAGGATGGCCTTAAAGGTTTGAAAAAGCAACTCAACTATTCAGATGTTGGAGGCGCTGTTTTGTTTGGTGTCAAGGCACCTGTTGTTAAGACTCATGGCTCAAGTGATGCTAAAGCTGTGTACAGTACGATTCGCCAAATTCGTACCATGCTCGAAACAGACGTAGTTGCTCAAACTGCGCGTGAATTTTCAGGAGAATAAAAAGATGACAGAAAAAGAAATTTTTGACCGTATTGTGAACATTATCCAAGAGCGACAGGGAGAAGACTTTGTCGTGACAGAAGCTTTGAGTTTGAAAGACGATCTCGATGCAGACTCAGTGGACTTGATGGAGTTTGTCTTGACGCTAGAAGATGAATTTGGTATCGAGATCAGCGATGAGGAAATTGACCAATTGCAAAGTGTAGCAGATGTGGTCAGAACTATTAAAGGTAAGATATAGCCAAAAGCAACATGCAAGTCATGTTGTTTTTTTGTTTGCAGAAAAAAGAAAAACGTTAAAATTTTTTGTAGAAATTGCGAATAAAGAGATGAGAAAGAAAAAAGGAGGAACGTTCATGTACATGCCAATCTTGTATCCATGGTACATCAAGTGGTTTTTAAAATAAAAATGAAACAGTTGTTCATTTTCGAATTGTTTTTCGAATAGATAGGTAAGAGGAAAAGGAAGGAGACTACGCGATGTATTTACCAATCTTATTGCCATGGTTTATCAAATGGTATTTAAAATAAATGAAATTTACCTGTTCATTTTAAATCACTTCTCGAATAGATAAGTGAGAAGAAAAGGAAGGAGAGAAAAAATGATTTCAGTAATTTATCCAATCTGGTTTTTAAAATGGTTTAAAATCTAGAAGTCGTAAACTAAAAAATAGAAATAAAGGAGAAAAAAGATGACAAACTTTGACAAAATGGAACAGAACTTTGTAACTCTTACAGAAGAAGAGTTGATGGATGTGGATGGGGGTTCTGTTACTGCTGTGGTAGTAGGGGGCATCCTACTTATTGGCGGTATTGCTTGGGGATACTTTATGTGATAATAGGAGGATAAAATGAATATGAATAATTTAAATAATTGGCCAGAGTTGACAGAAGACGAATTAATGAATACTGATGGAGGCGTGATCACATTCGCTACGATTGGTATTGGAGTGACTATTTTCCTTGGCGGTAGATTAATCGGGCAAGATTTAAAACGTAGGTTTGGATAAAAAGTGATTAGGTATGAAAAATCGAAAAAATTTAATAGGCGTGCTTTTAATCAGTTTTGGAGCACTCTGCGTTCTAGGTGATTTAAATGTAATTACCTTTAAAGTTGATCAGTATGTAGGCTCGGAATTATGGATTCCAATCCTTATTTTAATGATGAGTTATTTGGATTCAGGCAAAAACAAGGTTTAAAGAGAACTATTGTTAGTGTGTGGGAAATACTATTGAATAGTCATCTTTTAGTTACTATCAATGAAAAAAGAACTAAAAAAATGGAGAAATAAATGAAGATTTCAGAAGAATTTTCAGTAATTATTATATCAGCTTCAGGAATAGTAGAGCTTTTGGTTGGAGTAGCTATTGGATTAGCCAGTATTATTTAAAAAGGAGAGAGAAAAATGAAAAAACTGGATGAAAAATTTGACATCATGACAGAAGCAGATTTGGCTCTTACTGAAGGAGGCTTCGTTGTCACTACTTCCACAGCAATAGCTTGGGGTATATTAGGAGTAGCTTCTTATATGTATGGGCGTTATCTAGGAAGTAGACGTTAAGCTAAAAATTTGGGATAAAGTAGGTAAGGAAATTAACCATGAATCACAACATTAATCTCAACACACTCTTACCTAAATTAGCCACTGTATTTCCTTTGTTGGCAATCGGCCTGCATCTTGCGCTTCATGTGATTCGTACAGGTTCATTAGTATCCTTTGATTGGCAATGGACTTTAGTTGGCTTGCTTGCTTCTGGCTATTTTGGTATTTTTTGTAAAGATTTGTCAAAAGATAATCAAAACTATAAAAGATCAATCTGAATGAAAAGGATTTTGTGCATGTGAATGGCGGAGTTTTTCCGCCTTTCTTATCAGGTAAATAGGAGTCTACCATGAAACAATTCTTATTAGGATTTGCTGAGGGGTATTTTATCGTATCGCTTATTATCTACATCGTAACGTATTTGATTTTGAAAAATCCGATCAATACCCTATTTTATCCAGAAACCTATCCGATTCTGCTTGGGTTGTTTTATGTAGGATACAAGTACAAAACAAAAGAAAGCAAGATTGGAAATTGATGGACTATCAGATTGGAGTTTGGGATGAAAGTTGTTCAATTACTACGCAAAGCTTGGCTAGAGACCACTGTATTATTTAGCTCGATGGCTTATCTAATTATTAGAATCGTAGCTGATGTAAACAAAATAAATCTACCTACATGGTTTGAATATTTTGATATACCTACGATTTCATTATTCTTGATGACCTTTATCTTACTTTATAGAAGTGAAGAAAAAGATAACAAACGATGACAACATGAGTCTGATCTCTGTAGCTCCAGCATAAAATAAATCTTGGAGTGTTAGACCAATGAACCATAATCTGCATTTAGTGAGGAAGGTGTCCGTATGTTAAAAAAGAAGTGATCTTATTAGGGGGTCTTCTACTAGTACGCATTGTACTTTCTATCCTTCAAGTTTTAATGGACTATAGGCTATTACCAGGGAAGTATAGTGTAAATTTCATGGAAGTCTCAGACTTATTCTCTTATCCCCTACTTCTTTTAATCATTTACATAGCGGTAAAATACCATACTATTCTCAAAAGAGAAAGTAAAGAAAGTAATGAGAACCGAAATGAATAAGATTTTAAAATCCTTCATTGTATTTATTTTTCTATTTTTAATGAATATTCTCATCTTTACGATACTAGCAACTCTTGGATTTCAGGTGACAATGAGTGAAAGTAGTTATCTGGTACCACCTGTGTTTTCGTTTATCGTTTTATACACCATTCACAAAAGAAGTGGGAAAGGTAAGAAATCTTTGTAATTGAATGATCTAGGCAGGACACTTGTTCTGCCTATTTGCTTTGACTAAAAGTGCTGTTCAGGTATGAATATTGTTTTTTCAGAAATAATTTTCCGATTTCTTCTTCGTTTGGTTAAAATAATCTTACAAAGTTTTTAAGAGATTGTTAGAAAAAAGGAGATGGATATGAAATTTGGGAAAAGACACTATCGTCCTCAGGTGGATCAGATGGACTGCGGTGTAGCTTCATTAGCAATGGTCTTTGGCTACTACGGCAGTTATTACTCCTTGGCTCATCTACGAGAGTTGGCCAAGACGACCATGGATGGGACGACGGCTTTGGGCTTGGTCAAGGTGGCAGAGGAGATTGGCTTTGAGACGCGAGCGATCAAGGCGGATATGACGCTCTTTGACTTGCCAGATTTGACCTTTCCTTTTGTGGCTCATGTGCTCAAGGAAGGCAAATTGCTCCACTATTATGTGGTGATAGGTCAGGATAAGAAGACCATCCATATCGCTGATCCAGATCCTGGTGTCAAGCTGACCAAGATTTCCCGTGAGCGATTTGCGCAAGAGTGGACAGGGGTCAGTCTCTTTATGGCGCCATCTCCGGACTATAAGCCCCATAAGGAGAAAAAACAGGGGCTCCTATCCTTCTTGCCAATCTTACTCAAACAGCGTGGCTTAATTACCAATATCGTCCTAGCGACACTCTTGGTAACCCTGATCAACATTGTAGGTTCTTATTATCTTCAGTCCATCATTGATAGTTACGTACCAGACCAGATGCGTACGACGCTAGGAATTATTTCTATTGGTTTGGTCATCGTCTATATTCTCCAGCAGATTTTGTCTTATGCTCAGGAGTATCTCTTGCTGGTCCTTGGGCAACGCTTGTCAATTGACGTGATTTTGTCCTACATCAAGCATGTTTTTCACCTGCCGATGTCCTTTTTTGCGACACGCAGGACAGGAGAGATTGTATCTCGTTTTACGGATGCTAATAGTATCATTGATGCGCTAGCTTCGACCATCTTGTCTATCTTTTTAGATGTGTCGACGATTTTGATTATTTCGCTTGTCTTGTTTTCACAAAATATGACGCTCTTTTTCATTAGTCTGCTTGCACTTCCCATCTATACAGTGATTATCTTTGCCTTTATGAAGCCTTTTGAAAAGATGAATCGGGACACTATGGAAGCCAATGCAGTTCTGTCTTCTTCTATCATCGAGGACATCAACGGTATTGAGACTATTAAATCTTTGACTAGTGAAAGTTCACGCTATCAAAAGATTGATAAGGAATTTGTAGCTTATCTGAAAAAATCTTTTACCTATAGTCGGGCAGAAAGTCAGCAAAAGGCATTGAAAAAAGTTGCTCAGCTCCTGCTCAATGTTGCCGTTCTCTGGATGGGAGCAGTTCTCGTCATGGATGGCAAGATGAGTTTGGGTCAGCTGATTACCTATAATACTTTGCTTGTTTACTTTACCAATCCTTTGGAAAATATCATCAACCTACAAACCAAACTTCAGACAGCGCAGGTTGCCAATAATCGCTTAAATGAGGTTTATCTAGTAGCTTCGGAGTTTGAGGAGAAGAAAACGGTAGAAGATCTGAGCATGATGAAGGGAGAGATGACCTTCAAGCAGGTTCACTATAAGTATGGCTATGGTCGTGACGTCTTGTCGGATATCAATTTGACCATTCCGAAAGGATCTAAGATGGCTTTCGTGGGGATTTCAGGGTCGGGAAAGACCACCTTGGCCAAGATGATGGTTAATTTTTACGATCCAAGTCAGGGAGAGATTAGTCTGGGTGGTGTCAATCTCAATCAGATTGATAAAAAAGCTTTGCGCCAGTACATTAACTATCTGCCTCAACAGCCTTATGTCTTTAACGGGACGATTTTGGAGAATCTTCTCCTTGGAGCCAAGGAGGGGACGACACAGGAGGATGTTCTGCGAGCAGTCGAGTTAGCTGAGATTCGGGAAGATATTGAGCGCATGCCACTGAATTACCAGACAGAGTTGACTTCGGACGGAGCTGGAATTTCTGGCGGACAACGGCAGCGAATCGCTTTGGCGCGTGCTCTCTTGACGGATGCACCTGTCTTGATCTTGGATGAGGCAACTAGCAGTCTGGATATTTTGACAGAGAAGCGGATCGTGGATAATCTCATGGCTTTGGACAAGACCTTGATTTTCATCGCCCACCGCTTGACCATTGCTGAGCGGACAGAGAAAGTTGTTGTCTTGGATCAGGGCAAGATTGTCGAAGAAGGTACCCATGCAGACTTGCTTGCTCGAGGTGGATTTTACGCTCATTTGGTCAATAGCTAGAAAGAGGAGAAGATGAAACCAGAATTTTTAGAAAGTGCGGAGTTTTACCATCGTCGTTACCATAATTTTTCCAGTCGGGTGATTGTACCCATGTTTCTTCTGCTCGTGTTTTTACTTGGCTTTGCAGTTTATGCAGAGAAGGAGATTAGTTTGTCTACCCGAGCTACTGTCGAACCTAGTCGGATCATTGCCAACATCCAGTCGACTAGCAATCAACGCATCGTGGCCAATTATCTAGAAGAAAACAAACTAGTCAAGCAGGGAGATCTACTGGTTCAGTACCAGCAAGGGGCGGAAGCTGTTCAGGTTGAAGCATACACCAGTCAGTTGGAGATGTTTAAGGATCAAAAAAAGCAGTTGGGTTATTTGCACTCCAGTTTGAAAGAGGGGAGTGATCAATTTCCAGAGGCGGATAAGTTTGGTTATCAGGAGATGTTTCGAGACTATCTCAGCCAAGCTAGTAGTCTTAGGAGTAATGTTTCTCAGCAAAATGCCAGCATCTCCTCACAGAATGCGGCAGCAAGTCAGAGTCAGTCCGAGATTGGCAATCTTATCAGACAAACACAGGATAAAATCCGAGACTACAACACAGCTAAGTCAGCGATTGAAAAGGGAGATCAACTGGATAGTCAGAATCCAGCCTACTCTTTTTACCAGACCTATAAAAACCAAGCTGGAGAAGATCCGCAAGCTAAATCGCAAGTTATTGCACAGGTGGATGCTCAAATTGCCCAGCTAGAGTCTAGTTTAGCTACTTATCGTGTACAGTATGCGGGATCTGGAGCTCAACAAGCCTACGCAAGTGGACTGGATAGTCAGCTTGAATCCCTTAAGTCCCAGCACCTAGTCAAAGTCGGTCAGGAATTAACCCTTTTGGATCAGAAAATTTTAGAAGCGGAGTCGGGTAAGAAAGTCCAAGGAGGTCTCCTAGATAAGGGGAAGATTACAGCAAGCGAGGATGGGGTACTTCACCTTAATCCTGAGACCAGTGATTCTACCATGGTTGCAGAAGGAACCCTGCTAGCCCAACTCTACCCGGCCTTGGAACGAGAAAGAAAAACCAAACTCACAGCTTATCTCAGTTCAAAAGATGTTGCAAGACTTAAGGTAGGTGATTCTATCCGTTTTACTACAAACAAGGATGCCAACAAAGAGCTCGTTCTTGTTTCTGCGATTACGAATATTGATGCGACAGCTACCAAGACTGAAAAGGGAAATTTCTTTAAAATAGAGGCAGAGACAAGTCTGGCTCCTGAACAGGCAGAAAAACTTCGCTACGGTTCAGAAGGACGTTTGACACTAATCACAGGAAAGAAGAGTTATTTGCGCTATTATTGGGATCAATTTTTGAATAGAGAATAATGTTTGTCTTTAACGCAATATTATACTTTTAAAACTGTAAAATGTTTCGATTTTACAGTTTTTCTTAATGTTAAAAAGAGCTACCTTCGCCGTCGTTCGCAAATTCTTGCTATTTCCGTTATTTTGTAGTAGAATGAAGTAAAGAAATATGAAAGGCGAACTTTAAAATGTCAAAAGAATTGATCTATTCGGGAAAAGCCAAGGATATCTATACAACTGAGGATGAAAATCTCATTATTTCAACTTACAAGGACCAGGCGACTGCTTTCAACGGTGTCAAGAAGGAGCAGATTGCGGGCAAGGGAGTTTTAAATAATCAGATTTCATCTTTTATTTTTGAAAAGTTGAATGCTGCTGGTGTAGCGACTCACTTTGTGGAGAAACTTTCGGATACGGAACAACTCAATAAAAAGGTTGAGATTATTCCTCTAGAAGTTGTGCTCCGCAACTACACGGCTGGATCCTTTTCAAAACGTTTTGGCGTTGATGAGGGCATCGCATTTGAGACTCCGATTGTCGAATTTTACTATAAAAATGATGATTTGGATGATCCGTTTATCAATGATGAGCATGTGAAATTCCTAAAGATTGCAGATGACCAGCAGATTGCTTACTTGAAGGAAGAAACCCGTCGTATCAATGAACTTTTAAAGGCTTGGTTTGCTGAGATTGGACTTAAATTGATTGACTTTAAGCTAGAGTTCGGTTTTGACAAGGATGGTAAGATTATCTTGGCAGACGAATTTTCACCAGATAACTGCCGTTTGTGGGACGCAGATGGCAACCACATGGACAAGGATGTTTTCCGTAGGGGGCTAGGTGAATTAACAGACGTTTATGAGATCGTCTGGGAGAAGTTGCAAGGATTGAAATAATCGGTTTGCAAGACTCTCAAGGTCGTTGGGAACATTGCAAGAGCTGAAATAAAGGAATAAGAATTGATGGATAAACGTATTTTTGTTGAGAAAAAGGCTGATTTTCAGGTCAAGTCAGAGAGTTTGGTAAGGGAGCTCCAGCACAACTTGGGACTTTCAACCTTAAAAAGTATTCGCATTGTGCAGGTTTATGATGTCTTTGATTTGGCAGAGAACTTGTTTGCACCTGCGGAAAAACACATCTTCTCTGAGCAGGTGACGGATCATGTCTTGGACGAAGCGGCCGTGCAAGCGGATCTTGCCAACTATGCTTTCTTTGCCATTGAAAGCCTGCCTGGTCAATTTGACCAGCGTGCAGTTTCTTCACAGGAAGCCTTGCTTTTACTGGGAAGTTCAAGTGATGTAACAGTCAACACAGCCCAGCTTTATCTGGTCAATAAAGATATTGATGCGACTGAGTTAGAGGCGGTCAAGAACTACTTGCTCAATCCAGTTGATTCTCGTTTCAAGGACATCACGACAGGGATTGCCAAGCAGGAATTTTCAGAGTCGGACAAGACCATTCCTAAATTGACTTTCTTTGAAAGCTATACAGCAGACAACTTTGCTCGCTACAAGGCCGAGCAAGGGATGGCCATGGAAGTGGATGATTTGCTCTTTATCCAAGACTATTTCAAATCAATCGGGCGCGTGCCGACGGAGACGGAACTCAAGGTTTTGGACACTTACTGGTCTGACCACTGCCGTCACACGACTTTTGAGACCGAGTTGAAACACATTGATTTCTCAGCTTCTAAATTCCAAAAGCAATTGCAAGCGACTTATGACAAGTATATTGCCATGCGTGAGGAACTAGGTCGGTCTGAAAAGCCACAAACCTTGATGGATATGGCAACTATTTTCGGTCGTTATGAGCGTGCTAATGGTCGTTTGGACGATATGGAAGTGTCTGACGAAATCAATGCATGCTCGGTTGAAATTGAAGTGGACGTTGATGGTGTCAAGGAACCTTGGCTCCTCATGTTTAAAAACGAAACCCACAATCACCCAACGGAGATTGAGCCATTTGGTGGTGCTGCTACCTGTATCGGTGGGGCTATTCGTGACCCATTGTCAGGCCGTTCCTACGTTTACCAAGCTATGCGTATCTCAGGTGCTGGTGATATTACAGCTCCGATTTCAGAAACGCGTGCTGGGAAATTGCCACAACAAGTCATTTCTAAAACAGCGGCTCATGGTTATTCTTCATATGGTAACCAGATTGGGCTTGCGACGACTTACGTTCGTGAATACTTCCACCCAGGATTTGTAGCTAAACGCATGGAGCTAGGTGCAGTTGTTGGTGCGGCTCCTAAGGGCAATGTTGTCCGTGAAAAACCGGAAGCCGGTGACGTGATTATCTTGCTCGGTGGTAAGACTGGGCGTGATGGTGTCGGTGGTGCGACAGGGTCTTCCAAGGTTCAAACGGTTGAGTCTGTAGAGACTGCTGGTGCTGAGGTTCAAAAAGGGAATGCCATCGAAGAACGCAAGATTCAACGTCTTTTCCGTAATGGCGATGTCACTCGTCTTATCAAGAAATCCAACGACTTTGGTGCTGGTGGTGTCTGTGTGGCTATCGGTGAATTGGCAGATGGTCTTGAAATCGACCTTAATAAAGTGCCTCTTAAATACCAAGGTTTGAACGGTACAGAAATTGCCATTTCTGAATCACAGGAACGGATGGCAGTTGTGGTGCGTCCTGAAGACGTAGATGCCTTCGTTGCGGAATGTAATAAAGAAAATATTGACGCTGTTGTTGTGGCAACAGTGACTGAAAAACCAAATCTTGTCATGCACTGGAATGGTGAAATCATTGTCGACTTGGAACGTCGTTTCCTTGATACAAACGGTGTGCGCGTAGTCGTTGATGCCAAGGTTGTGGACAAGGATGCCAAACTTCCAGAAGAACGCACAACCAATGCTGACACACTTGAAGCTGATACCCTTGTGGTTCTGTCTGATTTGAACCATGCGAGTCAAAAAGGCTTGCAGACCATCTTTGACTGCTCGGTCGGTCGTTCAACGGTTAATCACCCACTTGGTGGTCGCTACCAACTCACACCAACTGAGGCATCTGTGCAGAAATTGCCAGTTCAACACGGTGTGACTCATACTGCGTCAGTCATGGCGCAAGGATTTAACCCTTATGTGGCAGAATGGTCTCCATACCACGGTGCTGCTTATGCGGTTATCGAAGCAACTGCTCGTTTGGTGGCTACTGGTGCAAACTGGTCCAAGGCTCGTTTCTCTTACCAAGAGTATTTTGAGCGCATGGACAAGCAAGCTGAGCGTTTTGGTCAGCCAGTAGCGGCTCTTCTAGGCTCTATCGAAGCACAAATCCAACTTGGCTTGCCATCTATCGGTGGGAAGGACTCTATGTCTGGTACCTTTGAAGAATTGACCGTACCGCCAACCTTGGTTGCCTTTGGGGTGACGACGGCAGATAGCCGTAAGGTCCTCTCTCCTGAGTTCAAGAATGTTGGTGAAAACATCTACTACATTCCAGGTCAAGCCTTGGCACAAGAGATTGATTTTGACTTGATCAAGCAAAACTTTGCTCAGTTTGAAGCCATCCAAGCTGGCCATAAAGTAACATCTGCATCAGCTGTCAAATACGGCGGTGTCATTGAAAGCTTAGCTCTTGCTATCTTTGGGAATCATATCGGTGCAGAGGTAACCTTGACTGAACTTGAAACGGCATTAACAGCTCAGCTAGGCGGATTTGTCTTCACCTCTCCTGAAGAAATTGCTGGAGTGGAGAAAATCGGTCAAACGACATCAGACTTTACACTCCTTGTCAACAGTGTGAAGCTAGATGGACACAAGCTTGACAGTGCTTTCCAAGGAAAACTGGAAGAAGTTTATCCAACAGAATTTGCCCAAGCTACAGAATTGGAAGAAGTTCCAGCTGTCGCTTCTACCGCAGTCATCAAAGCTAAAGAAACTATTGAAAAACCAGTGGTTTACATCCCAGTCTTCCCAGGAACCAACTCAGAATATGATTCAGCCAAGGCCTTCGAAAAAGAAGGAGCAGAGGTCAACTTGGTGCCATTCGTGACCCTGAATGAAGAAGCCATTGTCAAGTCAGTTGAAACCATGGTTGACAATATCGGCAAGGCTAACATCCTCTTCTTTGCAGGTGGTTTCTCAGCTGCGGACGAGCCAGATGGATCAGCTAAATTTATTGTCAATATCCTGCTCAATGAAAAAGTGCGTGCAGCCATTGATAGTTTTATCGCTCGTGGTGGCTTGATTATCGGTATCTGTAATGGATTCCAAGCCTTGGTCAAATCAGGTCTTCTTCCATACGGGAACTTCGAGGATGCCAGCAGTACTAGTCCAACCCTTTTCTACAATGATGCCAACCAGCACGTGGCCAAGATGGTGGAAACTCGGATTGCCAATACCAATTCGCCATGGTTGGCTGGCGTGCAAGTGGGTGATATCCATGCTATCCCTGTTTCGCACGGTGAAGGGAAATTTGTCGTGACGGCTGAAGAATTCGCGGAGCTCCGTGACAATGGTCAAATTTTCAGTCAATACGTTGACTTTGACGGCAAACCAAGTATGGATTCTAAGTACAATCCGAATGGTTCGGTAAATGCTATCGAAGGAATTACCAGCAAGAATGGTCAAATCATCGGTAAAATGGGACACTCAGAACGTTATGAAGATGGTCTTTTCCAAAACATCCCAGGAAATAAAGACCAGCACCTGTTCGCATCAGCTGTTCAATACTTTACTGGAAAGTAAGATTTGCAGATTTTCTAATAGATAGTATCAGTAATGTAAAAGTCAAGTAGATCTAGCTCTTGGTGCTACACAAATAAAAATTAGGTATAAAAAATGACATACGAAGTAAAATCTCTTAATGAAGAATGTGGTGTTTTCGGTATCTGGGGGCATCCAGATGCCGCTAAAATGACCTATTTTGGGCTCCACAGTCTTCAGCACCGTGGTCAGGAGGGGGCAGGAATCCTCTCCAATGACCAAGGACAATTGAAGCGCCATCGTGATATGGGGCTTTTGTCAGAAGTATTCAGAAACCCGGCTAATTTGGATAAATTGACAGGATCTGCTGCTATTGGACATGTGCGTTATGCGACTGCAGGAGAAGCTTCTGCGGATAATATCCAGCCTTTCATTTTTCGCTTTCATGATATGCAGTTTGGGCTGGCTCACAATGGGAACCTGACCAATGCAGAATCTCTTAAGAAAGAATTGGAACAAAGAGGTGCTATTTTCAGCTCAACCTCTGATTCAGAAATCTTAGCTCATTTGATTCGTCGGAGTCACAATCCTAGTTTGATGGGCAAAATCAAGGAAGCGCTCAGTCTTGTTAAAGGTGGCTTTGCTTATATCTTGTTGTTTGAAGATAAGTTGATTGCGGCCCTTGACCCTAATGGCTTCCGTCCGCTTTCGATTGGGAAAATGACCAACGGAGCGGTAGTGGTTTCCTCAGAAACCTGTGCTTTTGAAGTTATTGGTGCTGAGTGGATTCGAGATTTGAAGCCTGGAGAGATTGTGATCATTGATGATAAGGGCATCCAGTATGATAGCTATACAGATGATACACAGTTGGCGATTTGCTCTATGGAGTATATCTATTTTGCTCGCCCTGATTCTAATATCCACGGTGTCAATGTCCATACAGCTCGCAAACGTATGGGGGCTCAATTGGCGCGTGAATTTAAGCACGAAGCGGATATCGTGGTCGGTGTGCCAAATTCCTCACTCAGCGCAGCTATGGGATTTGCGGAGGAGTCTGGTCTGCCAAATGAAATGGGTCTCATCAAGAACCAATACACGCAACGCACCTTTATCCAACCGACTCAAGAATTGCGGGAGCAAGGGGTACGGATGAAACTGTCTGCCGTTTCGGGTGTTGTCAAAGGCAAACGTGTGGTTATGATTGATGATTCCATTGTCCGCGGGACAACCTCTCGCCGTATCGTTCAGCTTTTGAAAGAAGCAGGTGCGTCTGAGGTTCACGTTGCTATTGGAAGTCCTGCGCTAGCTTATCCATGTTTCTACGGGATTGATATCCAGACGCGTCAGGAGCTGATTGCGGCTAATCATACGGTCGAAGAAACCTGCCAAATCATTGGTGCGGATAGCCTGACCTATCTTTCTGTTGAAGGTTTGATTGATTCGATTGGTATTGAAACAGATGCGCCGAACGGTGGTCTCTGTGTCGCTTACTTTGACGGTGACTACCCAACTCCTCTCTACGACTATGAGGAAGAATATCGAAGAAGTTTGGGTGACAAGATCAGTTTTTACAAATAGACGGATAAAGACTCTCCATTAAATGAAAGGAAGAGGAGACAAAGATGACAAATAAAAATGCTTATGCCCAGTCGGGTGTGGATGTTGAAGCGGGTTATGAAGTTGTTGAACGAATTAAAAAGCATGTAGCTCGTACGGAGCGTGCAGGTGTTATGGGAGCTCTAGGTGGTTTCGGTGGCATGTTTGACCTTTCAAAAACAGGTGTCAAAGAGCCGGTCTTGATCTCAGGGACTGATGGTGTCGGAACCAAGCTCATGCTGGCCATCAAGTACGATAAACACGATACAATCGGTCAGGACTGTGTGGCCATGTGTGTCAATGATATCATCGCTGCAGGTGCGGAGCCTCTTTACTTCCTTGACTACGTCGCGACTGGCAAGAATGAACCAGCTAAACTAGAACAAGTCGTTGCTGGTGTGGCAGAAGGTTGTGTGCAGGCAGGCGCTGCTCTCATCGGTGGAGAAACGGCTGAAATGCCTGGTATGTATGGCGCAGATGACTACGATCTGGCTGGTTTTGCGGTCGGCGTGGCTGAAAAATCTCAAATCATAGACGGCTCAAAAGTAGCTGAAGGTGATGTTCTTCTCGGGCTTGCTTCGAGTGGTATTCACTCAAATGGTTACTCACTCGTGCGTCGTGTTTTTACCGACTACACAGGTGAGGAAGTCTTGCCAGAATTGGAAGGAAAGAAACTTAAGGAAGTCCTTCTTGAGCCGACTCGTATCTATGTCAAGGCTGTCTTGCCACTCATCAAGGAAGGGTTGGTCAACGGCATTGCCCACATCACGGGTGGTGGCTTTATCGAAAATGTTCCTCGTATGTTTGCCGATGACCTAGCTGCTGAGATTGAGGAAAGCAAAGTTCCAGTGCTTCCGATTTTCAAAGCCCTTGAAAAATACGGTCAGATCAAACACGAAGAAATGTTTGAAATCTTCAATATGGGTGTGGGGCTTATGTTTGCAGTTAGCCCTGAAAATGTAGGTCGTATTAAGGAATTACTGGATGAACCAGTCTATGAAATTGGTCGCATCGTCAAGAAAGAAAACGAAAGTGTCATCATCAAATGAAAAAAATAGCGGTTTTTGCCTCTGGTAATGGCTCAAATTTTCAGGTGATTGCCGAAGAATTTCCAGTGGAGTTTGTCTTTTCAGACCATCGTGATGCCTATGTGCTCGAGCGTGCAGAAAAGCTCGGCGTCCTGTCCTATGCTTTTGAACTCAAGGAGTTTGAGAACAAGGCGGACTACGAAGCTGCTCTTGTCGAACTCTTGGAAGAACACCAGATTGACTTGGTTTGCCTCGCTGGCTACATGAAAATCGTTGGGCCAACCTTACTTGGAGCCTACGAGGGGCGTATTATCAATATCCATCCAGCCTACCTGCCCGAATTTCCAGGAGCTCATGGGATTGAGGATGCTTGGGATGCTGGGGTTACTGAGAGTGGCGTGACCATTCACTGGGTGGATTCAGGTGTAGATACTGGAAAGATTATCAAGCAGGTCCGTGTGCCACGGCTAGATGATGATACTATCGAAAGCTTCGAAGCTCGTATTCATGAGGCTGAGTACAAGTTGTATCCAGAGGTGCTGGATAGCTTGGGAGTGGAGAGAAGGTAAGAAGTAAATCAAGTTTTGATTGCGCAATCTTGCTAGGAGAAAAAATGATTGAACTGAAATTGGTAGATGAGAGCAGTTTTCAGGCAGTGCTGGATTTGAAAATATCAGAAGCTGATGAACGAGCACGTTTCGTAGCTCCAAATGTGCGCTCTTTAGCTGATGCATGGCTCTACCGGAAAAACGAAGATGTGTTTCCGATGGCAATCTATTGGGATAAGCAAGTGGTTGGCTTTCTCCTGCTAGAAATAGACAAGGATGAAGCGGAATACTTTATCTGGCGGATAATGATTGGTCAGCAGTACCAAGGAAGAGGTTATGGTCGAAAAGCCTTGGAAGTTCTAATCAAAGAGGCCCAGATGGATAGAGCTTGCAGTCATATTACCGCAGATTATGTGGTTGGAAATGAAAAAATGAAGCACCTGTTGACTAGTCTGGGTTTTCAGGAAACAGGATTTATAGAAGAAAATAACGAAGTCGCTATGCGCTTGGATCTAAAGAAAGAGGAATAGAATGACGAAAAAGGCCTTAATCAGCGTCTCAGACAAAGCGGGTATTGTTGAATTTGCCCAAGAACTTAAAAAACTCGGTTGGGAGATTATCTCGACAGGTGGAACTAAGGTTGCCCTTGATAATGCTGGGGTGGAGACCATTGCGATCGATGATGTGACGGGCTTCCCAGAGATGATGGACGGTCGCGTCAAGACTCTCCACCCAAATATCCATGGTGGGCTCCTCGCTCGTCGTGATCTCGATAGCCACCTTGAGGCGGCTAAGGGCAATAAGATCGAGCTTATCGACCTTGTAGTGGTCAACCTCTATCCTTTCAAGGAAACAATCCTCAAACCAGACGTGACGTACGCTGACGCAGTTGAAAATATCGATATCGGTGGGCCATCCATGCTTCGTTCAGCGGCTAAAAACCATGCCAGCGTGACGGTTGTGGTAGACCCTGCTGACTATGCAGTGGTTTTGGACGAGTTGTCAGCCAATGGTGAAACGACTTACGAAACTCGCCAACGTTTAGCAGCCAGGGTTTTTCGTCACACAGCGGCTTATGACGCCTTGATTGCAGAGTTCTTCACAGCTCAAGTGGGCGAAAGCAAACCTGAAAAGCTCACTTTGACCTATGACCTCAAGCAACCAATGCGTTATGGGGAAAATCCTCAGCAGGATGCGGACTTCTACCAAAAAGCTTTGCCGACAGACTACTCAATTGCATCAGCGAAACAGCTCAACGGTAAAGAATTGTCCTTCAATAACATTCGTGACGCTGATGCGGCGATTCGTATTATCCGTGATTTCAAAGATCGTCCAACCGTTGTAGCTTTGAAACACATGAATCCATGTGGAATTGGTCAGGCAGATGACATCGAAACTGCTTGGGACTATGCTTACGAGTCTGACCCAGTGTCTATCTTTGGTGGAATTGTCGTCCTTAACCGTGAGGTGGATGCTGCGACCGCTGAGAAGATGCACGGCGTTTTCCTCGAGATCATTATCGCACCGAGCTATACGGATGAAGCGCTAGCCATTTTGACCAATAAAAAGAAAAACTTGCGCATCCTTGCTTTGCCATTTGACGCTCAAGATGCTAGTGAAGTGGAGGCAGAATACACAGGCGTGGTTGGTGGACTTCTTGTGCAAAACCAAGACGTGGTTAAGGAAAGTCCAGCCGACTGGAAAGTGGTGACCAAGCGCCAGCCAACCGAGACAGAAGCGACGGCTCTTGAATTCGCTTGGAAAGCCATCAAGTATGTCAAATCAAACGGTATCATCGTGACCAATGACCACATGACACTTGGCGTTGGCCCTGGTCAAACCAACCGTGTGGCTTCAGTCCGTATCGCCATCGAACAAGCTAAAGACCGCCTTGACGGCGCTGTTCTTGCTTCTGATGCCTTCTTCCCATTTGCGGATAACGTGGAAGAAATCGCCAAAGCCGGTATCAAGGCCATCATCCAACCAGGTGGCTCTGTCCGTGACCAAGAATCCATCGAAGCTGCTGACAAATACGGCTTGGCTATGGTCTTCACAGGCGTGAGACATTTTAGACATTAAAAAGATAAAAGGGAAGAAAACAGTTTCTTTCCTTTTTTGGCTTAAAATGCTAAGTGAAACAAGATTAAAACGAACGTCTGTGATATAATGTTAGTAAATAATTCGCAAAAGAGGTTGAAAGATGAAGCTGTTAGTTGTAGGTTCAGGAGGTCGTGAACATGCGATTGCCAAGAAGTTGCTTGAGTCAAAAGACGTTGAAAATGTTTTTGTAGCTCCTGGGAATGACGGAATGACTCTGGATGGTCTGGAATTGGTAAACATCTCTATTTCCGAACATTATAAGTTGATTGAATTTGCAAAAGCCAATGATATTGCTTGGGCCTTTATCGGTCCTGATGATGCCCTTGCCTCTGGTATCGTAGATGATTTTAACAAAGCTGGGCTCAAGGCTTTTGGTCCGACTAGGGCTGCAGCCGAGCTGGAGTGGTCCAAGGATTTCGCAAAGGAAATCATGGTCAAATATGGTGTTCCGACAGCAGCCTATGGCACTTTTTCAGATTTCGAGGAGGCCAAGGCCTATATCGAGGAGAAAGGCGCTCCAATCGTCGTCAAGGCGGATGGATTGGCTCTTGGGAAAGGTGTTGTCGTAGCTGAAACGGTTGAGCAAGCGGTCGAAGCCGCTCATGAGATGCTTTTGGACAATAAGTTCGGTGACTCAGGCGCGCGTGTGGTTATCGAGGAATTCCTCGACGGAGAAGAGTTCTCTCTCTTTGCCTTTGTCAATGGGGACAAGTTCTACATCATGCCGACGGCTCAGGACCATAAACGTGCCTATGATGGCGATAAGGGACCTAACACGGGCGGTATGGGAGCTTATGCGCCAGTTCCTCACTTACCACAGAGTGTGGTTACCACAGCGGTTGACACTATTGTCAAGCCAGTCCTTGAAGGCATGATCCAAGAAGACCGCCCTTATCTTGGTGTCCTTTACGCTGGTCTTATCTTGACAGCTGATGGACCTAAGGTGATCGAGTTCAATGCTCGTTTTGGAGATCCTGAAACTCAGATTATCCTGCCTCGCCTAACATCTGACTTTGCACAAAATATCACGGATATTCTCGATGGCAAGGAGCCGAACATCACGTGGACGGACAAGGGTGTGACTCTGGGTGTGGTTGTCGCATCCAAGGGCTACCCGCTAGACTATGAAAAAGGTGTCAAGTTGCCAGCCAAAACCGATGGCGATATCATCACCTACTATGCAGGGTCTAAGTTTTCGGAAAATAGCAGAGCACTGCTATCAAACGGTGGACGTGTCTATATGCTGGTTACCACAGCCGATACCGTCAAAGAATCCCAAGACATCATCTACCAAGAACTATCCCAACAAAAAACAGAAGGCCTCTTTTACCGAACAGATATCGGAAGCAAGGCAATAAAAGATTAACAGATACAAAAATTGTCATGGCGAGCGAAAGCGAGCCACTATAGGATAATCGTCGCAGTAGTGGAACTCCTAGTAGCAAAGCTACTAGGAGCGGAAAACTGGAGACCTAGGCTCCAGTTTTAGTAATGGAACGCCTTAGGAGGTCGCTTACGTCCGCACTACATTAGACGATTATTAAAAAAGGAGAAGAAATGAAACCAGCAATTTCCATTATCATGGGCTCAAAATCCGACTGGGTCACCATGCAAAAAACAGCAGAAGTCCTCGACCGATTCGGTGTAGCCTACGAAAAGAAGGTTGTCTCTGCCCACCGCACACCAGACCTCATGTTTAGACACGCCGAAGAAGCCCGCAGTCGCGGTATCAAAGTCATCATCGCAGGTGCTGGTGGCGCAGCTCACTTACCAGGTATGGTAGCAGCTAAAACAACTCTCCCTGTCATCGGGGTACCTGTCAAATCGCGTGCCCTTAGTGGTGTGGACTCGCTCTACTCTATCGTACAGATGCCGGGTGGTGTGCCTGTGGCAACTATGGCCATTGGTGAAGCAGGAGCGACAAACGCAGCCCTCTTTGCTCTCCGTCTCCTTTCAGTAGAGGACCAGGCTATCGCGACAGCATTGGCAGATTTTGCAGAAGAACAAGGAAAAATCGCAGAGGAGTCTACCAATGAGCTCATCTAAAACAATCGGAATTATCGGTGGCGGTCAGCTGGGTCAGATGATGGCCATTTCTGCTATCTACATGGGGAACAAGGTCATCGCGCTGGATCCTGCGGCGGATTGCCCAGCCTCTCGCGTGGCGGAAATCATCGTGGCCCCTTACAACGATGTAGAGGCTCTTCGTGAGTTGGCAGACCGTTGTGATGTTCTCACTTATGAGTTTGAAAATGTCGATGCTGACGGTTTGGATGCCGTTATCAAGGATGGACAACTCCCTCAAGGAACAGACCTGCTCCGCATTTCTCAAAATCGCATCTTTGAAAAGGACTTTCTCTCAAACAAGGCCCAAGTGACAGTTGCACCCTACAAGGTTGTGACTTCAAGCCAAGACTTGGCAGATATTGACCTATCGAAAAACTATGTCCTCAAGACTGCGACAGGTGGCTACGATGGGCATGGACAAAAGGTTATTCGCTCGGAAGCAGATTTGGAAGAAGCCTATGCGCTAGCTGACTCAGCAGACTGCGTTTTGGAAGAATTTGTCAACTTTGACCTTGAAATTTCTGTCATCGTATCAGGGAATGGCAAGGATGTGACGGTTTTCCCAGTTCAGGAAAATATCCACCGCAACAATATTCTTTCAAAAACAATTGTGCCTGCTCGCATTTCAGAAAGTCTAGCTGAAAAAGCCAAAGCTATGGCAGTGAGAATCGCTGAGCAACTGAACCTCTCTGGAACCCTTTGCGTGGAAATGTTTGCGACAGCCGATGATATTATCGTCAATGAGATTGCCCCGCGTCCACACAATTCAGGACACTACTCAATCGAAGCCTGCGACTTCTCGCAGTTTGACACCCATATTCTCGGTGTTCTGGGGGCACCATTGCCAGCTATCAAATTGTATGCGCCTGCTGTGATGCTCAATGTTCTGGGCCAACACGTCGAGGCTGCTGAAAAGTATGTCGCAGAAAATCCAAGCGCCCACCTCCACATGTATGGTAAAATAGAAGCGAAGCACAACCGCAAGATGGGGCATGTGACTTTGTTTAGTGGTGTGCCAGATGAGGTTGAAGAGTTTGGGGAGTAGTGATATATGGAAAGGTTTTTTGAAGGTATGAGTAATGAAACCAAGATTACATTGGTAACACTAATCTTAACAAATATGGTTACAATTGTTCTAGCTATAATCGGTTTTTACCAAAAGAAAAATGAGCAAGCAAATCAACAAAAATTAATTCAAGAAGAAAGACAGCAGTTGCGTATCAATTCAGATAGAGATATGTATATAAAAACGATCCAAGATTTTGCTTATGTGGCTGGAAACATAGTAACTATCATTGAATCTAAAATTGGACCTTCAACGAAGAAGAAACAAGACTTGAATCCACTTTTAAACTTTGATGAGGTTTACTATAAATTTTATATATTATTGACGGATGAAGCTGATAGAAAAATACTTCAAAAGTTTCAATATCAAGTGCGTTCATTGGCTGGTTTGCCTGATCCTGAAGGGGTTGCTGTCTGGGATGAAGCTGAAGAATTTGATAAATATCAACAATCCCAAGCAGAAGGTTATATTGAACCTCCCAGAGAAATATATAATAAATTGGAAGAATGTTTGTCAATTTGCAGAAAGTTAATTAAAGAAAAAATGTCTCTAGTATTAAATGATTAGTATATTGTTGTTAAACGATTTTGTGAAGCGTTCAAAATTTTGAATGTTTAGCAGTAGAATTGAGAACTTATGAAAGTGAACATAGAAAGGAAAGTGTGCTCATACAATCGACCTCGGACGAAACTCATGGAAGAATGCTAGTGTTTCTCCTTGAGATGTAAGTAAACCTAAACTTTTAAATTTATAGAAAGGAACAAGGGCTCTCGTATTCTCTAAACTGAATACGGGCTACGGACTTGATCAATTCTTATGATTCAAATAATAGTCAACGCATTTGTTGAAAAAGAGAAGACTGGAGCAGTCGTTGAAGTCTTGTATGCTAGTAGCGATCACGAAAAAATGAAAGCTAAGTATGAAGAGCTGGTTGCTCAATATCCTGAAAACTATTTAGCAATTTATGATTTACCATTGGATACAAATCTCAACGAATTACCTCACTACCCATCCGTGCTTATTGGGAAAGAAGATTTCTAGTGAGTTATTATTAGAATTAGAAGGAATTGTTATGGAAAATTTAAAAAAATTTTGCTTTTGCCTATTTAATATTGCTTATCCATTAGTTGCATTTTATTTAACTAATAACATTGTAATGAATTTAAAGGATATTAATATTGATGTATTTGGTGCTCTATTATTAAGTATATTCTTAATTATACCTTATGCAATTTTAAAATTCCTAAGTTGCTTTAGAAAAAGTACTCATCAATATTATTTCATTGTTGAAAATGTGTGGTTAATGATTTTTACAATTATTAGTCTAAGAAACCCTGATATGGAATATGCTGTCAATGTTTGGGGAATGGCTTTTGTTGGAATTACTATAGTAGATACGATTCATAAAATACTTGAAGATAGAAAAAGTTCAAACATTTGAACTCGAGCACTCAATCTTTGATAGAATGAAATAAACAAAAGAGGGACTAGAGTTCTCGTGTTTACAAAACTAAATACGGATTATGGTTACCGACTTGGTTAATCATTATGATTCAAATAATCGTTAATGCTTTTGTTGAGAAGGATAAGACTGGAGCTGCCGTTGAAAACTTGTTTGCAAGTGCCGTCCATGGCAATGTGCAAACTAAACGTGATGAATTAGTTGCACAATATACCCCGAAAACTATTTGGCGATTTGCGATTTATCATTGGCTACTATTCTCAATGAATTACCTAACTACCCATTTGTGTTTATTGGAAAAGAGGAGTTTGAGTGAAGAATGCATTATAATTTTAAGTTTATTTTAGTTTTTCACTAAATGAGCTACGAGGAAGGATGGTAAGTTTCAGGAATGGAGTTTATTGATGTTTTAAATAAAGAAAGTTGGAAATCAGTATACAGATTCCAAAAATCTGAGTCTAATTACGCGGTATGTTGCTGTATATGTGAATATAGCGGAACTGATATGGATTTAGAGGAAGCTGAACTTTCTGAACGTATTGATTTTACATTATTGGTTCCACTAGTAGTTTATAAGACAAATGATCAAAAATTCAGAAAATGGTTAATTGAATCTGGAGGCAAACCTTATAATTTTGGTGAATTACCTACTACATATAAATCATTAACAAATGTCAAATCTTACATAAGTGATTATTGTTTAAAAATAGAATTTAAAAAAAATGGTGTCCAAGAAGTAATTTCATTTGAACTTTCTGAAGAAGAAAGAAAGTTTATGAGTAGTGTAAGTACATTTAGTTTTGTAGTGGAGTCAAGGACACACACTACTGTAGGTAGAGTTAAATTTTCTACATCTGATGATGACCAACCTATATTTCCCATGTCTAAAATTTCAATAACTGACAATAAATTTGAGCAAAAAATTTCGTCTATTGTAAATAATATTAACCGTCTAAAACAGGTAATTCCTGGTAATTTCAACAACTATTTAGATATTATAGGTTCATCTGACTATGAAGTATACCAATCGACAACTAGTGGTGAATCACTACCCTCAAAATCAAATTTAAAATTGGGAAAATTATGTTATTCTTGTAATAAACCGGAAATAACGAGAGAACATTGCTCTCCTAAGTGGATGTCAGATAACTACCATGTCAAACCTCTTATAGGTAATATATTTTGTAGGGATTGTAACCAGTGGTTTGGCCAGTTTTTTGAAAAAGATGCACTAAATATCTTAACCATAAATAACCGTATAACTGAATTACAGCGTCTATTTATCAGTAAATGGTGTATAAAGACAGCAATAACAATGTCTATTGCGTCTGGAGTAGCTGTTAATCCAGTATGGTTACCACAGTTAAGAAATGAAAGATTTCCTGAAGGTTTTGAAGTGTACTTCAATCCTAATATTAAATTGAATGAACCAGGCTTTAATTATGGCGTGAGTAGATTTAACAAGCAGTTGTCTCGAGAGAATTTATTTTTATTTACTTTAGCATGTAAAGATTTTTCATTGGTTGTTATTAATAAGAATGGAAAAATGATTCCTTCTATACCATTTTATAAGTTATATCCAGAATTTGCGAATGGTTCGGGTAATAATGTTAATGATTTTGCTGATCTACATCAAATATTACATGAAATATTAGCAGATGAGAAAACTAAGGAGTTCCAGCTTCCAATTCGCATTCACAAAAATAACTAGCTAATGTAGTGTCATACTTCTAAAATATGTAAAGGCTATAATTTTTATTTTCCGCCCCAATTGGGAACAGAAAATAAAAGATTGAAAGCAAGAAAGGAGAAGAGGGCAAGTTTAAGCGTTTGAACTCGTGCTAAAAGCATCTCTCCTGTAAAAAATAACTTTAAAACTAGAAAGGAAAGGACATCAGGTTCCACTAACTTGAACCTGGACGGAAAGCTCGGAATTTAGATAATCCGCCTGGGATGCAAGCATCCTGCGTTGGGTTCCTAAAATTCAGTTGCTTTCTGGTCGTCCTTGGTATCTTAAATTATGATCAACCGTTACTCTCGCCCAGAGATGGCGAACATTTGGAGTGAAGAAAATAAATACCGTGCTTGGCTTGAGGTGGAAATCTTGGCTGACGAGGCATGGGCTGAGTTGGGGGAAATCCCTAAGGAAGATGTGGCTTTGATTCGCGAAAAGGCGGACTTTGACATCGACCGTATTTTAGAGATTGAGCAGGAGACGCGCCACGATGTGGTGGCTTTCACGCGTGCGGTTTCTGAGACTCTTGGTGAAGAGCGCAAGTGGGTTCACTATGGCTTGACTTCTACCGACGTGGTCGATACTGCCTATGGTTACCTCTACAAACAAGCCAACGACATCATCCGTCGTGACCTTGAAAACTTCACCAACATCATCGCTGACAAGGCTAAGGAGCACAAGTTCACCATCATGATGGGTCGTACCCACGGTGTGCACGCTGAACCTACAACCTTTGGTCTTAAATTGGCGACTTGGTACAGCGAAATGAAGCGTAACATCGAGCGTTTCGAGCATGCGGCGGCTGGTGTGGAAGCTGGTAAAATCTCTGGTGCGGTTGGAAACTTTGCTAACATCCCACCATTTGTTGAGCAATATGTCTGCGACAAACTTGGTATCCGTGCTCAAGAAATCTCTACACAGGTCCTTCCTCGTGACCTTCACGCTGAGTACTTTGCAGTTCTTGCTAGTATCGCAACTTCTATCGAGCGTATGGCGACTGAGATTCGTGGTTTGCAAAAGTCTGAGCAACGCGAAGTAGAAGAATTCTTTGCCAAAGGGCAAAAAGGGTCTTCAGCAATGCCTCACAAACGCAACCCTATCGGTTCTGAAAACATGACAGGTTTGGCGCGTGTTATCCGTGGTCACATGGTGACGGCCTATGAAAACGTCGCTCTCTGGCATGAACGTGATATTTCCCACTCATCAGCTGAGCGTATCATCACACCAGATACAACCATTTTGATCGACTACATGCTCAACCGCTTTGGAAATATCGTCAAAAACTTGACGGTCTTCCCAGAAAACATGATCCGCAACATGAACTCAACTTTCGGTCTTATCTTTAGTCAACGTGCTATGTTGACCTTGATCGAAAAAGGTATGACACGTGAGCAAGCCTATGACTTGGTGCAACCAAAAACGGCCTACTCTTGGGATAATCAAGTAGACTTTAAACCGCTTCTCGAAGCAGATCCAGAAGTGACATCACGCCTGACTCAAGAGGAAATCGACGAAATCTTCAACCCTGCATACTACACTAAACGAGTGGATGATATCTTTGAACGTATCGGACTGGGTGACTAATCATAACAACAAAAAGCGAGATTCAATCTCGCTTTTTTGTATTCTTGTCGAAGAGGTTTAATCCTCTTTTCTCTTAGTGAGTCCGTAGGCTGCTAGCGTAGCCATGAGTCCTACTGCGACCAAGCCTGCAGAGTCTTGGCTTCCTGTTGCAGGGAGTTGTTTTTCTTCTGCTTTGCTAGTAGTTGGTTCAGCTTGCTCAGTTTTCTCAACGGCAGTTCCGACTTCGACAACCTGAGCGACCGCTTCCTGCGATACTGCACTATTGACAAGGGTTCTTTCTTCCTTGCCGTCAGCAGTAGTGCTGACAGAGTAGAAAATCGTACGGCGACCATTTACTCCAGCAACGACTACTTGCGTTTGTCCGAGTGGTAATTGAGGATTTTCACGTGTCACAGTAGTGAACGGAATTTCTTCTTCTTGGATATCCAGTCTTGGTTTCGCTTCGGCAGCTGGAGCAAGACCGTGTTCGTCTCCTACATGGGTTACAAGGGTTCCGACTTCAATAACTTGGGTCACTGCTTCTTGAGTCACAAGGCTATCTACAAGAGTTTTCACTTCCTTACCGTCAGCACTAGTGCTCACAGAGTAGTAATGACTGCGACGGCCGTTAGCGCCTTTAGTAACGACTTGAGTCTTCCCTTTGAGCAAGAGTGGATTTTCACGTGTCACAGTAGTGAACGGAATTTCTTCTTCTTGGATATCCAGTCTTGGTTTCACTTCGACAGCTGGAGCAAGGCCACTTTCATCCCCTTTGTGGATAATAGGGGCACCGATTTCAACCACTTGGGTCACAGGTTCTTTGGTTACTTGGCTATCTAGAACGGTTTCTGTTTGTTTACCATTTTCAGTAAGGACAGAGATGTAATGAGTGCGTTCACCATCTACACCTGGTGTGATGATCTTTTCCTGACCGGCTGGAAGATTCGGATTTTCCTTCTTGATGACCTCAAATGGAATCTTTTCTGCTCTTGTGATGAGTTCCGGTTTGGTTTCAACATTGGCAGCTAGTTCGTTTTCATCGAGGCTTCCTGAGTGGGTTGCTGCTGGTTTGAGGCCTAGGCGGGCTGCCTTGAGTTTGGCTACGAGAGCGTCTAACTCGGCTTGTTTGTTACGGTTGAGGTTGTAGTTGAGAGCTTCTTTAGCTGCATTTAAGGCGTCCAAGCTTTCCTTGCTGTATCCATCCAAGCTTGCAGGGATTTGAGCAAGTTCCTCACGGAGAGCATTGTAGTTAGCGCGGAAGTAGTCTTTGTTATTGTCTGCAAAGGCAGTCATGAGTTCAAAGATTTCTTCTTCCTTATACTCAGCACTTGGTCTATCTGCCCAGATGGCAAGCATGCTTCCAACTGTTGGAAGGTCTACCTCAGGATATTTGGTAGATGCAAGCTGGTTAAATGGTGTTTTTTTAGTGTTTTCAATTGCTTTTTTGAGGAAACCGCCACCATCTTCAGGTTTTTGGCCGAGAATGTAGTACCAGTCTCCGTTAGTATTAAGGAATTTATAGCCTTTGCTTGCAAGGTACTGAGGAGATGCAAGGTTGTAGCCCCACCATCCTTTAGACCAGTAAGAGATGATGACATCCTTGTCAAACTCAACATCGTCCTTGTCCTCGTAGTAGAAGCCATCGTTGAAGGCCATTGGTTGAAGGCCTCTTTCTTTGGCCATAGCAGCAAGGGTGTTAGAGTACTCAGCAAATTTGCCATAGAGTCCATACCATTTGAGGTAGTACCAGCCTTGAGCGTTGGTGGCATCATTGGCATATTCGTCTGTACCGTAGTTGAAGATCTTTGTCTTGCCTGCAAAGAAGTCCATGTACTTGCCGATGAGGGCTTTGACAAAGTTCATCGCCTCTTCGTTTTCGAGGTCCATAGTTGTTTTGGAGACCTTGTCAAAGTTGGCTTGAGGATTCTTGATTCCAAGTTTTTCCATAGCGACGAGCATGGCATCCATGTGACCTGGGCTGTTGATCGCTGGTATGAGTCCGAGGCCTTTTGATTTTGCGTATTCAATCAATTCAGTGATTTCAGCTTGGCTAAGAGTAGTTCCGTTTGGATCATCGTAGTAAGCTTTTGTTCCTTCGATGATGGCCTTTTTGACATCATCACTTGCATAAGTTTTTCCGTTAGCTGTGATGGTCATGTCATCAAGGAGGAAGCGAAGTCCATCATTTCCTAGGAGAAGATGCACATCAGAGTAGCCGAGCTCGCTCGCCTTGTCTACGATGCGTTTGAGTTGGTCGAGCGTGAAGTACTTACGTCCAGCATCGATGGAGATTACCTTGTTCTTGGCAAGTTTTTCAACTTCACGTTTCGCGTCTTCTTCTTTTTGAGCTTCTGGTGTGAAGGTCAAATTGCTGACAGCTTCTTGGAGTTTCGCGATTGCTTGGTCAATGGTATCTTGTTGGGCACGGCTGAGGTTGCTATCGAGTGAGCGAATGGCTTTTTCAGCTTCTTTGACAGCTGCGACACTTTCTGCAGTATAGCGGTTAAGGTCTGTTGGTACTTCTTTCAGAGCTTGCTCAGCAGACTCATAGTCGGCAGCAAAGTATTCAGCATTGGCATTTGCGAAGCTACGCATAAGTTTGAAGAGGCGTGATGGTGAATAGCGTGCAGATGGGGTGTCCGCCCAAGCAGCTACCATACCCCCGATGAATGGAATATCTGCTCCTTCAGATTTTGGTATAGAAGTAATTGGAGTGTTCTTGATACCATTGAGTCCTTGATCGAGGTTGTACCAGCCTTGGCCGTCGGCATTTCGTCCGAGAACATAGTACCAAGCATCGTTGGTGTTAAGGATTTGGTGGCCTTTTTCAACTAGAAGTTTAGAAGAAGCGACGTCGTATCCGCCCCATCCACCAGTCCACATAGAAACGATGATGTCTTTGTCAAAAGTACCAAAGCTAGTATCACTATTGTAGTAGATGCCGTCGTTAAAGGCCATTGGTTTGAGGCCGTGAGATTTGACGATACGAGCAAGGTCATTGGCATAGGCGATAAATTTCTCATATCCTTTTTCAGGATAACCTTCATTTGGATAATATTTATCAGCCTGAAGAACGCTCCATCCCTTGGCGTTTGTAGCATCGTTGGCATACTCGTCGAGTCCGATATTGAAAATGTCAGATTTGCCAGCGAAGTAAGCAGCATACTTGTCAATCAGAGCCTTGGTAAATGCAACTGCTTCTTTGTTATCAAGGTCAACGGTACGAGCAGATTCCTTATCAAAGTAGGTAAAGTTTGGTTTTTGGATGCCTAGTTCTTTCATGGCATGCAAAATCGCATCCATGTGGCCAGGGCTGTTTACAGTTGGGATGAGACCAATACCTTTATTTTTAGCATAGTTGATCAAGTCCGTCATCTGACTTTCTGTCAAATGGTTGCCGTTTGGATCCTTGTAGTAGGCATCCGTTCCGTTTTCGAGTGCACGTTTGACATCATCACTTGCATAGGTTTTACCATTGGCTTTGATCGTCATGTCGTCCAGCATGAAACGCATGCCATCATTTCCAACTAGTAGATGGAGATCAGTATAGCCGTAGTGTTTGGCTTTGTCGATGATTTCTTTGAGTTGCTCAGGTGAGAAGTACTTGCGTCCAGCATCGATTGAGATCATTTTTCTTTTCGCCAGTTTTTCATTTACCTGACTTGCTCGTTCAGTGCTAGGAGCAACCACTGCTGGTGTAACGACTTCATTTTTCTTTTCTGAAGAAGTGCTTTCAGCAGGAGTTTCAGCTGGAGCAGGGCTTTCTTTCTCGGCAGTAGGAGTTGGAGCAGTATTTTCTGTCACAACTGGTGCGCTTGACTCTTCTGTTGTTGGAGTAACTGTTCGAGGAGCCTCCTGGTCTTCTTTGACCTCCTCTTTTACAGGCTCGTCAGCCTTTTCTTCCAATTTTTCTGGAACTTTGGAGTCTACAGCTTCCTTGACTGCTTGTGGACTCTCCTGAATAGTTTGAACAGTTTCTTCAGCTGTTGGAGCTGGAGTAATCCCGTCAGCAGATACGACTTGGGTACCAAAAGCAAATCCTATGAGTACAGAAGCTGCTCCAATCGCGTACTTACGAATGGAGAAGCGCTGTTTCTTTTCTAGTTTCATGATAAAACCTCCCTGTTATTATATTGTATGATAGCGTTTACACAAAACTGTTTTTATTTTATTATCTAAGATATAAAAAGTCAAGCGGCTTTATGAAAGAACTATAATAAATGGAGGAAATCATAAGATTTAGGAAAAAATTATCAAAAAACTAAAAACAAGGAAAATCTAGCCAATATTTAACTTGTTTTTAGTAAAAGCACTACTAATTAAAGAATTACCCTTCGTCATATGTTCATACTAAATGGTGCATGCTATAATGAACATAGAAAAAGCCTGAGCTAGGCTCAAGCTTTTTCTTAATGACCTCGATCACACGAGATGAATTTGATTTTGTAGTAGTCAGCTCGCTTATAAGTTTCACTATAGGCAAGGACTTGGCCAGTGGCTTCAAGTTTTGTAGTCTTTGTTTGGAAGACAGTTGGAAATTGTGTATCAATTCCCAACGTAGAAGCAGCATGCTCGGGTGTTGGGAATGCGATTTCGTTGATTTCCTCAAAATGCTCATCAGTCATGTGAATGCGGTAATCCAATTTGAAACGTTTATAGATAGAACTATAATAGTCAAGATTCGGATAGTTGGCGTTGATATATTGTTCGGGAATATAAGAAGTGTGGTAGATATAGGTCACACCGTTAGTTTGACGTGTCCGTTCGATCTTGTAGTAGAACTGGTCTCCACGCAAACCAAGTTTTTCCAAATATTCAAGCTTATTTCCACGTTCGATAGAAAGGACAGTTACCTTATCGTCTTTTGTTTCAAAAATTTCTACGTCTGAAAACTCAACGAGTTTGTGCTTACGAGCGCGTGAAACAAAAGTTCCTTTTCCTTGTTGGCGGACAATATAGCCATCTTTGGCAAGGTCGTTCAAGGCACGAACAACTGTGATAGAACTGACATCATACATGGCGATCAACTCTGCTTCAGTATAAAACTTGTCTCCACTCGCAAATTGACCTGAGATGATTTTATTCTTGAGTTCGTCTTTAATATATTGGTATTTTGGAATAGCCATAATTGCACCTCAATTTTTTTCTTTCTCCTTCTTTGATTTTACCACAAACACAAAGAAAATAGTAGCATTTAGATGAAAAAATAACATAATACATTAAAAATATTATTTTGCACATATATAAAAGCGCCGTCAAAACAGAGGTCGTGCAAAAGCCCTCATTTCATGCTATTTTTAGACAATTTTGGTAAAAAAGAAGTAAAAAAATAGAAAAATTTTAAAGAATTTTCTAAAACCTATTGACAAATGCAAAAGATTTGATTATAGTTAATATTATAATAAATGAAAGCGCAAACTTAATTCGTCAGAGGTAATAACATGACAAGATTTAAAATTGAGGACGATTTCTATTTAGACGAAAAACCGTTCAAGATTTTGTCCGGCGCCATTCATTATTTTAGGATTCCAGCAGAGGATTGGTATTATTCTCTCTATAACTTAAAGGCGCTTGGCTTTAATACAGTCGAGACCTATGTGGCTTGGAATTTACACGAACCTGTTGAAGGGGAGTTTGATTTTGAAGGTGCCAGAAATTTGGAGAGATTTCTTCAAATTGCACAAGATCTGGGTCTCTACGCCATTGTACGCCCGTCTCCATTTATCTGTGCGGAATGGGAATTTGGTGGCTTGCCGGCTTGGCTCTTGACCAAGGACATGCGAATTCGCTCGTCTGACCCGGCCTACATCGAGGCTGTTGCTCGCTATTATGACCAATTATTGCCAAGGCTTGTACCCCGCTTGTTGGATAATGGCGGAAACATTCTCATGATGCAAGTCGAAAATGAATATGGCTCTTATGGAGAAGATAAGTCTTATCTACGAGCGATTCGGAAATTGATGGAAGACCGAGGGATTGATTGCCCACTCTTTACTTCAGATGGTCCATGGAGGGCTACTCTGAAAGCCGGAACCTTGATCGAAGACGACCTCTTTGTGACAGGGAACTTCGGTTCTAAAGCTCCGTACAACTTTTCACAGATGCAGGAATTCTTTGATGAGTATGGTAAGAAATGGCCCCTCATGTGTATGGAATTCTGGGATGGTTGGTTCAACCGTTGGAAAGAGCCTATCATCACACGGGATCCTAAAGAATTGGCAGAAGCTGTTCGAGAGGTATTGGAACAAGGCTCTATCAACCTTTACATGTTCCATGGCGGAACAAACTTTGGTTTCATGAATGGTTGCTCGGCTCGAGGAACTCTAGATTTACCACAAGTCACATCTTACGACTATGATGCCCTTCTCGATGAAGAAGGAAATCCAACTGCTAAATACCTAGCAGTCAAGAAGATGATGGCAACACACTTCCCAGAGTATCCACAGTTGGAACCACTTTACAAGGAAAGCATGGAAATGGAATCCATTCCACTAGTCGAAAAAGTGTCCTTGTTTGAAACCCTGGATAGTCTCTCTAGTCCTACTGAAAGCCTCTATCCAAAAGCGATGGAAGAACTTGGACAAAGCTATGGCTACCTTCTCTACCGCACTGAGGCAAGTTGGGATGCAGAAGAGGAACGCCTCCGTATCATCGATGGACGTGACCGAGCTCAACTCTTTGTAGATGGTCAATGGATTGCTACTCAATACCAGACAGAGATTGGTGAAGACATCTACTGTCAGGGCAATCGAGAAGGCTGTTTAGAGATTGATATCCTGATCGAAAATATGGGGCGTGTTAACTATGGACACAAGTTCTTAGCAGATACGCAACATAAAGGAATTCGTACAGGTGTCTGCAAAGATCTACATTTCTTACTGAATTGGAAACAATATCCACTGCCACTGGATAATCCTGAGAAGATTGATTTTTCAAAAGGATGGACAGAAGGACAACCAGCCTTTTACGCTTTCGACTTTACGGTCGAAGAGCCGAAGGATACCTACTTAGACTTGTCTGAGTTTGGTAAGGGAGTTGCCTTTGTCAACGGGCGCCACCTAGGGCGTTTCTGGAACGTCGGCCCGACCCTCTCACTTTATATCCCTCATAGCTATCTCAAGGAAGGTGCTAACCGCATCATCATCTTTGAAACTGAGGGCGAATATAAAGAAGAGATTCATTTAACTCGTAAACCTACACTAAAACACATAAAGGGGGAAAACTTATGACAATTGTAGGATGCCGTATCGATGGACGTTTGATCCATGGTCAAGTAGCCAATCTTTGGGCTGGAAAACTAAATGTTTCACGCATTATGGTTGTAGACGACGAAGTTGTTAACAACGATATTGAAAAGAGTGGTTTGAAACTTGCGACACCACCAGGTGTGAAACTCAGTATCTTGCCAGTTGAGAAAGCAGCAGCAAATATCCTTGCTGGTAAATACGATAGCCAACGTCTCTTTATCGTTGCACGTAAACCAGACCGTTTCCTTGGTTTGGTCGAAGCAGGTGTTCCGCTTGAAACACTCAACGTCGGCAATATGTCTCAAACACCAGAAACTCGCTCTATCACACGTTCTATCAACGTGGTAGACAAGGATGTGGAAGACTTCCACAAACTAGCAGAAAAAGGTGTGAAACTCACTGCTCAAATGGTTCCAAATGATCCAGTTTCAGACTTTTTGAGCTTATTAAAATAGGAAAAAATTTTTAGGAGGTCATTGTTATGATACAATGGTGGCAAATTTTACTTCTCACTTTGTACTCAGCTTATCAAATCTGTGATGAGTTGACAATCGTTTCATCTGCAGGTTCCCCTGTATTCGCTGGTTTTATTACTGGTTTGATCATGGGAGATGTGACAACTGGTTTGTTTATCGGTGGTAGCTTGCAGTTGTTCGTTCTCGGGGTTGGTACCTTCGGTGGTGCTTCTCGTATCGACGCAACTTCTGGTGCGGTTCTTGCAACAGCATTCTCTATCTCTCAAGGTATTGATACAGACCTTGCGATTACAACAATCGCTGTACCAGTAGCGGCACTTTTGACATACTTCGACGTTCTTGGACGTATGACAACTACTTTCTTTGCACACCGTATTGATGCTGCGATCGAACGCTTTGACTACAAAGGTATCGAACGCAACTACCTACTTGGTGCGCTTCCATGGGCTCTTTCTCGTGCCCTTCCAGTATTCTTCGCTCTTGCTTTTGGTGGTGCTTTCGTACAATCAGTAGTAGACCTTGTTAAAGAATACCAATGGGTTGCAGACGGTTTGACACTTGCAGGTCGTATGCTTCCAGGTCTTGGATTTGCAATCTTGCTTCGTTACCTTCCAGTTAAACGTAACCTTCACTACCTTGCAATGGGATTTGGTTTGACAGCTATGTTGACTGTCCTTTACTCATATGTAACAGGTCTTGGTGGAGCTGTTGCGGGTATCCTTGGTACTCTTCCTGCTGATGTTGCTGAAAAGATTGGCTTTGCTAACAACTTCAAAGGTTTGTCTATGATCGGTGTTTCTATCGTAGGTATCTTCCTTGCAGTTGTTCACTTTAAGAACAGCCAAAAAGTAGCTGTAGCAGCACCTTCTACACCATCAGAAAGTGGGGAAATCGAAGATGACGAATTCTAATTACAAACTTACAAAAGAAGATTTTAATCAAATCAACAAACGTAGCTTGTTTACTTTCCAATTAGGTTGGAACTACGAACGTATGCAAGCTTCTGGTTACCTTTACATGATCTTGCCTCAATTGCGTAAAATGTATGGGGATGGAACTCCTGAATTGAAAGAAATGATGAAAGTTCATACTCAATTCTTCAATACTTCACCATTCTTCCACACAATTATCGCTGGTTTTGACCTTGCCATGGAAGAAAAAGATGGTGTGGGTTCAAAAGATGCCGTTAACGGTATCAAGACAGGTTTGATGGGGCCATTTGCTCCTCTTGGAGATACAATCTTTGGTTCACTTGTACCTGCTATCATGGGATCTATCGCAGCAACTATGGCTATCGCAGGTCAACCATGGGGTATCTTCCTTTGGATCGCAGTTGCAGTTGCTTATGACATCTTCCGTTGGAAACAATTGGAATTTGCCTACAAAGAAGGGGTTAACCTTATCAACAACATGCAAAGTACCTTGACAGCTTTAATTGACGCTGCATCTGTACTTGGTGTCTTCATGATGGGTGCTCTTGTAGCAACAATGATCAACTTTGACATTTCTTACAAATTGCCAATCGGTGAAAAGATGATTGACTTCCAAGACATCTTGAACTCAATCTTCCCACGCTTGCTTCCAGCAATCTTTACTGCCTTTATCTTCTGGTTGCTTGGTAAGAAAGGTATGAACTCTACTAAAGCGATCGGTATCATTATCGTTCTTGCAGTAGGTCTTTCATTCATCGGTAAATTCTTGCTTGGAATGGGCGCATAATTTATGAGTAAATCATTAATTTTGGTGAGTCATGGTCGTTTCTGTGAAGAACTGAAAGGTAGCACAGAAATGATCATGGGTCCACAAGACAACATTCATGCAGTGGCTCTTCTTCCAGAAGATGGTCCAGAAGAATTTACTGCAAAATTTGAAGCTGCTATCGAAGGATTGGATGATTTCCTAGTCTTTGCGGACCTTCTCGGCGGAACACCTTGTAACGTGGTAAGCCGTTTGATCATGGAAGGTCGCGACATTGAACTCTACGCAGGGATGAATCTTCCAATGGTGATTGAATTTATCAATGCTAGCCTTACAGGCGCAGATGCGGACTACAAGAACCGTGCTGCAGAAAGCATCGTGAAAGTCAATGACCTGTTAGCGGGCTTCGATGATGACGAAGATGAATAAGATGTGACTTAGAGCATCTTATATAGAATATACATGGGAATGGGAGTCAATCCCATTCCCATATTTTCAATAGGAATGAAACAACAATAGATTAGAGGAACTCTATGCTAAATTACACAAAAGAAGAATTACTTGAACTGGGTGCAGAAATCACGACTCGTGAGATCTACCAACAGCCTGATGTATGGAAAGAAGCTTTTGAAGCCTATCAAGCAAAACGGGAAGAAATTGCAGCATTCCTACAAGGAATCGCTGATAAGCATGACTATATCAAGGTCATCTTGACGGGTGCTGGTACTTCTGCTTATGTGGGAGATACCTTGGTGCCTTACTTTAAGGAAGTCTATGACGAACGCAAATGGAATTTCAATGCCATTGCGACAACTGATATTGTTGCCAATCCAGAAACTTATTTGAAAAAAGATGTGGCGACTGTCCTTGTTTCCTTTGCTCGTAGTGGGAATTCACCTGAAAGTGTGGCGACGGTTGATTTGGCCAAAGCCTTGGTTGATGACCTCTATCAAGTGACCATTACATGTGCTGCAGATGGTAAATTGGCTCTTCAAGCTCATGGCGATGACCGCAATCTTTTGCTCTTGCAACCAGCTGCTTCCAATGACGCTGGATTTGCCATGACTTCTAGCTTTACGTCCATGATGCTAACAGCTCTCTTGGTTTTTGATCCTACAGAATTTGCTGTGAAAGCTGAACGTTTTGAAGTTGTGTCTAGCCTTGCGCGTAAAGTTCTAGACAATGCAGAAGATGTCAAAGAGCTGGTTGACCTTGACTTTAACCGTGTTATCTACCTGGGCGCTGGTCCTTTCTTTGGGCTTGCTCATGAAGCTCAGCTCAAGATTTTGGAATTAACAGCTGGTCAAGTGGCGACCATGTATGAAAGCCCAGTCGGCTTCCGTCACGGTCCAAAATCATTGATCAACGAAGATACAGTTGTTTTGGTATTTGGTACAACGACAGACTACACTCGCAAGTACGACTTGGACTTGGTTCGTGAAGTTGCTGGTGATCAGATTGCTCGTCGTGTTGTGCTTTTGAGTGATCAAGCCTTTGGTCTCGAAAATGTCAAAGAAGTAGCCCTTGGTTGTGGTGGTGTCTTGAACGATATTTACCGTGTCTTCCCTTACATCGTTTATGCTCAACTCTTTGCCCTATTGACTTCGCTTAAAGTGGAAAACAAACCAGATACACCGTCTCCTACAGGTACCGTAAACCGTGTGGTACAAGGTGTAATCATTCATGACTATCAAAAATAAGGAAGTGTCTATGAGTAAATTACAATTAAGTCCCAATAAAGTAGCCTGCCTGCAAAAACTCTCTGACGAGAATGGCATCATCTCAGCTCTTGCCTTTGACCAACGTGGTGCTTTGAAACGCCTCATGGCTCAATATCAAACAGAAGAACCAACAGTAGCTCAAATGGAAGAACTCAAAGTCTTGGTTGCAGATGAATTGACCAAATACGCATCATCTATGCTTCTCGACCCAGAGTATGGACTTCCAGCTACAAAAGCGCTTGATCCAAATGCTGGTCTTCTCCTAGCTTATGAGAAAACTGGCTACGACACAACAAGCACCAAACGCTTGCCTGACTGCTTGGATGTTTGGTCTGCAAAACGTATTAAGGAACAAGGTGCGGATGCAGTCAAATTCTTGCTTTACTACGATGTAGACAGTTCTGACGAACTCAACCAACAAAAACAAGCCTACATCGAACGCATTGGCTCTGAGTGTGTGGCGGAAGATATTCCATTCTTCCTTGAAATCTTGGCTTATGATGAAAAAATCGCTGACGCTGGCTCTGCTGAATACGCTAAAGTAAAACCACATAAAGTTATCGGTGCCATGAAAGTCTTCTCAGATCCACGCTTCAACATCGATGTTTTGAAAGTGGAAGTTCCAGTCAACGTTAAATACGTTGAAGGCTTTGGCGATGGTGAAATCGTTCATACACGCGAAGAAGCAGCAGCCTTCTTCAAAGCTCAAGACGAAGCAACAAATCTTCCATACATCTACTTGAGTGCAGGTGTATCAGCTAAACTCTTCCAAGAGACCCTTGTCTTTGCCCACGAATCAGGTGCAAACTTCAACGGTGTTCTTTGCGGACGTGCAACATGGGCTGGATCAGTTGAAGCTTACATTAAAGATGGTGAGGCAGCAGCTCGTGAGTGGTTGCGTACAACTGGATTTGAGAACATTGACGAACTTAACAAAGTTCTCCAAACCACAGCGACTTCATGGACTGAACGTGTGGAAGCATAAAACAAGTATAGAAGAATTCCCTTTTGTTAAGAAGATACTTAAGGTTTTCTGACAAAGGATTCTGAAAATAAAAACTACAACCATAGATGGTGCATACACTCTCTATGGTTTGTTTACTTAAGAGAAATGGATCAAAGGAGAGAAGAATGAAAGCATACACAGAGCGTGTATTTGGAAATCATGAGGGCAAGGATGTCTTGGCCTATCGCTTTGAGACTGATGGTGGTTACCAGCTTGAAGTTATGACTTATGGTGCGACCATTTTGCGCTATGTCACACCTGACAAGGCTGGAAATTTTGCCAATGTTATCTTGGGCTTTGATGACTTTGATAGCTATATAAGCAATAGTCCCAAGCATGGAGCAAGTGTAGGTCCTGTAGCGGGTCGTATTGCAGGAGCGACATTTGAGCTCAATGGCCAGACCTATGACCTTGAAGTCAACAATGCCAGCAACTGTAACCACAGTGGTTCAACAGGTTGGGATGCGAGCTTGTTTGAATTGGTCGAGGTGAGCGACCATGGCTTGACCCTCTACACAGAGCGTACAGACGGGACAGGAGGATTTCCTGGTAATCTCAAGATCTGGATCAGCTATCACTTGGAAGAAACTGGTGCTTACGAAGTCAGCTATAAGGTGACGACAGATCAGGATACGCTTGTTAATCCAACTAATCACAGCTACTTCAACTTGTCTGGTGATTTTACGCAGACAATTGACCGCCATGTCTTTCAGCTAAATACGGAGGGAATTTACCCAATCGCTCCGGACGGTGTGCCAGCAAAAACTCCAGATGCTACTCGTGATGTGGTTAAACACATCTATAATGGAGCCTTGTTGAAGGACATCTTTTCAGAGGAAGATGAGCAAATCCAGTTGGTATCTGGTTTGGATCACCCATTTGCTCTTCCTGCAGGTCATGACAATGCTGGTTTCCTTTATGACCAAAACTCAGGTCGCTTCCTACTTTTCAAGACAGAGGCTCCTTGCCTTGTGGTCTACTCAGCAAACTTTGTGGATGAGAGTGTCATCATCGGAGGTCAACCAATGATACAGCACAATGGGATTGCCCTTGAAGCGCAAGCTTTACCAGATGCCATTCACAGCGACCTCAAAGACCAAGTCATTCTCAAAGCAGGTCAAACCTTTACCAGCAAAACTCGCTACAAGCTTGTTGTAAAATAAAAAGAAGAGCTGGTTCCCAGCTCTTTTTGAGTTGTCTTCGTTGACATTTTATCTCAATAGTGTATAATTGTTGTAATCAATAAAGTTACAATAAATAAAAGGAGACGCCCTATGACTTATGCATACCAAAGCCACATTTACCTAGCAGAGGCGGTTTTAAATGTCAAGGATTTGACGAGTCAAACGGCTTTTTATCACCAGATTATTGGCTTAGAGATTTTATCGCAAACAGAGACAGAAGCGATTTTGGGACTTGGTAGAAAAGCCTTGGTCCACTTGATTCAGGCCGAAAAGGATGGTGAAGTAAGGGAGTATTATGTGCTCTACCATCTGGCGATTTTGTTGCCGACACGAAAAGCCTTGGCAGATGTCCTGAAACACTTAAGTGATTTGCGCATTCCTCTGGTCGGAGGTGCGGATCATGGATACAGTGAAGCCCTTTATCTGGAGGATTTGGAAGGAAATGGCATTGAACTCTACCGTGATAAGCCAGTTTCTTCATGGGATATTCGAGAAGACGGTCGTATTATTGGTGTGACCGAGGCTCTTGCGGCACAGGGTATCTATGAGTTAGGGGAAAAGGTAGATCCCTTTTTCCTAGCTGAAGGGACGAGAATGGGGCATATCCATCTATCGGTTAAGGATAGCCACGCGGCGAGTCAGTTTTATCAAAAAGTGTTGGGGCTAGAGGATAAATTTAGTATTCCGAGTGCTAGTTGGATAGCAGCTGGTCAGTACCATCACCATCTGGCCGTCAACGAATGGGCTGGAAAAGGTCTAGCTCCGCGCAAATCGGGCTTGCCTGGCTTGGCCTACTACGTCCTTGAGGTCGAAAGCAAGGAAGAACTCTTAGCCATCGTTCAGCAAGCATAAGAGATAGAAGCTCCGATCAAGTGGGTAAATTCGAGTGAAGTGGATCTTGTAGACCCAGACGGCATTGTGACCCGCATTCGCTTGGAACGATGAGATGAGGAAAACACATCATTTATTTTAGAGACATAGAAAAAGGCGGACAAGCTCGTATTCTGTTTTTAGAATGCGGACTTGTTCGCTTTTGTATGAAATGATAAAGAGTGAAGCCATTACAACCAAACTGTAAAGGTAATCACCTGCTTTTTGTAGCTGACAAAGATTTTTCCTCTTTGTAGTTTGTAGCAGCTTTTTCTATATCTTGGACAAAGGTCTTCAAGATAGTGGGTAAGTAGACTTCGCAAGTGCCGTAGATAGAGTTCATAGGCTGGTCCATTCTAAGAATGGCTCGTATTGCTACGAGCATAGATTCTAATAGTATTTGTCATTCTATTATACCATGAAAGCGATAGCAGGGTAAGATTCTATAGATAAAGAGGGAACGAGAACTTTGACAAAGGAGTCCATTAGAGATATAATGAAGAAAAATCGACCAAGGATAAGAAGATGACAAACTCAAAGTATATTACACGCCTGAAACGTTCAGAGGGGCAGTTGCGTGGAATTCAAAAGATGATCGATGAAGATCGTGATTGTGCAGATATCATTACCCAGTTGACAGCGGTTCGTTCGAGTGTGGAGCGCGTGATTGAGATGATCATTACCGAGAATCTCACGGCCTGCATCAACCAACCCCTAGACGACCCTGAGGCTCAAAAAGAGCGCTTAGAAAAGGCTGTTCAGTACCTAATCAAACGAAAATAGTAGTTCTCTATGTGATAGAACAAGATAAGAAAGTGGATCACAGGAGGGGAAAGATGACAAAAGAAGAACGAGCAGAAAAATGGTTTCAGAGTGTTCCTGAGGCAGAAGCTATTCCTATACAAACTAAAATGGAGATCTGTAGTCAGGCAGCGAAGCGAATGGCGTTTATCTGGCTTGGCCTACTTGGTGTGGAATGTTTGTTCCTATTCTGGGGCACTGGGGGCGAACTTTTTAATCAAGTAGCGGACTTTCTAAATCAGTTATCAGAAGGGAGCCCCACAAAAAATCGATATAAGGGTCTCGCACTTGCAGGGACTCTTATTTGTCTGCCTGTCTTGATCTTTCCTAGTGTTGTTGCCCATTTCTTTAGACAAGGTTGGATTCGAAAAGAGGCTGAAAAGGTTGTCAAAGAGATGGCCTCTGTTACAAGTGATCAGCCCTATCTAGATGGAGACGATAGAGCAGATTTTGCGAGCATTTCAGGAAGAATCTTTGCGGATTGGGTGCTAGATGATGGTGAGAAGGAACAAAATGGCTTTGGATTTGAGGAAGTATGGCAGCAACTGGCAGCCGTCCAAGATGGTGGTAGGGATTTTCTCACTTTAATACCTCAGCAACCAGTTAAACTAAAGGGGAGTCAGCTTGTATCGGATTTTGTACAGGTTTGTCAGGATGAAGATTCGGACGGTTTTCATTTTGAGATCAGTGTTGCCGATGCCGAACGGATCGACGAGAATGTAATCTACGAAAAAAATGGGCTGAGCAAGAAAGAAACTCAAGACAAGCTTCGGGCATATTTGGAGAACAGAGTCACACCAGACCTAGAAGACTGGGAAATTGTACTAGATATGCGGACAGATGAGCAGAAAAATATCGCAATCTATCAGGAAATAACCCAATTGCTAACAGATGATAGTGAGGTACGATCTCGTTTGACCTCCTGTTTTGAATCACCGAAAGCCTATTTCAAGCAGTATGCAGAGAGATATGATGAGCGGGGCATAGGAGAAGAAGTCAATGAAGCTACGATTAAATGGCTTGCTATTGCTGATGAACTACTTGCTGTGGATGCAGTCATTGAGTTAGACTGGAAGACAGATAAGGACGAATTTCTGTACCAACTAGCACCTCTGGCAGCTAAACAAACTCTTGATTTGGAGGAGAATTGGTTTGACGAGGGTGATGACATCCCTACTTGGTGTAAAATTTTGGACGAAAGATGGGCTGGATACGATTTCTGTCTTGCTTGTATGGATATTAATAGTGATAGTTATGTGCTATTTATCTGCAAGAGGGATATTCTGGAAAAATTAGTCACCCTGAGTCACACAATCAATCAGCGTTTCGGCTATGCAAAAAATATGTAATTGCTAGTGTATTTCAAGGAGGGAGTTCAAGATGATTTTTGCATTTAAGGATGCACCCAACACAGCCTGTATAGTTTGTCACCATGTCTTGGCTGGGAAAAATCCGATCACCTTTATCTCCCACGATGAAGAGGATGGCATGTGGCAATTTTTGTGTTCAGAAGACCACACTGGAGAGGATGCACGCCTCATTTCCCTAGCTGAAGCATTTAAACTAGACGCATCTATCGGACAAGTCGCGGATATACCTTGTGGCTATGCGGTGGAAAGAAAAGATATGCTTGCTGGCTGGAAATCATGCCCATCTTAACAGTTGGAGTTCCGTCTAAGACAACTTGTATGAAAATGAAAGAAACCTAGAGATACTTGGATATAAATTGGAAGAAAACCCATTTTTTGGTATAATTAAAGGTAGTAAGACAAGTTAAAGGAGGCCAGCAAATGGGAGCATACGAAAAAGTAGTAGAAATGCTAAATGGGCTAGATATTCCTTTTGAAATCGTGGAGCACGAGACAGCCTTGACAACGGAGCAGGCCGACAGCTTTATCGAAGGGATCGAAGGCGTCCGTACCAAGACCATGTTTCTCACCAATAAAAAGAAAACCGCTTATTATCTCGTGATTATGGATGATAAAAAGCGTCTGGATATGGACCTCTTGAAAGACTTGGTAGGAGCTAATAGAATCCGTATGGCTTCCTCTGAGAGCCTGTTTGAAAAAATGATGTTACCAGCAGGTGTAGTCTCTCCATTTGGCTTGCTGAACAATACTGACAAGGACATTCAGGTTTATTTCGACAAAGAAATCATGTCTGAAAAACGGATGAGTTTTCACCCCAATACCAACGAGAAAACCCTCTTTTTGGATACGAAAGATATACTCAAATTCCTAGAAGCCATTGGCTATGAGGCTCATATCATCGAGTTATAAAGATTAAAGAAACCGACTAAGTTCATCTTAATCGGTTTTTTTGATTATTCTACCTCACCTGGCCAGTGGTTCATACCACCTTCTACGTTGATAACGGTGAGGCCTTGGGCACTGAGAAATTGACAGGCAGATGCAGAACGTACTCCACCTTGACAGATAACATGGTATGCATGGTCAGGCTTGAGTTCTTTGTAGCCTTGTTCCAAGGTGCTTAAAGGCAGATTTTTTGCACCTGGTGCATGTCCTGCTTGGAATTCATGTACTTCACGTACATCGATAAGATCTAGTTTTTCATTTTGATATTTTTCATAAAAGTCAGCCATGCTGATACTAGTTACCATATTCTACTCCTTCTGGGTTAGCCATTTTGTATAGTGAATAAGCGCCGTCAAGGTTTTGGACGGTAAATCCTGCTTGTTTGAGGATACGCTCTGCGATATAGCTGCGCAAACCACTGTGGCAGCTAACGATGTAGGCTTGGTTCTTGTCCAGTTCGTCCAAGCGTTCCCGTAGTTCGTTTAGGGGGATGTGGATGGTGTCGACTTTGAGTCGACCACTTTGGAATTCGCCACTGGTCCGCACGTCTAGGAATTTCTTTCCTTTAGCTAGTTCGTCTTCGAGCTGGTACCATTGAACATTATCGCTGAGACCTTCGATAAGGTTCAAGGCTGCGTAGCCCAGCATATTGACGGGATCCTTGGCAGAGCCAAATGGCGGGGCATAGGTGAACTCCAATTCTGGTAAGTCAAAGACGGTGAGATTTCCCTTGATAGCAGTTGCCAGGATATCGATTCGCTTGTCAACACCTTTCTTCCCGACTCCTTGGGCACCGTAGATTTTTCCAGTGGTTGGGTCAAAGAGGAGCTTCAAGGTCATATCAGTAGCGCCTGGATAATAACCAGCGTGGTCTTTACCGCTGACATGAAGAGCCTTGTAAGGAAGTTGATTCATGCGAAGGATACGTTCGCTGAGACCAGTCGAAGCGGCTGTCATATCAAAGGCACGAACGATAGCAGTGCCGATGCTGCCCTTGTTTGTACGACCGAGTCCTGCGATGACGTCCGCCACTTGGCGGCCCTGACGATTGGCAGGAGAAGCGAGAGAGATGAGAGCATCTTGGCTTGTAATCTCTTGCTTGACGACGATGGCATCCCCAACTGCAAAAATATCTTTTTGACTGGTTTCGTAGTGTTCGTCGACTAAGATACCGCCACGAAGCCCCAACTCAATCCCCGCAACCTTAGCTAGTTCATTTTCAGGTTCAACACCGACAGAAAGGATGGTGAGGTCAGAAGTGATCTTTTGACCGTTTTCGAGAACGATGACTTTTCCTTGGTCTTCAAATCGAGTTGCAGACTGGGAAGTGATAACGCGGACACCATTTGCCAGTAATTCTGCTTGGACAAAGGCCGCCATTTCCTGATCTAATGGTGGCAAGACATGCGGTGCTTTCTCCACGATGGTGACTTGCAATCCTCGTTTCGCCAGGTTTTCAGCCATTTCAAGCCCGATAAAGCCTGCACCGATAACGACAGCTTCTTTTGGATGATTGTCCAAGGCCGCCATAATCTCGTCAAGATCGGGAACATTGCGGAGCGTGTAGGCATTCTTAGCTTCTGCCAAACCTTCAATGGTAGGAACAAATGGTTTAGCTCCTGGGGAGAGGATCAGCTTGTCGTAGCTTTCTGTGAATTCCTGTCCATCATAGCGTACGGTCACAGTGTGATCTGCTGGCGAAATGCTGATGACCTCGTGAAATGGTCGCACATCGAGATTAAAGCGTGCTTTGAGACTTTCAGGAGTTTGTACTAATAAACTATCACGGTTTGAAATTTCTCCTGAAACATAGTAAGGAAGTCCGCAGTTTGCAAAGGAAACAAAGGGACCTTTCTCAAAAATAGTGATTTCAGCGTCTTCCATGAGACGTCTGAGGCGGGTTGCTGCTGACATACCGCCTGCAACTCCCCCGACAATGATAATTTTCATTGACTTTCTCCTTTATGCTTTTAGATGACCTTACCTGTCCAAGCGCTCATACCGCCTCGGACATTGATGACATCGTAGCCTTTTTTCTTTAGCTTCTTCGCAGCTAGTTTGCTTCGGACACCAGAATGACAAATGACATAAAGTGTTTCTTTTGTTGCAGGTGTGTAAGAACCGATTTCTGTTAAAGGAACATTCTTGGCGTTTTTGATATGACCTCTACGGAATTCCGTAGGCGTCCGAACATCCAGTAGTTGAATCGGTTCTCTGAGTTTAACTTCTAACTCGCTGGTAGAAATACTGTCAATTTTTGTAAATAATAAGTGAAACATAGGCACCTCCAAATATACCCTTATGGGGTATATTAAACCATGAAGTCAAGCTTTTGTCAAGCAAGTTGTTTTGACTTGGGAGAGGGCTTGGTTTTGAGAGTTTAGAAAGCAGGCTATTCTTGACCTTTCAAAGGCTTTTTGATATGATGGGCTCCAAAGTAAGTATGAGGTGATACTATGACCAGTGAATACCAGAAAATGATAGCAGGAGAACCCTATCATCCGTTTGATTCCGAGTTACGGGCCTTGGCTCAGGCTTCTCGCCAAAAACAGGTTGCCTTTAACCGAGAAGAAGATCCCTTGAAGGGTGCGGAGATTATCAAGACTTGGTTTGGTTCAACTGGGCAAAATCTCTATGTCAATCCACGTCTGGTGGTCGATTATGGGGTCAACATCCATCTAGGGGAAAATTTTTATTCTAATTGGAATTTGACCATGCTGGATGTTTGTCCGATTCGCATCGGGAACAATGCCATGATTGGTCCCAACTGTCAGTTTTTAACTCCCCTCCACCCACTGGATCCGCATGAACGCAATTCAGGGGTCGAATACGGCAAGCCCATCACCATCGGTGACAATTTCTGGGCTGGAGGTGGCGTCATTGTCCTTCCTGGGGTGACACTGGGAAATAATGTCGTCGCAGGAGCAGGGGCCGTGATTACCAAGTCCTTTGGAGATAATGTTGTCCTAGCTGGCAATCCTGCGCGTGTTATCAAGGAAATCCCAGTAAAAGAAAACTAAAAAGAACAGCTTGGGCTGTTCTTTTTATAATCTTTATCTTAGTCTTATAGATTTTTCTTTTTTTGCTTTTTGGGTTAGAGTGACATCGCACTTGGGGATGTTGCTTTTAAAAACTATTAAATGCATTTTAGTATTCTCAAATTGTTTCTAGTAGCCCTTTCTAAAAAATTACTAGGCGAAATCTAATCCAAACTGGATTTAAGGAAATTTTCAGAAAAGTTTTAGTTTTGTTTCAGGAATCTTCGGTAGACTGTCTAGCTATATCATACGAAGGAGAGGAAAAAGGTATGAAATCAAAAAAATGGACCCTACTCGCAACGAGTTTAACGGCAATGGTGCTGATGGCAGCATGTTCCCAGTCAACAACTTCATCCAAAACCAATGCAACGACAAATAGTGCAACAACAACTGCAACAAAGACAAATCAATCTTCCTATTTTACAGAGAAGGACTATGATACTTCTTATGATGAAAGTACAGCTTCTAAGATTGAGCTATCTGGCTCATCAGCAAACGTCTCTGGAGATGGGGTGACAGTCTCTAAATCAACAGTGACCATTACAACATCTGGCACCTATGTGATTTCAGGTCAGTCTGACGGAGTGCAGATCAAGGTCGAGGCAGATAAGTCTGCAGATGTTCATCTAGTCCTAAAAGGTGCGACCATGACCAATACCAATGCAGCGATATCTGCGACATCAGCCGGCCACGTCTACCTGACTCTAGCAGAGGGAACCACCAACAGTTTCTCTGACTCAAGCTCTAACAGCGATGAAAAAGCAGATGCAGCTCTCTTTTCTAAGGTGGATTTGACCATCAACGGGAAAGGAACTCTCAATGTAGATGGCAAGAAGAACAACGGGATCAAGGCTAATGACACTCTCCACATCACGGGTGGAACCTATAATATCACAGCAGTCGGCGATGCCTTTAATGTCAATGATGAACTCAACATCACTGGTACGACCATGACCATTGATGCCAAAGAGGATGGGGTCAAGGTCGACAATGATGAGGATACTTCAGTCGGAACCATGTACCTATCCAACAACAACATCACCATTACAGCAGGGGATGATGGCATCCACGCATCAGGTGATTTGGTTATTGATAGTGGTACCTACACCGTCAAGAATTCGACAGAAGGACTTGAAGGTAAGTCAATCACTATCAACGGTGGGGACATTAGCATCTATTCAACGGACGATGGAGTCAATGCAGCCAACAAAAATGCTCAACAGAGTGAAATCTTCTTCACCATGAACGGTGGGAACCTGACAGTAGAAGTCGGTCAAGGGGACACAGACCCAATCGACTCAAACGGCAATATCACAGTCACAGGCGGAACCATTAAAATGACTGGTCAAACAGGTTTTGACTTTGATGGAACTGCGACCTACACAGGTGGAGATATCTATCTCAACGGTGAAAAACAAACGGAAATTGTCAACTCTATGCCTGGAGGCGGTGGACCAAATGGAGGCCCTCAAGGCGGCGGTCCAGCCCCTGGCGGACAAGGATAAACAAAAACTCTCCTTTCTCGAAAGAGAAGGGAGACTTTTTGTGTTTGAGAGATGGATTGTAGCTAAAACAACTCCCAATTAGGTCTTGAAAATTTCTTAGTCTGTTTCATATAAAAATGAGTAAAATGAATTTCCATCGCCAAGGTCATTAGAGTTGCGATAGCAATGACGATGGTAGGATTGGCTGAGAAAAGTAGAGGAAGAATAGGCCTTTAAAAAGTGGACAGGAAAGATCATTTCGGAGTATAGAGAGGAAGTTCAAAAACATTTTTAGAAATAAGACATGTGCATTATAAAAATCAGATACGAATCTGGTGTTTTATTTTTTTAAAGAATTTAACCCTTTCTCTTGACAAGTGAGTGATTACTCACTATAATAGCTTCGGTGATTTAAAAAGTGAGTATTAACTCACCAAGGAGGAAGTAAATGAAAACATTACTACATTTACAAGATTTAGTAAAATCTTTTGACCATCAAATAGTTCTGAATCATGTCAGCTTTGAATTGCAGCCAGGAGAAATTATAGGCTTAATTGGTCCGTCTGGTGCTGGTAAATCAACTATGATTAAGACTACGTTAGGAATGGAAAAGGCTGATGGAGGCGTAGCTTTAGTGTTAAATCACACTATGCCCAATCGCTATATTTTAGGAGATATTGGCTATATGGCCCAATCAGATGCTTTATACGAGACCTTGTCAGGCCAAGAAAATCTGGAATTTTTTGGTCAGCTAAAGGGGCTTTCTAAAAAAGACCTGAAGGCGGAAATTGCTTATATAGCTCAAGTAGTAGATCTGACAGACTACTTAAACAAGGCGGTATCTGGTTATTCTGGAGGAATGAAACGGCGTTTGTCACTGGCTATCGCGCTTTTAGGAAATCCTCAACTCTTGATTTTGGACGAACCGACAGTTGGAATCGACCCTTCTCTTCGAAAGAAAATCTGGAAAGAATTATTCGCGCTTAGAGACAATGGGGTTGGGATATTAGTTACTACCCATGTTATGGATGAAGCAGAGTTGACGGATAAGGTCGGCTTATTATTAGGCGGAAAAATCATTGCTTTTGATACACCGCAACACTTAAAAGAAAGTTATCAAGTTTCAAGTATTGAAGAAGTATTTTTAAAAGCAGAAGGTGAGTAAAATGAGAACAATAGCGATTGCAAAAAAGGTCATCAAAGAATTACTTCGTGACAAACGAACTCTAGCCCTGATGTTTATAGCACCTGTTTTTATCATGTGGTTGATGAACCTCATGTTTTCAGCTAGTACAACCGTGAATGTCAAGTTAGCAACACAGGATCTACCAACTGGTTTGGTAACGAAAATGGATGAGCTCGATCATGTGGATGTCAAGACTTATCAAGACTTAGATCAAGCCAAAGAAGCGCTAGCAAATGAAAAAGTCGATGCTGTGATTTCTTATAAAGACGGTGAGTACCAGGTCGACTACGCAAACACAGATGCCTCCAAGACCTCTATGATACGACAAGTGTTACGGACAAGTATCGCCAGTGAAGGCACCGATCAGTTACTATCTCGTGTTAAAAAAGCTCTTCCACAATTGGACTCGGACGCAAAAACACCAGAAATCAAGGAGTCTTACCAGTATGGAGATGAAAATACAAGCTTCTTTACCAATATGATTCCGGTTTTGATAGGTTTTGTAGTTTTCTTCTTTGTCTTTTTGATTTCAGGTATGGCGCTTTTGAAAGAACGCACCAGTGGAACACTAGAACGTTTGTTAGCAACACCAGTGAAACGATCTGAAATCGTCTATGGCTATATGTTGTCTTACGGTATTATTGCGATTTTTCAAACGGCAGTTGTCGTTTTAGCAGCAATTTGGCTACTAGATGTAGAAGTTGTAGGAAGTATTTTAAATGTTATAATAGTTAATGTGGTACTGGCTCTTGTAGCACTAGCTTTTGGAATTCTCTTGTCTACTCTAGCAAAATCAGAATTCCAAATGATGCAATTTATTCCTCTCGTGATTATGCCCCAACTTTTTTTCTCAGGAATTATTCCATTGTCATCCATGGGAGAATGGGCTCTAACTGTGGGGAAATTTTTGCCATTAACCTATTCTGGTGATGCAATAAGTCAGATTATTCTTTACGGGCACAATCTTGGTGATATTTTGTCAAATCTTGGTGTTTTAATGATTTTCTTGATCATTTTAACAATTCTTAATATTGTTGGATTGCGTCGTTATCGTAAAGTTTAGAAATCAACATAAATAATGCTAAAAAGGTGTGAAGATTAGATGGATAAGACTGTTTTTGAATCGTTTGAAGATTACTTAGAAGAAGCGAATTACCCTCAAGGAAAGAAAAAAATCATGCAGGCAGCAGTGGATCTCATATCAACCAGGAGTTACCATGGGACCTCAACTCTTCACATAGCTGAGCGTGCTGGACTAAGCCAGGCAACTTTGTTTAAGTATTTTAAGACGAAGGATGATTTACTGACGGCTATTTTACATCCTGTAGTCCCAGGCATTTTCGGTAGTTTTTTTGAGGAACTCTTAGCTTTTGAAACGACAGAAGAGAGGGTTCGTTATCTCGTCCATGATCGTATGAGCTATCTCAAAAAAAATCGTGCTTTGATGAAAATCATTCTGCAGGAGAGTTTTTCAAATAAAAAACTAAAAAATGAACAGATTTTTATCTGGAATGCTATTCAAGATAAACTTCGAGTGCTTCATAAGGAATTGCTAGCAGATCCACGTGTAAATCCAGAGTTAACGATTCCTCAAATGGTTCGTATTTGTGTTGGTCCATTGTTGGCTTACTTCGCTCAGCTTTATATCGTTAGCGATAATGGAGAAATAAAAGAGGAAGACTTGGACTTATTAGAAAAACAGATTTTAGGTGGTTTGTGGAAATAAGGGAGTTCTAGAAGAACTAAGGTTTATTTACTTGACTTTCAAACAAGCTAAAAAAGACATGTTCTGCTTATTTCAGATTCATGTCTTTTTGTTATTGCATTTGATATGTGTTTATAAGTCCTCAATCATTTTGCCAAAACAGAAACCAACCTCTCCAGCGGTGCAACGATTTCTTAAGTGTATGGAAGAGGAGATTTCTGGCTTGCTAAAGTCTCCTCCTTGACACTCCGTCAGCTTTTGATACAATAGTACAAAATTAGAGGAGGTGGGCTATGATTCAGAAGCATGCGATTCCCATTTTAGAGTTTGATGACAATCCCCAGGCGGTCCTTATGCCAACACATGAGGGATTGAACTTAAAGTTGCCAAAGAAGTGTATCTATGCGTTTTTGGAGGAGGAGATTGACCGATATGCCCAGGAAGTAGGGGCGGATTGTGTTGGTGAGTTCGTTTCGGCCACCAAGACTTATCCAGTCTACGTCCTCAACTACAAGGGTGAGAAGATTTGTCTGGCTCAAGCGCCTGTTGGTTCTGCCCCAGCGGCCCAGTTTATGGATTGGTTGATTGGCTATGGTGTGGAGCAAATCATTTCCACTGGAACCTGTGGCGTCCTAGCCGATATAGAGGAGAATGCCTTTCTCGTCCCTGTTCGCGCCCTGCGAGATGAGGGAACCAGCTACCACTATGTAGCGCCTTCTCGTTATATGGAGATGCAGACTGAGGCTATCTCTGCCATTGAGCAAGTCTTGGAACAAAGAGGTATTCCTTATGAGGAAGTCATGACCTGGACGACAGATGGTTTTTATCGAGAGACTGCTGAAAAGGTTGCCTACCGTAAGGAAGAAGGCTGTGCTGTTGTGGAGATGGAGTGCTCTGCTCTTGCGGCAGTAGCTCAGCTACGTGGAGTTGTCTGGGGAGAGTTGCTCTTTACCGCAGATTCATTAGCGGATCTGGACAACTACGACAGTCGTGACTGGGGCTCAGAAGCTTTTGATAAGGCACTCGAACTCTGTCTTGCCATTGTGCACCACATGTGAGTGTTCTTACTGTTTTTATGGTAGAATGTAGTTATGTTATTCAAATCTTTTTTGGAAAAAATCAAGACGACGTTGTTTCGGTTATCACCAGCCCGTCGCATCTTTTTAAGTTTTGCCTTAGTGATCTTCTTAGGCTCGCTCCTTTTAAGCCTTCCCTTTGTGCAAGCAACAACGTCACAAGCGACCTATTTTGACCATCTCTTTACGACTGTGTCCATGGTCTGTGTGACAGGGCTTTTCACCCAGTCGGTAGCCTCGACTTATAATATCTGGGGTCAATTAATTTGCATGCTGTTGATTCAGATCGGTGGTTTGGGGCTCATGACTTTTATCGGAATCTTTTATATCCAAGGCAAGCAAAAGCTCAGTCTTCGTGGTCGTGAGACCATTCAAGAAAGTTTCAGTTATGGAGAAACCCAGTCTCTAAAGGATTTCATCCGTTCGATCTTTCTGACGACTTTTCTGGTGGAAGGGCTCGGAGCCTTTCTCTTGAGTTTTCGCTTTATTCCCGAATTTGGCTGGGGACGAGGGGTGTTAACCTCTATCTTTTTGGCTATTTCAGCTTTCTGCAATGCTGGATTTGATAATTTTGGAAGTACGAGTTTGGTAGCTTTTCAAACGGATCCCTTGATCAATCTAGTGATTGCTGGTTTGATTATCACGGGTGGTCTAGGATTTATGGTCTGGTTTGACCTAGCGACCCAGATTGGGAAAAAGAAAAAACGCCGCCTGCGTTTCCATACCAAGTTGGTTCTCTTTTTAACGGCGGGAATTCTGCTCTTTGGAACCGTATCGACTTTGTTCATCGAGTGGAATAATCCTGGAACGATTGGAAATCTCAGCGTCCCAGAGAAACTACTGGTTAGTTTCTTCCAGACCGTCAGCATGAGAACGGCAGGTTTTGCTTCCATTGACTACACCCAGGCTCGACCAGTGACCTTGTTCATCTATATCTTACAGATGTTTCTGGGCGGGGCACCTGGAGGGACAGCGGGGGGGCTCAAGATTACGACCGTTTTTGTCTTGTTGGTCTTTGCTCGTAGCGAACTATTGGGCTTGCCTCATGCCAATGTGGCTCGGAGGACCATTGAACCCCGAACCGTGCAAAAATCTTTCAGTGTCTTTATTATCTTTTTGCTAACATTCTTGCTGGGCTTGATCCTGCTAGGGATAACAGCAGAGGGAAATCCGCGTTTTATCTACCTCATGTTTGAGACCATTTCAGCCCTTGCGACAGTTGGAGTGACGGCGAATTTAACACCAGAGCTAGGCAAGATAGCCCTCAGCATCGTTATGTTGCTGATGTTTATCGGCCGTATTGGTCCCTTGACACTACTGGTCAGTGTAGCGGAATACCAGCCAGACAAGAAAGATATGATTCACTATATGAAAGCAGATATCACCATTGGGTAAGAAAGGAAGAACGATGTCAGATCGGACAATTGGAATTTTAGGCTTGGGAATTTTTGGGAGCAGTGTTTTGGCTGCCCTAGCCAAGCATGACATGAATATCATTGCTATTGATGACCACGAGGAACGCATTAATCAATTTGAACCTGTGCTGGCGCGTGGGGTAGTTGGAGATATCACGGATGAAGAACTCCTTCTATCAGCGGGGATTGACACCTGTGATACCGTAGTTGTTGCAACGGGGGAAAATCTGGAGTCCAGTGTTCTCGCGGTTATGCACTGCAAGAGTCTAGGGGTGCCGACAGTCATTGCCAAGGTCAAAAGCCATACAGCTAAAAAGGTGTTGGAAAAAATTGGTGCGGACGCAGTCATCTCACCAGAGTTTGAAATGGGGCGCTCATTGGCACAGACCATCCTCTTTCATAACAGTGTAGACGTCTTTCAGCTGGACAAGAATGTATCGATTGTCGAGATGAAAATCCCCCAATCATGGGTAGGTAAAAGCCTTAGTCAGTTGGATTTGCGTGGGCGATACAACCTCAACGTACTTGGTTTTCGTGCCTACGAAAATGCTCCTCTGGATGTCCAATTCGGACCCAATGACCTCTTGCAGGCAGATGCCTACATCATGGCCGTCATTAATAACCAACATCTGGACACCCTGTCTGAACTGAGTGAGTAGGAGAGGAAGGGCTACTCTCTCTCCAATAATTAACGAGTCAATATAAGTATTTTATAAGAGGGATTTAAGAAAAATTTTAACTTTTTCTTAATCCTTTTTAATTTTAGGAGATTATACTAGAGTCATCAAAAAAAGAAAACTCTAAGGAGAATCCTATGAAATTCAATCCAAATCAAAGATATACTCGTTGGTCTATTCGCCGTCTCAGTGTCGGTGTTGCTTCAGTTGTTGTGGCTAGTGGCTTCTTTGTCCTAGTCGGTCAACCAAGTTCTGCACGTGCTGATGTCGTCAATCCGACTCCTGCCCAAGTCGTGCCAGGCGCTGCTTCGGTGAGTGAAAAGAGCGACTTACCAGCAGAGGTTCTCAAAAAAGCAGTCGATGTAGCTCTTCCTTCAGAACAGTCTATTCCAACACCTAAAGCAAGTGTGGATACGACAAGCTCTTCAGAAAAAGCGGACGAAACTGCTAAAGAGCCAGTAGCAGCACCAAAAGAAGAAGTGCAAGCACAATCTGACTCTAAAAAACAAGCAGAAGATGCAGTTAAACCTGTGGAAAGTTCTGAGTCTACAGTTTCTGGACAAGACCGTGAAGCCAGTGAAGCACAACCAGCGACCACTCCAGCTGAAGTGCAAAAAGGTGTGGCTGACAACACCAAAGACACAGTAGATGTTCCGGCTAGCTACCTTGACAAAGCCAATTTCCCAGGCCCATTTACAGCTGGTGTCAATCAAGTCATTCCATATGAATTCTTCGCTGGTGACGGCATGTTGACTCGCCTTATCTTGAAAGCATCTGATAAGGCTCCATGGTCAGATAACGGAACAGCTAAAAATCCTGCTCTCCCACCAGTAGAAAAATTGGGCAAAGGTCTTTACTTCTACGAAGTGGATTTGGCAGGTACTCAAGGAAAATCTGATAAAGAGCTGCTTGACCTATTGAAACAAAATGGTACGCAAAGCTATAAGGCTACCATCAAGGTGTACGGTGCAAAAGACGGCAAACCTGACTTAACTAATCTGGTAGCAACTAAAGATTTGGATGTTAATTTGAATGGCTTAACCACTCCAGCTGAAGTACAAAAAGGTGTGGCTGACAACACCAAAGACACAGTAGATGTCCCAGCTACTTACTTGGACAAGGCTAACTTCCCTGGTCCCTTCACAGCTGGTGTCAATCAAGTCATTCCATATGAATTCTTCGCTGGTGACGGCATGTTGACTCGTCTTATCTTGAAAGCATCCGATAAGGCTCCATGGTCAGACAATGGAACGGCTAAAAATCCCGCTCTCCCACCAGTAGAAAAATTGGGCAAAGGCCTTTACTTCTACGAAGTAGACTTGGCTGGCACCCAAGGCAAATCTGATAAAGAGCTGCTTGATCTCTTGAAACAAAACGGCACTCAAAGCTATAAAGCTACTATCAAGGTGTACGGTGCAAAAGACGGCAAGCCTGATTTAACTAATCTCGTAGCGACTAAAGATTTGACTGTTAATTTGAATGGCTTAACCACACAAAATCAGGTTAAAGAGTCTGTTGTTAACAATGTCAAAGACATAATTGATGTTCCAGCTAGCTACCTTGATAAGGCTAAGGTTCCTGGACCTTTCTTGGCTGGCGTCAACCAAGTTATTCCATACGAAGCTTTTGGTGGAGATGGTATGTTGACTCGCCTCTTGTTAAAAGCTTCAGACAAAGCCCCATGGTCAGACAACGGAACAGCTAAAAATCCCGCTCTATTGCCACTTGAAGGCTTGGCTAAAGGCGAATATTTCTACGAAGTGGATTTGAATGGCAATACGGTTGGCAAAGATGGTCAGACCTTGCTTGAGCAACTTCGAGCTAACGGAACCCATACGTATCTAGCTACTGTTAAAGTCTATGGTGCAAAAGATGGCAAACCTGATTTGACCAATCTGATTGCTACTCGTCAAGTAACGATTCAACTTCGTGGAAAAGAAATGGCGACAATACCATCTCAACAAGGTCAGATGAATACGAAGCCTTCTGAAACAGGCTCTACAGGTACGACTGAGGGTATGATGGGTACAAATCACCATATGTCAGATATGAAAGTAGATCAACCAGCTTCTAGCCCAATGGCTAATATGATGAAAAAAGATGATAAAGCGATGCTACCCAATACTGGGGAAGCTAAAACGGCTACAGCTGGACTTGGTATCTTTGGTCTAGCCTTGGCAGGTCTTGTTGGACTTTTGGGTTTGACAACCAAACGAGAAGATTAAGATTCAAATCACTTAAACATTAGGGAAAATAGTGTTATACTAAAGCAAGTATAACACTGTTTTTATCGAAGGAGTGTCAGATGAAAAAGACAATTTTGCTGGTTGATGATGAGATAGATATTCTAGATATTCAAAACCGCTATCTTATACAGGCAGGTTACGATGTTTTGGTCGCCCATGATGGTAAGGAGGGATTAGAACTTTTCAGAAAGAAATCTATCGACCTCATTATCACAGATATCATGATGCCCAATATGGACGGTTATGATTTTATCAGTGAAGTTCAGTATATCGCTCCAGATCAACCCTTCCTCTTTACAACTGCTAAGACAAGCGAACAGGATAAGATTTATGGATTAAGTTTGGGGGCAGATGATTTTATAGTCAAACCCTTTAGCCCACGCGAATTGGTTTTAAGAGTGAATAATATCTTGCGTCGCCTTAGCCGTGGAGGAGAGACAGAACAGATCGAGTTTGGTGACTTGGTAATCAACCATGTGACTCATGAAGTTTGCATTGGGGAGCAACCTTTGGAATTGACAGTAAAATCCTTTGAGCTTCTATGGATATTAGCCAGCAATCCCGAGAGAGTCTTTTCAAAGACGGAACTTTACGAGAAGGTATGGCAAGAGGACTATGTGGATGATACTAATACACTCAATGTTCATATCCATGCTTTGAGGCAAGAGTTGACCAAGTATACAAATTCAAATGCTCCTGCTATCAAAACTGTCTGGGGTTTGGGCTATAAGATGGAAAGACCAAGAGGTAGAAAATGAAATTAAAAAACTATATTTTAGTGGGGTATCTAGTGTCGACTCTACTAACGATTTTGGTCGTTTTCTGGGCAGTCCAACGGATGTTGATCGAGAAAAGTGAAGTTTACTTTCTAGTTGGAATGACCTTGATTGCTAGTTTCATTGGCGCTGCAGTGAGCATCTTTCTTTTGTCGCCAGTGTTCTCTTCTCTGAAACATTTGAAAAAACAAGCTCAGGATATAGCCAGCAAGGATTTCAGCACAGAAATTGAAACCAAGGGACCATTAGAATTTCAAGAGCTGGGCCAGGCTTTTAATGACATGTCCCACAATTTGCAGGCTACCTTTCAATCACTTGATGAGAGCGAGCAAGAAAAGAGAATGATGATTGCACAGCTCTCTCACGATATTAAAACTCCCATTACCTCCATTCAGGTTACTGTGGAGGGAATTCTAGATGGAGTGATTAAGGAAGAGGAACGGCTCCACTACTTAACCACGATTGGTCGGCAAACTGAGCGTCTAAACAAGCTAGTGGAGGAATTGGATGTTTTGACTCTCAATACACAACCTCAAGATACTGCTGATGAAGAAGTCGAAGAGGTCTTTTTAGATCAATTGCTGATTGAGTCAATGAGTGAATTTCAACTCCAGATTGAACAAGAGGAGCGAGATGTTTACATTCAAGTGTCACCTGAGTCGGCGAAAATCAAGAGCCATTCTGACAAACTTTCTCGTATTCTGGTCAATTTGTTAAACAATGCCTTTAAATATTCAGAACCAGGAACCAGAATCGAGGTTCTTGCCCAATTAACAGAACAAGAGCTGACAATCAGTGTGAAAGACGAGGGTCAGGGGATCCTTCCTGAGGATTTGGAAAAGATCTTTAAACGACTTTATCGTGTAGAAACTTCACGCAATATGAAGACAGGTGGACATGGATTAGGACTTGCGATTGCACGAGAACTAGCCCATCAGCTTGGTGGCGAAATCACAGCAGAAAGTCAATATGGCTTAGGAAGCAAGTTTACATTCAGCCTCAATTTGAAATAAAGGCGTAAAATCCCTTTACAAATCTAGCTTTTCATGGTACAATAGCCTTTGTGTGAAATAGCAGCAGGAAAGCATGAAGCTCGTCAACAGGTGTCTTATGACAAGTAACCTTGGCTGTTTAGGCGAAGGGCATCTGCACGAATCAGGGCTTTCTAAGTGACTATTTCCACCGAAATATTATTTATATCAGGAGGACATACACATGTCACGTTATACAGGACCATCTTGGAAACAAGCTCGTCGCCTTGGCCTTTCACTTACAGGTACAGGTAAAGAATTGGCACGTCGTAACTACGTACCAGGACAACACGGACCAAACAACCGTTCTAAATTGTCAGAATACGGTTTGCAATTGGCTGAAAAACAAAAACTTCGTTTCACTTACGGTGTAGGTGAAAAACAATTCCGTAACTTGTTCGTACAAGCTACAAAAATCAAAGGTGGAATCCTAGGTTTCAACTTCATGCTTCTTTTGGAACGTCGTTTGGATAACGTTGTTTACCGTCTTGGTCTTGCGACTACTCGTCGTCAAGCTCGTCAATTCGTAAACCACGGTCACATCCTTGTTGACGGAAAACGCGTTGATATCCCATCATACCGCGTAACTCCAGGTCAAGTGATCTCAGTTCGTGAAAAATCATTGAAAGTTCCAGCTATCCTTGAAGCAGTAGAAGCTACTCTTGGACGTCCAGCATTCGTATCATTCGACGCTGAAAAATTGGAAGGTTCATTGACTCGCTTGCCAGAACGCGATGAAATCAACCCAGAAATCAACGAAGCGCTTGTCGTTGAATTCTACAACAAAATGCTTTAATTTTAAGAAATATCTTACAGAAAGCCTACAACAGTGGGCTTTTTGCTTATGTGACTATTAGTCCATCTCTCTCCGTAAGGTGCGAGGCAAATAAACCACCCGCTATGCGGGTGCGCGTCGAAGGTTATACCAAAAAAACTCCAAACGCGATACAATAAAGGTGTTCAAGCCAATTGTAAGGCGAAAGGAGAAAAATATAGCGCAAAAGGCACATAGTTTATCGCACACGTTTATCGCACACAAAGTGGCACTGTAAGTATCACATTGTGTTCACCCCTAAGTATAGACGAAAAGTAATCTATAATCAATATCGAAGTAGTTTAGGCGAAATATTTCATCGTTTGTGCAGTTATAAAGGTGTTGAAATTATCGAGGGTCACTTGATGCCTGATCATGTACATATGTTAGTAAGTATTCCACCGAGGATAAGTGTTTCAAGTTTCATGGGTTATTTAAAAGGCAAAAGTGCACTCATGATGTTTGATAAACACGCCAACCTCAAATACAAGTTTGGGAATCGGCATTTCTGGGCAGAAGGTTATTATGTGAGTACAGTGGGACTTAATGAAGCCACAATTAAGAAATATATTCAAGATTAAAGAAATTATCCAGTGGATGATTTCTTCACGAGTATGAAAATTCGAGAACGAGTAAAGCAGGATATAGCCTTGGATAAATTAAGTGTAAAAGAATATGAGGATCCCTTTAGGGATAGTGGTAAGTAATACGAACACCTCTTTGAGAGATTTGTGACGAGTCAAGAGCAATGAGGCTTGAACAAAGTGAAAGCCAGCGTCTTTAGGCGCTGGCTGGTAATTTGGGCTTATAGCCCTAGTGCAAACCACCCGTTAGACGGGTGGTTATGATTATATTTTGAGAGGAAAAGGTTAAATGAATAAGCCTACAGTTTTTTTCAGTCACTCTAGTTTAGATAAAGAAATCGCCAAGTCTTTAAAAGATAAGCTCATTGAGTACACTGGAGGAACGATTCAGATTTTTGTTTCAAGTGATGGTGAAAGTATACCATTTGGGAAAAATTGGTTGTCAACTATCGAGCGTGGTCTTGAAGAGTCTCGAATTATGTTTTTGCTCGTGACTCCAAACTCAATAAATAATTTATGGTTATCTTTTGAAGCAGGCTTCGGATATTCTAAAAATATAAGAGTTATACCACTGTGCTTTAAAGTGAGTGTTTCTGATTTGAAATATCCCTTGGGAATGTTACAGGGATATGATTTACAATCTGCTGATAGTTTTAATAATATTATCTCTATTTTAAATTCGGAGTTTGACTACTCTCATAAGTTATCTTTTACGGAATCTGACTTTTCAGAAATAAGTTCTATTGGGATTACAGATGATGTTAATCAAGAGTTTGCTAAAATAGTAAAGGTAGTAACGTGGTATAAGGATTTTCAACCTAATATAATTGAGAGTTTAGAGGGGGAGGAGCTAACGCTTTATAATAAGATTTGTTCGGGACTTCTTTATCCTACCGAGGAATTTTTACAAGAAAATCAAGTTAAATATTCTATTGTTAGTAGAAACAGGGATTCTGTCAGCTTGAATTTTTATGGAATCTTTTTAACGTTTAGTCTTCCAAAGGAAGAAGAAACAGAAGGTTTCTATTATCCTTTTATAAAAATAGAAATGAGTCCACATAAAATTAATGTTGGAATGAATTTACTGAAAAAATATCTTAAAAGAGTATTATGCTACTCTTCTGTAGATATTTTTGTCAATATTCACTTGCCTTATAACTTTAGAGCTAAACCTCAAGATGTATCAGCCCTTCTAATGGATGAGCATGAATTTCAAGCAGTTATTAATTGTGATGCATTTACTTGGCGAAATATTCAATTTAGTTTTTTCAAAACTTGGAGTGGAGAAGTCGAAAAACAAAGAATTTCTTTGAAATCTGTCATTGAAACAGAGAAGTTGGATGGTCAAAACTTGCAAGACTTAATTGCGAAATTGATTCAATTAGAGATTTTGTATATTGATGATTCGCTCTTTCCAGATCAAATAGCATTTCGAAAAAACAAGGAGAAAACTATAAAAGATATAGAAAAAGCTATTGAGAAAAGAGAAAATGAAATTGCGAGGGAGCTCCGTTTCAGATTTTAGTTGAGAATCTATTTTGAATTGTATATGCAAAAATCAAAAACCCTGCTATCGAAATGATAGCAGGGTTTAACTTCAATATCCAAATGATATATTTATCTAAAAAGGTAGAGTAAAAGGTAGAGTTTTTATTGATTTGTAGCTCAATGTAATGAATTTCGAAAAATCAAAAATCGCTTCAAATCAATATTTTGACGTCTATTGACGTGTACTGAAACCCTTACTTAACTTCTGTGAAGAAGATGTTGTTTTAAAGGTATGTAATGATATTTGAAAACCTTGATTTGATAGCCTTTCTACCTAAAATAAAATAAATGGTAAATAGAGAAATATGAATTTATTGAAATTTAATCAGTTAGGAATCAGTTACGATAAATTAATATTCTTTGAAAATCAGAATATAGCACTTATTAGTATTGCTTTATCATAGGTTAGATATTTTCTTAATTAGATAAGTGCGTTGTAGTTTCAATTTATGGAGTACATTAGTTTGTAGAGGTATTAAACAAAATTACTCGTTATGATAGTTCATCAAAGGTATTATTTTATATCAGATGTACAAAGTGTGGAGAGAAGTTTTCAGATAGGAATTACTTGAAAAGTATGTGTTTTTATGATATATATTATGTAGGAGGAATGTTATGGCGAAATTAACAAATTTTTATTTGAATAAACAGAATGAAATTAATTTACCAAGACTAGCTAAATTTTTTAAAGAAAAAAATATGCTTGAAAGAGAGAATAGGACTTGGGTGATTAATCTAGCGANAAAGGAACTTTTTGAAAGTCTGGAGTCTGAGATTATAGATTTTGAAAATAATAATTAATTGACGCACTGAGCGTCTTTTTTTTTTGCAACAATAAATATATATTCATGTATCTAACATGTAATACATATGCAACAAAGATGTAATGTTTAAACCTTGATTTTTTTTTGCCCGCATGATATGATATAACCATGAAATATGTTTGATACATATAAGAAATATAATTTTAGAATGAGGTTATGAATATGAGTAACAGTCGAGCTTCTCCATTCAAGATATAATTCAAAAATAAACTATATTTAATTTTAAAATTTTAAGGAGAAAGAAAACAATGAAGACATTTAAAGAATTGGTTGATATTGAGGGAATGGTCTTTCCTAATTCTTATGGGGTGAAGCGTGTGCAGAGGTTTAATCCTTCAGAGTCACCATGTTTCTATCTTGATGATGAGTCTAGAGAGTTACTTAAGAGAAAATTACCATTTGATAAAATTAATGAACCTACTTTGAAAAAATTTGCTGAGAATATTATTATATTAAATCGTCAAAAGCATCGTGTATCTGATAAATCTAGAATTGTTTTGATGAATGAGGTTAACTACAGCTATAGTGGTGAATCATTCTATACTAATATTGTTGAATATTATTAATTTTGGTAGGGGAGGTTTCTCCTCTATCGTTTTACTTATAAATAAGGAGAAATAAGAGTATGAATAAATATTATTTTTGGAGAAATATCTCTGTAACATTAATCATGATTTTTTCAGTATTTTCAGGATTTTCTGGAAACATGAATTTTAATAAATTTAATCCATTTCTGGCAATTCAGTCTTTTGTTTTGCTATCTCTTGTTTTGTTGATTATGCAACTCCCTGATTTAATATCAGCCTTATTAAAAAAACGAGGTGAGAGACATGAATGATATAAAATATATGCAAGTATCTTTTTGCGTGTTTATAATTCTAATGGGTCTTTCGGTTTTTATTTTCCATCCTATTGGAGAAGGGGTTTCTTTAATGTGTGCTATTATAGCCACCCCATTTTTATTCACATTTGCCTTTTACTATTTCAAAATAAAGATAAAAAACTTTCGCATTATCGTTAAGGATATGCTGGAAAAATTAAGGTAAAAAATGTTTCAAATTAAACAAACGGCTTCTTTGTCTGAGAATTACTTTGTTAATACATCTAAATTAAGGAGTTTTCGCTGGTTTACTATAGGATTTTTGAGCATATTGTCCCTTTCTAGTAGTATTCTTTTTAAGGGATGGTTTCTCCAAATGTTTACATTATCTGTTGGATTAATTATAACTTTGTACATTGAAAGAAAAATCAAGGGATGGGCTCAGCAGATTGAACCGCTGTTAATTGTCAGAGAAAACCTTCTATTTATGCTTCGCAGAAATTCCTTTCTTTTTACAGCAACAAAAGATGGTATTATTCTTAGTTCTGCTCGATTTAATTATGAAGTGAATGACATTTCAATCATAATAGAAGCTATTAAGAGTGGTGATGAGTTCGCGATAGAGATGGACAATTTAGACGTTCTCCTAAGCAGTGCTCTAGGAATAAGCCTATCGTCTAAAGAAATTTATGCTACTCATGTTGAATATGTTTTTGTGTATAGACCGCCCGAACGTCAACATATCACCTCCCTCCCTCTTGAAGATGATAGTCTGAAAATAAAAATTTATGATGAATTCGTAATAGATGTAAGAAAAAATTATAATTTATTGATATCTGGTTCTAGTGGTGCGGGTAAGAGTTATAGCACATATTTTATAGTGTCGAGATTTATTTCTCAGACTGTATGTGGTAGACATGCTAAGATTTTTGTGATTGACCCGAAAATGTCTGACATTTATAAACTGTGTCAGCGTTCGGGAATGCCAGTAGGAAATTATGGGACAAGTAATGAGGATGCCTTTAGAATTCTGCGTCACTATGTCAAGGAGCTAGATAGACGTATGCTAATCTATAATCAAAGTGATTTGTTTGATAGTATTGGTATAGACTTAGGCCTTCCTCCTTTACTTCTGATAATAGAGGAGTATTCATCGTTAGTGGCTTCGATGGACAGTAAGACTAAAAAAGATTTTGAAAATATGGTTGCCATCGTTGCTCAAAAATCCAGGTCTTTATCTATGGGGGTCTGTATTGTTATGCAACAACCCCGTTCCGATAGCCTTTCGACCAACATTCGAGAGCAATTGGCCCATGCTATATTCCTTGGAATGCCTACTCGCGAATCTAGTCAGATGATGTTCGGCACAACAGATGTGCCCAATGTCAAGAAGGATAAAGGAGTTGGGCTTTACTCTACAGAGAGAGAGCCTCCCAAGGAATTTCAAGCCCCAATTTTTGACAGAGATGTATTTGAGACAATACTCCCAGTTTGGGAATGTGCTGCTAAAGATTATATGAAGGATGAAGATGAGGATGTATGAGATAGAAATACTTGTGAAGCTAGGAGATGGAAATGTAATGAAGGATTATGAATCTGATACCAATCCATATAAGGCGTTGCTAAAAGCAATGAATATGGCTCATATGTTTATTGTTGATGAGCTGGAATAAAAGGATATTTAATGATATGATTTTAAAACATATCTGTGAAGTATGCGGAAAAATAGAGGTATTAATGAGGATAAACAATGAACCATTGAGTATATTGCCAAACTCAGACGACGGTCTTTCGAACTAGCAAAATAGGGACGATTGCCCAGGAGGGGCAGAATCGAGCGGAGCGTTCTTCTTTTTGCTAGGAGAAAGAGCCAACCGACTGCTTTTGCAGGAGGTCAGAAAAAACAGCCCCAGTACTAATAGGGGGTGCACACATACATGAAATGTACTCTAAACCCTTGGTACGTAAGGGGTTACGGCTTGCTAGTTGTACCAAGAGGTCGCAAACTCTTGGGAGAGTAAGGATGAGAGGTGTTTTCATGTAGGATACGGAATTAAGGAGAAAAAATATGGTTTACAATATGACAGATACAAACATTAAAATTGGATTGCTTGACCTTGAAATGTCACAGTTTGATATTCCTAAGAAAGTAGTGATTTTGTCAGTTAGGGTGAGCAACAAATACAAAGAAATCAACGGTGAAAACGTGAAGACAGATGAAGTAAGTAAAATTACTTCTACTGTGCTTGACGCTGACAAAGTGAAAGTTCTAACTGAAATGGGAATTTCTACTGATGACTTAAAAGCGATTAACCTAGAAATTATCGGAAATCTGGATAAGATTGCAAAACTTGCTCAAAATGATTCTTTGTTGAATGTTTCTGTTGAATTGATTCGGCCTAAGGTTCGACTAGCTTGGAACATGGCTAGAAGTAATTGGGCGGGTGTAAAAATTGTGTGTGAGGATATTAAAATTCTAGGAGAATAATCCTATGAATACTGTTAGAATAGATTATTTTGCTGTGACTGTTAAGGATGTTCCGCCAGAAAGAGTTCTGACAGACATCCTTCTGATTCCTCTTGAAAACTTTTCCTTGAATGATTGGGGCATAAATAAGTATAAGCAACATTATTCTTGTTCAGAAATTAAGGTGTATTTTAATGCTGATAGGCTTTCTATGGGTGTATTTATCGAATTAAAAGGGCAAGGTTGTCATCAATATGAAGAGTTTTTAAACAGTAACGAAAATAATTGGATTGCTTTGATAAATCGTTTATATCATCATAATGCCAACTTTACTAGACTAGATATTGCCCACGACATATTTGATGGTAGCTTAGATGTTCAACGAATATATGACTATTGCAAGAAAGGATTATGTATCTCGAAAGCAAAACACTTTGAATATCATGAGAAATCAGTTCTAGATTCTGGTGAGCGTGTAGGAGAAACAGTTGCAATAGGTTCACGAGGTAATCAGCAGTGGTGCATATATAATAAACGCATGGAGCAACTTGGTAAGCAAGAGCTTGTAGAAGTTTCGTCTTGGATTCGCGCAGAGCTTAGATGTTGGCAGGAAAAGGCTAATATAATTGCAGAGCAGTTATTTTTAAAACGTCCCTTATCGTCAATCTATTTTGAAGCTATCAATGGTCATTATCGCTTTGTTCGTCCAAATGCGACAGATAGCAATCATTGGAGAAGAAAAAAAGTCAAGTGGTGGATAGATTATCTAGGAACTGAAAACCAGACAGTTCTTAGTATTACAAGGGCTAAAACGACACTACGGCAGTCGGAGGCTTGGACAGAGAAACAAGTTGCGAAAACATTAGCAAAAGTCTATATTGCAAAGTATCAGGCTTATGATGTTCAAAAGGCGGAAGATTATATTCAAAGCTTGCTCAAAGAGGGACTTTCAAGGCTAACTGATAATGATGAAAAGGATATAGAACAATATATAAGAGAACAGAATAGTTCCCAATTTTGGGGACAAAAAAAGACGACTTGAAAATAAGTCGCCTCTAAAAATTAACTAACTAGATTATAGCATAAGAAAGGAAAGTATTCCAATGATAGAGCTTAAGACAAAGTCAGACTATGATTTAACTAAAAATTGGTATCGGAAGAAAGAATTTTTAGATGAACTTTGGAAGGGTATGAAATTACCTACATTGGATCACTATATTCGTCAAATGAGAAATAGTCCATATTCTTTTGGAATTTGTGGAACCCATGGGAATGTCTTTATTCATGCGGAGGTGTTTAAAGATTGGTTTGATTATAAGATTTTCCATGAAAATGAGGCAGTTATAGCTTAGTATAAGGGGGTAAAAATGAAGGTAGGTAAGACTACTCGAGTTCTGACTGTTTATCAATGGAAACCAGACCCTTCTAAAAAAGGAAATGTGCTTGTTAAGTTTGCAATGAGATATACTCATCCTTTGATAACAAAAAGTCGTTATAAGTACCTTACAAGGGGAGAAAATAAAGGGTGGTATACGACTAAGGCAATACCAACAGGAAAGGACAGTAAGGGACATGAGAAGTTACTTATTTCTGATATAAAGAATAGTCAGCTGATTACAAAAGTTTCAAAGATATTAAATGAAATGATTGATGAAACCGTATTAGATTTGACTGGAGAAAAACCAAAGAAATTAGAGCCTAGTAAAACTTTATGCCTCAAAGAGATAGCTAGACCGTATGATGAAAACAGTGAATTATACGGTTTAGCTTTTAAGTGGTGGGTCAATCGTGTTAAGCCTGCCAAGAATACTCTAAAGACTAGAGTTAGTGTTTATAACCAGCATATTTCCCCATATTTCAACGAAAATATGAGCCTTAAACAGTTCTGTATGGAACAGGAAAAAATGCAAGATATTATAAATAATGCAAGTGAGGGAACTTCAAAGAACATTCATATCTATCTTAAAATGATATTTGATTGGGCGGTAGAACAAGGAGAATTGACAGCGTCGCAACACCCTATTTTGAATAAGAGGGTTAAGCGTAAGACACTAACAAGTGCAGAAGAGCAGGCGAAACTTAGGGAAGATATAGCTGAAAAATATCTTGAAGTTGAAGAGGCTAATCAAGTATTTAAAATTATTGAAAATTGGACTAAGCGACATAATAATGAACTAGTTGCTGATGTACTCAGAATTATCTACTTGACAGGTATGAGACCGAGTGAAGCATTAGGTTTGAATGAAGATGTTCTAGATTTCAAGAATAAACTCATTAAGGTTCATTGGCAGAGGGCAAGCCATAATAAGACTGACAAAGAAATGGTAGAAGAAGGCTTGCGTGATGAGAAGGAACGATATAGAGCAATTCTAAAAACTAAAGAAAGCGTTAGAACTATTCCGATGTCACCAAAAGTAGAACAAATTTTACTTAAATATATTGAAAGAAATAAGTTTCAGGCGAGATTTAATCCGACTTATCATGATATGGGATATATTTTTACTAGGGTATACATAAAAGGGAAGAACCAGCAGGGCAGTCCATTGTATCATACAGAAATTTCAATGTTCTTAAGAGGTGGAACTAGTCAGTCCGCTAAGTATAATAAGAAAAGTGGAAAATCCTATAAGGATATTGATGACCTAGTCGATTTTGGTAGACCTGTTCACATAGTTCCCCATATGTTCCGACATAGTTTTGTTTCAGTCATGGCTGATAAGAATGTAAGCCTAAACGTTATTCGAGAGTTTGTGGGACATTCAGAAGATAGTAGAGAAATAGAAAAAATTTATCTTCATGTCATGCAAAAAGGAAAACATAAGATTGAACAAGCTATGGTAGATTTGGCTGAAATAATTACTTGATTTATTTTCACCAGTTGAGATTCAGTTGTTTTGTTAAAATCAAACGAAAAAAGCCTTTGAAACTTTGATTTCATAGGCCTTTAATTATTATTTTAGTATTCTTGCTATGATTATGAATATAGAAATAACAATAATACTAACTAAACTTATCAATAAAATCTCAATGTTATTAGTAAAGATATTTATTACTTGAAGAACAGATACGGAAGCAATAATAAAAAGTATTGCTTCCATAAGTTTAGTATTTCGTAATTCATTAAATTGATATTTTTCTTTAATTAAGTCATATTCCTCTTGCTTTACTTTTTCTACATATTCATCGTGAGTGAAATCAGAGTGCTCTTTAAGATGATTAAAAAGTTCAAAAATAGGTCTATAATTAAGTCGGTACATAAAAATATATGATTTTTTATAATTGTGAGCCCATTCATTAAACTGAATAAGATGTTTTTCATTTGAAAGGTGGAATTTTTCAAGTCCGTCCATAATAGTTTCTTCAAGGCAAACTAATTGAAAAAAAGGAGTAGCCGAAGCTAAAAAGAAGCTAGCTTGTTGTAGAAAATTGGACTCAAAATTATTAGAATTATTGTTTTTCCAGATGACATAATTAGAACCTTTGTTTATGTAGTTAATGTATTCTAAATCAAAATAGTCTGTTCTGTAATATTTTGATTTATTCATAGAGGATAGAGCTTGTGAAGTATATGGAGCGTTAATCATTCAAGTATACAATTTGTCTTTTTTAAAGAATTCTAATTTATTCATATCTTTCATATTAGTAATGAAATGGAGTGTAAAAACCCGTTCGCTTAATTGAATGCCTCCACTTATTGAAGATAATTCTTTTTTTATATAATTTAAAATATCATCTAACTGTTGAGAAGAGTCCAAAGAGTATGATTTGTTTCGCTTTTTAAAATCAGGAAAGAGTTTGGCTATCGTTTTGGTATACGGGTGTTGAAAGTCGACATCATAAAAAGAGTCTCTCAAATCCTCAAATAAATCAATTACTATTGATCCATTTTGATATACGGTAAGTGTGACAAAGTAGAGGTATATTTTGCTCTCTTTACCAAATTCTATAAGAGGAGTGAACACAAATTTAATAAATTGATTACTCTCTGTGCTATATAACCATTTTTGCTTTTCCTTCTCAAGTTTGATAAAGTATAAGTCAAGATAGTCATTGGTCTTTTTATCAATCGCATCTTTCAAATGATGTATTTCAGAGGGGATATTCCAAAATTTATTTTTTTTAGCAATAAGTTGGTTATCTTTAGTACCTATTAAAATCATTATCGTGGCAGGATGATTTTCAAATTTATTGGTAATAATATGTGTTAACTTTTTATTATCAATTTTATATAGGTCTGTACTTAACATATAAAAAGAAGTTATTTTAAATTCTTTGATTTTTTTAGAGACTTCAGAAATTTTTTCTCCCCAATTAATATTGATGGTCTTCTTCATACTAGGCTCCTTGATGATTTTCAAAATAATTATATCAAAAATATTCCCCTATTTGATATGAACAATCATATTCAGTTAAAATTCAGTTATTTTGCTAAAATTAAAAGAAAAAAGCCATTGAAACGTTGATTTCATAGGCTTTTACTGTGTTAAATTATTTAACCTCTGTGAACACAACGTGTTTGCGAAGTTTTGGTGAGTATTTCTTCAATTGAAGACGGTCTGGAGTGTTACGTTTGTTTTTAGAAGTAAGGTACAAGCGTTCACCAGATTCTTTGTGTTCAAGTGTGATATTTACGCGCATGGTATCTCCCTTCTATTATTCAGCTGTAGCAGCTTTAGCGATTTTACGTCCTTTGTAGTATCCTTTAAGTGATACGCGGTGAGAACGTGAGTAATCTCCAGTAGTTTCGTCAAAGTTTACAGATGGAGCTGTTACTTTGTAGTGTGTACGACGTTTGTTTTTCTTCGCTTTTGAAGTGCGACGTGCAGGTACTGCCATTTTGATTTCTCCTTTAGGTATTTAAATTCGATTCAATCTACTGATTTTCATCAACCATACTAGGATAACACATTTTTTTTGTAAAGTAAAGTTACTTGACAAAAAAAGATGAAAAAATTAGAAGCCATTCAATCAAATTAATCGAAATTTTCTGAAAATTCAAGAATTTTCTTCTGTTCATTGCTTTTGAAATGTGCTATAATAGTAAAAACTGAAACGGGAGGGATAAGATGACTGAATTAGATAAACGTCACCGCAGTAGCATTTATGACAGTATGGTTAAATCACCAAACCGTGCCATGCTTCGTGCGACTGGTATGACAGATAAGGACTTTGAAACACCGATTGTGGGAGTGATTTCAACTTGGGCGGAAAATACACCATGTAACATTCACTTGCATGATTTCGGAAAACTAGCTAAAGAAGGTGTCAAATCTGCAGGTGCTTGGCCTGTGCAGTTTGGAACGATCACGGTAGCGGACGGGATTGCCATGGGAACGCCTGGTATGCGTTTCTCTCTAACATCTCGCGATATCATCGCGGACTCAATCGAAGCGGCTATGGGTGGTCACAACGTGGATGCCTTTGTTGCTATCGGTGGCTGTGACAAGAACATGCCTGGTTCTATGATTGCCATTGCCAATATGGATATCCCAGCTATTTTCGCTTATGGTGGAACTATTGCACCGGGAAATCTTGATGGCAAAGACATCGATTTGGTTTCTGTCTTTGAGGGAATCGGAAAATGGAACCATGGTGACATGACAGCTGAGGACGTAAAACGTCTTGAATGTAATGCCTGCCCTGGCCCTGGTGGCTGTGGTGGTATGTATACAGCTAATACCATGGCGACTGCTATCGAAGTTCTCGGTATGAGTTTGCCAGGATCTTCATCTCACCCAGCTGAATCAGCCGACAAGAAAGAAGATATCGAAGCAGCAGGACGTGCTGTTGTTAAGATGCTGGAGCTTGGTCTCAAACCATCTGATATCTTGACTCGTGAAGCCTTTGAAGATGCCATCACTGTAACCATGGCTCTCGGTGGTTCTACAAATGCCACTCTTCACTTGCTTGCCATTGCCCATGCGGCTAATGTTGATTTGTCCCTTGAGGACTTCAATACGATCCAAGAACGTGTGCCTCACTTGGCCGACTTGAAACCATCTGGTCAGTATGTCTTCCAAGACCTTTACGAAGTCGGTGGTGTCCCTGCGGTTATGAAATATCTCTTGGCAAATGGTTTTCTTCATGGCGACCGTATCACATGTACTGGTAAGACAGTCGCTGAAAACTTGGCTGACTTTGCAGACCTTACACCAGGCCAAAAAGTCATTATGCCACTTGAAAATCCAAAACGTGCAGACGGTCCGCTTATCATCTTGAACGGGAACCTTGCCCCTGATGGTGCGGTTGCTAAGGTATCAGGTGTTAAAGTTCGTCGTCACGTTGGACCAGCTAAGGTCTTTGACTCAGAAGAAGATGCTATTCAGGCCGTTCTGACAGATGAAATCGTTGATGGCGATGTAGTCGTTGTCCGTTTTGTTGGACCTAAGGGTGGTCCTGGTATGCCTGAAATGCTGTCACTTTCATCTATGATCGTTGGTAAAGGTCAAGGAGACAAGGTTGCCCTCTTGACGGATGGACGCTTCTCTGGTGGTACTTATGGTCTGGTTGTCGGACATATCGCTCCTGAAGCTCAGGATGGTGGACCGATTGCTTACCTCCGTACAGGTGATATCGTTACGGTTGACCAAGATACCAAAGAAATTTCCATGGCCGTATCCGAAGAAGAACTTGAAAAACGCAAGGCAGAAACAACCTTGCCACCACTTTACAGCCGTGGTGTCCTCGGTAAATATGCCCATATCGTATCCTCTGCTTCACGCGGAGCCGTGACAGACTTCTGGAATATGGACAAGTCAGGTAAAAAATAAACAAGAAAAGCAAGCCATTTTCGGCTTGCTTCTTTTCATCTTCAAAAGTGATTTGCCTGCTTATACTCAATAAAAATCAAAGAGCAAACTAGAAAGCTAGGCGCAGGTTGCTCAAAGCACAGCTTTGAGGTTGGAGATAAAGCTGACGTGGTTTGAATTTGATTTTTGAAGAGTATTAACGAGGTGGCAGTCCAAGGGCAATGCGGCCGTAGCGACTGATTCGTGTGATCTTCCAAGCAGGTGACCAGGTAACTTCAACCTTGACATCTTCGATACCCTCGATTTGTTTCAGACCTGCGACGATTTCGATAGGCAGGCTTTCGGCGCAATCGCAGGCAGTGTCGGTGAAGGTCATGACAATCTTGCAGAGACCTGTTTCATCTAGACTGATTTCATAAATCAGCCCTAGATTGTAAACATCCAATTCCACATCTGTATCAAAAACCTTCTCTAGTTTTTCGATAATTTGATCTTGTAAGGCCAAAGCTCGGTCATTGATTTTGATATCGTCTCTCATAACAGTCCCTCCACGTGACAAATATCCTCTATTTTCTCATAATTCTGACAATTTGGCAAGTTTTTGATGAATTTTCTGAAAAATATGATAAAATGAAGAAAATACTCAATTAAGGGGAAGTCTATGGAGCAGATTGGAAAAGTCTTTAGACAATTACGAGAGTCAAGAAATATCTCGCTGAGACAAGCAACTGGGGGACAATTTTCGCCGTCCATGTTGTCCCGATTTGAAACAGGTCAGAGTGAGCTTTCGGTGGAAAAGTTTCTATTTGCCCTAGAAAATATATCTGCTAGTGTAGAGGAAATCCTCTTTCTGACGAGAGGTTTTCAGTATGATACAGATTCTGAGTTGAGAAAAGAAATCACAGATGTCTTGGATCCAAAGAATATAGCTCCGCTTGAGGACTTGTATCGCAAGGAGTATCAAAAGCATGCCCATTCTCAAAACAAACAGAAACATATTCTAAATGCCATCATTATCAAGTCTTATATGAAGAGCATGGATGAAAGGGTAGAGTTAACAGCAGAGGAAGGGAAAGTCCTTCATGATTATTTGTTTTCTACCGAGATTTGGGGAATCTATGAACTCAATTTATTTTCAGTCAGTTCACCATTTCTATCTGTTTCTCTTTTTACTAGATATGTACGAGAAATGGTACGTAAATCTGATTTTCTAATGGAAATGTCTGGTAATCGAAATCTGTTTCACACTATACTATTGAATGGCTTTTTAGCCAGCATTGAGTGTGAAGAATTTACCAATGCCTCTTATTTTAAACGTGTCATCAAAGAGCATTTCTACAAGGAAAATGAGACCTATTTCCGAATTGTCTATTTGTGGGCTGAAGGTCTTCTTGATAGCAAGCAGGGTAGAGTCAAGGAAGGGCAGAAAAAGATGGAAGATGCTGTCCATATTTTTGAGATGCTTGGCTGTAATAAATCTGCTGAATACTATCGAAAAACGACCGATTGTTGAATATCTGCAAATTAAGAAAATGATTTAAAATTTGAAGCGATAGAACTCCTGATCTCTCTCAGGCCATTAAAGAAGTTCTATCGTTTTTTTGCTTATTTTGTGTGTTGCATATATTCAAAAGTTCTCCCTCTTAAATTTCTAAGTGCTATACTGTAGTCATACTTCATATAGAACTTATACTCTTCGAAAATCAAATTCAAACCACGTCAGCTTCACCTTGCCGTACTCAAGTACAGCCTTCGGCTAGCTTCCTAGTTTGCTCTTTGATTTTCATTGAGTATTCGAACAAGAAGGGAGATTATCTATGAAACTATTGTTCAAAAATCAAGCTTATCGACTGTTGACTTTATCACGATTCTTCAATGCTTTTGGTGCTTCAATTTTTAACCTGGTATTTATCGTCTATGCATCGACCTTGCCACAAGCCTCTTTTGCGGTTGCTATGGCGAATATTGTGATGATTCTTCCGACTCTCTTTACAGTTTTTGTAGGGATTCGGGCAGATTACACGAGGGACAAGGTCAAATGGATGGTCTATAGCGGTTTGTTTCAGGCAGTTTTATTTTTTCTAGCAGCTTTAGTTGTTCAGCAAGCTAGTTTATTTGCCTTTTCTATCCTGTGTTTAATCAATGTCATTAGTGATATAATCAGTGATTTTGCTGGTGGTTTGCGCATGCCTCTCATTAAGGAAAAAGTAGCTGAAAATGATTTGATGGAGGCTTATTCTTTTTCCCAGTTTATCACCTATATTTCAGCTATTGGTGGTCAAGCTTTCGGAGTCTGGCTCTTAGGACTATCGGTCAATAATTTTTCTCTCGTTGCGGGAATCAATGCCTGTTTTTTCCTAGTATCAGCCGCTATTCTCTTTTTAGGAAAAAGCAAATTAAGCCTGTCAATTTCATCTCCTGATGGTGAAACCCTAAAAAATGAGAAGCTTTCTATCAAAGACCAGTTCCTAACAATTTACCGAAATTTACGTCTCGTTTTTCTTAAAAGTGGACAGAAAAACTTTGGTTTTATGCTCTTTGCTGTCTTGCTTATCAATGCCTTGGGTGGTGCTTTGGGAGGCATTTATAACATCTTCTTTTTGAGCCATTCACTCTTGAATTTTTCTTACACAGAGGCACTATTTATCAATCAAGTCTGTGTTTTAGTAGCAATCATCATCAGTAGCCTTACGGGTAATGATTATTTTGGGAAGCAGTCCTTGCCTAGATTGATGATGTGGGCGACCTTAGGACTCAGTCTAGTTGGTCTAGCTAATTTATTCAATCAAGTCGTGCTTGGTTTACTATTTCTCTTTTTAACTCTGTATGTGTCTGGTAAAGTTTCACCAAAGATTAGTGCCATGCTCATGAAAAATCTAGCTCCAGAGGTTCTAGCTCGTACCAGCAATTTTTTAAATCTTCTCTTTACCCTCTCTATTCCTGTGGGAACAGCCTGTTTTTCACTTGTAGCCGTATGGGATATGCAGTTGACCTGGATCTTATTTGTTGGACTTTCCTTGCTGGCTATCCTTCTGACAAGTCTTAATCTCAAAAATGATATTTGAATCCTAATTTTTTTTCATGCTGTTTTAATCCCTCTATTTATGGTAAAATAAGACTATTAAGTTTAAAGAGGATTCCCTATGAAATTACAAAAACCAAAAGGAACGCAGGATATTTTACCTGCTGAATCTGCCAAGTGGCAGTACGTTGAGGGCTTTGCCCGTGAAATTTTCAAGCGCTATAACTATGCGGAAGTGCGTACGCCTATTTTTGAGCATTACGAGGTTATCAGTCGCTCTGTCGGAGATACAACCGATATCGTAACCAAGGAAATGTACGATTTCTATGACAAGGGTGACCGCCATATCACTCTTCGTCCAGAAGGAACTGCGCCCGTTGTTCGTTCCTATGTGGAAAATAAACTCTTTGCTCCAGAAGTGCAAAAGCCAAGTAAGTTCTATTACATGGGACCTATGTTCCGTTATGAGCGTCCACAGGCAGGTCGTTTGCGCCAGTTCCACCAGATCGGTGTTGAGTGTTTTGGCTCTAGCAATCCAGCTACCGATGTGGAAACCATCGCTATGGCAGCTCATTTCTTGAAAGAAATCGGCATCCAAGGTGTCAAACTACACCTCAACACTCTTGGAAATCCTGAGAGCCGTGCTGCCTATCGTCAGGCTTTGATCGACTATTTGACACCGCTCAAGGAAACCTTGTCTAAGGATAGCCAACGTCGTTTGGAGGAAAATCCTCTTCGTGTCTTGGACTCTAAGGAAAAAGAAGACAAGGAGGCAGTAGAGAATGCGCCGTCTATCTTGGACTTCCTTGATGAAGAAAGTCAAGCTCATTTTGATGCTGTGCGTCAAATGTTGGAAAATCTTGGAGTAGATTACATCATCGATACCAATATGGTGCGTGGTCTGGACTACTACAACCACACCATTTTCGAGTTCATCACAGAAATCGAGGGCAATGACTTGACCGTCTGTGCGGGTGGTCGCTACGATGGTTTGGTTTCTTATTTTGGAGGCCCTGAAACTGCTGGATTTGGATTTGGCCTTGGTGTAGAACGATTACTTCTCATCCTTGAAAAGCAAGGTGTGGCCCTTCCTATAGAGAACGCTCTAGATGTTTATATCGCAGTCTTGGGTGAAGGAGCAAATGTTAAGGCCTTGGAATTGGTACAAGCTCTTCGCCAACAAGGATTCAAGGCAGAGCGTGATTACCTCAACCGTAAACTCAAAGCTCAGTTCAAGTCAGCTGATGTCTTTGCGGCTAAGACCCTCATCACCTTAGGAGAGAGTGAAGTCGAAAGCGGACAAGTGACAGTCAAGAACAACCAAACTCGAGAAGAACTGCAAGTGTCGCTTGATGCTATCAATCAAAATTTCTCAGAAATCTTTGAAAAATTAGGCTTTTAATAGTAGAAAAACTGGTCAGGAACCTACTCCTGACCTTTTTCTTTTGCAAAATGACAAAAATCATAAACTTTTTGACAAATATTGTTGTCAAAAAGAAAAAGATGTGTTACAATGTAAGCAAGTTAAGAGAAAAGGAGAAAGGAATGCTTAAAAATCGTTTAAAAGAGCTTCGGGCTCGCGATGGTCTCAATCAGACCGAACTGGCCAAGTTAGCAGGGGTTTCCAGACAGACCATTAGCCTACTAGAACGGGATGAGTACACCCCGTCCATTGTCATTGCCCTGAAAATATCTCAAATTTTCAACGAAACAGTCGAATCGGTATTTCGCTTGGAGGAGGACGAGTGATGAACAAGTATAAAGTGATTTATTATATGAGTGTTTTTGCCTTTATTGTGAATGCTTTCGCTATGATTGGAACATTATTCGGTTGGTTTTATTTTGTTGAAAGTAAGTATTTGTTTTGGATTAATTTAGTCCTCTTGTCCATTTTCAATTGGTTAAAGAAGAAGGAGAAAAATGATGAACAAGTATAAAGTAATCTATTATGTAGTTGCCATAGCTCTATTAGTCAGTGTGTTTCTACTGATTGGGATGGACCTAGGCTGGTTTAATCCGTATCAAAGTGACCAATTTGTTTGGGCCTACTTTGCTCTCATCCCAGTAGTTGAATGGATTGAAAAGAAAACCAAAAATCTAGCAAGTGAAAAAGGAGAATGAATATGAAAAAGTTTTTAGCAGATTTTCAAGTAGATACTGAACACAAAGAACTTGCAGGTGTTTGTGCAGGTTTAGGCAATTATTTTAACATTCAAGCCAATATCGTTCGTTTGGTGACAGTCTTGCTGTTTCTCTCTTCGACAGAGATTGGGATTATAACAGTAACTCTCTATGCATATCTAGCAGGTTGGCTTGGCAATGAACCCTTGGGAGATGGAGCAAAAAAAGCGAGAAACCAAGCTATTCTCTTGTTTGCTGTCTGTTTGATTTTAGTATCACTTGGTTCAGAGGGATTGACATCTATTTTTGAATCAGGCAAAGCGTTTGGTCACTGGTTGGTTGGCTTGGTTTAGTTTAGAAAGAGGATGAATATGAAAAAGAAACGTGGATTGTTATTTTTAGCGGCTGTTGTCTTGGGAGGTTTCTTGGGCAGTTTTGCAGGGATGTTTAAGACACGTGCAGAATCCCATGGAACTATTTTAGATGTAAAGGTCTTGATACCATGGATATCAGCTATTTGTTTACTGTTAGGTTTTATTAGCATTCTTTTGACTTTCAATTTCTTAAAGAAAAGTAGAAAGTTTCACTCCTTGTATCAAGAGGAAATGGATGATGATCTGAATGAAACCTATTATGTGCAAATGTATCGTAATCTTGAGTTTGGAACCATCGCTTTTAATATAACAGGCGTAGCGATTTTATTGTCTCTCTTCATTTCAGGAAGTGAAGTAATTGTACTGAATGTAAGCTATCTAACATTATATCTTTCTTTTTTAGCATTAGCGATGGTTTTCAGTGCTCAAAAATATCTCTATAAAACAATTGCAATCGTTCGTCAGTTTGATTTGGAATTCTTCTCTACACCAAAGGATGTTTTGGACTATATAAATTCTTATGATGAAGGGGAGCGTCAGGCTAATTTGGAACAGAGTTTTCGGGTTTTATTCCAATTAAATCAGTATGTTTTGCCAGGTCTCTACTTTCTGATTGATCTCTTTTCTTTATTGACAGGAGAGATTCAGTTACTAGCTTTCTTGCTCGTAGGAACTATCCATATTTACATCAATGTAATGCAGTTACCTATGGTAAAACGCTATTTCAAATAGGAGTCTTTTATGAAATTACTTAAAAATCTTGGCTGGTTTCTTCTAGCTGTTGTATCCTTTTTCTTTGGCTATGGTCTGGTTCAGAGTATGGCTTTATCAGCTCTTGGACTAGGGGCTTCAATCTTTGGAGTTTTGCCACTCTATATCGCCCTGTCAGGGGCCTATGTTTATGGAGTTTACAAGTGGTATCAGACAGAAAAAGTTAGCATCCAGACGACGGCTTTTAATCGTTATATCTGGTTGCCAACACTGGTTTTGCTAGTGGCGATTACAGCCCAGTTCTTTTTGCCAGATGATCCGTCGGTCAATCAACAAATCGTATCACAATTGACATTGGCTCAGCCTGTCTTTGGTTTCTTTATGGTGGTGGTCTTTGCTCCTCTGACAGAAGAACTCATTTTTAGAGGGATGTTAGCGCGCTATCTCTTTCCTAAACAGAACAACAGCAAACAGACAGCTCTGTTTCTCCTCGTATCGAGTGTGCTTTTTGCCTTGATTCATTTTCCAGGAACTTTGCAACAGTTTTTAGTTTATGCCAGTCTGGGATTGAGTTTGGGTCTGGCTTATGTGAGTCGAAAAGGTCTTCTTTATAGCATTTCTTTACACGCTTTGAATAATTTAATCGGCTTTTTGATGATACTCATGCTATAATAGAGTCAGGAGGTCACATGAAACGAGTAATTTTATTAGCAGTGATACAGGCGGTCGTTCTTTTCTTTATCATCGGGGCACTTGCCTATGCCTTTAAAGGCGACTTCTTTTACAACTATCTAGCAGTTGTCTTTGCGCCTATTGCAGGTGTCTTGCGTTTTGCTTCGGCTTATGCAACGGAGATTGTTCTACCTAAAAAGGCAGCTGAGATTGCTGAAAAGCGTAAAAAAGGTTAAGAATCATAATCAGAGAATCCGATGACGTTTTCATCGGATTTTTTGTCTGTTTGTTTTGATTTCTAAAGACAATCAAACTTTTCTGCTGATTTTCATGAAGAGCCTGCGCTTTTATGGTAAAATAGTAACAGAATAAAAGAGGAGAGAAAACATGAAACGTAGTATGTATGCTGGTCGTGTTCGTGAGGAACACATCGGACAAGAAATTACCTTGAAAGGATGGGTTGGGCGTCGTCGTGACCTTGGTGGTTTGATTTTTATCGACCTTCGTGACCGTGAAGGGATCATGCAGTTGGTTATCAACCCTGAAAAAGTTTCTGCAGAGGTTATGGCAACAGCTGAAAGCCTTCGTAGCGAATTTGTTATCGAGGTGACTGGTCAAGTCGTTGCGCGTGAGCAAGCCAATGATAAGTTGCCAACAGGTGCGGTTGAGTTGAACGTGACAGTTCTTACTGTGCTGAATACAGCCAAAACAACACCTTTTGAAATTAAAGATGGGATTGAGGCCAATGACGATACACGTTTGCGTTACCGTTACCTCGACCTTCGTCGTCCAGAGATGTTGGAAAATCTTAAACTTCGTGCTAAAGTGACCCACTCTATCCGTAACTACTTGGATGAGTTGGAATTTATCGATGTGGAGACGCCATTCCTTTCGAAGTCAACGCCAGAAGGGGCGCGTGACTATTTGGTACCATCTCGTGTCAATAAAGGGCATTTCTACGCTCTTCCTCAAAGCCCACAGATTACCAAACAGCTCTTGATGAATGCTGGTTTCGACCGCTATTACCAAATCGTCAAATGTTTCCGTGACGAGGACTTGCGTGGTGACCGTCAGCCTGAGTTTACTCAGGTCGACTTGGAAACGTCTTTCCTTAGTGAGCAAGAAATCCAAGATATCACAGAAGGCTTGATTGCGCGCGTGATGAAAGAAACCAAAGGCATCGAAGTAACACTTCCATTCCCTCGTATGAAGTACGATGACGCGATGGCTCTTTATGGTTCTGACAAACCCGATACCCGTTTTGATATGTTGCTTCAGGACCTGACAGAAGTGGTCAAAGGTGTTGATTTCAAAGTCTTTTCAGAAGCACCTGTCGTTAAAGCCATTGTAGTCAAAGGCGCAGCGGACAACTACTCACGTAAAGACATTGACAAGATGACCGAAGTAGCCAAGCAGTACGGTGCTAAAGGTCTTGCTTGGGTCAAGGTGGTTGATGGAGAATTAAATGGACCAGTTGCCAAGTTCTTGACTGATATCCAAGCAGACTTGACAGCAGCACTTGGTCTTGAAGATAAGGATTTGGTTCTCTTTGTAGCAGATACGCTTGAGGTAGCCAATGCAACACTAGGTGCCCTTCGTGGCCGTATCGCCAAAGAGCTTGGCTTGATTGATAACGATAAGTTCAACTTCCTTTGGGTGGTTGACTGGCCAATGTTTGAATGGTCTGAAGAAGAAGGTCGCTACATGAGCGCCCACCATCCATTTACCCTTCCACAGGAAGAGACAGCTCACGAATTAGAAGGTGATTTGGCTAAGGTTCGTGCCATTGCTTACGATATTGTCTTGAACGGTTATGAGCTTGGTGGTGGTAGCCTTCGTATCAACCAAAAAGACCTTCAAGAACGCATGTTCAAGGCTCTTGGTTTCTCAGCTGAAGAAGCAAATGACCAGTTTGGTTTCCTATTGGAAGCTATGGATTATGGTTTCCCACCACATGGAGGTTTGGCTATCGGGCTTGATCGTTTTGTGATGCTCTTAGCAGGAGAAGAAAATATCCGTGAAGTCATTGCCTTTCCTAAGAACAACAAGGCAACTGACCCAATGACACAAGCCCCATCAACAGTCACTCTCAAACAACTAGAGGAACTCAGCTTACAAGTAGAAGAAGATGAAACAAGCAAAACAAATTAAGCGGTGGCGCTATTATCTGCGCCGCTTTGCTTATCAGATAAAAATCTTACGAGTTTTACAAAGTATCTCTCGGGAAAAATATGATGAGAAAATCTCGGCTTCTCTGGTTTATGGCTTTCTGTCAGCAGTAGCGGTCAATTTCTTTTTTCAACCAGGACACGTTTACTCCAGTGGCGCGACGGGTCTGGCACAGATTATCTCTGCCTTGAGTCATCACTGGTTTGGTTTTTACATTCCGATATCGCTGACCTTTTATGCCATCAATTTTCCGTTGATGATTTTGGCTTGGTATCAGATTGGGCATAAGTTTACAATCTTTACCTTTATCACAGTATCCATGAGTTCCCTCTTTATCCAGCTTGTGCCAGTTGTGACCTTGACAGAGGATCCCATCATCAATGCTCTTTTTGGGGGTGTTGTCATGGGCTTGGGGATTGGTTTTGCACTCCGTAACAATATTTCTAGCGGAGGTACAGATATCGTCAGTCTCACCATTCGAAAGAAAACGGGTAAGAATGTCGGCAGTATTTCTTTCTTGGTAAATGGAACCATCATGCTGATAGCAGGTCTGACCTTTGGTTGGAAATACGCCCTCTACTCTATGATCACCATTTTTGTATCGAGCCGTGTGACAGATGCGGTCTTTACAAAGCAAAAACGCATGCAGGCCATGATTGTGACCAATAATCCTGACAAGGTAATCGCAAAAATCCATAAAAAATTGCACCGCGGAGCAACCATGATCCACGATGCAGAAGGAACCTATAATCATGAGAGAAAAGCAGTCTTGATTACGGTTATCACGCGAGCAGAGTTTAATGATTTTAAACACATCATGAAACAGGTCGATCCGACAGCCTTTGTCTCTGTATCCGAAAATGTCCACATCCTAGGACGATTCGTAGAAACAGACAATTAATAATACTCAAAAGACCAGCCTTGAGGCTGGTCTTTATTTTTCGATAATTTTGTGTCCAATCAACTGGCGGTAACAAATCTGTTTATTGTTTTTGGCATCGTTAATAATCTGGAGAATGGTTTCAAAGGAAACGCGCCCGAGTTCTAAGCTATTGATATCCACATAGGCTGCCAAGTTCAGTTTAGGGTTGACCGAGTCAAAGCTGAGGACAGGGACATCCAGTTGGTGTTTTGCGATGTAATCACAGACCCCTGCAGCAAGAAGGCTATCAATAGTAATAATAGCATCAATATTTGGATCATGCTCGAAGAGAAGTTTACTAAAGCGATAACCATTATCTTCAAGAAATTCGGTCGCAAAGTAGGTCAGATTTGGATCAATAGGAAGTTGGTATCGTTTAAGAGCTAACTCATAACCCATTAGACGATCTTGTGTTACGAAAAGTTTTTTGGTTCCTCCGATGAAGGCAATTCGCTTGCATCCTTTTTTGATGAAATATTCTGTTGCATCAAAACCTGCCTGGACATTGTCATTATCGACGAGCGGAATGAAGGGAGATAGAGATTTACCTAAGATAAGGAAAGGAAATTGCTCATCTGCTACTAGCTTAACCAAAGGATCCTCTTCTTGGGCATAGAGGAAAATCAAACCATCTACACGCTTACCATAGACCATCTGGGAAATAGCTTTGAGCCGCTCTTTTGCATCTTTCCCCGTTGCAATCTGGATAGCATAGTGGTTCTCAGATGCCACTTGGGCGATCCCTCGTAGAACAGATGGGAAGAAAGGATTTTGGTAAAAGGCATCCGAGTCGTCAGGAAGCACCAGGCCGATAACTTGAGTATAGCTACTTACCAAGCTACGAGCATTGAGATTGGGGTGGTAGTTGAGCTCCTTCATCGCCTTGCGAACTCGTTTTTTGGTTTCATCACTAATTGTTGATTTGTTTTGAATAACGCGGGTTACGGTTGAAGGTGAGACACCTGCTGCCTTGGCCACGTCTTTAATCGTAACGGGCATAAAAATCTCCTATTTATGATAATCTGGATCACGGAAGTGTGTCTTGTAAAAAATGGTGACCAGATAAAGAACAAAAAGAATGTTTTGTACAGTGATAAGGGTTGCCATATTTTGGCCAAAAAGCCCCAAAATAAGCGTAATCAGAGTGGGTAATCCTAAACAGTTCAAGATAAAATGGTAGCACTCTTTAAAAGTCCTAAATGAAAAGAGGCGTGATTTTTTTGTGATATAAAGAAGAAGACTAGCTCCAAGAGAGACAATGAAGAAATTCAATCCAAAGAGAAAGCTTGCACCAAGAACGAGAAAGAGACTGATATAGACCCGGTTTTGTTGATACCAGTCTTTAGAAATGGCCTGGGTAAGATCTTCCTTACTCTGGAAACTCTCCGTTTGAATGGCGTGGTAGCGAATGCGAGTCAGTTCCTTACTTTCCTTGCTGATGACGAGTTCTTCCGTATCAAAATGAAGTTGCAAGTCCTTTGGAAATTCCTTGCTTTGGCTTGGACCAATTAAAAGAGAAGGCTGATGATTCTTCGTACCTGAGTAGTTCAGCTTTCCATCAACGATTTGTGTATTCTCTGACAAGTCCATGATCGCTTCATCTGTCAGTGGAGTGTAGACATTATCGATAAAGGTATCCAGTGGATACGTTTCCTGTGAGCTGTTTTGAATGGCAATCGGAACCATAGACAAGCTGATGAGGAAAATGCTCGTAAAGAGAAGCTGAAACCAGTTGAGGCCGAAACGTTTTGATAGGGGTTTACGAAATCCCCAGATACTAGAGAAATACGAGAATGGATATGGAAGCATAGGCATCTTTCTAAAAGTGTTTTCTATATGAGTATTATTATATAGAGAAATGTGCTTTATTTCAAGTCTAGGAGATAAATTGCTGATTGAAAAGCCGATTTTGCGACTATTTGCTACCTTGTGTCCAATCCTGCAGCTTTAGCAACAAGATCCAAAATGAAAAAGGGTGGCGGGGATAGATTATCCCTTGTCGCCACCACTTGTAAGTCCTGAAACAAAGTTCTTTTGTAGGAAGAAGAAGAGAATACAGATTGGAAGGGCGATGAGGATAGCACCTGCTGAGAAGTAGGCGATCTTCATGTTTTTCACATTGCTAACGAAGGTTTGGAGACCAACGGCAACAGTAAAGTATTCTTTCTCACGAAGTAAGAAACTAGAGAGGATGTAATCCCCGAAAGGTCCCATGAAGGCCCAGAGGGCTTGTACAGCTACCATTGGGCGAACGAGTGGAAGGACAATTTGCCAGAAGCGACGGAAGTGTCCTGCACCATCTAGTTTTGCAGATTCGTCAAGAGACATTGGCACGGTATCAAAGTAACCTTTCATGAGCCAAGCATTCATCGGAATACCTCCACCGACGTAGAGGAAGATGAGGAACCAGCTATGGTTAAGGGCGTTCAACATAAGTGCCATAACGAAGAAGGCAGTCAAGGCGGCCATGGTTGGTACCATTTGGATGATTAAGAAGAAGACCAAACTTTGCTTACGAGCCAAGAAGTTGTAACGGCTGTAAGCATAACCAGCAAGGACGATGATACTTGTTTGAACAGCCATTGTGATAAAGGCAATAATCAAAGTATTAAGGTACCAAGTACCGTACAAGGTTTCGGTGAAGAGCCCTTTAAAGTTATTAAAATTGAAGTCGATGTTAGTATCTAGTTTAAAGGCTGCGACGTTACCTGCTTTGAAGGCGGACATGATGGTGATCAAAAGTGGATAGATAATGACAATTGATAGGCCTATCAAGTAGAGGTAAGTGAGGGTTTGAGTCAGTCTACGTTTGAGTTTGATTGAGTTATTCATCTTAGACGTCCTCCATATCAAATGCGTGTAGTTTCTTGAATGCGATCATAGAGATAGAGATGACAATAATTGAGATAATCAAGGTAACAGCTGCCGCCATGGAGTATTGAGGAGATGTACCTGTTGTCAAACGGTAAATCCATGAAATCAAGATATCAGTTGAACCGGCTCCGCCTCCGACAGTACCAGGACCTCCACCATTAAAGAGATACATGATAGAGAAGTTGTTAAAGTTGAAGGTGTATTGGCTGATCAATGTTGGAGCTGCAACAGCCAAAATCATTGGGAAAGTGATGTTGCGGAATTTTTGCCAAGCATTGGCACCATCGATGTAAGCCGCTTCGTAGAGGTCGTTAGGAATAGACTGCAAGATACCCAAGGTCAAAACGTAAATGTATGGGAATCCTAGCCAACCTTGCATCATAATCAAGGCAATCTTAGTCCAAGTTGGGTCTGTTTTCCAAGGGATAAGAGCTCCATCTAGGAAAGGAAGAACCTTAGACAAAAGAGGCAAGACTTGGGTGTTGATAGCACCGACACTATCATTAAACATATTTGAGAATGTCAAGATAGTGATGAAGGCTGGAACTGCCCAAGGAAGAAGGAAAATAACACCAAAGATACGTTTTCCTTTGATAAATGGTTGATTGGCAACGATTGCTGTAAAGATACCAATGACAATCTGCAAGGTAGAAGCAGCCAAGGCCCAAATAATGGTCCAAGAAAGAACGGAACCAAAGGCTGAACGGAAGGTACTCAAGCTCCAGATATTTGTGAAGTTTGTCAAACCAACCCAGTCCAATAATTTGTTTGGTGGCAAGTGTTGGAAGTCATAGTTGGTAAAGGCAATCATCAAGGTTACGATAACCGGAAAGATAATCGCAAATGTCATCGCTACATACGATGGGATAATCAAAAGGTATGGGAATCCATTCTCATAAATACCTTTAATCATATCCTTGAAGGTACGAGCTACAGGAATACCGTTGTTGATACGTTTAGCAGTCGTATGTGCGTCCTTGATATTAAAGATATAAAAGAGCAAGTAAACGACAACAAAGATAGAGTGAAAAGCACCACGAATCAGCATGAAAAGTGAATTGTCACGACCAGGTTTGTCACCAAGAGTGACCAAATTGCTCAATTCAGGGGTTGCAAGTGTTAGAAAATACAGAACAAATAAGACAGTAACACCAAGGAAAATAAATCCTTTCGCTTTTTGTTTGTTATAAATTTGTCCTAAACCAGGAATGATTGACAGCAAGGCTGCTTTGCGAGGCTGTTGTTTTTCCATGATTACTCCTTTCATAGGATGCGAGATAAAACTCGGATTCAATCGTAAGATACGTACGTATAATAATAGGCGTATCTATAAATTCAAAGGGGGATTTTGCTTCCACCCCCCTTGAACAAATCAATTATTCACCAAATTTTTGTTTGATTGTGTCCTTAATCAATGTTACAGCATCGTTAGCAGCTGTTTTCGCATCTTTCGTACCACTTACAGCTTCAAAGAGCATTGTTTTAGCTGGGTCCCAAACAGCTGACATTTGAGAGATGTTTGGCATTGGTTGAGCATTCTTGAACTGTTCAATCACGGCTGTGGTCAACTCATCTTTTTTGCCTTCAGCATAAGTACGAGCTTCAGTATTAGCTGGGATTTCGTTTGTTACATCGTAGAACGCTTTTTGTTGTTCAGTTGAAACTAGGAAGTCTACAAATTTTTGAGCGCCTTCAAGGTTCTTAGTGCTTGCTGGGATAACCCAAGCTTTACCACCACCAAATGTTTCATAGTTTTTACCGTTTGGAAGAGTTGGGATAGTCGCAACACCGTAGTTTACTTTAGCATCTTTGAATGCTTGAGCTTTCCAAGGACCATCGATGATAGCAGCAGTTTTACCTTCTTGGAATTGAGTTTGGATTAAGTTTGGAGCTCCTTCAGTATCTTGCATACCTTTAGGCCATTTTTCGTACCAAGATTTAGCATATTCGATACCTTTGATTGCTCCGTCGTTTGCAAGACCGATGTCTTTAGGATCTTTACCATTTTGGCCAAATACATAACCACCATTACCAGCAAGGAGTCCGTATGCGTAGTAGAAGTTTGTCCAGTCAGCTAGGAAGGCAGTAGTTTTGCCATCTTCACCGGCGAAAGCATATTTGCTATCTTTAGCAAGGTTTTCCAAATCAGCAAATGTTTTAGGAGCTTCTTTAAGCAAATCTTTGTTATAGTACAAAACGAGTGATTCGATGACAGCTGGAGCACCATAGACTTTACCACCAACAGTTACAAGTGATTTTGTTTTATCGTCTGTTTTCGCACCATCGCTAAGAGTTACTTCTGAAAGTTGTCCGTCAGTACCAAGGCTACCTACACGGTCGTATGGAGCCATCATAACATCAGGGGCTTTACCAGATTGGTTGTCAAGTGAAAGGTTATCAAGACCACCCATTTGGTCTCCTGTTTTGATAGTAACTTTTACGCCAGATTCTTTTTCGTAAGCTTTTGCAGCAGATTCAGCGAAGGCTTTATATTGGTCTTCAACGTAGAAAGTAAGTTCTTTTGCTTCTGAAGAGCTAGTATCAGCAGCTTTGTCAGCAGATTTGCTTCCGCAAGCTACCAAGAGCAAGCTAGCGAGAGTAGCAGTTCCGAGCACAGCAGCGCTCTTCATGAATTTAGATGACATAGTGTATTCCTCCTAAAGAATAACAGTATAATTTATTTAGAAAACGCAAACGTTTTCTTTTATGAGCCTAGTATAGCACAAATAGAAAACGGTTGCAAGCTTTTTTAAAAAGTTTTTTAAAAAAATTTTAAGGTTTCAAACATTTGTTAAAGCCTATATATAGGAAAGAACTTAAAATGTTTGTTTTTTTGAATTGAAAATATATTAGGAAAACGATTGCGTAAATTCGGCTCAGTTTTTCAGAAAATAGAGCAGATATTGGGAATGAATTATCTTAAATCAGAAAATCTTTAAAATTTTTTTCGCTTATTTCGTAAAATATCAGTGGGAATAAGTTTTAGTTAGATAAAAATAATTCAAAAAAATTTTTAAAAACGCTTGCATTTGTCTTTAAAATACGCTATACTTAACTTAACGCAAACGTTTGCGCCTTAATTGCGCAACGTTTTATAACAAACACATGAGGTGCTATTATGAAAAAACGTCAAAGTGGTGTGTTGATGCACATCTCTTCTCTGCCAGGAGCATACGGGATTGGATCATTTGGGCAGACTGCCTATGATTTCGTTGATTTCTTGGTTCGTACGAAGCAACGTTACTGGCAAATCCTCCCTCTTGGGACAACAAGCTATGGAGATTCTCCATACCAATCATTCTCAGCCTTTGCTGGGAATACGCATTTTATCGACCTTGATATCTTGGTAGAGCAGGGCTTGCTCGAAGCCAGTGACCTTAAAGGTGTTGACTTTGGTAGCGATGCATCTGAAGTTGACTATGCGAAAATTTATTACGCACGTCGTCCACTTTTAGAAAAAGCAGTGAAACGCTTCTTGGAAGTGGGTGATGTCAAAGATTTTGAGAAGTTTGCTCAAGACAACCAATCATGGCTCGAACTCTTCGCAGAATATATGGCTATCAAAGAGCATTTTGACAATCTTGCTTGGACAGAATGGCCAGATGCAGATGCTCGTGCTCGTAAAGCTTCAGCACTTGAAAGCTACCGTGAGAAATTGGCAGACAAGTTGGTTTACCACCGTGTGACTCAATACTTCTTCTTCCAACAATGGTTGAAATTGAAAGCCTACGCTAACGACAACCACATCGAAATCGTTGGAGACATGCCAATCTATGTTGCGGAAGATTCAAGCGACATGTGGGCAAATCCACATCTCTTCAAGACAGATGCCACTGGTAAAGCAACTTGCATCGCAGGATGTCCACCAGATGAGTTTTCTGCCACTGGTCAGCTTTGGGGGAACCCAATCTATGACTGGGAAGCAATGGACAAAGACGGTTACAAATGGTGGATTGAACGCTTGCGCGAAAGCTTCAAAATCTACGATATCGTTCGTATCGACCACTTCCGCGGTTTCGAATCTTACTGGGAGATTCCTGCTGGTTCCGATACAGCAGCACCTGGTAAATGGGTGAAAGGTCCAGGCTACAAACTCTTCGCAGCCGTTAAGGAAGAACTTGGTGAGCTAAACATCATCGCGGAAGACCTTGGTTTCATGACAGATGAAGTCATCGAGTTGCGTGAACGCACAGGCTTCCCAGGAATGAAGATTCTTCAATTTGCCTTCAACCCAGAAGACGAAAGTATCGATAGCCCACACTTGGCACCTGCCAACTCTGTTATGTACACAGGAACACACGATAACAATACAGTTCTTGGTTGGTACCGTAATGAGATCGATGATCCAACTCGTGAGTACATGGCGCGTTACACCAACCGTAAAGAGTATGAAACAGTGCCGCACGCAATGCTTCGTACAGTATTTTCATCAGTGAGCTTCATGGCTATTGCAACCATGCAAGACTTGCTAGAACTAGATGAGGCGGCTCGCATGAACTACCCATCTACTCTTGGTGGAAACTGGTCATGGCGTATGACAGCAGACCAACTCACACCAGCTGTTGAAGAAACTTTGCTTGACTTGACTACAATTTATCGCCGAATTAATGAAAATTTGGTAGAATTAAAGAAATAAGACAATATCAGGAGACACAAAAATGTTACCATTAAAAGAATTTGTACAAAAGCGTTACAATAAAACTATTGCAGAATGTAGCAATGAAGAGCTTTACCTTGCTCTTCTCAACTACAGCAAGCTTGCTAGCAGCCAAAAACCAGTCAACACTGGTAAGAAAAAAGTTTACTACATCTCAGCTGAGTTCTTGATCGGTAAACTCTTGTCAAACAATTTGATCAACCTTGGTCTTTACGATGATGTGAAAAAAGAACTTGCAGCTGCAGGTAAAGAGTTGATCGAAATTGAAGAAGTAGAATTGGAACCATCACTTGGCAACGGTGGTTTGGGACGTTTGGCAGCCTGCTTTATCGACTCAATCGCTACACTTGGTTTGAATGGTGACGGTGTTGGATTGAACTACCACTTCGGTCTTTTCCAACAAGTTCTTAAAAACAACCAACAAGAAACGATTCCTAACGCTTGGTTGACAGAGCAAAACTGGTTGGTTCGCTCAAGCCGTAGCTACCAAGTGCCATTCGCACACTTCACATTGACATCTACTCTTTACGATATCGACGTACCTGGTTACAAGACAGCTACTAAAAACCGCTTGCGTTTGTTTGACTTGGATTCAGTTGATTCTTCTATCATCGAAGATGGTATCAACTTTGACAAGACGGATATCGCTCGCAACTTGACTCTTTTCCTTTACCCAGACGACAGCGACAAGCAAGGTGAATTGCTCCGTATCTTCCAACAATACTTCATGGTTTCAAACGGCGCGCAATTGATCATCGACGAAGCAATCGAAAAGGGAAGCAACTTGCACGACCTTGCGGACTACGCAGTTGTACAAATCAACGATACTCACCCATCAATGGTGATCCCTGAATTGATCCGTCTTTTGACTGAACGTGGTATCGAACTTGATGAAGCAATCTCTATCGTTCGTAGCATGACTGCCTACACGAACCACACAATCCTTGCTGAAGCCCTTGAAAAATGGCCTCTTGAATTCTTGGAAGAAGTGGTTCCTCACTTGGTACCAATCATCAAAGAATTGGACCGTCGTGTGAAAGCAGAATACAAAGACCCAGCTGTTCAAATCATTGATGAAAACGACCGTGTACACATGGCTCACATGGATATCCACTATGGATACAGCGTAAACGGGGTGGCAGCACTCCACACTGAGATCTTGAAGAATTCAGAGTTGAAAGCTTTCTACGACATCTACCCAGAAAAATTCAACAACAAAACAAACGGTATCACATTCCGTCGTTGGCTCATGCATGCCAACCCAAGACTATCTCACTACTTGGATGAGATTATTGGAGAGGGATGGCACCATGAAGCAGATGAGCTTGAAAAACTCTTGTCTTACGAAGACAAGGCTGCTGTCAAAGAAAAATTGGAAAGCATCAAGGCTCACAACAAACGTAAATTGGCTCGTCACTTGAAAGATCACCAAGGTGTGGAAATCAATACAAACTCTATCTTTGATATCCAAATCAAACGTCTTCACGAGTACAAACGCCAACAAATGAACGCTTTGTATGTCATCCACAAATACCTTGATATCAAGGCTGGTAACATCCCTGCTCGTCCAATCACAGTCTTCTTTGGTGGTAAAGCAGCTCCTGCCTACACAATCGCCCAAGACATCATTCACTTGATCCTTTGCTTGTCAGAAGTGATTGCTAACGACCCAGAAGTAGCTCCACACTTGCAAGTTGTAATGGTTGAAAACTACAACGTTACTGCAGCAAGCTTCCTCATCCCAGCATGTGATATCTCAGAACAAATCTCACTTGCTTCTAAAGAAGCTTCAGGTACTGGTAACATGAAATTCATGTTGAACGGAGCTTTGACTCTTGGTACTATGGACGGAGCTAACGTGGAAATTGCTGAATTGGTTGGCGACGAAAACATCTACATCTTTGGTGAAGATTCAGAAACTGTTATCGACCTTTACGCAAAAGCAGCTTACAAGTCAAGCGAATTCTATGCCCGTGAAGCTATCAAACCATTGGTTGACTTCATCGTGAGCGATGCTGTTCTTGCAGTAGGTAAGAAAGAACGCTTGGAACGTCTTTACAACGAATTGATCAACAAAGACTGGTTCATGACTCTCCTTGACTTGGAAGACTACATCAAGGTGAAAGAGCAAATGCTTGCTGACTACGAAGACCGTGACGCATGGTTGGATAAAGTTATCGTCAACATTGCTAAAGCAGGTTTCTTCTCATCTGACCGTACAATCGCTCAGTACAACGAAGATATCTGGCACTTGAACTAATAATTACATAATTTAAACCCGTACCTTGAAGGTGCGGGTTTTGTCTTATCTGAAAAATTTTTTTACAGTGCTTTCCCAACCAAAATCTCTGCCTCAATGGTAATCTCAGTCAACTGACTCCAGTCAATATTGGTTTGATCAACGTGAAAGAGGAGAGGCGTCATAGCAAGCAAAGCTTGGCGTTGCTCTGCTGTGATAGGTTTTGTTAAGGAAGCAATCTGACGAGATTGGATGCTGAAGTGTTCCTGGAAATGTTCTTTGATATCTTGGTTGGAATAATCCTTCTTTGTCAGCTGGTCCTGCACCATTTGACGGATTTCTTTGAGGTGATTTTCAGTTGGGATGACCTTGATTAAAATACCGTCTTTGGATAAAACGCGACGGAATTCTCCATAGTTGGCAGGCGAGAAGATATCAAGCAAGATATCCATACTGGCATCTTCTATAGGAAGTCGGGCCAAGTCTCCAACGAACCAATTGACTGCCCAGTTGGGTTCGCTTTTGGTAGCGATTTGAACGGAATCTTTGGAAATATCAAAGGCGTAAAAGGTTTTGTCAGAGTGACTTTCTTGGAGCTTGCGAGAGTAGAATCCTTCGCCACAGCCGATATCCAAGACTGTTTTTGCGGATGGATTAGTTGCTAGTAAGTCCGAGATACCTTCTAAAATAGCCTGATAAAAACCAGCTTCAAGAATTTGCTGGCGATTTTGAAAGTTTTCTTTGTCGTAGTTGGCAGATTGCTTGATCTGAGGAGCCAAGTTGACATAGCCGAATTTTGCCAGGTCAAAAGAATGGCGGTTGCTACACTTGAGACTGCTCTCTACCAAGGTCAGATTTTCTTGACAGATAGGACAGGCAAAGGCAGTCGCAGAAGCAAAACGCTGGAGTTTGGGTTTGAGGTTTGTATTCATAGTTTAAGTGTATCAAAAGAGACAAGTGAAAGCAACTTCAGGAGTAAGTAGATGGGAGATTCAGTAGAAATAAAACTAATTCTTCAATTTATAAAATGAAATTGCTTTTATATCTAAATTGCTATATAATAATGATAAGGAGGAAATAAGTATGTTAAAAGAAGTACTAACCGTTGCAAAAGTTGCGAAAAAATCTTCATTATTTTTGGGTGGTGTCGCATTTGGTACCCTTGGTTTGAAAATCTTAGCAAGTAAGGAAGCTAAAAAAGGTTATTCTAAAGCTTTGGCTAAGGCTTACAAGTTTAAAGATGAGCTAGATGCATCTGTTTCTGTTGTGAAGCAACATGGAGACGATGTTTTGCAAGATGCTAAATATTTGTATGAGCAAGAGAAAAAAGAAGAGCAATTAGATAGCCTTATAGGAGAATAATATGTCTTTTAAAGTGCTATATAGAGGATATCAACATATCCGACTATCATCTTCTTTTTCACTTACCTTGGATATTCAAGACTATCTTCGTTCCTTGGCGAGAGATGAGAAGGGAATTGAGTCTATCCAGTTTTACATGGATCAACAGCACTTTACCCTACGTATAAAAGAAGGCTTCTCTGTATTAGACAATGCAGAAGCCTTTTTAAAAAGGATTGATAAAGGGAAAGTTTCTGAGTTGATGACTCTTCCTGTTCGTAGAGAAGAGAGTGCCTATTCTATCGTTTCAGGTGCAGCGATTAAGCGTGTGCTTTTTCGTAGTCTTGTGCCGTCTCCTATTCGCTATATATGGACTTGTTATCAGGCTTTTGGATATGTTAAAGAAGCCTATCAAACACTAGCGCGTAAGGAACTAACGATGGAAGTCTTGGACTGTTCAGCTATTTTATTGTCTTTGTTTATGAACCAATCCAAGACTGCCAGCAACATCATGTTTATGCTTGATTTGGGGAATCATTTAGATCAGTGGTCCTTGAAAAAAACTGCAACAGATTTAGAACAGAGTCTTCTTGCAAAAGAGAGCGATGTATTCTTAGTACAGGGCGATACGGTCGTTAGTATCAAGAGTTCCGATGTTCAAATAGGAGATGTCTTGGTCCTATCTCAAGGAAATGAAATTCTGTTTGATGGACAAGTAGTTTCAGGTTTAGGTATGGTCAACGAAAGTTCCTTGACGGGAGAGAGTTTTCCAGTTGAAAAAAGAGAGTCTGATTCGGTTTGTGCAAACACAGTCTTGGAAACTGGGGAGCTACGCATTCGTGTAACCGATAATCAGATGAACAGCCGTATTTTACAGCTGATTGAGTTGATGAAGAAATCTGAAGAAAATAAGAAAACGAAACAACGCTATTTCATCAAGATGGCGGACAAGGTCGTCAAATATAATTTCTTGGGGGCTGGTCTGACTTACCTATTAACGGGCTCTTTTTCTAAGGCTATTTCATTCCTATTGGTCGATTTCTCCTGCGCTTTGAAAATCTCTACTCCTGTAGCTTATTTGACAGCTATCAAAGAGGGGTTGAACCGTGAAATGGTGATTAAGGATGGAGATGTTCTAGAGAAATATCTGGAAGTTGATACTTTCTTGTTTGATAAGACAGGAACAATCACAACTAGCTATCCTATAGTTGAAAAGGTGTTACCTTTTGGGGACTATAGCGAGGAAGATATTCTCAGAATCAGTGCCTGTCTTGAGGAACACATTTATCATCCTATTGCTAATGCCATTGTCAAGCAAGCTGAGATAGAGGGGATTGAACATGAGGAAATGCATGGGAAACTCCAATATATTGCAAGCAAGGGAATTAAGTCCCATATTGATGGGCAACCAGTTCTTATTGGAAATTATGTCTTGATGCAGGATGAGCAGATTCATATCAGTTCGGAGCAAAATGCTTTAATTGAAGAGTACAAGAGTCACTACAATCTCTTATTCTTAGCTTATCAGAATGAATTGATTGGAATGTTCTGCATTCATACTCCTTTGAGAAAAGAAGCAAAAGTAGCCTTGGAGAAACTTAAGGCACAAGGGAAAAAATTGATTCTGGCCACAGGGGACACCCTGGTTAGGACAGAGGAATTAGTAAAAGATTTGCCGTTTGATCAGGTCTATACAGACTTGAAACCTGATGGGAAATTTGAGTTAGTAGAGGAACTGCAGAAAGCAGGTCATACTATTTTGATGGTTGGAGATGGGTTGAATGACTCAGCGGCTCTAACCCTATCAGATATCGGTGTGGTGATGAATGAGAGCGCAGATATTTCTAAGCAGATGAGTGATATCTTATTGTTAGATAATCGCTTGGATTTCTTCCAAGAGTTGGATTCGCTATCATCATCTTTGCAAATACTCATCAAGAAGAATATTCAAGATACCATTGTCGTAAATAGTAGTTTGATTGGCTTTGGCTTATTTAATTGGCTCAGTCCTTCAAATCTCTCTATCTTACATAATCTAACAACCTTGCGCATTGTCTTGCGTAGTCTGTCTATTAAAAATAGATAGATGAGAGTTATTAACAGAAAAAAGGAGTTACCTTTCTTGAGGTTAACTCCTTTGTTTATAGGTAAATGTTGAAGAGTTTAGTAAGTCAATACAAAGTATTTTTTCTTCCCGCGACGGATAACAGTTAGTTCGTTATCTAACTTATCTGCATCACTCAAGACATAGTCAAGGTCTTGGATGCGGTTGCCGTTTACGTAAATAGCTCCGTTTTGGACGTCTTCACGTGCTTGGCGTTTTGAGTTAACCACACCAGATGATACGAGAAGTTCTACGATGTTATGATTTTCGTCTGCTTGTACTTGATAGTTTGGAACTCCACGAAGTCCTTGTTTGAGTTCTTTAACAGAAAGGTTTTTGATGTTTCCTGCAAAGAGTTGCTCAGTGATGTTAAGGGCTTCCTTGTAGGCTTCTTCTCCGTGGACAAGAGTCACCACTTCACGAGCGAGGACTTTTTGAGCCAAGCGTTCGTGTGGAGCTGCTTCAAATTGTTTGCGGATGTCTTCAATCTCATCAAGTGATAAGAAAGTAAAGATTTTCAAGAAGCGAACAGCGTCAGCGTCCATGACGTTCATCCAGAATTGGTACATTTCGTATGGAGAAGTCTTTTCAGGATTGAGCCAGACTGCGTTTCCTTCTGATTTACCAAATTTCTTACCAGTCGCATCAGTGATAAGGGGAACGGTGATAACGTGACCAGTCTTGTCAGCCTTACGACGAAGTAACTCTGTACCAGCAGTCATATTTCCCCATTGGTCAGAGCCACCGATCTGTAGGGTGACGTTGTGGTCTTGGTTAAGGACAAAGAAGTCGTACCCTTGCATGATTTGGTAGGCAAACTCAGTGTAAGAAATCCCTGTTTCGATCCGTTTTTTAACAGACTCCTTACTCATCATGTAGTTGACAGTGAAGTATTTTCCTACATCACGGAGGAAGTCAATGAAGCTGATGCTGCCAAACCAGTCGTAGTTGTTGACCATGACAGCTTTATTTTCCCCATTTTCAAAGTCAAGAAAACGAGACAGTTGTCCTTGGATAGACTTGACCCAGCCATCTACCGTGTCTTTTGTTTGGAGACTACGCTCAGCATCTTTGAAGGACGGATCTCCAATGAGACCTGTAGCACCGCCAACGAGCGCATAAGGTTTGTGACCTGCTAGTTGCAAACGACGACTTGTCAAGATTGCGACAAGGTGACCGAGGTGAAGGCTGTCAGCAGTTGGATCGTAGCCAGTATAATAAGAGACTTGACCTTCTTCTAGGGCTTTACGCAAAGCTTCTTCATCAGTCGTTTGAAAAATCAAACCACGCTCTTTTAGCTCATCAAAAATGTGCATATGTCTTTTCTCCTTTATAAAATATTGTTTCTACCTATTGTATCACAAACTTGATTAATAGCCTAGTAGAATAGGGAAGAAAGTGGCTATTTTATTGAAAGTTTTCCTTTTATGGTATAATAAAGAAAGTGAGGACATTCATGAAAAAAAGAATTGATGAATTAAAAACAAAAATGCTGCATTTTTTCCAGCAACTAACTGCCAAATGGAAGAAAAAACAAGCAAGTAAAAATATCAATAAGAAAGTGGCTTCTTCTGACAAAGTCAGAAGGGTTGGGTCTATTTTGGCTAAGGTTTTGAGTGCTTTTAAAGTGACCTTCAACACTCTCTTTATTCTGGCCTTTATCGGTGGACTGTTTGGTGCTGGGGTGGCTATGGGATATGGCGTGGCTCTATTTGATAAGGCTCAGGTTCCGCAAACAGAAGAACTGGTCAAGCAAGTGAAGGATATTGCCTCTATCTCAGAAATCACTTATTCTGACGGCAGTACCATTGCCTCGATTGAGGGGGATTTGTTGCGCACTTCAGTTGCTTCGGATGCTATATCAGACAATCTAAAAAAAGCCATTATTGCGACAGAGGACGAGAATTTCAACGAGCACAAGGGAGTTGTGCCTAAGGCTGTTATTCGTGCGACCTTGGGAACCTTTGTCGGTCTAGGCTCGTCCAGTGGTGGTTCGACCTTGACCCAGCAGGTCATCAAGCAGCAGGTGGTTGGAGATGCTCCGACCTTGGCTCGTAAGGCGACAGAAATCATAGATGCTCTTGCCTTGGAGCGCGTCATGAGCAAGGACGAAATTCTGACAACCTATCTGAATATTGCTCCTTTTGGTCGCAATCATAAAGGTCAAAATATTGCAGGTGCCCAGCAGGCTGCAGAAGGGATCTTTGGGGTTAAGGCTTCGGATCTAACGGTCCCTCAAGCAGCCTTTATCGCAGGATTGCCACAGAGCCCAATTAGTTACTCCCCTTATGAATCTGATGGTAGTATGAAGAGTGATGAGGATATGGCTTTGGGAATCAAGCGTGCCAAGGATGTCCTCTACAATATGTACCGGACAGGTGCTCTGAGCCAGGAAGATTACGACAAGTACAAGGATTATGACTTCAAGCAAGACTTTCTACCATCAGGTAGTGTCAACGGAAGCTCACGCGACTATCTTTACTTTGCAACCTTGGCAGAAGCTACCGATCGGATGTATGATTATCTAGTTGAGAGAGATCATGTCTCTGCTCAAGAGTTAAAGAATGAGTCTATCCAGAAAGCTTATCATGACCTAGCAACCAAGGAAATTGAAAACGGTGGTTATAAAATTACCACTACCATTAATAAAAACGTGCATGCCGCAATGCAAAATGCGGTTGCGACCTATGGCTATCTGCTAAATGATTCGACAGGCCAGCCTGAGGTAGGAAATGTCCTTATGGACAACCAAACGGGAGCTATTCTTGGCTTTGTTGGTGGTCGTAATTATCAAGAAAATCAGAATAATCACGCTATTGACACCAAGCGTTCTCCAGCTTCAACCACTAAGCCTATACTGGCCTATGGTATCGCGATTGACCAAGGTTTGATGGGAAGTGCAAGCATCTTGTCTAACTACCCGACAAACTTTGCAAACGGCAATCCCATCATGTATGTCAATAGTCCTGGTACAGGGATGATGACCTTAGGAGAGGCCCTCAATTATTCATGGAATATCCCAGCCTACTGGACTTATCGTACGCTTCGAGAGAAGGGTGTCGATGTCAAGGGTTATATGGAAAAAATGGGTTATGAAATCCCAGAATATGGGATTGAAAGTTTACCGATGGGTGGGGGGATTGATGTTACAGTTGCCCAGCATACCAACGGTTATCAGACCTTGGCTAATAATGGGGTCTACCACAAGAAACATATGATTTCCAAGATTGAATCGACGACTGGGCAAGTGATTTATGAGCACAAAATTCAACCTGTCCAAGTTTATTCGAAAGCGACAGCGACCATCATGCAGAGTTTGCTTCGCGAGGTGATCTCATCTCGAGTTACGTCAAGTTTTCAGACTGATTTGGCCTCTATCAATCCAAGTCTGGCTCGTGCTGACTGGATTGGAAAGACTGGTACGACCAATGAAGATGAAAATATGTGGCTCATGCTTTCTACACCACGCTTGACTCTAGGGGGCTGGTTAGGTCACGATGATAACCGACCGCTAGCCAAAGGAGCAGGCCATTACCGCAATGCCAACTATATGGCCCACTTGGTCAATGCTATCCAGCAAGCTGAACCTGGCATATGGGGGAATGAGCGCTTTAGTCTAGACCCAAGTGTGACCAAGTCTCAAGTCCTCAAATCGACGGGAGAGAAACCTGGCAAGGTCACAATCAATGGCAAAGAAGTCACCGTTTCAGGTTCTACTGTAACGAGTTATTGGGCTACTAAAGAAGGGGCTCCGGCAACTACTTACCGCTTTGCCATCGGAGGGAGCGATGCCGATTATCAAAATGCTTGGAAGAGCATTTTAGGAAGTTTACCCACTCTTCCTACCCCAACTCTCCCAAGTTCAAGTGGTAGTTTGGGAACAAGCTCATCAACTCGCTCAAATCAATCAAATCGATAGAATAAAAAAGTAGCAAGTTTCATTTAATATTATGTTTCGTGCTACTTTTTTCTTTTTTCATTTCGTGTTACAATAGGAGAATGAATAAGTATCAAAAGAAGATTTTTAAGGGAACTCTATATTCACTGCTGTCAGGTCTGATTTGGGGAATTTGTGGTATTTTAGGAGAATATTTTTTCGCTCATTATCAGGTGTCGTCTGGCTGGATCACTTCCATGCGCCTGCTTTTGGCGGGTAGCTTGGTCTTGTTTTTATCTGCCTTTCAGTTACGCTTTCAATTATTGGACATTTGGCGAAATAAGAAAAACTATCTGCCTTTTTTAGCCTACGCTATTCTGGGGATTTTTTCTGTACAGTTTTTCTTCTATCTCTGTGTTGAATATTCCAATGCGACGACAGCAACGATTTTGCAATTTATCAGTCCAGTTTTTATATTGTTTTACAATCGCATTGTCTATCAAAAGAAGGCTTCTATCACAGCCATTCTATATGTTTTGATTGCCATGCTAGGTGTTTTTTTGATGGCTACAAAAGGGGATTTATCCAAGCTATCAATGACACCTCTGGCTTTGGTGACAGGGCTACTCAGTGCTGTAGGGGTCATGTTCAACGTTATCCTGCCTCAACGTTTTGCACGTGACTATGGTTTTGTGCCAACCGTTGGTTGGGGAATGTTGCTAGCAGGTGTTTTTAGCAATTTTCTTTATCCTGTTCATCAGATTACCTTTCAACTTGATGTGACGAGCCTTTTGATTTGTTTTACTATTGCTGTGTTTGGAACGGCTTTTGCTTTTTTCCTTTCGATGAAGGCTGTGCTACTCGTCTCACCGTTAGTTGTGTCAGTTGTGAGTGCCAGCGAACCTTTATCTTCCGCATTGTTAAGTGTGCTATTTCTAGGTATGGTTTTGGATGGTTTTCTAGCTTTGGCTATGATTTTGATTATCGTTCCAATGGTTTTCTTATCAATTGAGGAAACGAAGGAAAGGTAAAATGTTCTGTTCGAGTGCTTAAGGCTTCAAATTTGAAGCCTTTTTTGGTAGAATAGGTATCATTATAATGAATCAGGAGGCGCCTATGACTGCCACAAAAATGAATGCCCAAGAAATCATCCAATTTATCGCCAATGCGGAAAAGAAAACCAGTGTCAAAGTAACCTTTGAGGGAGAACTCGCATCTGCTCTACCTAGCTCTGTTGTCAAACTAGGGAATGTTCTATTTGGAGACTGGAAGGACGTCGCTCCGCTTCTCGATGGTTTAGTAGAAAATCAAGACTATGTTGTCGAGCAAGATGCTCGTAATTCTGCAGTTCCCTTGCTAGACAAACGTGCTATCAACGCTCGTATCGAGCCAGGTGCTATTATCCGTGACCAGGTGGAAATTGGTGACAATGCTGTTATCATGATGGGAGCTGTTATCAATATCGGTGCTGAAATCGGTGCTGGAACCATGATTGATATGGGTGCTATCCTTGGTGGCCGCGCCATCGTTGGGAAAAACAGCCACGTTGGTGCAGGTGTAGTTTTGGCGGGCGTGATTGAGCCAGCTAGCGCCGAACCAGTCCGTGTCGGGGACAATGTTCTCATCGGAGCCAATGCAGTGGTTATCGAAGGAGTCCAAATCGGTAGTGGTTCAGTTGTCGCTGCAGGAGCTATCGTGACTCAAGATGTCCCAGAAAATGTGGTAGTGGCAGGTGTTCCAGCTCGCATTATCAAAGAGATTGATGCCCAAACCCAACAAAAAACAGCGCTAGAGGATGCGCTTCGTACTTTGTAATTGTAAAAGTAAAAAAGAGGCGGAACCCTTTTTCCAGCCTCTTTCTGCTATATAGGAGGACAGATAGATGTTAGATTTGATTCAGACCAGACGAGATTTGCACCAGATTCCAGAGATTGGCTTGGAGGAATTCAAGACTCAGGCTTATTTGCTGGATGTGATTGAGAAATTGACTACGGGCAAGAATTTTGTTCAAGTTCGTACTTGGCGGACAGGGATTTTGGTCTATTTGCAGGGAAGCCAGCCGAAGCGGACCATTGGTTGGCGCACAGATATTGATGGACTTCCTATCCTTGAACAAACGGGCCTTCCTTTTTCTTCCCAACATCAAGGTCGTATGCATGCCTGTGGCCATGATTTTCACATGACCATTGCCTTGGGCTGTCTCGAGCGCGCCCTTGAGGAGCAACCCAAGAATAATTTGCTCTTCCTGTTTCAACCTGCTGAAGAAAATGAAGCTGGTGGCATGCTCATGTATGAGGACGGCGCTTTTGGGGACTGGCTACCAGACCAGTTTTATGGGCTCCATGTTCGTCCGGATCTGAAAGTCGGCCAGATTGCGACCAATACTCACACGCTCTTTGCTGGGACTTGCGAGGTTAAGATCCGTTTCAAAGGGAAAGGGGGACACGCAGCCTTTCCGCATGAAGCCAATGACGCCTTGGTGGCTGCTAGCTACTTTGTGACCCAGGTGCAGTCAGTTGTCAGCCGCAATGTTAATCCAATCGAGGGAGCGGTGGTTACCTTTGGCCTTTTCCAAGCTGGAACAACCAACAATGTCATCACAGACACAGCCTTTTTGCATGGAACTATTCGCGCCTTGACCCAGGACATGAGCCTCCTGGTACAAAAAAGAGTCAAGACAGTCGCAGAAGGGATTGCAGCAGCCTTTGATATGGAAGTCGAAGTAGAACTCAAGCAAGGAGGCTACCTACCTGTTGAGAACAATCTAGCCTTGGCGCGTGAACTGATGGACTTTTTTGAAGAGAAAGACGGAATCGAGTTGATTGATATCGAACCTGCTATGACAGGTGAGGACTTTGGCTATCTCCTTTCGAAGGTAGATGGCGTTATGTTCTGGCTAGGTATCGACAGTCCCTACGCCCTTCATCACCCTCAGATGAGTCCTAAGGAAGAAGCCTTAGCTATTGGGGTGGAAGCAGTATCTAGTTTCCTGAAAAAGAAGGCAGCAGAGTAGAGGTGCTAGCTATGAAAGCAGAACTACGAAAGCAAGTCTTACACGAAATGAAGGCTTTATCTCAGGAGAAAAAACAGGCTATGGATCGAGTTTTAACAGAACGATTTTTGAATCATCCTTTTTACCAAGATGCCAAAGCCATCGCAACCTATCTCTCCTTCCCTCATGAATTTCAAACGCAGGGACTGATTGACCAGGCGCTGAAGGACGGCAAAAAGGTTTTGATACCCAAAACCTATTCCAAGGGGCGCATGGAGTTTGTGGTCTACGATCCGCAGCAGTTGAAAAAAACTTCCTTTGGTTTACTGGAGCCCCAAGGGGACTTGGAAGTGGTGGATGCCTCTCAGATTGATTTAATTCATGTTCCAGGGTTGGCTTTTACGAAAGAGGGCTATCGGATCGGATATGGCGGAGGCTACTACGACCGCTATTTGGAGAATTTTGCTGGTCAGACCATGAGCACAATCTATCCTTGTCAAGTTCAAGAATTTAACTCGGAAGACCACGATATTCCCGTCCAGGAGGTGCTAATCTATGAAGGAAATCTTTGATAAACGTTACCCTGTTACTAGTCTTTTTCTCCTAATGACAGCTTTGGTATTTCTCTTGATGTTGATTACTACGGGTATCAACTTTGATCAGACAAAAACTCTGTTTCAGTTTGGAGCTATGTATGGACCGATCATTCGCCTGTTCCCAGAGCAGATATGGCGCCTTTTTTCGGCTATATTTGTGCATATTGGTTGGGAACATTTCATTGTCAATATGATTTCACTCTACTTTCTTGGGCGACAGGTGGAGGAGATTTTCGGCTCTAAGCAATTTTTCCTTCTTTATCTCTTATCAGGAATGATGGGCAATCTCTTTGTGTTTGCTTTCACACCGAAAGTCCTAGCAGCAGGAGCATCCACCTCTCTCTATGGATTATTTGCTGCGATTATCGTTTTGCGCTATGCGACTCGCAGCCCCTATATCCAGCAGTTAGGGCAATCCTACTTGACGCTTTTCGTGATAAATATCATTGGAAGTATTCTGATTCCAGGAATCAGCCTAGCAGGGCATATTGGTGGCGCAGTAGGTGGTGCCTTTCTAGCAGTCATCTTTCCAGTTAAATGGGAGAGAAAGATGTATAGTACCAGCCAGCGAATCGGAGCAACCGTACTTTTTGTCGCACTTGCCATTTTCCTTTTCTACAAAGGGATGAGTTATGTGTAGGGATGGAATAGTTAAAAAGCTACTCAAAAAATGAGTAGCTTTTTATGTGAATTTGAACCATTCGAAACAACACAGCTCTAAAACCCTTGTCCGCCTGAAGGTCGATAGGTTCGGGTTTTGGAACCATTCGAAACAACACAGCTCTAAAACTCTTAAATTATTAAAGGGGCCTAGCATTTTGTTTTGGAACCATTCGAAACAACACAGCTCTAAAACTAGATAGCGCCAATATCAACCAATGGACAGGTTTTGGAACCATTCGAAACAACACAGCTCTAAAACTTTGGAATCCTTTTTCCATGCACCATATTTGTTTTGGAACCATTCGAAACAACACAGCTCTAAAACTTTAAACCTGTCCAGCTGTCTGTTACTTGCGTTTTGGAACCATTCGAAACAACACAGCTCTAAAACCCTTATTCGCCGATACATGGAGAGCAAGGAGTTTTGGAACCATTCGAAACAACACAGCTCTAAAACATGTTAGCTCTAGGTAATATTGAATGGGCAGTTTTGGAACCATTCGAAACAACACAGCTCTAAAACATCGACTCCGTAACCTAAATCAGCAAAGGCGTTTTGGAACCATTCGAAACAACACAGCTCTAAAACTAGCTTTAAAGTTTACTGGGGAAACATAGAGTTTTGGAACCATTCGAAACAACACAGCTCTAAAACGGCATGAACAACAAAGATATTAACTCAGCTGTTTTGGAACCATTCGAAACAACACAGCTCTAAAACTCAATTGTAATAGGTGAAATCTTAACTCTAGTTTTGGAACCATTCGAAACAACACAGCTCTAAAACCCTTTTTATTGATAATTGCAATTTTTTATTGTTTTGGAACCATTCGAAACAACACAGCTCTAAAACCAAGCACGAGCAAGGTGTGTTTGTGTCATTGTTTTGGAACCATTCGAAACAACACAGCTCTAAAACCTTCCCTACAAACCAACTTGCAATAGGATTGTTTTGGAACCATTCGAAACAACACAGCTCTAAAACTCTGTCTGCGATCTGGTCTCGACCATCTGCGTTTTGGAACCATTCGAAACAACACAGCTCTAAAACCAAGCACGAGCAAGGTGTGTTTGTGTCATTGTTTTGGAACCATTCGAAACAACACAGCTCTAAAACCTCGTAGAAAAATTTTTCTCACGAAATTTCGTAATCGCGCCATTCGTCTCAGCCAGACTTCAGCTCGTCAGGATCCAATTGTTACTCTTATTATACCATATTTTCAGGGTTCAAGAAATAGTCTTGATCCAATACATACTGCGGAAAATCATAGATTTTCCGAGGCTCAACAAACAAGACGGACAGTTGATTGAGTTGGACATACTCTATCAAATTTACTAACTCATCCTTTGATAGATAGGCGGATGCATTGATGAAAACAAGAAGTTTCTTTTTAGAGAGATATTTAAAAACCTGGACAATTTCTAGCATCTTTTCAAAAGGTGTATCACTCAGGGTTTCGACTTTGACACCAAGTGCATCGATTAACTCTAGAATGGTAATTTCATCATACTCTAGGTCTAACTCGTTTTCCAAACATTCAAATGCCAGTAATTCTGTAATCGTAGCAACCAACTTTTCAATCATGGACTTGACTTCGGGCTTGTCATTGAGTTGATTTTCTAAATCAGCATGTATCAACTTGAGCATGGCAGGCGAGTTGAGATTATAGCCCAAGATATCCGTTATCACTAGTAACTCGGACTCTTTCAGTGCTTTTAGATTTCTATCAAACAACTTCAACTCCCCATCATCAGTATATTGGTAGAACTGCTTGACGATAGTTGAAAAGGTAAACTGGTCTTCCAACACCAAAAAAGTTGCATTTTCAATAGCTAATGGTTCGTCTAATAGCGGAAAATTAATCTTCATCTCTAGGCTCCTCTCCTAGAAAAACCAAACGTGCGTCGGAGTTTGCTACGCTGGTATTTCGCTCGCCATTCAAGTAAATCATACGAGAAAACTGCTTTTCTGTAACGGTTAAGAGGGTAATATTTCCTTTTTTAGGATTGTGCGTCTTAAGGCGTTCAATCATGGCATTATTAGCAGAGTTATTGAGCAAGAGCTTGCTATAGATGGAGAATTGGTGCATGATAAATCCCTCATCTATGAGGAACTTCCGAAATTTCCGATAGGACTTGCGTTCCTCTGCGGTATCAACTGGCATATCAAACATTAAAATCATACGCATATATCGATAACTCATATCCTAAACTCAGGAACTCCTTTCTCGGGTTGATTGAGAGCTTGGATGACTTTCTTAGTATAGTCGCTGACGATATTGGTCAGATACATATCCTTTCCATTGTAGTGAAAGGTATCTGAGAAAATGGTAAAAAGTTCTCGCTTGATTTTGATAAAAGAACTGTTTCGATTTTCATAGACAATTCTGTCAATAATCGGACGAAAAGGCTCCATAATATCGCTGGCTAGGTTGAATTGATTAAACTGATTAGCATGTTTCAATCCAAACTGGGTCATACAGCCAGACAACACAATCTCACGCGCAAACATACTCAAAATCAAGGTGTAGCCGTAGTCCAAGGCAGCATTGATATCACTATCTTGCTCACGACTAAAATCATTCCCAAACAAGGTATTAAAATAAATACGAGCTGCGTGTCCCTCACGGTTACTAGGATCAAATAAATCCAACCCATGATAGAGATCGATGACGGATTGAGATTTTTCTAGAAAACCACAACTCCCTAGATAAAAAGCCTGATTGAGAATCTTTTGTGCAATAATGGTTGTCCAAATTTCCGCCTTTACATCTTCATTCCAAGCAATTTGCCGAGAAAGTTGTAAACTGGAATCGTGTCGACCATAGTAAGGCATTAAGTATGCCGTTGGCAAGCGTTTATCATCACAAAAGATGACCAGAATATTTTCATCCACCAGGCGCTTTATCAGCATAGTGGAGAGAACGATGTCCGTCGTCTCCAAAAGCAGGATGTCCACCTCGGACAGGTGAATCAACTCTGTCCGAGAGGCATCTTTAAAAATCAAGTGGTTGTTCTTGTAGGAAAGCTTAGAGTGCGTATTGACAACAACGGTTCTCCATCCCATTAGTCTTCTCCTAGTTTGCTTAAATCAATCCGAGTCTCGTAGAGACCAGTGATGGACTGGTGGATGAGGGTGGCGTTGAGGAGTGATGAAGGTGTATAGTCCCTGTATCGTGGAATTTTTACTCCTAAAAATTCGAAATCAGAGGCGCTTCCTTGTGATGTCAATTCGAATAAACCAGCATTTTTACTATTTTCTGGACCAATGAAGCTGAAACACAATTCTTTGATATCTACTGTTTCCCAATCTGTAAATGCTTGCCGGATTCTCTCTCCATTTTTTAACGCCCCAACATACTTTTCGTTAAAATCAAGTACATAATCTAAAAGTTTTGCAAACTCATCCCTATGTTTCTCAACATACTCTAAGTGTTCTGGTTCGAGTGCCTTATTAATATTCTTAGCATGATACAAAAGAGTCGTATATTTTTCGGAGATGACCAATTCATTACCTTTATGAATTTCTCCTCGTTTATTGTTTGTTGATAGAATACTTGCAAGTCTTCTTCTTGTACCATCAGGAAACTCAAACAAACTATACTTAGGCAATGTAATAGTTGAAAGAATTTTTATATATCCTTTTTCAAGAAGGTAGTTTTCCTTGTTATTTTCAAAATTTATTTTATCTAAAATAGAGATACCTTGAAACTCAAGAATTGTCTTTTGTTGTTTTTTTGCTCCTTTTTCGATAATAGCTTTAACTAAGATCGCGTATGAGTTAGAAATACCAGCGTAACCACCGTATTTTCGTGGATCAAGTCCTTGTTTAATTGGAACAAGATTTTCTTTACTACCTTCTGATGGTTTAGGAGATGGATTAGAATTGAACAATCCTTTAGGCTTACCTCTATCTAGACCATGTGTCTGAATTTCTGTTTTCTTCACAATATTCACCTGCGGAAGTGAAAGAACTTTTTTGATTGTAGCGAAATCTTTTTCCTTATTCCAAGCGATTTCTCCAGTATCCTTGGAGTATTCGATATTCTCTCTTTTTACGATAGTTCCGTCTGCGTAATGTACCTCTTCTTTAAAGAAGTTCAACAAGTTTGAGTAGAAGAAATACTTTTCAGTTGCTTTTTCGACTTCTTTAGGGTCTTTGGATTTTGAGATGTATCGCTTAAGGTCATACTTTTGATAGTCACCATAGACGAATTCAGGCTCTAGTTTAGGATATTTCTTAAGGATAGCCTTAGCAACCACTGCATTTAAGTAGGCATCATGTGCATGGTGGTAGTCATTGATTTCCCGTACCTTGTATAACCTAAATTCTTTACGGAAGTTGGAAACCAGATTGGATTTCAAAGTGATGATTTTGACGGTACGGTTCTTCTTATCCTTCTCATTCACTTCTGTATTATAGCGAGCATCCAAAATCTGTGCAACGTGTTTTGTGATTTGCCGTGTTTCAACTAGTTGGCGTTTGATGAAACCAACTTTATCAAGCTCATTTAGCCCGCCTCGCTCTCGCTCTGCTTTGGTTAAATTCTTAAATTTACGTTCTGAAATTAACTTAGAATCCAACAGTTGTTGCCAAAAAGCTTTTCTTTTTTGAACAACTTCTAAACTTGGAACATTATCGGATTTCCCACGATTATCCTTTGAACTCGTCAAGACACGGTTATCAAGCGAATCATCTTTTATAAAGGCCTGTGGGATGATGTGGTCAATGTCATAGCTACTTAATTGATTGATGTCAAGAGCTTCCCCTGTGTACATATCTTTTCCATTTTGGAGATAGTAAAGGAAGAGGCGGTCGTTTTGAAGTTGATTATTATCTGTTGGATTTTCTTTTAATATATTTGAATCAAGCCCAGATGCTAATATTTTCAGTGAATCTTCAATGCGTTTATATCTCTGTTGGGAATTCTTTTTCCCTCTGACAGTTGTCTGATTTTCTCGAGCCATTTCAATTACAATGGACTCAGGAGCATGCCCCATAACCTTGACAAGTTCATCAACGATCTTGATACTTTGTAAAATTCCCTTTTTAATGGCAGGGCTTCCTGGAAGTTCTTGAACAACTTGCTTCAAATCATCTGTTTTGCCAACGACTTGTGCTTTTTGGATAATTTCTTTGAAAGAAAGTCTGTCATCATTGATTAACTGCATAAAGTTACGATTGTTGTAATCGTCATCGATCAGATAATCAAGAATCGTTTTGCCAGTTTGTTTATCGCAGATACCGTTAATTAGCTTAGCAGAAAGTTTCCCCCATCCAGTATACTGTCGACGAGTCAGTGCCTTGATCACTTTTTCATCAAAGAGAGAATTATATTGAGCAAGGCGTTGCTTAATCATCTCACGATCTTCAAAGATAGTTAGCGTGTGGACGATATTTTCAAGAATTGCTTCATTTTTAGCATCATCCATAAACTCCTTATCCTTGATAATTTTGAGTAAATCATGATAAGTAGAAAGACTAGCGTTAAATTGTTTTTCAATTCCTTTTAGTTCGATTCCATCGTAGCCATCAACATTGTGTAGATAATGAATGAGATCTTTTTCGGTTACTTTTCTTTTTTCTTTGAAACATCTATCAACAATTTGCTTCTTCTGCCCACTATCAAGGAATTGATAGTCTCTCAATCCTTCTGCAATAAATTTTACTTTTGTTAATTCATTATAGACAGCAAATGTTTCATACAACAGACTGTGCTTAGGCAAAACTTTTTCCTCTGGGAGATACAAGTCATAGTTAGTCATCTTATTGATGAAGTCTTCCGCAGAGCTTGCTTTATCAACAATTTCTTCGAAATTCCAAGGTCGGATTGCTTGGTCAGAATTTCGAGTAAGCCACGCAAAATCACGATTGCCACGAGCCAATGGGCCAACGTAGTAAGGAATACGGAAAGTCAAGATTTTCTCTATCTTTTCTTTATTTTCCTTCAGGAATGGATAATGTTCTCCTTGCCGACGGAGAATGGCATTCATTTCTTGAAGATGAATTTGATGAGGAATAGAACCGTTATCAAAAGTACGTTGTTTTCTCAAAAAATCTTCACGTTCGATTTTCTCAAGGAAATAATCTGCTCCTTCGAATTTAGAGAGAAGATTTTTGATATATTTGTAAAATGATTCTTGTGTGGTCTTGCCATCGATATATCCAGCATACCCATCTTTAGATTGGTCAGAAAAAACTTCAACACATTTTTCTGCTGGAAGATTGTTTTTGATGAATTGTTTTAAGGCAACTAAGTCTTCTTCATGTTCTTTGAATCGAATGACCATTTTTGCTGATAAAGGCGCATGTGGGGATTCGTCTGAAACGATACCTGCTAATAAGATACCATCACTTAGATTTTTCACCGCAGAAAAGAGTTCGATGAAATTTTCTCCGATTAGTGCGAGGAGATTTCCAAGATCTTCTTCATAGCTCTCCGATGATATTTGTAATTTAGCATCGTTTTCTAAACTAAAGTTTGTTTTAAAATTAGGTGTCAATCCTAGAGCTAGTCCGATTAAATTACCGAATAAGGTATTCTTCTTTTCACTTGGGTAGTTCTTAAGAAGTTGTTCCTGTTTTTCAGACTTAGGGATTTTAGCAGTTAGAATTTCTGTGACATTCAGTTTGATTTTGGAAAGGGAGGTTTCTTGAACATTATCATATTCTTCAACAAATTTTTCAAACAGTCCTTGGATGTCATTATTTTGAACTTTAAACTTGGGATCGTCAATCAAAAAATGCCCGCGGTATTTAATCATGTGAGCAAGAGCTAGATAGATCAAACGTAAATCTGCTTTTTCATTTGACTCTGCCAGTTGCTTTCTCAAATGATAGATAGTCGGAAATTTCTTATGATATTCTTTTTCTTCTGCCAAGGTAGCAAAAATAGGGTACTTACTTCCTCTTTTATCGTCAGGAACTAAAAAGGAGTCATCTAATCGATGAAAGAAACTACTATCTACCTTGTTCATTTCCTCAGCAAAGATTTCTTGAAGATAGCGAAGACGATTTTTCCGACGAGTATAGCGACGACGTGCTGTTCGTTTGAGACGTCTATCCTCAGCGGTAGTCCCTTCATCAAATAACAAAGCCCCGATGAGATTTTTCTTGATAAAGTGTTTATCAGTATTGCCCCGAACTTTCATCTTTTTCGATGGAACCTTATAGTCATCTGTAATGACGGCCCATCCGACGCTGTTTGTTCCGACATCTAGTCCGATAGAGTAAGATTTTTTAGTCATCTATTGCTCTCCATTTTATTGTAATTTTAGAGTCGTATCAGCAAGTGCTAATATATTAACTTTAACTAAATTATATATCTTTTTGCTATTAAAAGCAACAAATTATAAAACGCTTTCAATATAGTTTTTTTATATTTGTAAAATAAAATGTTATTCTATTTTATATAGATTTTTTCTTGCTATTTTTAAAAGAATGGTATATAATATAGCTGTTGGAACCATTCGAAACAACACAGCGAGTTAAAATAAGGCTTTGTCCGTACACAACTTGAAAAAGTGAGCACCGATTCGGTGTTTTTTATTTTATTATACTAACTTAGTATACTCCTATTTTTATAAAAAACAAACAGAAGTATAGTGCTTTCACAAAATTTGGCAAATAATTAGAGACAAGTGTGGGAACTGCTCGACCTATCGATTCTTTTCTTCGATGATAGGCAAAGTACAGGGATGAGATGAGTGTAAATAAAAAAAGAACTAGGATAGTCAACCACCCTAGTTCTTCTTTTGTTATAGATTATTTTTTTAATTTCTCTCCAGCTAACTCTTTTCCGAGTTGGATGAGGTAGTCTTTCAAGTCGTCTTTGACTTGTGGGTGTCTCAGAGCGTAGTCGATGGATGTTTTCATAAAGCCAAACTTATCTCCGACATCGTAGCGGGAACCCTTGAACTCACGAGCAAATACACGTTGTGTTTTATTGAGGGTATCGATCGCATCTGTCAATTGAATTTCATTTCCTGCACCTGGAGCTTGGTTCTCGAGGATTTGGAAAATTTCAGGTGTGAGGAGGTAGCGTCCAATAATAGCAAGGTCGCTAGGAGCGTCCTCTGGCGCAGGTTTTTCAACAAAGGTTTCAACGCTGTAAAGGCCGTTTTTCCCTTCGCCTTGCGGAGCAATAACCCCATAGGCAGATACTTCATCGTGAGGGACTGGCATGACAGCGATAGTAGATGCGTGAGTACGTTCATAGTCATCCATGAGTTGTTTGGTGAGCGGAACGGCCTTTTCATTAGTGATATCCATCAAGTCATCCCCAAGCATCACGACAAAAGGTTCATTTCCGACGAAAGCCTTGGCTTGCAAAACAGCATCTCCGAGACCGCGTGGATGAGTTTGGCGGATAAAATGCAGGCGCATGCCAGTTGTTTCATCAACTAGCTTCAAAAGATCTGTTTTCCCTTTTTCTTTGAGGTTGTATTCCAATTCGAAGTTTGAATCAAAATGGTCCTCAATGGAACGTTTTGACTTACCAGTAACAACCAAGATATCTTCGATTCCAGATTTGAGGGCTTCTTCAACGATAAATTGGATGGTTGGTTTATCTACGATTGGCAACATTTCCTTGGCCAAGGCCTTAGTTGCTGGGAGGAAACGAGTTCCCAATCCAGCTGCAGGGATGACTGCTTTTCTGACTTTTTGTTTCATAATGTTCCTTTCTATAAGGGTCTAAGACCATTCGTTTTCTGCTTTAAATTCGTTGTTCATGATGCCGTTGATTGCTTCTTTGATATTGACACCTTCATAGATAACTCGATAAATGGCTTGTGTGATTGGCATGTAGACACCCAATTCCTGAGCCAGTTCGTAAGCTGCTCGAGTCGTTGAAATTCCTTCAATGACCATGCCCATGTTGGCTTCGATGTCTGCGAGGGATTCTCCACGACCGAGAGCGTCACCTGCCCTCCAGTTACGAGAGTGGACAGATGTCCCCGTTACGATCAAATCACCAACTCCAGAAAGACCGCTATAAGTCAGAGGATTAGCTCCAAGAGCGACACCTAGACGGGTGATTTCTGCCAAGCCACGGGCGATGATGGCTGCCTTGGCATTGTCGCCAAACCCTAGGCCATGTAATGCACCTGCGCCAACTGCGATGATATTTTTAAGAGCACCAGCGGTTTCAACCCCGATAACATCCGTATTGGTATAGAGGCGGAAGTAGTGATTACTAAAGAGATTTTGAACGTACTGGGCAGTTTCAAGATCTTTAGAGGCTGCAGTGATCAAGGTAATATCCCGTACAATCGTTTCCTCAGCATGGCTCGGTCCTGAAACAACGACGACTTTACTGCGAAGGTCAGCTGGGATTTCCTCTTCCAGAATGGTTGATAGGCGTTTGTGACTATCTGGTTCCAAGCCTTTGGAGGCATGCATGATGACAACCTTGTGATTGAGTACCTTTGCTACTTGTTGGGCAACCAGTCTCGTTACTTTTGTTGGGACTACAAATAAAACAGCATCCACATCCTTTAGTGTTTCTTCCAAGTCATGGTATGCCTTGATGTTTTCGTCGAGTAGGATGTCTTTAAAGTAGCGTTTGTTTGTATGTTGGCTATTGATTTCATCGATTTGGTCAGGAATATTTCCCCAAATCCGAACCTCGTGTCCATTGTCGTTTAGGACCTGCGAAAGGGCAGTTCCCCAAGAACCAGGACCCAAGACAGCGATGGTTTGTTTCTTCATCTTCTCCTCCTTGTAAGAGTTCTTCTTTTCATTTTACCATAAAAAGCCTTTTCATGCATTACTTGCGAGTGAAAGCGCACTAATTTATAATAAGAAAACGCCTTTGACAAGATTCCTCTTTTTTGCTAGAATAGCATCAACATGAAAGAATGAGAGGAGCTGGCGAATTTCGTCACTCCCTTTTGTCTATCTGATTAGGAGGAAGTATGCTGATTGAAAAAATTAAAGCCTATAAATGGCAAGCCTTGGCATCCTTTGTGATGACAGGCTTGATGGTTGCGAGCTCGCTCTTGCAACCTCGCTATTTGCAGGAGGTTTTAGATGCTCTACTGGCTGGCCGACATGAGGCTATTTATAGTATTGGGGCATGGTTGATAGGAGTAGCCCTCGTGGGTCTGGTTGCAGGTGGTGTCAATGTTATTCTTGCAGCCTATATCGCTCAGGGAGTATCTTCGGATCTTCGGGAAGATGCTTTTCGTAAGATCCAAACCTTTTCTTATGCCAACATTGAGCGGTTTAATGCTGGGAATCTGGTTGTTCGTATGACCAATGATATCAACCAAATTCAGAACATGGTGATGATGGTTTTCCAAATCCTTTTCCGTCTCCCTTTGCTTTTTATTGGTTCCTTTATCTTAGCGGTTCACACCCTGCCTTCGCTTTGGTGGGTAATTGTCCTTATGGTAGTGCTGATTTTTGCGCTTACAGGTATCATGATGGGAATGATGGGGCCGCGCTTTGCCAAGTTTCAAACCCTTCTTGAACGAATTAATGCCATCGCCAAGGAAAATCTACGTGGTGTGCGTGTGGTCAAATCCTTTGTGCAGGAAAAAGAGCAATTTGACAAGTTTACTGAGGTCTCAGATGAGCTTCTGGGACAAAATATTTATATTGGTTATGCCTTTTCAGTAGTGGAACCTTTTATGATGCTCATTGGGTACGGAGCGGTTTTCCTCTCCATCTGGTTGGTTGCGGGAATGGCTCAGTCGGATCCGTCAGTCGTTGGTTCTATTGCTTCCTTTGTTAACTATCTCAGTCAGATTATCTTTACAATCGTCATGGTTGGATTTTTAGGGAATTCTGTCAGTCGGGCTATGATTTCGATGATGCGTATCCGTGAGGTTCTAGATACCGAGCCAGCGATGACTTTTAAGGATCTTCCAGATGAGGATCTAGAAGGAAGTCTCTCTTTTGAAAATGTGACCTTCACTTATCCTACCGATGAAGAGCCCATGCTTAAGAATGTAAGTTTTGAAGTTGCACCAGGTCAGATGATCGGTGTGGTTGGAGCGACTGGGGCAGGGAAGTCCACCCTTGCCCAGCTAATTCCACGACTTTTTGACCCACAGGAGGGTTCGATCAAGATTGGTGGCAAGGATATTCGAGATGTCAGCGAAGGAACCTTGCGTAAAACAGTTTCCATCGTCTTGCAACGTGCTATTCTTTTTAGTGGTACCATTGCAGATAATCTCCGTCAAGGAAAAGGCAATGCCAGTGTGTCCGAACTGGAACGTGCGGCACGGATTGCTCAAGCCAGTGAATTTATCGGACGCATGGAAAACAAATTTGAGAGTCAGGTCGAAGAACGTGGCACCAACTTTTCTGGTGGACAAAAACAACGGATGTCGATTGCCCGTGGGATTGTCAGCAATCCCCGTATCCTGATTTTTGACGATTCGACTTCGGCCTTGGATGCCAAGTCAGAGAGACTCGTGCAGGAAGCTTTGAACAAAGACCTGAAAGGGACGACAACCATTATCATCGCTCAAAAGATCAGTTCAGTCGTCCATGCAGACAAGATTTTGGTCTTGGACCAAGGGCGATTGATTGGAGAGGGAAGGCATGCAGACTTGGTTGCTAGCAATGCCGTCTACCGTGAAATCTACGAAACACAAAAGGGAAAGGAGGAATAAAATGAAAACAGTTCGATTTTTCTGGAATTATTTTAAAGTTTACAAGCTCTCCTTTGTCATTGTGATTCTGATGGTTGCGATTGCGACAATTGCCCAAGCCCTCTTCCCTGTTTTTTCAGGTCAAGCAGTAACAGAGCTTGCTAACCTAGTTCTAGCTTATCAAAATGGAACCTCCGAACTAGCCTGGCAGAGTTTGTCAGCTCTGATGCTGAATCTAGCTCTGGTTGTCCTTGTCTTGGTGGTGTCTAGCTTGATTTACATGACCTTGATGACCCGTGTGATTGCCGAGTCGACAAATGAGATGCGAAAGGGTCTCTTTGGCAAACTTTCTCGTTTGACGGTTTCTTTCTTTGACCGCCATCAGGATGGCGACATCCTTTCTCGCTTCACGAGTGACTTGGATAACATCCTTCAAGCCTTCAATGAAAGCCTAGTTCAGGTTATGAGCAATATTGCTCTTTACATCGGTTTGATTTTTGTCATGTTTTCAAGAAATGTGACGCTAGCCCTGATAACAGTAGCCAGCACCCCGGTGGCCTTTCTCATGTTGGTTTTCATCGTGAAAATGGCCCGCAAGTACACCAATCTCCAGCAAAAAGAGGTTGGGAAACTCAATGCCTACATGGACGAAAGTATTTCAGGTCAGAAAGCTGTTATCGTACAAGGAATTCAAGACGACATCGTAGCAGGCTTTGTGGAGCAAAATGAGCGCGTACGCAAGGCGACCTTTAAGGGAAGAATGTTCTCAGGCATCCTCTTTCCAGTTATGAATGGGATGAGTTTGGTCAACACAGCTATCGTCATTTTTGCAGGTTCGGCTGTCTTGCTGAACGATCCAAGTATCGAAACAACGACAGCCCTAGGTTTGATTGTTATGTTTACCCAATTTTCTCAGCAGTACTACCAGCCGATTATCCAGGTGGCTGCGAGTTGGGGAAGTCTTCAGTTGGCCTTTACTGGAGCGGATCGTATCCAAGAAATGTTCGATGCAGAAGAAGAGATTCGCCCGCAAAATGCACCAGCCTTTACGGAATTGCGAGAAGGTGTTGAAATCAGTCACATTGATTTCTCTTATGTGCCAGACAAGCCGATTTTAAAAGATGTTAGCATTTCAGCTCCTAAGGGGCAGATGATAGCAGTTGTAGGTCCGACTGGTTCAGGGAAAACGACCATCATGAACCTCATCAATCGTTTCTACGATGTGGATGGAGGTAGCATTTCTTTTGATGGAAAAGACATTCGTGACTACGACTTGGACAGCCTGCGGAGCAAGGTCGGGATTGTCTTGCAGGATTCGGTCTTGTTTAGTGGAACGATTCGGGACAATATCCGCTTTGGTGTGCCAGATGCCAGTCAGGAAATGGTTGAAGCTGCTGCCAAGGCAACTCATATTCATGACTACATCGAAAGCTTACCTGATAAGTATGATACCCTTATTGATGATGAGCAAAATATCTTCTCGACTGGGCAGAAACAATTGATTTCCATCGCTCGGACCTTGATGACAGATCCTCAAGTCCTAATCTTAGATGAAGCGACTTCCAATGTCGATACCGTAACAGAAAGTAAGATTCAACATGCCATGGAGGCAGTAGTAGCAGGTCGAACCAGTTTTGTCATTGCCCATCGTCTCAAGACCATCCTCAATGCCGATCAGATTATTGTCCTCAAAGATGGAGAGGTCATTGAACGTGGAAATCATCACGAGTTGCTCAAACTCGGCGGTTTCTACTCAGAACTGTATCACAATCAATTTGTCTTCGAATAAAAAAGAAGTTGCCCTCGTTGGGCAGCTTTTTCTTATCCATAAAAAATACTTATCACGGTCTTTAAAAAAACATATTAGACAGGAAAGGGTTGGAGTGATAAGATAAGACTGTTGCAAGAAAATCGAAAGGAGACACATCATGGCTAGAACGGTTGTAGGAGTTGCTGCAAATCTATGTCCTGTAGATGCAGAAGGGAAAAACATTCATTCGTCTGTATCCTGTAAATTTGCAGAGAGCATTCGTCAAGTCGGAGGTCTCCCTTTGGTTATTCCTGTTGGTGATGAGTCCGTTGTGCGTGATTATGTGGAAATGATCGACAAACTCATCTTGACAGGTGGGCAAAACGTCCATCCCCAGTTTTATGGGGAAAAAAAGACCATTGAGAGCGATGATTACAACCTTGTACGCGATGAGTTTGAACTAGCTCTCTTGAAAGAAGCGCTCCGTCAGAATAAACCAATTATGGCAATCTGTCGTGGGGTTCAGCTGGTCAATGTTGCTTTTGGCGGCACCCTCCACCAAGAAATTGAAGGTCACTGGCAAGGCTTGCCTTTTGGAACATCTCATTCTATTGAGACGGTAGAAGGAAGCGTGGTGGCTAAGTTGTTTGGCAAAGAAAGTCAGGTCAACTCAGTCCATCGACAAAGTATTAAAGATTTGGCACCTAATTTCCGTGTAACTGCTATTGATCCAAGAGACCAGACTATCGAAGCGATTGAGTCTATAGACGAGCATCGTATCATTGGTTTGCAGTGGCATCCAGAGTTTTTGGTCAATGAAGAAGACGGCAATTTAGAACTCTTTGAGTATTTATTAAATGAATTGTAACGGTTAGAATATCTAGCCGTTTTTATTCGTCCTTTCAGATTTTTTGTATTTTAGCATTTTTACGCAAACGTTTGAATTCTGATAAAAATTGGGCAAATTCAATAAAAAAACTTGAAAAAATCGAAGGTAAGCGTTATGATAGAAAAGAAGAAATATTGGAGGAATATCATGTCACATATTAAATTTGACTATTCAAAAGTTTTAGACAAATTTGTTGCACCACATGAAGTGGAATACATGCAAGCACAAGTAACAGCAGCAGACGAATTGATCCGCAAAGGAACTGGTGCTGGTAGCGACTTTTTGGGTTGGTTGGACCTTCCTGAAAATTATGACCGCGAAGAATTCGACCGCATCTTGAAAGCTGCTGAGCAAATCAAGTCAGATAGCGATGTTTTGGTTGTTATCGGTATCGGTGGATCTTACCTTGGTGCCAAAGCGGCCATCGACTTCTTGAACCACCACTTTGCAAACTTGCAAACAAAAGAAGAGCGCAAAGCGCCACAAATCCTTTACGCTGGAAACTCAATTTCATCTACTTACCTTGCTGACTTGGTAGAGTATGTAGCTGACAAAGACTTCTCAGTAAACGTGATTTCTAAATCAGGTACAACAACTGAACCAGCCATCGCTTTCCGTGTCTTCAAAGAACTCTTGGTTAAGAAATACGGTCAAGAAGAAGCCAACAAACGTATCTATGCTACAACTGACCGCCAAAAAGGTGCTGTTAAGGTTGAAGCAGATGCTAATGGTTGGGAAACATTTGTAGTTCCAGACGACATCGGTGGACGTTTCTCAGTATTGACAGCAGTTGGTTTGCTTCCAATCGCAGCGTCAGGAGCTGATATCAAAGCCCTTATGGAAGGTGCCAACGCAGCTCGTAAAGACTACACTTCAGATAAGATTTCTGAAAATGAAGCTTACCAATATGCAGCAGTACGTAACATCCTTTACCGCAAAGGCTACGCTACTGAAATTTTGGTAAACTACGAACCATCACTTCAATACTTCTCAGAATGGTGGAAACAATTGGCTGGTGAATCAGAAGGGAAAGACCAAAAAGGGATCTACCCAACTTCAGCTAACTTCTCAACTGACTTGCACTCATTGGGTCAATTTATCCAAGAAGGAACTCGTATCATGTTTGAAACAGTTGTCCGTGTTGACAAACCACGTAAGAACGTGATCATTCCTAGTTTGGAAGAAGACCTTGATGGACTTGGTTACCTTCAAGGAAAAGATGTTGACTTTGTAAACAAAAAAGCGACTGACGGTGTTCTTCTTGCCCACACTGACGGTGATGTACCAAACATGTACGTGACCCTTCCAGAGCAAGATGCCTTCACTCTTGGCTACACTATCTACTTCTTCGAATTGGCTATCGCCCTTTCAGGTTACTTGAATGCCATCAACCCATTTGACCAACCAGGTGTTGAAGCATACAAACGCAACATGTTTGCCCTTCTTGGAAAACCAGGATTTGAAGAATTGAGCAAAGAGCTTAACGCACGTCTATAATAGAAGAAAAGAGTGGCTTGCCCACTCTTTTTACTCTCTTTATCCGTAGAAATTGGACTCAGGCGAGACTTGTGATATAATATAGAAAGCAAAAAGGCAGACGCCTAGAGACTTTATAGGAGAAACTATGTCAAAAGATATCCGCGTACGCTACGCACCAAGTCCAACAGGACTACTACACATCGGAAATGCCCGTACTGCATTGTTTAACTACCTTTACGCACGCCATCATGGTGGAACTTTTATCATTCGTATCGAAGATACTGACCGTAAACGCCATGTTGAGGATGGTGAACGTTCACAGCTTGAAAATCTTCGTTGGTTAGGAATGGATTGGGATGAAAGTCCAGAAACTCATGAAAACTATCGCCAATCAGAGCGTTTGGAACTCTATCAAAAATACATCGACCAATTGCTAGCTGAAGGAAAAGCCTACAAATCTTACGTTACAGAAGAAGAATTGGCAGCTGAGCGCGAACGTCAAGAAGCAGCTGGCGAAACACCACGTTACATCAATGAATATCTTGGTATGAGCCAAGAAGAAAAAGCGGCTTACATCGCAGAGCGTGAAGCGGCAGGTATTGTCCCAACCGTTCGTTTGGCTGTTAATGAGTCAGGTATCTACAAATGGCGTGATATGGTCAAAGGCGATATCGAATTTGAAGGTGGCAATATCGGTGGTGATTGGGTTATCCAAAAGAAAGATGGTTACCCAACTTACAACTTTGCTGTCGTTATCGATGACCACGATATGCAGATTTCTCATGTTATCCGTGGAGATGACCACATTGCCAACACCCCAAAACAGCTTATGGTTTATGAAGCCCTTGGTTGGGAAGCTCCAGAGTTCGGTCACATGACCTTAATCATCAACTCTGAAACTGGGAAAAAATTGTCTAAACGCGATACCAATACCCTCCAATTTATCGAAGATTATCGTAAAAAAGGCTATTTGCCAGAAGCAGTCTTTAACTTTATCGCTCTTCTTGGTTGGAATCCTGGTGGCGAAGATGAAATCTTCTCTCGTCAAGAATTGATTGAGCTCTTTGATGAAAACCGCCTCAGCAAGTCTCCAGCTGCCTTTGACCAGAAAAAGATGGACTGGATGAGCAATGAATACATAAAGAATGCAGATTTTGAGACAATCTTTGAAATGGCAAAACCATTCCTAGAAGAAGCAGAACGCTTGACTGACAAGGCCGAAAAATTGGTAGAACTCTATAAGCCACAAATGAAATCAGTAGATGAGATTGTTCCGCTGACAGACCTCTTCTTCTCAGATTTCCCAGAGTTGACAGACGCTGAGCGTGAAATCATGGCAGGAGAAACTGTTCCGGTTGTTCTAGAAGCCTTCAAAGCGAAACTAGAAGCAATGACAGATGAGGAATTTGTGACAGAAAACATCTTCCCACAAATCAAAGCAGTTCAAAAAGAAACAGGTATTAAAGGGAAAAATCTCTTCATGCCTATTCGAATTGCTGTATCAGGTGAAATGCATGGACCAGAATTGCCAGACACCATTTTCTTGCTCGGACGTGAAAAGTCAATTCAGCATATCGAAAACATGCTCAAAGAGATTTCTAAATAAGAAGAACTGCCAATGGATATCTGGGAAAAGATGTATGAAGAAGCACGAACCTTATACAATCCCCACGAAGTTTCTGACTTTGTTTATGCTAACCATGTCGTTGCTGCGGTAGAAGCAGAAGATGGTCAAATATTCACAGGATTTTGTATAGAGGGCACTTGTGGCGTTTTTCATCTCTGTGCAGAACGAGCGGCTCTCTTCAATATGTATCAATTTTCAGGACAAACTAAAGTTAAGAAAATCCTCGCCTTTCGAGATAAACCTCCCTACGGCGAAGGATCAGGTATGCCCTGTGGCGCATGCAGAGAATTTCTCTTAGAATTGAATGCTGAAAATAAAGAAGCAGAGTTCATGATGAACTACGAAACAAGAAAAACAATCAAAGTTGCCGAATTGATCCCTTACTGGTGGGGAGAGGAACGTGCGACTAATTGGCAAGATAAATAGAAGGAGTCAGTTTAACTGGCTCTTTTCTGTTATCATAGAAAAATTTGTATAGGAGATTAAAAAAGATCTTGACAAAGGAAAAAAAGTAGGTATAATAGAAAGAGTTGAAAAGCTCAGGTCCGTTGGTCAAGGGGTTAAGACACCGCCTTTTCACGGCGGTAACACGGGTTCGAATCCCGTACGGACTATGGTATGTTGCGGATGGAACACTTGATGAAAAAAGTTCAAAAAAGTTTCAAAAAAGTGTTGACATAGGTCANCAGCTGTGATATACTAATATAGTTGTCGCTTGAGAGAGATTGAGTGACAAAGACCTTTGAAAACTGAACAAGACGAACCAATGTGCAGGGCACTACAACTGATGTTGTAGTACTGAACAATGAAAAAACAATAAATCTGTCAGTGACAGAAATGAGTGAGAACTCAAACTTTTAATGAGAGTTTGATCCTGGCTCAGGACGAACGCTGGCGGCGTGCCTAATACATGCAAGTAGAACGCTGAAGGAGGA
>NZ_RJPK01000005.1 GCF_003943415.1 Streptococcus oralis | reverse complement strand
TGGAAAGATGAATTAGCAGAAAAAATTCGGGAAGATTTAGGCATTAACTATGAACTACAGGCATGGCAATTTGAAAAAGAAATGTCACGATTTATAACGACTGATTTAGACAAGTTATTCGCAAAACGTACTAGATTGGAAAGGGATGCTTATTTTGCGGATAGTACGACGTCTATCAGAAAAGAAATTGATCGTTTAGATGCACAAATACTGGAGTACATAGAAAAAGCCCCTGAACAAAGTCAGGAGCGCTTGATTGATAGGACCAGTGGTGGCACGGGGTCTTTACAGCTCGAAGCTGAAGGCAGTCCCACACCTGTACTTGAAACAAGCACCTTTGAGCAAACTGTTACCAGTCACCCGACATCATCCTATCCGTACCTTCATTTTAGCACAAATTATGATAAAGTGCAACGGCGAGTGGGGAATTATCACCCAATTACACCTGCCGATTTAAGACGTTTGAACCAATATGCGCCCTCCATTCAAAGTACAGCGTCCTGGTATTTAAGTGAAATGGCTGACAGTAAGATCAGCTTTGTTTATGCGGATCATGGAGAGGAGAATGTGCTTCAGGTGACTTTTCAAAAGGATAACTTTATCCATCTTTCAGGGATTAGACCTTTTGAAGAGGGAAAGGGAGCAGCAAATTTCCTAGATGATATTGCAAATGGTCAGGGGCATTATGACGGTATGTTGATTAGTAATGCAATTAAGGATAAATTACAGGTTCTTCCTATGTTGCGTGATATTTTAGATCCACATTCTTTTGTTTTAGATGATTTGAGCAGTGTTGAAAAGCTTCACAATCTCAATATGAGTGAAGCTATTAAAGCAAAAGATGAAGATTTCTTACTACTGTTTAAAGATATCGGAGATGAAAAAATTCCAGCCTCTCTTATGAAACTCAAGGGAGAGCTTGCAACTAGTGTTAAATTGTTGGATGAAAAGATCATTCTCGGTGTTTATAGAGAAAGAGATGGTCACATCGAGCAACTGTCAATTAATGAGGAATATGTTAAAGACAATGGTGCAGAAATGCTATCAGTTTTGAAAAATAAGCAGTTTGAAGAAGTTTCTAAAGAAATTGAACAAACAATGCTAGAGAACACACTGAATAGCCCCCTACTTGATTCGGCTACGTTTACTCAAGTCTTAGATACTGTCTATAATTTAGGTGTGCCAGGTGACATCTCAAAAACTCCAGAAGAATTTCATCAAGCCTGGAATCAGTATCTTGACTATGCGAAACAGCACAATGATAAATTTGATCAGATTGTTGCTGCAGCTGGAGAAGATAATCTTCTGGATAAAAATTCCGACTTTTATAGAGACTGGCATCAAGATCATATTTATAAAGATGACTATCATATTCGTCTTCAATGGTCCGAGGATCGCCCAGATGGCCCGAAATTGCCGTTTAAAGAGACAGAGCTTATATCTTATCAAGACTTTGCTAAAGAGCTATACAAGGCCAATCAGGACTTTTATCCAATTCATCAAGAAGGAATGAAACAAGTAACAGCAGGCAATACTGAAGGTTACATCCCTCCTACCAAAATTAAGTTTGATGTTTATGCTCCAGGGGGTAAAATGATCAAAGAGGGAATTCGATATGATATTGGAGATGAGACTACACCAATTTCACAAATGCTAGGATTAGGATATCGTCGACTCAATGGTCAATCTGAACTAGCATCGATGGATGAAGAAATTCTTTCTCAGCTGGAAAATAGAGTGGTGAATAAGGAAATTTCCCAGGAAGCAAATGAATCGTCTCGATTGATAGAAGAAGGAGAAGGTCAAACTCCTGACACTAGAAAAAAGGTAGCTTTTCAATCTTCTAAGCAAGAAACTAAAACTAATTTGCTTCAGCGTGTAGAGGAGATCCTGAATGAGGAACCTATCTCGGATTTGGAGATCCCTGAAGTAAACTCAAGTAGTATTGATTATGCTAGTTTAACACCTCATGAATTGAGTGAGGTTGCTTTTCAAAAAGTGAGAGAGTACACAGAAACACCAGAACGGTTAGAAGAGTATCTGAATTTTATGAGTAAGTTTCCAGAGCTGTCACCTAGAAATGTAGCGTTGATTCAGGAACAGTGGCCAGGAGCGAATGCAGTCGCAACCTATAATCAATGGCAATCGATGGGGGAAGTTCTTGGGATTACTTCAGATCAGGTATTTGAAACTAGAAATACCTATACCAATAAAAAAACAGGTCGAACAAGAGAAGTTGTTCATAACAATCTTTCGGTTAAGACAGGAGAAAAATCACATATTACCTTGTTTAGACCTATGATGGTTGAAATGATTCCTGTATTGGATGAAAATGGGAACCAGGTAAAAAATGGAAAAGGCAATCCAAAATATAAAAGACTTTCTGAAGCGACACCTGAAGAAAAGGCTCTAAAGAAAGAAGGAAAATTGAAATCTCGCTTCTTCCAAGAAAGAGATTCAAACACAGGCTTAGCTAAATTCGCTACGTATAAAGTATTTGAGTTGTCCCAAACAACCTTGAAGCCTGAATTTTATCCAAAAGCGATGCCGAATCGTCACTATAACTTTAATATGGATCATATTCGTACAAAAGAGGTGCTTGAAGGACTTTCAGACTATGCTAAGAATATTGGAGTAACAATCTATCAAGATGATGCAAAAGAGTTGAGAAGTGCGAAAGGATCTTTTTATCCAGATGAACAAAAGATACTTTTGAATCCAGATAATACTCCTGGAGAAGTCATTGCAACCACAATTCATGAGTTGGCGCATGCTAGTCTACATAACCCTAAATTTGCTAACTCTTATAAAGAAGATGTCTCAAAAGATCGTAGAGAACTTGAAGCTGAGATGACAAGTTATCTCGTTTCTAATCATTTTGGGTTAGATACCTCTGAAAAAGCTATTCGCTATATGGCAATTTGGACTGATAATTTGACCTCTCTTGATGATCAACAACTAGCGCAATCTATGAAACGTATTCATGGAACAGTATCTAAGATTGTAAAAAGTGTTGAACAACATACAAAGCCTTACCAGTTAAACAGACAGGTGGTACAAAACCAAAATTTTATCCAAAGCCCAAAGAAGGGGCTTAAAGTCTAGAAAGAGCGCTCTTTAAGAGCCTCTTTTTTGTGCATAAAGTTATATAACTTTATGGGCTGTTTTTTGATACCAACTCACTCTATTCTTTGTTGATGTCCCTTTACAAAAGATTTTTTAATTATAGCTTACAATGACAGAAAATGAAGTAGAAGGAGAATGATATGGTTATAGTTATTCTGGCTGAAAAAGAGAAACAGGCAGAAGCTTACGCTACAGCTTTGGGACAATTTAGTAAAAAGAAAGGTGTCTATGTCATTAGGCATTCACCCTATTTTCCAGCTGAAGTACATGTGGTGGCTGCTGAAGGGCACCTATTTGAATATAGTGAACCAGACAATTGGTCGCTTGATAAATTACCTCTTACAAATGTTTCATTTAAGCAACATCTGAAAGAGGACAAGGATTCGAGAGAAAAATTTAAGAGAATCTATGATGAAGTGGTAGCAGCGGATCAAGTGATTATTGGGACGGATGCTGATAGAGAAGGGGAGCGGATTGCGTACTCTATTTTATCGCACATACCAGGAGGCAAGGATAAAATTTGGAAACGGCTTTGGGCAAGCTCCATGACAAAGAAAGCTCTTCAAAAAGCTTTTCAGGAATTGAAGGAACCTTCAGAAACCTATAATTACTATTTGGAAGCTGAAGCACGTGCACAAAGTGATTGGTTGGTAGGTATGAACTTATCACCTCTTGCTACGATTGATCTTCAAGCAAGAGGACAACTCCCTCGAACAAAAGGTAGCCATCTATCGGTTGGCCGAGTTCAAACACCAGCGGTCAGACTAGTTTGTGAGAATGATTTAGAGATCCGCAACTTTACTCCAGAAAAATATTGGAAGCTTCAGCTGGAGGATAAGAAAAATGGGGTGTTCTTTACGACCAAAGATAAAACTAAAGATAGCGAGGCTATTTTAGCCTCTTCAAGGGGATTATCAACCACCTCTGTTATTTCTTCAGTTGAGGTAGAAAATCATCAGAAATCAGCTCCACAATTATTTACCTTGTCTGCATTACAAAGTTTTGCAGCAAGCGCCTGGAAATTTGACTCAAGTAAAACAGAGAGCATTGTTGAGGGACTGTATTTGAAAGGTTTTCTCTCCTATCCACGACCAGACTCAGAATACATCAGTCGTTTTGAATTTGATGATTTAAAAGAAAATCTATCTGCCTATCAAAGGGCTATTAATTGTCATTTTCAGCCAGCGTTTTTGGAGCCTAGAGAAAATTATGTTAATGATGAAAAAGTTTCTGGCACGAGCCACTCAGCCTTGATTCCGACTGAAAGAATTCCAAACCTTTCAAATTTAAAAACTGACCAACGACTAATTTATGAAGCAGTTGTGAAGCAGGCAATATTAATGTTTGCGGATGATTGTTATTATTCAACCAAAACAATTGAAGTAGAAAATAATGGTTTTGTTTTTAAAACAAAGGGTAGAACGCTTCATAAGTTGGGATGGGCTGAATGGAGTTCACGAAAGGTACGAGGTCCTGTTGAAGTTCCTGATTATCAAGTGGGAGATAAAATTGATACGCAGGTTCATATTTTAGGGGGTGAAACAAAACCACCTAAAAGACTAACTGAAAGCCAATTGATTGGCCAAATATTTCCTAAATATGGCTTGGGAACACAAGCCACTAGAGGAGAAATCATTAAAAAAATTCAAAGTAAGGGTTATGTTGTTAAAGATAAAAAAACAGGTCAACTAACGCCTACCAACAAAGCCTATCTACTGATCAATTATCTCTATGACAATGAGTTTTCTGATCCAGAGACAACAGGAGGCTGGGAAATGTTTCTATCTCAGATAGGAGAAGGGACAATTAATCCACGAGAATTTGTGGATGCGATAAAAGATAAGCTCACTCTTCAAATCAAAGAAGTAAAAGAAAGAGGTGATTAAGTGTGACTACTGAAGAAAAGAAAAAAACACCCTATTTAGATCGTTATACAGATAACTTGACAGAAAAAGTTTCAAAAAAAGCAGAAGATTATCAGGTGTACGGCCGTGATAAAGAAGTAGAAGCTGTTCAGACCACTCTTCTCAGGCGAACTAAGAATAATCCTATTTTGGTGGGAGAAGCTGGAGTTGGAAAAACAGCCATTGTTGAAGGATTTGCTTTGGCCATTTTAAGAAACCAGGTGTCTCCAAAATTAAAAAACTTGACCGTGCGCTCTCTAGAACTATCTAGTTTAATGTCAGATGAGGATGGAGGATTTATTGTTAAGTTTAAAAAAATTATTGAGGAGATGGTAAAAACCAAAGGAGAAAATCTTCTCTTTATTGATGAAATTCATACGATTGTTGGTGCTGGTGGTTCAGATAAGGGCGCTTTGGATGCTGGAAATATTATTAAACCAGTTTTGTCACGTGGTGAGATACAATTGATTGGCGCAACTACTTTAGATGAATTTCATGAATATGTAGAAACGGATCGAGCGCTAGAGCGAAGAATGCAACCGATTATGGTTGATGAACCAACAACTATTCAAGCGATTGAAATTCTTGAACAAGCAAAAACCATTTATGAAAACTTTCACCGGGTATCTATTAGTTCTGATGCTGTAAAACAAGCTGTACTTCTATCCGTCCGCTACATACCTGATCAATTTTTACCTGATAAAGCCTTTGACTTAATAGATGAAGCAGCGACAATTTGTTCTACAAATGGATTAGCCCATGTCGGGAAACAAGAAATTGCAGAGGTGCTGAAAAATAAAACAGGTATTCCTGTCACGACGATTTTGAAAGGTGATAAGGAAAGGCTAGATGGTTTAAAAGAAAAGCTATCACGACGTGTTAAAGGCCAAGATGAGGCTGTAGAGGCTGTTGTGAACGCTATAACTGTTGCACAAGCTGGTTTACAGGATCAAAGAAAGCCCCTATCTTCCTTCATGTTTCTAGGCACTTCAGGAGTTGGGAAAACAGAGCTTGCCCTGGCATTGGCAGAGGGGATGTTTGATGATGAGGAGGCAATCATTCGTTTTGATATGTCTGAGTATAAGCAAAAAGGAGATATTACAAAGCTGATTGGCGATCGACAAACTAGAACGAAAGGTCAATTGACTGAGAAGGTTAAACAAAAACCTTATAGCGTTATTCTGATCGACGAGGTGGAGAAAGCACACTCAGAAGTTGTAGATTTATTTTTGCAGGTGCTTGATGCAGGGCGCTTGACTGATTCAACTGGAAGGCAAGTGAGTTTTAAGAATACAATCGTTATTATTACTACGAATATTGGTTCTCAAAAAATTATTAAACAGTACGAATTGAAAGGGAATTTTAAAAAGCTAACCGACAGGGACAAAGTTCAATTTGAAAAGAGCATGACGTTGGAGTTAGAAACTAGGTTCAGACCAGAATTTCTCAATCGAATTGAATATAAATTGATTTTCAACATGTTAGACGAGGAAGTGAATAAGGAAATTATTGTCAAACATCTATCAGAAATCGAAGAAAGAATGAAGAATCAAAGGTTGACTCTTTCTTATGAAGAAAGTTTGGTTACTTATTTATTGGATGTAGGAACAAATATAAAAGATGGTGCACGGCCACTTGAAAGAGTGATTAAGCATAAAGTACTTCCTTTAATTTCTAAAGAGTTTCTGAACTTATCTGATTCCAACCAAGAGTATCATTTTCATCTTTGGGTAGAAGGTGATGCACCAGATGAGTATCACCGTGAAGACAAAAGAAAAATATTATTCGATGTCGAAGCTGAAAAAACGTCATTTGGTGAAGCTTTATTTTCTTAAAACTCACCTTAAAAAAATGATTGTCCCTTTAAAAAATTTTTTTCAATTATCTATTATACTAACGTTGTCAAAAAAACAAAGGAGGATTTCTATGAAAAATTATTTGACAAGACAACTTCAGCAAATAAAAACAAAATCACAGATGTTTTTATTGAGCCTTTCCCTATTCCTAACAGGATCTACAGTCTATGCGGACGATCCATTTGCTAAGTCGGATAACTTGGCAAGACAAGGAATTACAAAAGTTCAGCTAGTCAGTGTTGCGCTATTTGGTCTAGCTGCCGTTGTCACTTCGCTCATTTATGCGTTTGGTGGACGGGAGTTAAAAGCCTCAATGAAAAAAAATTGGGTGTCTATTGCAATTGCAATTATTGGTGTTTCAGCGGGACCAAGTATTATTGAATGGATTTTTGATTTCGTGAAAAGTTAAGGGGTGGTGATTTATGGCTTTTTCACTCTTTAATAAAGGTTGCTGTACGATTACAGATGATCTATTTTTAGAAATCTCCTGGGAAGATGGAAGAGGTCCAGAAGATGATAGTGAATTACTTGATATCATTGAGGGATTGGATCATCTTTCTGATTTTTCTCAGCCGATTTCAAAAAGTTTACCCTACCTAACATTTCAACAGGCCGAGTTGTTATTTAGAGAGTTGAAACAGATGTATGGTCAGTTTCAGCTGAAAAAAGTGGCAATCGCCCATCTGGAAGGGAAAAGCGTGGTGACAGAAGGGGAGGTTTATGCTAGTCCATTTCTGATTACTGAAGACTATGAAAATCTCCTGCTTCCCCTCATTCAAGCGATACTTACTCGCTCTGAATTTGCAAATTACAGCTATCAAGAAAAAAGGGAGTATTTTGAGAACCAGATTTATCCTGTATATAAACAAAGTATGGGGTTGTCTGATTCTTCTCTTCCTCTTTTCCCAGCTGAAGGTGAGACGGCGGTTCTTTCACAACCAAATCGTCCATCACATGATCTAAAAGCAGGAGGTCAAATAACTGTTGCCCCTCCTATTGCTCAAAAGCAGTCAGTTTCCCTGAAGAAAATTTATCTATTTTTAGGTGGTTTGGGAGTGTTGTCAGTAATAAATATCATTTGCGTATTTTTTGCTTTCGCTCAACTATCAAGCCAGTCCGAAAAAGTAAATTTCTTATACCAGGAACAAAAAAATACTCAACTTATCATTTCAACGAAAAATGAAGTTGATGTCTTTAGCCGTTATTTCTTACCTTCTTATTACTCGGGCAAAAAAGAAAACCTAGTAGATTTTCTTTCTGAAGGTGATGCAAAATTTACCAAACCGAAAGAAGGAATTTTACAGTCCGTTATTTTAGAGAAATTGAATTATGATTCAGAAACTCAAAGATATACGGTTTCCTATATCCTGTCTGTCAAAAGAGGGGATAAATCATCTAGCGTTAGATTAACTTTTGATGTAAAAACTTCTGATTCTTCAAAATATGGATTTGTTGTAGAAACAGAACCAAAAGAATCAAATTATCTTAAAAATTAGAAAAGGAAAAATCACAATGAACAAGAAACAAGTATTAGCTACACTCGCACTATCAACAATCGCACTAGCACAAGCTGGATTTGTATCAGCTGATGAACTTGCACCAATTGATTCTTCTGCTCCAACAACAGAAGTCGTTACGCCAACAGCACCAAGCGCTTCAACAGAAACAGAGGCTCCAGCAGTTCAGCCAACAGAGCCTTCAGTTACTCCTGTTGACCCAACAACGCCAAGTGTGCAAGGCAAGGATAACGCAGGTAGCCTTGACGGAGTGCCAGCTGATAAACCAGCACCTTCAGATAAGGCGCAAGACAAGGATAATGCAGGTAGTCTCGATGGTGTTCCAACACCATCAGATAAACCACAAGACAAAGACAACGCAGGAAGTCTTGACGGAGTGCCAGCTGATAAACCAGCGCCTTCAGATAAGGCGCAAGATAAAGATAACGCGGGTAGCTTAGATGGTGTTCCGAATGAACAGCCAAAAACTACTGATCAAGCGAATCAGCAAGGGAAATCTCAAATTGGAACAACATCTACATCAACTGGACAGGTTGTCCATGATGTGACCAAAGAGCCCGTTGAAACAAATACAGGTGCGTCTATTGTTAGCACCCAAAACGGAAATGTAGTCCTTTCAGATGGTTCTGTAGTGGCTCCAGAAGAAGTTGGTGGAACAGTTAACGAAGATAAGACTATCTCTGTTACTGATTCAGAAGGCAAACTCAAAACACTTCCAAACACTGGGACTGCAGAAAGCATTCTGGGTGCTATTGGGGCTATGTTGTTGACGGCAGTCAGCTACGTCTACAAGAAGAAAATGTTTTAAGGTGAAATGGAAAGGGAAACAATTAAATGACAGAAAAAACACAAGGACACGGATATTTCCGTAAGAAAAAATGGGCTAAAGGCTTAGTATCAGGAATTGCAGTTGCAAGTATTGTAGCCTTCTCTGCAGGTTCTGTATTGGCGGATGAAGCAGTACAGCCTGAAACTAAAAACGACAACAACGCATACGCTAAACAAGCTGGCAAAACAACAGGAAGCCAGTCTGTAGCGATTGATAATGGAGCAGTCACAAAGGCTGCTGACAATGCCAAAAAAGCTGGAGTAGTTGTATCTGAAACATCAAGTGTTGATAAGGGAACAGATACCACTGCTCCAAAACTTGAACAGTCTAAGTCTGAGATTAAACAAGATCAGGACAAGCAAGTCAAGGAACTGGAAGAAACGACTACAAAACAAGTCAAAAACAATGAAGCCTTCCAGGAAGCGCAGGAAGCTATTCACGCTAATAATCAATTTGTAGCTGATAAAAAAGCCAAACATGAAGGGGAAACGACTGTCACAGTGACGAATGACGGTTCGACTGCCACAGATGGAACTGCCGACAAAAACAAGAAAGCTACTCAAACAGCTAAACAAGTCTTGTCAGATAACCAACAAGCAGTAACAAAATACCTGGGTGAAAAAGCTAAGTATGATGCTACCGTTGAACAAGCTACTGCTCTAAACAAAGCGGTAGAAAGCGCATCTGAACAGCTGAAGAAAGAAAAGGTTGACGTTAAAGTCGTTACACGTACGGTCTCTTCAGTCGCAGAAGTAGAAGCATTGAAGAAACAAAATGATCAAGCTATTACAACTGCAAAAGGCAAAGTGGAGCTTAACAAAGCCCTGATGGCTGCCTACACAGAGAAGAAGAATGCTAGTGATCAAGTCAATCAAGATGCTGATCGTAAGTCAGCAGATTTGAAAAATTCTGGTGTACTTTTAACTTCTAAAACACAGGAAGTTTCTTCAGTAGATGAAGCCAACAAAATTGCCAAACAAAACCAAACGGCCTTTGATAAAGCTAAGCAGACCCAGGCTGAATGGCAGAAGAAATACAACGATCTTCAGTCTAAAACAAGCACTGAAGGCTACACAAAAGAAGTTGTACTACAAGCTCTAAGTCTTTCGACCGCTAATCCTGAAGCAACTGTGAAGTCTACAGCTTCAGGAGCAGAAGAACTGACTACGGATTATATCGCCTCATCAAGTGGCAGATCTGGGTACTCTCGCGTTCTAGACTCAACCAAAGTCTTGAAATACAAAGATGTGGGCAATGGTTGGACAACAGAAATTGATTATACTGGGTTAAACGGCTTAACAGTCACAACCGAGGATGGGAAACAACACAATATTTCTCGTATCCATCGAAAATTTCAAATTGTAAACCAAGGTAAAACGGGCCTAAACGATGTCTATGTCTTGAATGATCCAACAGAAGGCTTTGTAGTAGCTCGAAATGATGGAACAGGTGGAGCTGCGGACTACATGAACTTCCTGGTTACAGATACCTACTACTACAATGAGGACGGCCAAGAAGTAGCTTTCAAGGCATCTGAAAAGACACCTGCAGCCTTGACCTACTCTTCTCTAAACCACAACCCTATCGGGTGGGAAGGCGCAAAAGCCATCAATGGGACACATGTTGAAATTAATGGATCAACTGTTACTCAAAACAAGGATTATGGCTATGTTTATGCAGAAGACTATAACCGTGAGGAAGAGGTAGGTCATCTTTGGGATACTTCCTCTTCAGCATATCAGTACAAGGGTGCTGCTCTTGGAGTCTTTAAGGAAGGGACAGCCTTCACAACCGAATTTATTCAATGGGATGGACCAGAAAGTCCAAATGGCCAAACCTATTGGTTCGCTTTGAATACGAAGGTTGTAGCTCCAGTTGTTGAAGTTCCAGCTACGGCAACTATCACAAAAACAACTGTGAAGCCTGTCAAAACGGAACCTGTATCAGCTAACCTGGTCAATGCAAAGAATCCAGCAAAACCAACTTTGGCGCTTAAAACTCTCTCTGAGACGAAAAATCAGAAATTATCAGCAAGCTATCACGGCTACAAGTTGCAGTATAAGCCAGTTGTCAGAAAATCTGTAGCAGATACAGATAAGACCAACACAGATGGTAAAACGGTAGCTAAAAATGCTACTCAGCTTTATACATTGACCCATGACAATATCTATGCGAACCTGAAAAAAGGGGACAAGATTACCATCATTGATCCACTCGAAGCTGGAGCAGTTCCTGATGTAGCTGTCACAAAAGCAGCGGCAGAGAAAGCAGGATGGACTGTTTCATATAATGCAGGAAAGAACACATATACCTTTACTGCTACCTATCAAGGAAAACGCCTAGAAGCTCCAGTGATTACTTGGAAGCCAGTCTATGATAAAGGTTTCTATGATAACACCTATAAAGTGTTAGTGAATAACTACGAGGTGTACTCAAATACTGTTACCAACTACACACCGAAACCACCAAAACCAGTCAAAGCTGTTCTGGATCGTTCTGGTAAGAATATAAACGCAGCGACAACATTTGATCGCAACGTGACCTTCCGCTTGATGACAGATTACAGCCCATATACCAAAACACTTGCTTCAGCGCAAGCACTTGGTAAGAAGTTTGGAATCCTGGATGATGTTCAAGACAAAGCCTTCACAGTTGACCACAGCAAGATCAAGATGACTGCTGCAGGCAAAGATGTAAAAGACTTGTTTGACATGTATCACGTCCTTTCAGACAAAGGGCGTACAGATGCAATCAATAAGATTCTGAAAGAATTGAACTTGAATCCCAAAGGTGAGTTTTACCTTTGGGTAGCGAAGGATTCTAAGAGTTTTTATCACAATTACGTGAAGCAAAATAAAAACGTGACGATTGATCTTCCAGCTAAGCTCCTGGTTAAAGCAGGGGAGAAAGTCGAAAACGATCTTAAACAAATCGACTTTGGCAATGGCTATCAATCAAACCTTGTCACTATCTCGGTTCCTGATGTGAATCCAGAGAAACACGCCTTGGATCAAAAGGATAATAAAAAAGTCTTGGACGGCCAAGAAGTACAGATTGGCCAATACATTCGTTATCTACTAGATGGCGTAACCGTGCCTATTAAACACGATAGCCTCTTCCAATATGACGGCAGTGACCAGTTGGATGTGGTTCATGATCGATTCACAGGTAAGTGGTCAGGGATTTTCAAGGGAACGGAATACACAGCTGAGAAAGACTTGGTTCTTCCTTATGACGTCATCCTGAAGGATGGAAAAGTAGTCAAAGCTGGTGAGAAGGTCGTCAAAGGTACACCTTATGCCTTCTTGTTTGAAGTGAACCAAGATACGGATCCTAACTTCCTCAAGAAAATTGTGACCGTTAAATGGAACGAAAAGGAAGGCAAATGGTCGTATGTTATTAACCAGGATTTCCTAAATTCTTTAGGTGTAAAAGGCACGTTCGATGCAGACTTCTATCTAGAAGTCGAACGCATCAAGGCTGGTAAGGTTGAAAATACCTTTATCAATACAGTCAATTTACAAGAGATGACGGCTAAAGTTACAACAACAACGCCGGAACCTCCAAAACCAGAGCCTAAAGAACCAGGCAAGCCACAACCTCAGCCGTCACTACCAAACACAGGAACAGCAGCAAGCATGCTTCCAACTTGGGGAATGATTTTGGGATTGTTGAGTCTTGCAGGAGCTGGGCTTCGTAAGTCGAAAGAAAACTAATTCGACGAACTAAAATGAAATGATGACCACAAGTTGAATAAAGAATCTCTTGTGGTCTTTATTGAAAGGAGAAAAAATGCAAGTATTTATCGCTTCTGGACGTGTTGCATTCATTCCAAATGATGCAGTAGGTCAAACTCAAAATGGTCATGCTAGTTTCAAATTTGAGTTTGTTTGTGATTCGAGTATGAATGATGATACAAATAAACCAATTTCTAGTTTCTTCCATGTGCAAGTATATGGAAAACAAGCAGAATTGATGGCTCAGAGTCTATCAAAAGGCTCTCCAATTCTCTTAAAAGGAGAAATTATCCAACGACCATATAACGATGAACAGGGTCAACGTCGGACGTATCAGTTTATTTCCCCAAACCAGCAAGGAGGAATCACTTTCCTTGAAAATAGGGAGGCATCTAATCGACGTAAGCAGGAACAACAGGGATTTTCTCAGCCGATACCAAGTTCTATTCCTACACCCTATCCTGAACCAATGGATGCGGATTCCCCATTCTAAAGGGATTGAAAGCATACAAGAACACTTGTGTGCTTTTTTTGTCGCTCATTTGTTACACAAAAAGTTATATAACTTTTTGTGTAACAATATCTTTTATCCCTTTAACAAAGAATTTGATATTATCCCTTAGAATAGAGGGGAATTAAGAAATAGTAAGAAAGGAGTGCAACAATGGCAAGACAAAAATACAATTATCTGTCTGATGAATTGATTGCAGAATCTCTTCAGGTGACCAATTACTTAGAACAAAGTCGATCTAGTCGATTGAATGTTCTTCAGTTGGATGGGGAGAAATGGTTAGAAAATTACTTTAACCGTTATGAGAAAGCCTCTCCAAGGCTACAGTTTCACATATTTCTCTTTTCGAGCTTCTATACTCGAAAAATGGAATGGTTCTTGGAAGGTGTAAGGGGGTAGTCGTTTGTTTGAGTTATTTGAAGTAGTATTTTATACCCTTATCCAACTGATTCGAGCCAGTTGGCTCAATACCTTCCTTTTTCTAGGGGTAGCAGGTTATTACCTCTTCAGACTCTTTCAACCTTACTTTTTAAGGCAGTATCAGCGGTTACTAAAAAGCAAGAGTTGGTTGAAGCAGATTTTTAAAAGAGGTTGGAAAGGTCGCAAAGCGATTGATTGGGGACAGGTATGGAAGCAATCAGCCAGAGGGCTGTTCAATGGGATGAAGTCATTCATACCTAAAATATTTGCGCTTGCCTCTCTCATCCTTTGGAATGTTTTCTTCAGGATGTTCTACACCCTTCCTTTTGTTAAACGAGAACGAAAACGGTTTGATAAAGAAATGAAACCCATTCTTTATTTTAAAAGTTATCGCAGCTTCGTTTATATGGGATTAGGTTTTAGCTTGATTGCCTTTATCTTGACCAATTATCTGGTCACTGTGTTAAGAGCTACCATCCGCTTTCTCTATTTTAGTGTTTGGGCGTTTAAAGATGCCAGTAAGGCCGTAAATTTTGACTTGAATAGTCTCTTGTTTCAGAGTCTACTGAATGTAAAAGTCTTTTGGATTGCCCCAATTTTAGCTTTTCCTCTCTTTCTGATGGGTCTAGTCCTTGCCTGGAAATCTGCCTGGGTGAACTTCGAGCAGTTTCGAGACTATAACAATAATGAAGAGGGAGATGACCGATTTGTGACGATTGATGAAATTCGTCGTCAATACAAAAAGATCCCCAATAAAGATTTAACTTATCCAGGTGAAGGTGGAGCTCCTGTACTTCATGAACTGACTCATGATTTAGCAGGACAAACACTGAGAACTCAAATGTTATGGCAAAATAGAAAAATGAGCCGATACGTGACTAATGCGGAGCGGATTTTAGGCACGTTAGCTTTTCCTTCAGGTTACTACTATATTGAAGATAAGCCGACGAATCTGTTAGGAATTGGGATGACTCGTTCAGGTAAGGGTGAAGGTCATATTACTCCAGCAATTGAAATCAACAGTCGTGCGGAATTTCAGCCATCGATGGTACTAGCAGACCCGAAAGGGGAACATTATCAAGCCTCCTACAAACTCATGAGGCAACGTGACTATGATGTCAATGTTCTTTCTTTCCAAAATATGGATTGGTCTATGTCCTTCAATCCGCTAGCTCTAGCCATCGCTGCCGCAAAGAAGGGCTACTATGAGAAAACTCAAACTTATGTCAACGCAGTTGCAGAATCCATTTATCCCAAACAAAAAGGTGGAGAGAAGGGGAATGCGGAATACTTTCGTAAGTCTTCTATATCCCTATTTAATGCTCTGACAATGGCTTTGATGGATCGAGCTAATGAAACTTATCAAAATGGTGAAGACGATGCCTGGGATACCATTACGATTCCTAACGTTGCGAAATTCTTGGCGACAATGGGGTCTGAAGAAGTCTTTGTAGATGGTGCTGGTGAAATCGTTGAGAATCCAAGCAGAGAACAACAAGTATCGAAGAAGTCAAAAATCACAGTCTATTTTGATAATTTGAGACAAGTCAATCAAAAACAATTCTCGAAATTTAGACAAATGGCGGATATCGAATTTCGTGCTTCAGACTTTGGTGGTGATGAGACTAAAGGGAATGTCTACTCTAGCATGATGACAGGCATCAACCTGTTCTTGCAAGACAACGTGGCCAAACTGACTTCTAAAAACTCTATTGATTTAGAGTCTGTTGGCTTCCCACGTCGATTGTCTGTCAAGTTGAGATCAAGCACCAATAGTCAACTTAAAAATGAGTTCAAGCACAAAACTGCTAAAGTAACGATTACAGGATTGAAGAAGTGGGGTAAAGTCGAAAAGAATGTCGATTATATAAAGCAAGCGACGGCTTTAGTTGACGGGGAAGGCTATCTTACTTATGCCATTGAGCCTAAACTTCCAGATCAGTTTACGGTAACGATTGATTTCAATCATAAGAACAATGGGCATTCCCCTGTTCGAGATCAAATCTTTCAATTTTCAGCTGAAAAAGTCTATCGAAGAAACGGAGATAGTCTAGAACTAGATGAGTATAGCAAGAAGCCGATTTTAGATCATATCGATATAACCGTCCTTAAGAATAAAGAAGATACCCAAAATCTTCTTCAGGAGTCGGATATTGAACTGGTCTATTCAGATAAACCGAAAGTCATTTACCTGGTAACACCGCCAAACCGAACAGAGTATAATGGTATTGTTTCGTTATTCTTAGATCAGCTATTCAATGCTAACTATGAGCTTGCTCTCTCAAGTGGTCGTAAATGTATTAATCGGATTCTTCATATCTTAGATGAGTTTACAAATATCCCTGCGATTCCTCACATGGATACAAAAATATCTATTGGATTGGGACAAAACATTCTCTATTATCTTTGGATTCAAAATCTGGAGCAATTGGATGATAAATACGGCCAAAATGTTGCTCGAACCATTATGGACAACTGTTCATTGAAGGTTTATGTTAAAACAACATCTTCAGATACCAATAAGAAATTTAGTGCTGACCTGGGTACACGTACCATCACAAGAAGAAGGCGCTCAAGCAATATCTTGGACGAAGCTAATCCAAATGTATCTGTCGAGAATCCAAAACAAGAGTTGTTGACACCAACACAATTGGCCAAGCTCCAGGAAGGAGAAGCGGTTATCTTACGTGGAGTCAAGGGACGGGATAATGTTGGACGTAAGGTCACAACAGATCCAATCTTCGCACATGATAAGAACAGCTTCCCTTACAAATACATGTTCTTACAAGAGGAGTTTGATACATCGATGACTCTTGCGGATATTCCAGTCGAAAGTGCGCACCGTGAGCTAGAACTTCAGGAGATCGCAGTTGATGCAGGTACAGCCTTCAACAACATCATAGACTGGAGGCAACGTTTGACCATGCCACTCCTCAGCAACAATGGAGAGACTCCCAAACTATCAGGCCGTCATAGTAAAGGACAAAAGGTACAATCCCAATCATTTACTTCCACAGATGAACTATTTCAGGCAGCTGTAGCTAGTGTTATTCAAGGTGACTATGATTATTATGATGATGGAGACGACTTCTTTGCGGATGAAGTTATCTAAAAAGATGTATAATAAGTTATATAAACACTTGCAAGAAAAAATGATGTTTGTTATAATGAGGTAAATAATGATTAGGAGAAAAAATGATGAAAGCAAAGCACTTTTTAAGAATTGTTTTACTAGGATTTGCCTTGATTTTACTAGGGGCATGTGGTCAAAAATCACCTGAAAGTCTCGCTAAAAATGTGCTGAAAGATAGCTATACAGGCTTTTCAAAAGAAGATGGTTATGAGAGTCTTGATTTTAAAGGTGGAGTAGGAACTACCTTAAAATTTGACAAAGAAAAGCGAACCATTTCAAATAACGACGGTGAAAGTATTAACTACAGTGTGCTTTCAGAAGAACAAGTAAAATCAATTCCAGCCTCTTTCAGGGGAGCTATTGTTAGTTTAGAAAGTCAACTGAAAGGAGAGGACAACTTTACAATCGCTGTTGATTATAGGGATATAGGTAAGCCCGAAGAAGCAGAGGCATATTATCAAGTCGTCTTGACCGAGGGGGGTAAAAAAATCCGAATCATTGAGCTACGTCGTGGCTATAAAGAAGACAATGCTTTCTATGATTTTAATGGAACAGCAGATTAACTTACAGAAAGTCTCAATTACTTGAGGCTTTTTTTATTGTCAGAATTTCATTGTCCCTTTAAAAACGATTTTGTCATTATCGAATATGATAGGGGTATCTTAAAAAGAAAGAAGGTACCTTTAGTGGACTATCAAACCTTTTCAGATTTGATGAACGAGGTCAAGGATCTCAATGGTGAAATCACAGGCGAGAATGCAAAAAAGCTAGCGGAGTTCTATTCCTACTGGGGAAACTATTTAGAACCGACTCCTGCATTTATGGCATTTCTAGCCTATTTGCCAGGAGGGATTGCCAAGGCCCTTTATCAAATCACTTCCAGCTTAGAACATGTTTTTAATAATATGTTCAAGCTCTTTGGTCTCTTCGGTTATCTGGGAGACCAGAAGACGATTATAGGCCAGTTCTTTTACTGGTTTCAGATATTAGGAACGTCCTTGTTTACTCTGATTTTGGTTGTGTCGGCTGTCGCAGGAGTTTTTACAAAACCAGTCAAATACAAAGGGGTCATTACGAATTTCCTTTTGGTAACAGCTGTAACCGCAGTATTACCACTAGCTTTGACCACCATCTCAACAGCAGTGGCACAGGATGCCATGTCTATCCAGACAGTCTCCAGTGAAGCGCCATCTGGTAGTCAGCCAACTTCCTCCTTGGCTCTGCAACCCATGAAAAATAATGTGGTAGACTTAAAAGTTTTGATCTACAAGGATTTTTCTACAGAGTTGTTTCCAATGGATGATTATGGCTATATCAAGCCCGTTCAGGAAGGTTCTACCCCTGTCAATAATATCACGGATAATTCTGACCAACGGGATACGGCAGATTTTGCGACTAAGATTGATTTTGGGGCAAACTATGGTACGACAAATCCAAAAATGTTAGATGATATACAGAAAAACGACAAAATAGCAGGGATTAAAGGCTTGTTCCTACATAAGTTAAATTCCAATAATACTGGAGTTGAAAGCATTACAGAACACCGAGTCATCAATCAATTGAGTGCTTTTGAATCAGTTTATATGCGCTATAAAGTCAACTGGATAGGGATGTTCCTCCAGTATATTATCCTTGTTGTTCTTTTGGTTAGCATGATCATCAAGCTCGTCAAATCAGTTTTTGATATTTTGATTGAGGCAATGATCTCTCCGATTCTTGGTTATAGCTCCCTATCAAACTCAAAGAAATATAAGGAGCTATTAAGAACGATTGGCGGTGCCTTAGCAGGAATCTTCTTTGAAGTTATCATTATGCGTGTAACCCTTGAGATCTTCAGAGATTTGCCAATCCTTTCTGTCTCAGCAGTGACGAAGCTATCTGGCGGATTCTTTGATGGACTCAACATGTGGGAGCAGTGTCTCGCAGCTGCCTTTGTTTATGTTGGAGTATTCTTTGCAGCAATGCAAGGAGTAGCCATGATCGAGCGCTGGCTTGGAGTTTCAACAGGTCATAGTGAAACAGCTCAACAACTGCTCGGAGCTATGATGATGGGGAATGCCTTTGCGGCTGGAGCAGGCGGTCTCTTTAATGGTGGTATGGCACTTGGTCAATTTGGTATGGATATGGCTAAAAAAGCTCCAGATGCCTTGTCAAAAGGAAGCCAGATTCTAGGAAATAGCCTTGCCAGAACTGGAGGTGGTATTCAAGGTGCTTTGAACTCTGTAAAAGACCAAGGCTTTATGAATGCGGCCAAAGGTGGTGTAAGCAATATGGTTGATTTGGCAGAATGGAAAGCATTTGAAGCCATGCAAAATACGAAAGGGGCAGTTGGTAGCGCATTAGATAAGCTGGATGATAAGGCTGCCTCTGCTCAAAATGCGACCTATAACGCTCTGAAAAATGATGCTGTTCCTGGAATTGATCAGCAACCTGGACCAATTGATATTCCTGAGCCTCCAATTGATCCAGGAACAACGGATGCACCTATTGTCGATCCAACTCCTTCAGCTGAAGGAATGGAGTCCCCAATTCAAGATCCAAATCCACCTGCAGATGCACCAGTTTCAGAATCTACACCACCAGCACAGCCTGATTCTTCTCAACAAAAATTTCAACAGAGCATGAATCAAATGAATTACATGAACCAACAAATGCAACAAGCAGGACAGCGTATGCAGGGAGGACGTCATATCACTGGCGCTGAGAGTGACGACGAAGAAGAATAGGCGGAACTATGGATCTAACAGGGAAGAACATTGTTATCACAGGAAGCCTACGTCCTCTAACTCGAGAAGAAGCCATACGATTTTTAGAAAGTAAAGGAGCTGTCGTTCAAAATTATATATCTTCTAGGACAGATATATTGGTTTTAGGACACAAGCAGTTGAATCTTTTTGATCCAGATAAAAGGTCTAAAAAGCATGATGCAGCGCTTAGACGAATATCAGACGGTCAATCCATCACTTTCCTTTCAGAGGAATCATTCTTTGATTTAGTCAAGAAGTCTCAAGATTGAGGCTTCTTTTATTGTGCAAAAAAGTATATAACTTTTTGTATAATTCTTTCCTGAAAGACAATGGCAAAAATGCTATTGTCCCTTTAAAAGATATTTTCGATTATTCATTATAATGTGAGTATCAAAACAAATATAAAGGAGAAATTCATGTACGGTGAAAAATACGGTGTACCTAGAGATATCTATGCCAAAATTAAGATTATAGGCCTTCTTATCCTAGATATTGCTTTTGTAGGAATTACTGGAGTAATCGCTTTGAGCGTTGGCTTAAAAATCTTTCCTAAAAGCCAGTGGATACAGATGTTCGCATTCATTTTTTTAACACCAGTTCTGAGTTTGTATCTGGTGTTACCAGCTAACGGTGGCAAAAAGAATTGGCACAGCATGTTTCTTTTCTTCAGACGAAGAAGAAAACGTTATATCAGCTTAAATTACATCAGAAGGAGAAAACCATAATGGCGATTAAACAAACTCAACCCCCAAAAAATGAGAAACGTCCGCTGGGACGTATTCAAGAAACGAAGAAACAAACGCAGGAATATTTTGATTTGCATTCTTGCGTTGAGTTGTTGGATGTAAAATCAATCATTCCAAACAGCCAGGCTTATATCCAGTTAGTTGATTATGGCTACTTGCAGCTGATGGAGATACCAGGTAAAGATTTAGGATCGATGTCTTATAACGAGGTTATGAGAACCATTGAAAATTTTGAAACCTGGTTGACTCGATTTGGACCGAATATCCAAGTGGAGACGACAACTTTACCAACAAATACAGATACACAAATTTCTGACTTGCGCCATCATTTGAATTTAGTGCGACAAGAAATGTCTAAGTTATCAGTAAATGATAGACGTTATTTACAACTCAAGGATCGTGAAATTTGGCTTCAAAGCCAAATTAAAGTTGAAGAAAGCATCCGACAAGAAGTCTATAATACAGAGTTTATACTGTGGCTATTTGCACCTACAACAACCGAATTGGACGAATTGGTTCGGAAGGCTAAAACCTATGGAAATAATGATTTTGTTCCACAAGATATCAGCTACAGGAAGAAAATTCAGATAATAAAGCAATACAACAATATGAATGAGAAAGTATAGGAGAGATAGGATGCCTGATTTATCAAAACGTAGACAAAGACAACTAAAAAATGAAGGATATGACCTTGCTTTTATTAGCCAGATTCAACCGCAAGGAAATATTGATTTTCAAAAGGATGACCGCTCCTGGATAAGTGGAGATGGGCACCATACGGTCGTACACTATTATGAGTATCCAACTGAAGGGATGGATCGTTTTTGGCTTTCTGAATTGTTATTGATTCCTGAGACACGTTCCTTCCTGTCACTGTACAAGGAGGATAATAGACAGCTTCAAAAAGAGATTGAGGACTCTATTGAAGAGAAGTCAACACGGATTACAAACAATAGCAAACTAACCAATAATCGGAAAGAACTAGATGAAATTGACAATCTGAATAAACTAAGCCGTGAAATTGATAAGCAAAATATAGCTATGTACGGGATGTATATTCGTGTCTTTGTGTTTGCATCAACCAAAGAAGAATTATTCAAGAAGGTTGAAGAGGTCAAAGACAAAACGTCGAAATTCAAATCCACTATTCTGTCTGGAGAATTAGATTTTGAATACCATGCCCCATTTATTCCAGCTGAATATCAGATTGATTTGCCCAATCATCGAAGAGGAATACCGACTCCAGCTCACTCAATAGCTGGGGGATATTTCTTTAATCATACGAAACTAGAGGATGAGAAAGGCTTCTATCTTGGATGGACTCCAACAAATGGAGCGGTAAATTTCAATTTTCTAGAACGTGACGAGAAAAGAACACGATCCTTTATGATCCTATCTGGAAATCCAAAGATGGGACAGCGATCTTTTCTTATGAAACACACAGACGGTCTCTATGCGAAGGGGCATTATATTCGTAACTTTGATGCTACTGGCCAGTTTCTTGATCAGACACGAAAACAACATGGATTGATTCTTGATTTATCAGGTGAGTCTAACCGTATCAATATTTTCCAGGTATTTCCAACAGTAACCAATGAAGCAGGAACTGAAATTGATAAGAAAAAATCTTACAATCTTCATATCGAGAAACTGAAGAGTATCTATAAACTCCTGAATAATGAAGTGACAGGAGACGATTTAATCACATTTGGAACTCTCTTGAATGAGTTCTATATTGAAGAAGAGTTGTGGGCTCGAAATCCTTCGTTGAATCCAGAAAAACTGAAAGCGACGGATATTGTGAAGGAGGAGTATCCTATTCTGTCTGATTTTATTTTGTTTGTTGATGCCTACAAACGTCGACTGGAACAAACTAGTGCGGATAAAGCCGAACACAAGGCTGTTAAGCGTATTTACAATACGTTTAACGAACTATTGACAACAAACGCAGAAATCTTCGAGGGAACAACCGAATTTCAAGATATCTCTTCAGAGCAAGTTGTAACATTTGACTTCTCAGGGTTGAAGAACGCCCCTCATTTGTTAAATGTTCAAATATTCTCGGTTCTTTCACTTGTCTCAGCTGATATTGTTAATAACGGAAAACGTTGTAAGCAGCTACTGAAGAGGCGGCCTGACTTAACGGAGATGGATATGCAGCACTATATTGTCAATATTAGTGGGGCACAGACACTCATTGATCCTAAGCATGAAAGTAGTGTCAACCTTCTGGCCGATATGATTGATACAATGGGCGAAAACTTTGCTGGTGTTGTATTGTCTGTTAATTCACTGCGAGGGATTTTGTTTGAGACGGGGATTGGCACTCATAAGGATCCGTACGTAACGGCAGTCCAGAGGATTTTTGGTCTGATGCAATATAGAGTTTTTGCTCAGACGGACGAAACCAGTGTTCCTCTACTAGCTAACGCCTTATCTGGATCAATGAACCAGTCTGAACTAGAGACTTTGCCTCGTCTGGCGAAAGGACAGTTATTCATGAATATTGCAGGGGTAGGAAATCTGGTCTTTAACCAACAGCTGTTAGCCCCTGAAGTTGAGCGCTATGGCGGTATTGAGTAAGAAAGGAAGGTAAACCAGAATGGCCAAAAATAAACTAGGAATGATTGCCAGGACTAAGCAGAGATTTGATCAATACGTATTGATTCGTAAATATCGCATGCAACAAGAAAGAGATTATTTCGCTTCAGAGGGAGAATCTGATCCAAAACGCCTGGAAGCACAAAAAGAACGAGATAAGGAGTTTTTGAACGGTCTCAAGAAGATTGGAATAGGATTTATTGTATTTTTAGTTTTTTATGGAATTTTGCGAACAATATTAGGATTGTGGTAAATAAGCGAGGTATCCATGAAAAAAATATTTAAACTGAAGATCCTCATTCCTTTTGTGGCTCTCCTATTAATTATCAATGTTGGGATAACCATGTTAGTTGGGATAATGGGAGCTGTAACCAATAATGGAAGAAATGATTGTGGTGCTGTAGAAACAACATCTTCAACTGGTGACTCCACAGTTTCTTCAGCTGATGGTTCCATCGATGACTTTGTAAAAAAGCATAAGGAAGCCTATATCCTGTCTTGGAAGGCAGGAGGTTTCCTACCTTCAGCCTCTATCACTCAAACAATGATAGAGAATGGCTTCAATTTTACGAATCCTAATGGTACTTCCTTCTGGAAAGCTCACAATATGGGAGGTGTTAAAACCTCTAGTAAAAGTAATTTTCCAGTTACTCTTGCGACGTATGGTGAAGATAGTGTTGATTTAAGTGGGACAAAGCCTGGAGCGAATGTCGGAGACGGTACAGGAGGAGCTTATACTTGGTTCTCTAGCTACGATGCAGGGATCGTAGGGAAAGCTGAGTTTATGGCTCACCAGACACTCTATAAAGGGGCTATAAACAATACAAATGGTATTGCTAGCCTATCTGCTATAGCAGATGGTGGATGGGCCACAGATGGCACTTATAAGAGCAAACTAACTGATATGTATCAAAAGCTAGGTACGAAGTATCAGTGGCTTGATAAGGAAGCTATTGCCGCTCATGGTGAGAAACCTTATGAAGGCTCCAGTACACAAGATATCGGTTCTTCAGATAGTGCGGCATCTTCTTCAGCTGAAAAAAGTGGATGTGGAGAATCAGGTAGCAGTGCCGATGGAACGGGAACTGTGCCTTCAGATGCGACTGCATGGGGGTATAAACCAGAAGACTTACCAGATAGTTTGAAATCATTCATTATTGATCCTAAGAGCTTAGGCATGGACTATGCTAAGTCTACAGGATGGTATAATCCTGGAAGTGACGAGTATGCTGGTCAATGTGTGAATCTTACAATTAGCATGGGAAATCACTTATGGGGCCATTCTGGATCCGTACAGGGCGATGGGAAAGATCAGGCGGCAGCGTGGGCTGCAATATTTGGAAACTCAGTTAAGACTACACCTAAAAAAGGCGCCATTTTTTCTACACAGGTAGGAGGCGGAGGATATGGTCATACTGGTATTGTATGTCATGTTTTCGAGAATGGCTCCATCTTGTTTGTAGAGCAAAATACACCTCTGAGTGGTTGGGATCAGTTCAAAACTCCATATACATGGAATTATCGTATTTGGACTAAATCTCAACAGCAAGAACAGGTAATCTCTTTTGCTTATCCAGATGACAGAGAAGCTAAATTAAGTTCAAATTAAAAGGAGGAGATAAGATGATTGATTGGATAAAAGAGAATATGGTTGTATCGATTGTAGCAGGTGTTCTATTGATTTTGGCAGGAATAGGGATTGTGTCGAGTTTCAGACCATCTCAACAAACCAAAATAGAGGAACCAGCTCAGGTGAGTTCTTCGGGAACCTCTCAAAACGAACCGTCTTCCAAAGAGGAAACAGCAGATGAGAAGCATTATCGGACAGCTAAGCTAAAACTAGAACGTCCCTATGCAGAGGCAACACTGGAAGATAAAAAGGAAGTGTTAAAAGCCTTTGAAGAAGCAGTAGCAGATATAAAAAAGACGAAGTTTCTGCCAAATGTCAAGGGAACAATCGAGAATCATTTATCTATGACACAGAATGCGATGGTTCAAACCTTTGCGATGGCTCTTCTGACGAATCAGTATGATTTTCAACCTGAACAATTGGAAGTGATGCCAACTGAATCAGATGATGTTATTCAATTTTTAGTTGTTCTAACTAAAAATGGAGAAGAGAACAGCTATTTCGTTGGAAATTTCAATACTACGGTTCAACAAATCCAGCTAAAAGCCTATGTTGGCGGAAATATAGGTGGTACATACGGCTAACAAGTTGCACAAAAAGTTATATAACTTTTTGTGCTTTTATATTGACAAGAAAAGTAGTTTTAGGTATAATTAAGTATATAAAAAGTTATATAACAAAATATACAATTATCCAAGGAGGGAATCATGAAGATTCAAACTACAAACTTAGGAAAAGGTGGCGGTGGTAAGACTACTGATACCTTTAATGAAGGGGATTGGTTGGCACGTGTTAAGGGGCTTAGAACACTACTCATTGATGGAGCTTGGGAATGCAATTTGACAAGAACATTTGATGTAAAATGTGAGAAAACCGTCTATGATATATTTACGACTGGAGAGTATGAGATAGTTCCAATATCAGAAAATCTCAGTTTGATTTGTGGTGATGAGCGTTTGACAGATGAGCAGTTAGATCTTGCTAGTCGAAACAACAAATATCTCCAGTTGTTTATGTGGTTTAGCGAACATTACGAGGAGTTAGAAGCACAATTTGATGTCATTCTAATTGATACGCATAATGACGAGAGCCTAGTTACTGCTAATTTTATAGCCGTATCAGATATTGTCTTAGCTGTTTCTGATGCCTCTCTTAATGGTTTTCGTGCCTGGTTATCTTTGAAAAATTTTGTAGACTTCATCAAGAGCGAAGCTATCGAAGTCATTACTAAGAAAAGCTATGTTAAAGCAGAACCTTATCTTATTGGGAATAAAATTAAGTACTTTGGAAACAATGTAACAGACACCTGTAAACAATTTTTAGAAGTTGTTGAAGAAGATCAGGCTTATCTGGGATCTATCCAGGAGAAAGAGCTCATGGCCAAGAGTCTTGTGATCAGTCAGAGTGTCTTTGAGCAGCATGAAGAGATGACAGCTAACCAAAAAGAGACACATCAAAAGTTTTATGATAATATAAACTACGTATATGAAAATATTTTGAGTGTGTTAGAAGGAGAGGTAGCATGACAGAGAATCGATTCGCACAAGTAAAACAAACATTCCAAAGTACACCAAAGAGAGAAAAGATTCCTTCGTCTAGGAAACAAAATCAGGAGGCTAGAAAGTCTCCTGAAAGCTACAATAAAAAGCAACGTTTCCCTTTCTCTCTGCATCATAATGTTCGATATGATATGTTAGATGCTTTAGTAGAGTTTCACGGTGAAAAATCAGCTTCATCTTATCTTGAGAATCTGATTATAAGAGAATGGGAAAAGATGGAGCGAAAGAAAAAATAGAGTTCCATAAGAAAGGAAATATAGCAATGAAATACTTATCAGATCTAGATGAGATTTTAAAATATTACTGATGAAGTAGGAGGAATTTACAATGATTTTCATTGATATTAAAAGACTTGTTCAGCTATTCTTTATTTTTATCGGAGCTATAGCAGTCTATGTATTCTATAAGACGTTTGGTCTTAGTATGGTGTTTATAGTCGTTTTAGGATTGGCCGTTTTAAAATTCGCCCCAGCTTTCTTTCCAGTTGTATTATTACTGTATTTAGGGCTTCACTTTACAGGTGGTTTTTCCTTTATTGCAGATGGAATTGTGACGGTTTTATGGAGTATTATTTTGATTCCTATGGGGATAGCTACTATTGAAATGAGCAAATCCTATTTTAGTAAGAAAGAGAAACCTTGGTATGACAAGTAAGAGTTTATCTGAAAAGATAGGCTCTTTTTTTTGTCAGAACAAAGGATTATTTGAACATTCAGGTCAAAATTTATTAAAATAAGCGTAATTTTAATAAGGGAGGATTCTGAATGGCTTTCTTTGATGAGAGAGAACTAAAAAATCAATTGCTGTTTCAAAATGCAAAAGAATTTTATAACTTTGTTTCTAGGTATGATGAGGAGATGATTCCGGTCATGAAAGCAAAAGGCTATACCTGTATTCATTCAATGGAGCGAACCGTTGCTTTTACATTTGGTGAGTTTACTTTTAGAAGAAGACGTTGGAAAAAGGGAGATCATTGGGTCATTCCAGTAGATGAAAAGTTAGGACTTCAGAAGAACGTCCGCTTCTCCTGGGAATTTATGTATCAGGTGGCTAAATTATCTACTTTAATGCCCTATGATAAAGTAACTCAGGTGATCCAATTGACTTATCACATCTCTATCACAAAGCCAATTGTAGTAAAAGCTGTAAAAATTTGTGAGAAGTTATTGGAGGAAAGAGATGGCTATCGATATTATGAAGAGAATAATGAAGTTAGCAAAAGAAAAGCCCAGGTTATTTATATTGAGGGTGATGGTGTGATGGTTAAAGCACGTGACACACAGAAGGATAATAAACATTACGATTTATCCCATTTTGTAGTCCATACGGGAAGCCAGAAAGTTGGCAGCAATCGATTTGAACTCCAGGACAAAAAGGAATTTATTGGTCTTGACAATCGCTTAGTGAGGGAGCAGGTAATCGATTATCTATTTAATAATTATGAAGTTACGGATCAGACTTTATTGATTACGAACTCTGATGGAGGTCATGGATATACACCCTATGTTTTCAAAGAAATTGCGAAGGTTTTGCGAATTAAACGACACGAACATTTTTGGGATGAGTACCATGTAAATAAGGAGTTGAAGAATTATTTAAAATTTTACTCTGAAGATCTATTAGAGAGAGCTTTCCAGGCGATTAAGCAACACGATAAGCAGTTGATGAGAATGGTCCTAGATACGACCGAAAGTTATATCGAGACAGAAGAAGAACAAGAGTTATTTGAGAAGTTCAAGAGTAAAATATTGAGAAATTTCCAATACACTAAACCAGCAGAACAAAGAGGATTCAGCCATGCAGGAATTGGGATAATGGAGAGTCAGCATCGTAAGGTCACTTATAGAATGAAAAAAAGAGGAATGTACTGGACACTTGCTGGAGCTGAAACGATGAGTAGAATAATTGTTTTGAATTATGAGGATTCTTTGAGGGAACTATTCTTTGGCAACTGGAGAGAAGATTATGAAAAATTTATTTCTTTAGAGGAAGTTTCTGCTTATACCATTAAAAAAAGAATGGGTAAAACGGAAAAAGAAAATACATCTAGATATCAATGTTACCCTGATAGTAAAAGATTATCTTACTTCCGAAAACAATAGAGGTACATAATAAAGTATACAAAAAGTTATATAACAATAGCCTTTATAAAAAAAGGTCTTTTTGTGCTACAATCAAACATAAAATGCTTGCACGGTATGTAAAAATGTGTTATAATTTACTTAAATTAATCGAATAAAAAAAGACGAAAAGTGCGCTAACACTTCTCGCCTTACCGAGTAAGAACTCGTCCTTCTTACTCAGTCTTTAATTAATGATACATGATAACTGTATCAATGTCAAGACTGAGCAAGAAATTTGTTCAGTCTTTTTTTGAAACTCGGTGATGTTCTCCTAAAAAATGTATGAATTTAGGCGTTCTAAAAAATTCTACCGCATACAAAAATGAAAAATATCTTGACAATGAAGGAAAAAATGTGTTACAATAATAGACGGTACTTTTTACTTTTGGTCTCTCAAAAGTGTACAGGGACGTGCTGACAAATGTTGCAAAAGTACACACAGATGGTAGCTGTCACCAAGTGTATCATCACCAAAAATAAAAAAACACAGGAGAATGTAGATGCCTACAATTAACCAATTGGTTCGCAAACCGCGTAAATCAAAAGTAGAAAAATCTAAATCACCAGCTTTGAACGTTGGTTACAACAGTCATAAAAAAGTTCAAACAAACGTTTCTTCACCACAAAAACGTGGTGTTGCAACTCGTGTTGGAACAATGACACCTAAAAAACCTAACTCTGCCCTTCGTAAATTCGCTCGTGTACGTTTGAGCAACCTTATCGAAGTTACTGCCTACATCCCAGGTATCGGACACAACTTGCAAGAGCACAGCGTGGTGCTTCTTCGTGGTGGACGTGTAAAAGACCTTCCAGGGGTACGTTACCATATCGTCCGTGGTGCACTTGATACTGCAGGTGTTAACGATCGTAAACAAGGCCGTTCTAAATACGGTACTAAACGTCCAAAAGCATAAGGAAAGGGGATAAAGAGAAATGAGTCGTAAAAATAGAGCTCCAAAACGTGACGTATTGCCAGATCCGCTTTACAATTCACAACTAGTTACTCGTCTTATCAACCGCGTTATGCTTGATGGTAAACGTGGTACAGCTGCTTCAATCGTTTACGGTGCTTTTGAGCAAATCAAAGAAGCTACTGGCAACGATGCACTTGAAGTATTTGAAACAGCTATGGAAAACATCATGCCTGTACTTGAAGTACGTGCACGTCGTGTTGGTGGATCTAACTACCAAGTCCCAGTTGAAGTTCGTCCAGAACGCCGTACAACACTTGGACTTCGTTGGTTGGTAACAATCGCTCGCCTTCGTGGTGAACACACAATGCAAGACCGTCTTGCAAAAGAAATCTTGGACGCTGCTAACAACACTGGTGCAGCTGTTAAGAAACGTGAAGACACTCACCGTATGGCTGAAGCTAACCGTGCCTTCGCACACTTCCGTTGGTAAGAATAAGATACTAAGGGCGTTAAAAAAGCGACTGAAAATTAGGAAGCTTGACGCAGAATCAAAGATTCTAGGAAAGCTTATCTATTTTCCGAGCTTTTAGCCCGAGTTCAATTCAACTTACCAGCTCGTGAGTTGAAACCAACAAAAACAAGATAAACATTGAGAACGGGTAGGTCCTGCCTATCCGTTTTTTCTAAATAATGTTATAATAGATTGTAAAATAAAAAATAGGAGAAACTAACCTCATGGCACGCGAATTTTCACTTGAAAAAACTCGTAATATCGGTATCATGGCTCACGTCGATGCTGGTAAAACAACAACTACTGAGCGTATTCTTTACTACACTGGTAAAATCCACAAAATCGGTGAAACTCACGAAGGTGCGTCACAAATGGACTGGATGGAGCAAGAGCAAGAACGTGGTATCACTATCACATCTGCTGCGACAACAGCTCAATGGAACAACCACCGTGTAAACATCATCGACACACCAGGACACGTGGACTTCACAATCGAAGTACAACGTTCTCTTCGTGTATTGGACGGTGCGGTTACTGTTCTTGACTCACAATCAGGTGTTGAGCCTCAAACTGAAACAGTTTGGCGTCAAGCAACTGAGTACGGAGTTCCACGTATCGTATTTGCTAACAAAATGGACAAAATCGGTGCTGATTTCCTTTACTCTGTAAGCACACTTCACGATCGTCTTCAAGCAAATGCACACCCAATCCAATTGCCAATCGGTTCTGAAGATGACTTCCGTGGTATCATCGACTTGATCAAGATGAAAGCTGAAATCTATACTAACGACCTTGGTACAGATATCCTTGAAGAAGATATTCCAGCTGAATACCTTGACCAAGCTCAAGAATACCGTGAAAAACTGATCGAAGCAGTTGCTGAAACTGACGAAGAATTGATGATGAAATACCTTGAAGGTGAAGAAATCACTAACGAAGAATTGAAAGCTGGTATCCGTAAAGCGACTATCAATGTTGAATTCTTCCCAGTATTATGTGGATCAGCCTTCAAGAACAAAGGTGTTCAATTGATGCTTGATGCGGTTATCGACTACCTTCCAAGCCCACTTGACATCCCAGCGATCAAAGGTATCAACCCAGATACAGATGAAGAAGAAACTCGTCCTGCATCTGACGAAGAGCCATTTGCAGCTCTTGCCTTCAAGATCATGACTGACCCATTCGTAGGTCGTTTGACATTCTTCCGTGTTTACTCAGGTGTTCTTCAATCAGGTTCATACGTATTGAACACTTCTAAAGGTAAACGTGAACGTATCGGACGTATCCTTCAAATGCACGCTAATAGCCGTCAAGAAATCGACACTGTTTACTCAGGTGATATCGCTGCTGCCGTTGGTTTGAAAGATACTACAACTGGTGACTCATTGACAGATGAAAAAGCTAAAATCATCCTTGAGTCAATCAACGTTCCAGAACCAGTTATCCAATTGATGGTTGAGCCAAAATCTAAAGCTGACCAAGATAAGATGGGTATCGCCCTTCAAAAATTGGCTGAAGAAGATCCAACATTCCGCGTTGAAACAAACGTTGAAACTGGTGAAACAGTTATCTCTGGTATGGGTGAACTTCACCTTGACGTCCTTGTTGACCGTATGCGTCGTGAATTCAAAGTTGAAGCGAACGTAGGTGCTCCTCAAGTATCTTACCGTGAAACATTCCGCGCTTCTACTCAAGCACGTGGATTCTTCAAACGCCAGTCTGGTGGTAAAGGTCAATTTGGTGATGTTTGGATTGAATTTACTCCAAACGAAGAAGGAAAAGGATTCGAATTCGAAAACGCAATCGTCGGTGGTGTGGTTCCTCGTGAATTTATCCCAGCGGTTGAAAAAGGTTTGGTAGAATCTATGGCTAACGGTGTTCTTGCAGGTTACCCAATGGTTGACGTTAAAGCTAAGCTTTACGATGGTTCATACCACGATGTCGACTCATCTGAAACTGCCTTCAAGATCGCGGCTTCACTTGCATTGAAAGAAGCTGCTAAGACTGCACAACCAGCTATCCTTGAGCCGATGATGCTTGTAACTATCACTGTTCCTGAAGAAAACCTTGGTGACGTTATGGGTCACGTAACAGCTCGTCGTGGACGTGTTGACGGTATGGAAGCTCATGGTAACAGCCAAATCGTTCGTGCTTACGTCCCACTTGCTGAAATGTTCGGTTACGCAACTGTTCTTCGTTCAGCATCTCAAGGACGTGGTACTTTCATGATGGTATTTGACCACTACGAAGATGTACCTAAGTCAGTACAAGAAGAAATCATTAAGAAAAACAAAGGTGAAGACTAATCAGTCCTCGCTCTAGAAGGAAGTCACTTGGTGGCTTCCTTTTTATGTTCTATATCAAAGAAGATTAGAAAAATATACTCTAAATTAAATTTGGAAATAATAAAATCGTTCAATTCCCTATTCATATTTATAAAAATAGGAAAAACATTCATAAAAACACGTTTAGATAGAAAATTCAGAAAATTGCTTCTTTTGTCTTGAAAATTTTTGAAAAAATGGTATGATAGTAACAAGCTATTTTTAAGAGAAGAGAAAGGGGAACAATGGAAAAAATCAGTTTAGACGCTCCTAAGACGGGATCGGATCTAGTTTTGGAAACCCTCCGTGATTTAGGAATTGATACCATATTTGGTTATCCTGGTGGGGCTGTCTTGCCTTTATATGATGCGATTTATAATTTCAAAGGCATACGCCACATCTTGGGTCGCCATGAACAAGGCTGTTTGCATGAAGCTGAAGGTTATGCCAAATCAACTGGAAAGTTGGGCGTTGCCGTCGTCACGAGTGGACCGGGAGCAACAAATGCCATTACAGGAATCGCGGATGCCATGAGCGATAGCGTTCCCCTCTTGGTCTTTACGGGACAAGTCGCTCGAGCAGGCATTGGGAAGGATGCCTTTCAGGAGGCGGATATTGTCGGTATTACCATGCCCATTACCAAGTACAATTACCAAGTCCGTGAAACGGCTGACATTCCTCGTATCATTACGGAAGCTGTGCATATCGCAACGACTGGTCGTCCAGGTCCAGTTGTAATTGACTTGCCAAAGGATGTATCAGCTCTAGAGACAGATTTCATCTATTCACCAGAGGTGAATTTACCAAGTTATCAACCGACGCTTGATCCGAATGACATGCAAATCAAGAAAATCTTGAAGCAATTGTCAAAAGCCAAGAAACCTGTTTTGTTGGCAGGTGGTGGGGTTAGTTATGCAGAAGCAGCTGCCGAGCTCAATGAGTTTGCTGAACGTTACCAAATTCCAGTGGTGACCAGTCTTTTGGGGCAAGGCACCATTGCGACAAACCATCCGCTCTTTCTTGGTATGGGAGGTATGCACGGTTCTTTCGCAGCTAACATTGCAATGACTGAAGCGGACTTTATGATTAGTATTGGTTGCCGTTTCGATGACCGTTTGACAGGAAATCCTAAGACCTTTGCTAAAAATGCCAAGGTTGCGCATATTGACATTGACCCAGCTGAGATTGGTAAGATTATCAGTGCAGATATTCCTGTAGTTGGAGATGCTAAGAAAGCCTTGCAGATGCTATTGGCAGAACCAACAGTTCATAACAATACTGAAAAATGGATTGAAAAAGTCACGAAAGACAAGAACCGCGTTCGTTCTTATGATAAGAAAGAACGTGTGGTTCAACCGCAGGCTGTTATTGAACGCATCGGTGAGTTGACGAATGGGGATGCCATTGTTGTCACAGACGTAGGGCAACACCAAATGTGGACGGCTCAGTATTATCCTTACCAAAATGAGCGTCAGTTAGTCACTTCAGGTGGTTTGGGTACCATGGGATTTGGAGTTCCTGCAGCTATCGGAGCCAAGATTGCCAATCCAGAAAAAGAAGTCATCCTTTTTGTCGGTGACGGTGGTTTCCAAATGACCAACCAAGAACTAGCAATCCTAAACATCTACAAGGTGCCGATTAAGGTTGTCATGTTGAATAACCACTCACTAGGAATGGTTCGCCAGTGGCAGGAATCCTTCTATGAGGGTAGAACTTCTGAATCAGTCTTTGATACACTTCCAGACTTCCAGCTGATGGCACAGGCTTACGGCATCAAAAATTATAAATTTGATAATCCAGAGACGATAGAGAAGGATTTAGAAGTCATTCTGGAAGATGTGCCGATGTTTATCGAGGTGGATATTTCTCGTAAGGAACAAGTTTTACCAATGGTACCAGCCGGTAAGAGCAATCATGAGATGTTGGGGGTGAAGTTCCATGCGTAGAATGTTAACAGCAAAACTACAAAATCGTTCAGGAGTCCTCAATCGCTTTACAGGTGTCCTTTCTCGTCGTCAGGTCAACATTGAGAGTATCTCAGTTGGTGCGACAGAGAATCCTGATGTATCACGGATTACCATCATTATTGATGTGGCATCTCATGATGAAGTAGAGCAAATTATCAAGCAACTCAATCGTCAGATTGATGTGATTCGCATTCGAGATATCACGGATAAGCCACACTTGGAAAGAGAAGTTATCTTGGTGAAGGTATCTGCTCCTGCTGAGAAGCGTGCAGAAATCTTGGCTATTATCCAACCTTTCCGTGCAACGGTAGTTGATGTGGCGCCAAGCTCCATCACTATTCAGATGACTGGAAATGCTGAAAAGAGTGAAGCTTTATTGCGAGTGATTCGACCATACGGTATTAAAAATATCGCTCGTACGGGTGCAACTGGATTTACCCGCGACTAAAAATCCAACTAAAATTTGTTAAAACCGCCTAAGAGGCAATAAATAATAGAAAAGAGAGAAAAACTATGGCAGTTCAAATGGAATACGAAAAAGATGTTAAAGTAGCAGCGCTTGACGGTAAAAAAATCGCCGTAATCGGTTATGGTTCACAAGGACATGCGCATGCGCAAAACTTGCGCGATTCAGGTCGTGATGTCATCATCGGTGTGCGTCCAGGTAAATCTTTTGACAAAGCAAAAGAAGACGGATTTGATACTTACACAGTAGCAGAAGCAACTAAATTGGCTGACGTTATCATGATCTTGGCACCAGACGAAATTCAACAAGAATTGTACGAAGCAGAAATCGCTCCAAACTTGGAAGCTGGAAATGCAGTTGGATTTGCTCATGGTTTCAACATTCACTTTGAATTTATCAAAGTTCCTGCAGATGTCGATGTCTTCATGTGTGCTCCTAAAGGGCCAGGACACTTGGTACGTCGTACTTATGAAGAAGGATTTGGTGTTCCGGCTCTTTATGCAGTCTACCAAGACGCTACAGGAAATGCGAAAAATATTGCTATGGACTGGTGTAAAGGTGTTGGAGCAGCTCGTGTAGGTTTGCTTGAAACAACTTATAAAGAAGAAACTGAAGAAGATTTGTTTGGTGAACAAGCTGTACTTTGTGGTGGTTTGACTGCCCTTATCGAAGCAGGTTTTGAAGTCTTGACAGAAGCAGGCTATGCCCCAGAATTGGCTTACTTTGAAGTTCTTCATGAAATGAAATTGATCGTTGACTTGATCTATGAAGGTGGATTCAAGAAAATGCGTCAATCTATTTCAAATACTGCTGAGTACGGTGACTATGTATCAGGCCCACGTGTGATTACTGAGCAAGTTAAAGAAAACATGAAAGCAGTTCTTGCAGACATCCAAAATGGTACATTTGCAAATGACTTTGTAAATGACTATAAAGCGGGACGTCCAAAATTGACTGCTTACCGTGAACAAGCAGCTAACCTTGAAATTGAAAAAGTTGGTGCAGAACTACGTAAAGCAATGCCATTCGTTGGTAAAAACGACGACGATGCTTTCAAAATCTATAACTAATTCTTAGAATAAAAACAGAAGGCGAGTTGGGGGGTACCTAACTCGCTTTTTACCTTGTAAAGTATTTGAGGAGGAGACATGCTAAGTGCAAAAGATGTGGTGAAAGCCCACAAAGTTTTAAGTGGTGTAGTAGTGAATACACCACTGGAATATGATCATTATTTATCAGAAAAGTATGGAGCTAAGATTTATCTGAAAAAGGAAAATGCGCAACGAGTTCGTTCTTTTAAAATTCGTGGAGCTTATTATGCCATTTCTCAGTTAACGAAAGATGAACGTGAGCGTGGTGTAGTCTGTGCCTCTGCGGGAAATCACGCTCAAGGTGTCGCTTACACTTGTAAGGAGATGAAGATTCCTGCGACAATTTTTATGCCAATCACAACGCCTCAACAAAAGATTGGGCAGGTTCGTTTCTTTGGTGGAGATTTCGTTACCATCAAGTTGGTTGGGGATACCTTTGATGCTTCCGCTAAGGCGGCCCAAGAATTCACCGTTTCAGAAAATAGAACCTTCATCGATCCTTTTGATGATGTCCATGTTCAAGCTGGTCAAGGGACTGTAGCCTATGAAATTCTTGAAGAAGCCCGTAAAGAGTCTATTGATTTTGATACAGTACTAGTGCCGGTAGGTGGTGGCGGACTGATTGCAGGGGTTTCAACTTACATCAAAGAAACAAATCCCGCTATCGAAGTAATTGGTGTAGAAGCCAATGGTGCCCGTTCGATGAAGGCAGCCTTTGAAGCTGGAGGACCAGTTAAACTCAAAGAAATTGACAAATTTGCTGATGGAATAGCAGTGCAGAAAGTTGGGCAGTTGACTTATGAAGCAACTCGTCAGAATGTTGAAACTCTTATTGGAGTAGATGAAGGCTTGATTTCTGAGACCTTGATTGATCTTTATTCTAAGCAAGGAATTGTCGCCGAACCTGCTGGAGCGGCCAGCATTGCAGCCTTGGAAGTTTTATCAGATTATATCAAAGGCAAGACAATTTGCTGCATCATTTCTGGGGGAAATAACGATATTAACCGTATGCCAGAAATGGAAGAACGTGCCTTGATTTACGATGGCATCAAGCATTATTTTGTCGTAAACTTCCCACAACGTCCAGGGGCTCTTCGTGAGTTTGTAAATGACATCTTGGGACCATATGATGACATCACTCGTTTTGAGTATATCAAACGTGCTAGCAAGGGGACAGGGCCGGTCTTGATTGGGATTGCTCTTGCTGATAAGCATGATTATGCTGGCTTGATTCATCGGATGGAAAAGTTTGACCCATCTTATATTAATTTGAATGGTAATGAGACTTTGTATAATATGCTAGTCTAAAATAAATTTGCTATCATATTATTTGCCAATTTCCTATAATGATGCTATAATGATGGTGACGAAAGGGGGGGATTCCCATGGTTTTACATGTTTTACTTGTTCTATTTTTTCTAGTGCTGATTGCATCAATGATTATTATCAGCTCTGTATATGTTGTAAGGCAACAGTCTGTCGCTATTATCGAGCGTTTTGGTAAATACCAAAAGTTGAGTAATAGTGGTATTCATGTACGAGCACCTTTTGGAATTGATAGAATTGCGGCCAGAGTGCAATTGCGCCTATTGCAAAGTGAGATTGTCGTGGAAACAAAAACACAAGATAATGTATTTGTGACCATGAATGTGGCGACTCAGTATCGAGTGAATGAGAACAATGTCACAGATGCTTACTATAAACTAATGAGACCAGAAGCTCAAATCAAATCCTATATTGAAGATGCCTTGCGTTCGTCTGTGCCGAAATTAACCTTGGATGAACTATTTGAGAAAAAAGATGAAATCGCATTAGAAGTTCAAAAACAAGTAGCAGAAGAAATGTCTACATATGGTTACATCATTGTAAAAACACTGATTACGAAGGTTGAGCCTGACGCTGAAGTGAAACAATCAATGAATGAAATCAATGCTGCCCAACGTAAGAGAGTCGCTGCGCAAGAACTTGCAGAAGCAGATAAGATTAAAATCGTGACAGCGGCGGAAGCAGAGGCAGAAAAAGATCGCCTACACGGTGTAGGGATTGCAGAACAGCGTAAGGCTATTGTTGACGGACTTGCTGATTCTATTCAAGAATTAAAAGGAGCCAATGTTGAACTCACGGAAGCCCAGATTATGTCCATTCTATTAACAAATCAGTATTTGGATACTTTGAATAATTTCGCCGACAATAAGGGCAATAACACCATCTTCCTACCAGCAAATCCTGATGGAGTTGAAGATATACGAACAAGCATATTATCAGCTTTAAAAGCTAAGTAATAACAATTCATTATTTGTTTTCAATAAGTAGATGTTTTTTGGATAATCCTAAAAGAATGGATATACTTCATTATCGTAAAGAATAAAATAGGAGAAGAACATGGCTAAGTCAAACTTTGAAAAAGTAGAATCAGTTGTTGGCTGGGTTCGTGATAAGAAAATCACAGGTTACCGTATCTCTAAGGAAACAAATGCACGTGAAATGTCAATTATTGCTTTGGCACAAGGTCGTGCAAAAGTGAAAAATATTTCATTTGAAACAGCCCTAGGTTTGATTGATTTTTATGACAAGAATCATGAAAAATTTGAAGATTAAACTAGGCTTAAAGGCAGATTCTTAAGATGAATCTGCCTTTTGTTTTGCAAAGAGTTAGTAAAAAGACTACATATTTTATGCAGTCTTTGTTTGTTATTTGAGATAGCGCTGAAGAAACTCTTTTGTTCGCTCTTCTTTTGGATTGGTGAAGAGGTCTTCGGGATTGCCTTCTTCAGCGATGACGCCCTTATCCATAAAGATGACACGGTGAGAGACATCGCGGGCGAACTCCATTTCGTGGGTGACGACGATCATAGTCAGGCCTTCTTGAGCTAGGTCTTGCATGATTTTGAGGACTTCACCTACCATTTCAGGGTCAAGGGCAGATGTTGGTTCGTCAAAGAGGATGGCATCAGGATTCATGGAGAGGGCGCGAGCGATGGCTACACGTTGCTTCTGGCCACCAGAGAGTTGTTTTGGTTTGGCTTGCCAGTAGCGTTCTCCCATGCCAACTTTTTCAAGATTTTCTTTGGCAATTTTTTCAGCTTCAGAGCGTTCTCTTTTGAGGACAGTCGTTTGGGCGACAATAGTGTTTTCGAGAACATCAAGGTTTTCAAAGAGGTTGAAGGATTGAAAAACCATACCGAGTTTTTCACGATAGTGAGTAAGGTCATAGCCTTTTGCAAGGACGTTTTCTCCTCGGTAGAGAATTTCCCCTTCAGTAGGTGTTTCAAGCAGATTGATCGAACGTAGGAAGGTTGATTTTCCGCTTCCTGAGCTCCCGATGATGGAGATAACCTCTCCTTTGTGAACTGACAGAGAAATGTCTTTTAAGACTTCGTTTTGTCCATAGGATTTTTTGAGGTGTTTAATTTCAAGAATGGGTTGATTCATTATTTAAAGTCCTCCGTTTGCATTTGATTAGCACCTGTAGTGTAGGTATCCATGTCCATGCGTCTTTCGATGAAGCGGAGAATACGGGTCACTGTGAAGGTGAGGACAAAGTAAATCACGGCGATGATTGTAAATGTCTGGAAGTATTGATAAGTTTGGGTGGCCACGGTATTTCCAGAGAAGTAGAGTTCCACAACAGAGATAACATTCAGTACAGACGTATCCTTGATATTGATGACAAACTCATTACCAGTAGCAGGTAAGATATTGCGAACGACCTGAGGGAGGACAACCTTGCGCATGGTTTGATTATGGGTCATACCAAGAGCAGTTGCGGCTTCAAACTGTCCCTTATCAACTGCTAGGATACCGCCACGGACGATTTCTGTCATATAGGCACCAGTGTTGATTGAAACGATGAAGATGGCTGCAAGTGTACGATCGAGATTGATTCCAAAGGCTTGTGCTGTACCGTAGTAGATAACCATCGATTGAACGATCATAGGCGTACCACGGAAAATTTCAATATAGACATTAAGGATCCAGCCAAGTAGTTTTTGCAAGCCATAGATGGCCTTGTTTTCCGAGAGAGGAGCAGTACGGAAGACACCAATGGCAAGACCGATAATGAGCCCTGCGATGGTCCCGATAATGGAGATCAAGAGTGTGATACCAGCACCACGCAAGAGTTGTTGCCAGTTCTCAGAAAGAATCTTAGCGACTTGACTAAAGAAGCTGCTTTCTTCCTCCGTTGTTGTCGCCTCCACTGGTTGCTCTTTAATCATCCGATCCATGAGAGCTACTTGTTCGTCCTTGGAAATGGTTTCGATGCTAGCATTGATTTGACTGATACGACTATCGTCCTTGCGAAGACCAATTGCAATAGCAGTGTCTTCTTCTCCTGTTTCAAAGCCTTTGTCAAGCTGGACCATCTTGAATTTGGAGTTGGCAGATTCAGCGGTCAGGGCTTCAGGGCGTTCTGAAACATAGGCGTCGATGACACCTGCTTCAAGTGCTTGGCGCATTTGAGCGAAGTCGCCCATAGCTGTTTCTTTTTTGGCACCTGGAATTTGAGAAATCAAATCATAAAGGTAAACACCTTGTTGAGAAGTGATTTTTGCTCCGCTAAAATCTTCCAAAGATTTGGCATTCGCGTAGGCAGAGTCCTTTTTTACTAATAGAACCGGTTCGCTAGTATAGTAACTGTTTGAAAAGGCAATTTCTTGTTTACGTTCAGCGGTTGGGCTCATACCAGCAATGATCATATCGATTTTGCCAGAAGTAAGGGCTGGAACAAGTCCTTCCCACTTTGTTTTTACGACCAAAGGTTCCTTACCTAGATCTTTGGCAATTTTTTTAGCGATTTGAACATCATAGCCGTTGGCATATTGATTGGTACCGTCGATTTTGACGGCGCCGTTACTATCGTCGTCTTGGGTCCAGTTGAAGGGAGCGTAAGCTGCCTCCATCCCGATGCGTAAATATTCGTCGGCTTGGACTTGGCTAACTAGTCCTAAGGTAAGGGCTAGGCTAGCAAGGATAGATAAGCATAATTTTTTCATGTTTTCTCCTATTTCTAGTCTAAAAATGACTTCTCTCTATTGTATCTAAAAATGGTGAGATTTTCAATACAAGTAAGCCTTTACTTATAAAAAATGATATAATGATAGCAAAGATAAAAAGGGGGATTGTGTTGTGAAAAAGACTTTTTTCTTGCTTTTATTTAGCTTGTTTTGTATTTTACCACTCTCTGTTTTTGCGGTTGATTTCAAGATTCGCTCTTATCAAGGTGATTTGTATATTCATGCAGATAATACAGCAGAATTTAGGGAGAAAGTAGTCTACTATTTTGATGAAGACTTTAATGGACAACTAGTAGGACTTGGCCATGCTGGTAAGATGCCAAAGGGCTTTGAAATAGATTCCAGTCCGAAGATTCAGGTATGGAAAAATGCTGCTGCCATTGAAAATGTCAATAGTGAAGTGATAGAAGAATCGGAAGGTTATACTGTAAAAGTGTATAATCCAGGCCAAAGGGGGGATACCGTTGAAGTGGTAATCACATGGCAACTAAAAAATCTCCTATTTCTATATGATGATATCGCGGAACTTAATTGGCAGCCCCTGACGGATAGTTCAGAACCTATCGAAAATTTTGAGTTTCGGGTAACGGGCTTTAATAGAGCTGAAAAACTTTTCTTTCATACAGGGAAACTCTTTACAGAGGGCAAGGTAGAGAAGACAGGTGGTGATTATCGTGTTCATTTGCAGAACCTACCTCGTCAGCGTGGGGTTGAATTGCATGCCCATTGGCCTAGAAAAGATTTTGAAACTGCTTTGGATCAGGGATTGAAGGGCAATCGTTTAGCAGAATTTGAAAAAATAGAGGAATCCATTACTGCTGAAAAAGCTCAGAGCAAAGCTCTGGTTACGTGGGTCATCCCTTTGCTACTCTCGCTTTCTTTAGTCTTTAGTGTTATTTTCTACTGCATTTACAGAAGAAAAACCTCTCCATCGAAGAAATATGCCAAAAATCACCGTCTCTATGAACCGCCAATGGACTTAGAACCGATGGTTTTATCGGAAGCTGTTTACTCCACTTCTTTAGAGGAAGTCAGCCCCTTGACCAAGGGAGGAGGGAAGTTCACCTTTGACCAACTCGTTCAGGCAACCTTGTTGGATGTGATTGACCGTGGAAATGTTTCGATCATCTCAAATGGAGATGAGGTTCGTTTAAAAGTCGTAAAAGAAAAAGGATTGGCAAGTTTCGAAAAGGATTGCCTTAATTTGGCCTTTTCAGGAAGAGAAGAAGTGCTTGTTTCAGATTTGTTTGCAGATTACCAAGTGTCAACTAGTCTTTACCAAGGTGCAAAAGCAGCTGATGAAAAAAGGATTCAGAAAACAGGACGTAAGCTTAAGTCTTCTTTCGAGCAAGCTCTGAAGCAGATGCAGGATGGGGTGAGAAAGCGGGTATCCTCTTTGCAACTTCCAGCTTATTATCGTTCACTGAGTAATGGAGAAAAAATCCTGAGATTGACGATAGGTGTCTTTACGATTTTACCTGCTTTCGTTGGTTTTGGCTGGTTCTTGTACAGTTTGGATGCTCACGGGTATCTTTCTCTGCCACTTCTTATCCTTGGATTTGCAGGCTTGCTGTTAGCTGCCGTCTATTATTGGACGACCCGATTTGATACTCGTGATGGTGTTTTAAACGAAGAAGGGCTAGAAGCATACTATCTCTGGACTAGTTTTGAAAACATGCTTCGCGATATCGCCCACCTAGACAAGGTAGAATTAGAGAGTATTGTTCTTTGGAATCGCCTCCTTGTCTATGCTACTTTATTTGGTTATGCGGACAAGGTGAGTCATTTGATGAAATCTTATCAGATTCAAGTTGAGAACCCAGATATCAATCTTTACGTAGCTTATGGCTGGCACAGTATGTTTTATCATTCAACTGCTCAAATGAGTCACTATGCTAGTATTGCAAATACAGCAAGTACCTACTCTGTCTCTTCTGGAAGTGGTTCTTCAGGTGGAGGATTCTCAGGAGGTGGAGGCGGTGGTAGCATTGGCGCCTTCTAGAAAAATCTATCACAACATCCGAAATTATGCTATAATAGAGGACAGAAAAAGGAGTAATGTATGTATTTTATTGAAATTTTGAAGTCAATCTTTTTTGGGATTGTTGAAGGAATTACAGAATGGTTGCCCATTTCAAGTACAGGACACTTGATCTTGGTGGAAGAATTTGTCCAATACAAGGACCAAAATGAAGCCTTTATGTCCATGTTTAATGTTGTCATTCAGCTTGGTGCTATTTTAGCCGTTATGGTGATTTACTTTAACAAGCTCAATCCTTTTAAACCAACAAAGGATAAGGTCGAAGTTCGTCGAACTTGGCAATTGTGGTCAAAAGTTCTCGTTGCAACCTTGCCTTTGCTATTGGTCTTTAAGTTGGATGATTGGTTTGATACCAACTTCCATAACATGGTTTCAGTTGCGATCATGTTGATTATCTACGGTGTTGCCTTTATCTATCTTGAAAAAAGAAATAAGGCGCAAGCCATTAAACCAACAGTAACAGAGCTAGACAAGTTGCCTTATAAAACAGCTCTTTACATCGGACTTTTCCAAGTCCTCGCCCTTTTCCCAGGTACAAGCCGTTCTGGTGCCACTATCGTTGGTGGTTTGTTGAATGGTACAAGCCGCTCTGTCGTAACAGAGTTTACCTTCTATCTCGGAATTCCTGTTATGTTCGGAGCCAGTGCTTTAAAGATTTTCAAATTTATTAAAGCAGGTCAACTCTTGAGTTTTGGTCAACTATTCTTGCTTTTGGTCGCTATGGGTGTTGCCTTCGCGGTCAGCATGGTTGCTATTCGTTTCTTGACTAGCTATGTGAAGAAGCACGACTTTACACTCTTTGGTAAATACCGTATCGTACTCGGTAGTGTCTTGTTGCTCTATAGTTTTGTGCGTTTATTTGTATAAGAAAAAGCTTGAGGGAATTTTCCTTCAAGCTTTTTAAAATCCTGTCACTGTAATTCCTAGTAAACGAACGCCTTTCTCTTTTTCAGCTAGTTCTTCGTAAAGTTGAAGGGCGGTTTGAGAAATCTGACTAGCGTCCTGTGTTGCTTGTGAGAGGCTTTTCCGCCTAGTTAGAGTGGAGAAGTCAGCGTAACGAATCTTTAGGATAATGATTTTTCCAGCTTTGTCTTGTTTGCTGAGATTGTGAGCTACTTTTTCAGATAGGAGAGTCAGCTCTTTTTTGATGTCCTCTTCAGCCTGGAGAATCTTACCATAGGTTTTCTCCTTGCCGATGGACTTACGAATGCGATTGGACTTGACTGGAGAATTGTGAATTCCACGAGCCTTTCGATAAAGGTCAAAACCGAGTCTGCCAAACCGATCGATTAAAGTGACTTCAGAAACGTCTAATAAGTCTGCGCCAGTATAAATACCCATTTCATGAAGCCTTTCCACTGTTTTCTTGCCCACTCCATGAAATTTAGCAATATCCATTTGTTTGAGAAATTCTTGGGCTTGGTCAGGGAGGATAACTGTCAAACCATGTGGCTTTTGATAATCGCTGGCCATTTTAGCTAAGAATTTGTTATAAGACACACCGGCTGAAGCGGTAAGGTGCAGCTCCTGCCAGATATCTTGTTGAATGAGACGAGCTATTTTGACAGCTGACTTGATACCGAGTTTATTTTCCGTCACATCCAAGTAGGCTTCGTCAATACTCATAGGTTCAATCAGGTCGGTGTAACGTTTAAAAATAGCTCGGATCTCAAGTCCCACAGTTTTGTATTTTTCATAATTTCCCGAGATAAAGACGGCTTGAGGACAACGCTCATAAGCTTCTTTAGAACTCATGGCAGAGTGAATGCCAAAGGCTCGTGCCTCGTAGCTACAAGTAGACACAACTCCCCGTCCGCCTGTTTGTCTGGGATCGCTCCCAATGATGACAGGTTTTCCTTTTAACTTAGGATTGTCTCTTATTTCCACCGCAGCAAAAAAGGCATCCATGTCGATATGGATGATTTTTCTGGACAAATCATTAATCAATGGAAATATGAGCATTTTGCTTCCTTTCTAATGTCATTTTTTATTCATTATACCTTTTTTTCTGAAAAAATGGAAAAGAGTACTCATTCTTTCAAATATATAATACAGATTGCGCCGATAAACAGACTGTATTAGAAAAGAAAGTGATAAAAAAGCCTTTTTTCGCTTGTTGAAATCGGTTACTGTATGGTATACTGGTCTCATGAATGTAACAGATGACTGTTACTAGAAAGAAAAATGAGGACATTAACATGGTTGTTAAGACAGTTGTTGAAGCACAAGATATTTTTGATAAAGCTTGGGAAGGCTTCAAAGGCGTAGATTGGAAAGAAAAAGCAAGTATCTCTCGCTTCGTTCAAGCCAACTACACACCTTACGATGGAGATGAAAGTTTCCTTGCTGGACCAACAGAACGTTCACTTCACATCAAAAAAATCGTAGAAGAAACAAAAGCACACTACGAAGAAACTCGTTTCCCAATGGACACTCGTCCAACATCTATTGCTGATATTCCTGCTGGATTTATCGACAAAGAAAACGAATTGATCTTTGGTATCCAAAACGATGAACTCTTCAAATTGAACTTCATGCCAAAAGGTGGTATCCGTATGGCTGAAACTACTTTGAAAGAAAATGGATACGAACCAGATCCAGCTGTTCACGAAATCTTTACTAAATACGTAACAACAGTTAACGATGGTATCTTTCGTGCCTACACTTCAAACATCCGTCGCGCTCGTCATGCTCACACTGTAACTGGTCTTCCAGATGCCTACTCACGTGGGCGTATCATTGGTGTTTACGCACGTCTTGCTCTTTACGGTGCAGACTACTTGATGCAAGAAAAAGTAAACGATTGGAATGCAATTAAAGAAATTGATGAAGAAACAATCCGTCTTCGTGAAGAAGTAAACCTTCAATACCAAGCATTGCAACAAGTTGTTCGCTTGGGAGACCTTTACGGAGTTGATGTCCGCAAACCAGCGATGAACACGAAAGAAGCAATCCAATGGGTTAACATCGCTTTCATGGCTGTCTGCCGTGTTATCAACGGTGCTGCAACATCTCTAGGACGTGTGCCAATCGTACTTGATATCTTTGCAGAACGTGACCTTGCTCGTGGTACATTTACTGAATCAGAAATCCAAGAATTCGTTGATGATTTCGTTATGAAACTTCGTACAGTTAAATTTGCTCGTACAAAAGCTTATGACCAATTGTACTCAGGTGACCCAACCTTCATCACAACTTCTATGGCTGGTATGGGTAATGACGGTCGTCACCGTGTTACTAAGATGGACTACCGTTTCTTGAACACTCTTGACAATATCGGTAACTCTCCAGAGCCAAACTTGACAGTTCTTTGGACTGACAAATTGCCATACAACTTCCGTCGCTACTGTATGCATATGAGCCACAAACACTCTTCTATCCAATACGAAGGTGTAACAACAATGGCTAAAGATGGATATGGTGAAATGAGCTGTATCTCATGCTGTGTGTCACCGCTTGACCCAGAAAACGAAGATCAACGCCACAACATCCAGTACTTCGGTGCTCGTGTAAACGTTCTTAAAGCTCTTCTCACTGGTTTGAATGGTGGTTATGACGATGTTCACAAAGACTACAAAGTATTTGACATCGATCCTATTCGTGACGAGGTTCTTGAATTCGAATCAGTTAAAGCGAACTTTGAAAAATCTCTTGACTGGTTGACTGACACTTACGTAGATGCTTTGAATATCATCCACTACATGACTGACAAGTACAACTACGAAGCTGTTCAAATGGCCTTCTTGCCAACTAAACAACGTGCTAACATGGGATTCGGTATCTGTGGATTTGCTAACACTGTTGATACATTGTCAGCTATCAAGTACGCTACAGTTAAACCAATCCGTGATGAAAATGGCTACATCTACGATTATGAAACAATCGGTGAATACCCACGTTGGGGTGAAGATGACCCTCGTTCAAACGAATTGGCAGAATGGTTGATCGAAGCTTACACAACTCGTCTACGTAGCCACAAACTATACAAAGACGCAGAAGCTACAGTATCACTTTTGACAATCACATCTAACGTTGCTTACTCTAAACAAACTGGTAATTCACCAGTCCACAAAGGTGTATACCTCAACGAAGATGGTTCTGTAAACTTGTCTAAACTTGAATTCTTCTCACCAGGTGCTAACCCATCTAACAAAGCTAAAGGTGGATGGTTGCAAAACTTGAACTCACTTGCTAGCCTTGACTTTAGTTACGCAGCTGACGGTATTTCATTGACAACTCAAGTTTCACCTCGTGCTCTTGGTAAGACTCGTGACGAACAAGTGGATAACTTGGTAACAATCCTTGATGGTTACTTCGAAAACGGTGGACAACACGTTAACTTGAACGTTATGGACTTGAACGATGTTTACGAAAAGATCATGTCAGGTGAAGATGTTATCGTTCGTATCTCTGGATACTGTGTAAACACTAAATACCTCACACCAGAACAAAAAACTGAATTGACACAACGTGTCTTCCACGAAGTTCTTTCAATGGATGATGCATTGAGCTAATATTCAATTAGAATAGAAAGAAAGCCAGTCGATATGACTGGCTTTTTTGTGCACTTACATTATCTATTCAAGACCTCAAAAATTTTTTAAAAAATAGTCAAATTTGGTCAAAAAGTGTTGACTTTTACTGACTAATGTGATATAGTAGAAACATAAGGAAAATGAATTCCTTAGAAAACTTCATTTTCAATGATTCTATTTCTTGAAAATGTACGATAGATACCCTAGAAAGGGGTGAGGCCTATGTTAAATCTAACAGATTTTGAAAAGAAGATGATAGAAGGCTTATTTAAAAAAGAAAAACCAGAAATTATACGTAGGGTAGCTAGTTAGCTAGTCTAAAATTTTTAAAACAAAGGTCAAAGATAGTCAATATCAGAGATCGCAATTAATTAACAATAAATGAGGTAAAGAATATGAACAACAACTTTAATAACTTTAACAACATGGATGATTTATTTAACCAATTGATGGGTGGTATGCGAGGATATAGTTCTGAAAACCGTCGCTACTTGATTAATGGACGCGAAGTGACACCTGAGGAATTTGCTCATTATCGTGCAACTGGGCAATTGCCAGGAAGTGCAGAATCTGATGCGCAAATGCAACAACATGCTTCAGGTATGAAACAAGACGGTGTCCTTGCTGAACTAGGTCGTAACTTGACAGCGGAAGCTCGCGAGGGCAAGTTGGATCCTGTTATCGGGCGAAACAAGGAAATTCAAGAAACATCTGAAATCCTCTCACGTCGTACCAAGAACAATCCAGTTCTGGTTGGAGATGCAGGTGTTGGTAAGACAGCCGTTGTCGAAGGTCTAGCACAAGCAATTGTGAATGGAGACGTTCCAGCTGCTATTAAAAACAAGGAAATCATTTCCATTGATATTTCAGGTCTTGAGGCTGGTACTCAATACCGTGGTAGCTTTGAAGAAAACGTTCAAAACCTAGTCAACGAAGTGAAAGAAGCAGGCAATATTATCCTCTTCTTTGATGAAATTCACCAAATCCTTGGCGCTGGTAGCACTGGTGGAGACAGTGGATCTAAAGGGCTTGCGGACATTCTCAAGCCAGCTCTCTCTCGTGGTGAGTTGACAGTGATTGGGGCAACGACTCAAGACGAATACCGTAACACCATCTTGAAAAATGCAGCTCTTGCTCGTCGTTTCAACGAAGTGAAGGTCAATGCTCCTTCAGCAGAGGATACCTTTAAAATCCTTCAAGGAATTCGTGACCTCTATCAACAACATCACAATGTTATCTTGCCAGACGAAGTCTTGAAAGCAGCAGTGGATTATTCTATCCAATACATTCCACAACGCAGCTTGCCAGATAAGGCTATCGACCTTGTCGATGTAACGGCAGCTCACTTGGCAGCTCAACATCCTGTAACAGATGTGCATGCTGTTGAACGTGAAATTGAGGCAGAAAAAGACAAGCAAGAAAAAGCAGTTGAGGCGGAAGATTTTGAAGCAGCTCTCAATGCCAAGACACGTATTGCTGAATTAGAGAAAAAAGTCGAAAACCATACAGAAGACATGAAAGTAACTGCCACTGTCAATGATGTGGCTGAATCTGTGGAACGAATGACAGGTATCCCAGTGTCACAAATGGGAGCGTCAGACATCGAACGTTTGAAAGATATGGCTCATCGCTTGGAACACAAGGTAATCGGTCAAGATAAGGCAGTAGAAGCAGTGGCTCGTGCTATTCGTCGTAACCGTGCTGGTTTTGATGAAGGCAATCGCCCAATCGGTAGCTTCCTCTTCGTAGGTCCTACTGGTGTCGGGAAGACGGAGCTTGCTAAGCAATTGGCGCTCGATATGTTTGGAACCAAGGATGCTATCATTCGTTTGGATATGTCTGAATACAGTGACCGCACAGCTGTATCTAAGCTAATCGGTACAACAGCCGGTTATGTAGGATATGATGACAACAGCAATACCTTGACAGAACGAGTTCGTCGCAATCCTTACTCTATCATTCTCTTGGACGAAATTGAAAAGGCAGATCCTCAAGTAATTACTCTTCTCCTCCAAGTCCTAGATGATGGTCGTTTGACAGATGGCCAAGGAAATACCGTGAACTTTAAAAACACTGTCATTATCGCAACATCAAATGCTGGATTTGGTTATGAAGCCAACTTGACAGAAGATGCGGATAAACCAGAATTGATGGATCGCTTGAAACCATTCTTCCGTCCAGAATTCCTGAACCGCTTTAATGCAGTTATCGAGTTCTCACACTTGAATAAGGAAGATCTTTCTAAGATTGTGGACTTGATGTTGGCTGAAGTCAACCAAACCTTGGCTAAGAAAGACATTGATTTGGAAGTCAGCCAAGCAGCTAAGGACTTTATCACAGAAGAAGGCTATGACGAAGTCATGGGTGTTCGTCCACTCCGTCGCGTGGTGGAACAACAAATTCGTGATAAGGTGACGGACTTCCACTTGGATCATCTAGATGCTAAACATCTGGAAGCAGATATGGAAGATGGTGTCTTGGTCATTCGTGAAAAAGCCTAACTTAAGATTTTGAGAAAAAAATAAGGAACTAGCTAATAAGCTGGTTCCTTTATTTGTTTAGATGACATGACGCTCAAAGGCATCATCTGAAATTCCTTGTTCCAGGATGAGTTTCGCCCATTCTTTAGCAGAAAAGAGGCTGTGGTCCTTGTAGTTTCCGCAAGATTCGATGGTTGTTCCAGGGACATCTTCCCAAGTAGTGGTTTCAGCAATTTCCTTGAGCGAATCCTTGATAACAGCTGCAATCTCAGCGCTGGTGTGACGTCCCCACATAATCATGTGGAAGCCTGTCCGGCAACCAAATGGTGAACAGTCAATCATGCCGTCAATGCGGGTACGGATGAGTTTGGCCAAGAGGTGCTCGATAGTGTGAAGGCCAGCGGTAGGGATAGAGTCTTCATTTGGTTGCACCAAACGAATATCAAAATTGGAGATGACATCTCCCTTTGGTCCAGTTTCTTCCCCAATCAAGCGAACATAGGGTGCTTTGACAATGGTGTGGTCAAGTTCAAAACTTTCAACAATAACTTCTTTTGACATAGTCGTTCCTTTCAGTTTTCTTCTTTCATTATATCATAAAGCCTGCTCTTGATGGAGTTTAATAAATGACTTTTTGAGACTAGCGTTATAACAAAGTCTCCATACAAAACCCTCAGGATTATAAAGAAAGAATGGGGTAAAGGAAAAGAAAAACTGAGTTCTTTCTAATGAAGCTAGAGCGACTTTTGAAAGGTGGGATCAACTTTTAGAATTTTTGCTCGATCTCTGAACTAATTCTGAACTAGATTGGGTATACTGGAGAAAATAAAGATAAAGGAGTTCAGTATGGAACATATGGTGAAAATAGAAGGAGTCTGCAAAAAGCATGGCAGTAAGCAGATTTTGGAAGATATTTCTTTTACAGCTAGAAGCGGTCGGATTACAGCTTTTCTGGGTCCAAATGGTGCAGGGAAAAGTTCGACCTTGAGGATTTTGTTGGGGTTAGATCGGGCGACAGCAGGGACGGCGACTTTTGATGGGCAAACCTATCAGTCAATGACTTATCCGCTCAGAACGGTAGGTGCAGCCTTTGACGGCATTGGCGGTTTGCCAAATCGAAAGGTTTATGACCACTTGAGGATTATTGCAGCGAGTAATGCTATTCCCAAGTCTCGGATTGATGAGGTTTTGGAGATGACAGGAATTGCTCATAAGAGGAAGGACCTCTTGTCAAGCCTGTCTCTGGGGGAAGGTCAGCGGCTGGGTCTGGCCGCAGCTTTGCTGGGTGATCCTCAGTTTCTTATATTAGATGAGCCGACCAATGGACTGGATCCAAGTGGGATCAAGTGGTTTAGAAAGTTCATCCGTCAGCAGGCTGATTTAGGGAAAACGGTACTTCTATCCTCCCACATCCTGTCAGAGGTGCAAATGGTGACAGATGATGTAGTCTTGATTCATCATGGGCGAATTATTGAGCAGGGACGATTGGAAGAGGTGCTGCAAGATTCAGACAGTCTAGAAGATCTCTTCTTTGATTTGACAGAGGAGGTTTAAAATGAAAGAAACGATGTCCTTATTGCATTCAGAATGGTTGAAAATTTGCTCAACCAAGGCTTTCAGAGTGAGTGTGGCCTTCATGCTGCTATTGGTGCCTGCCGTATCTTGGCTGGAGGGCAGACAGTATTTATCTATTGGCTTGGATGCCACCCCTGAGACGGTTCCCGGTCTGGCAGAAGCCATTGACCCGTTGGAATATCTAGGCCTCAATGGGGCTTCTATGGCGGGCATGGTTTTGGTTATCTTAGCTGGAATTTTGGGGGCTATGGAATTTCAGTCTCATAGCTTGAGAACCAGCCTTTTGACCTGTAATAACCGCCTGAAGTTGCTTGTGGGGAAACTCATGACCCTAGCTTGCTTTTCTCTTGTCGTTAGCTTCTTATCGATCTACTTTAGTTATATGGTCATGCATCTGGCTTTAGGAAAGGAAGGACTTGATCCGATTCTACTCAATCAGGCAGCTTGGAGTCTGATTTTGTGGAAAATCTTATCTCTGACCTTATTGGGAATCCTTTCGTTTTTGTTAGGTTTGTTGGCTCGGACCATGCTAGTTCCTCTGCTTTTTCTCGTGCCACAGATCTATAATCTGGGAAACTACCTGGCAGCTCACACGAGTTGGGGAGCTTATCTGCCACAGCCAGCAGGAGAGTTGTTTGCTGCAACGCCGACTTCCCAATACGCCAACAATCCCTCACAAGGACTGTTGATACTTGGTGCATGGTTACTAGTCATCGGCGGCATGACTTCTCTGCGCTTTTTGAAGACGGATTTAGGAGGGCGATACTGATGATAATAGCTCTGCTTAAAAGTGAATGGATTAAGTTCCGTTCTCACTATCTCGCTCTTGGTGCAGCCTTGGTGGCTCTGGTAGCTGTTCCATTTTTTCTAATGAATCTTGACTACAGTCAGACAGCAGTTGGCCAGACGAAGGCTCTGAGCGAGGCTTTGCATGCCCTCTATCTGGCGCAGCCTGTCATCGTCATCTTTACTTCGCTCTATTTTGCCCAGGAGTTTGTCAAGTCAGGGATGCGAACGAATTTTCTAACCGTATCAAATAGAAAGGCTTGGTTGGCTGGGAAAATCCTTTTTCTAGTCTTGCTGCTCTTGGTTCTCTATAGTGTCATTATAAGTAGCTGTTTCTTTGTTATGCTGGCTCGATTTGACCTGGACTTTAGCTGGTCCTTACTGGGGAAATTCCTCTATTACAGCTCTTTTGGTCTTCTCAGCAATATTTTTCTGGCTTTTTTAGCTGCCGGTCTCGCTTTGCTATTTCAATCTTGGATTGTGCCGGTGTCGGTGCTCTTTCCTCTCTTGATTGGTCTCAGTCGTTTATTGGCAACTTTTATCAAGGAAGCAAAATACCTGCCTGATCTGGCTACGCTAAATCTTTTTGAGTATGAAGGGCTTCAGCAGTCAATAGATCTATCAGGGTTGGGAATACAGCTGTTCTGGTTAGCTTTAGTTTGGAGCTCTGCTATATTCTTAACCTTGAAACGAGATGTTCGCTAGAGGTATGCTATAATGGAAATCATGAGACAGTATCGTATTTTGGTGATTGATGATGACCAGAGCATTTTGAAGCTGGTGAGAAACATCCTAGAGCTCGATGCATATGATGTGACGACGCTTGATCGGATAGAAGAGCTAGAGCTGACGCATTTTGTCGGATATGACTTGATTCTGTTGGATGTGATGATGGAGCCTGTTAATGGTTTTGAGCTGTGTTCCTACATTCGTCCTCATCTTTCGTGTCCGATCATCTTTCTGACGGCTAAGGAATTGGAGGCGGACAAAGTAGAAGGGCTCTTTCGCGGAGCAGATGACTATGTTGTCAAGCCTTTTGGAACCAAAGAATTGCTGGCGCGTGTCAGAGCTCATCTTCGGCGGGAGGAAAGACGTGAGGAGCGCTATTCTGAAATTGCTTCTTGTCAATTTTATCCGGATCGCTATGAAGTTGCCTGTTTTGGTAAAGTCTTGAAATTTTCAGAGCGAGAGTTTAAGTTGCTGCATTTACTAGCTAGCAATCCCAAGCAGACCTTTTCAGCTGAACGCCTGCATACCTTGCTTTATCCAGAAAGCTCAGAAACACAGCTTCGATCCATCTCAGAATACGTATATCAGATTCGTCAAAAATGCAAACAAGAAGGGCTGCAAGCAATCGCAACAGTGAGAGGAGTAGGCTATAGATGGCAATTAGAACCCGAAATTTCAAAAGCCTAGTCTGGACAACCAGTTTAAAAATCGTCTTTTTCCATGTTTTGATTTTTGTGCTTATAGGTTATGAATTTACGCAAGGAAGTGATTACGTTCTTTTCACCTTGTTCTTCTGGGCAGGGAGCTTGTTGCTGATTACTTTTTATCATATTTTGAAATTGCTCCGAAAAATCGACAGGGAAATAAAAATGCTAAAGAGCGAGAAGCTTTTAGAAGAAAATCAAAGCCAGCTTTTTCGAATTGAGGAAATGCTAGAAGTTTATAGCGATTTACGGAACAGCCACCAAGAAAATGCTCGTCTTCTAGAAAAAGAGCAGCGGCATAATCAGGAGTTGATTTTACAGCTATCAGCGACATCGCACGATTTGAAAACACCCCTAACTGTGATTAAGGGGAATGCTGAGCTCTTGGAATTGGCGCAGTTGGGCCAGCCACAGGCAGACTATGCTGCTGAGATTTTGCAGGCCAGTCACAAGATGGAAGAGTATTGTGGTTCTTTGATTGATTACGCTAAGACTTTTCAGATTGATTCTAATCAGTTTAGTCAGCTTTCCTTAGGGGACTTTTTGGCTGATCTACAGGACGACTGGGCACTGTTCAGCAAACAGGAAAGCTATCGTTTTTATCTCCAAGAAGATTGCGACCCTAGTTTGATTTTGTCAGTTCATTTGGACTATCTCAAGCGGGCTTTGCTCAATATTTTACTGAATGCGCTTGAACATGCTGATCAGAATCAAAAGGAAGTGAAGCTGACGGTATCAGTGCAGCAGGACCAGTTGGTTTTTGCTATCTGGAACAATGGCCCTGCATTTTCAGAGGAGATGCTGCTGGGAGCAGATCAGCTCTTTTACCAGAGTGACCAAAGCCGCAATTCAGCTAATCCCCATCATGGTATCGGCTTAGCCTTTTCTAAGCAGGTAGCTTTCTTGCACGGTGGTCGTCTGACCCTGCTCAATCCAGACCAAGGAGGCGCCTGTGTCGAGTTGACAACTTCATTGAAATAAATGAGAATGGAAAAATCATAAAACGCATAATAACAAGTCTTTTGAACACTTGTTATTATGCGTTTTATCTTTTATCATGTAAAGATTTACTGGCTTTTTCCTCAAATTGAGTTTTGTCCAGCCTCGTTTAATTACTTCCGATACAAGCGATCATATTGGTAGTAAGGGTCAAAGGTTACGTTGATACCTAGTTTGCGAAGGACATTCTTGTCTTCATCGGTCAAGATGATGGTTGAGTGGGCTTCACTTCCTTTGAGGTTGCCGAGTTCCTTCATTGCGCGCGCAGCATCAGGATTTTCCATAGCCGTGATGGCAAGAGCAATCAGGATTTCATTTGAATGGAGGCGAGGATTGCGACTACCTAGGTGATCGATTTTAAGACCTTGAATTGGTTTGACGACTTCAGGCTCGATTAGTTTCACTTCCTTAGCGATGTCAGCTGATTTTTTGATGGCATTGATCAAGGCAGCAGCTGTAGGGCCAAAGAGCTCTGAGTTTTTACCAGTAACAATGTCGCCAGATGGCAATTCAAGAGCTAGGGCAGGGCCACCAGTTTCTTCTGCTTTTTGGCGTGCAGCAACAGCAACCTTGCGGTCTGCAGGTGTGATACCGAGGTCATTCATGAGCAACTCGATTTTCTTGACAGCAGTTTCGCCGACTTTTTCAGCTTTGAAATCAAGAACTGTCTGATAGTAGCGGCGAATGATTTCTTGTTTAGAAGCTTCAATAGCAGCTTCATTATCTATAATAGCAAAACCAACCATGTTGACACCCATGTCTGTCGGTGAAGCGTATGGAGATTCACCGAGAATGCGTTCCAGCATACGTTTGAGCACTGGGAAAATTTCGATATCACGGTTGTAGTTGACCGTTGTTTCTCCGTAGGTTTGGAGATGGAAGGGGTCAATCATGTTGACATCATCAAGGTCTGCGGTTGCAGCCTCGTAGGCCAAGTTGACTGGATGATGAAGGGGCAGGTTCCAGACAGGGAAGGTTTCAAATTTAGCGTAACCAGACTTGATACCGTTAATTTGGTCGTGGTACATATTGGACACACAGGTTGCCAATTTCCCAGAACCAGGTCCAGGAGCAGTTACGACGATTAACTTGCGGCTGGTTTTGATGTAGTCGTTTTTCCCCATGCCTTCTGGAGAAATGATGTGATCCATATCTGTGGGATATCCTTTGATTGGATAATGAAGATAAGAATCAATTCCGTTTTTCTCTAGCTGGTTGCGGAAGGCATCTGCAGCGGGTTGGCCAGCGTATTGTGTGATGACAACCGAACCAACAAAAATCCCCAATTCATTGAATTTGTCAATCAAACGAAGAACTTCTTGGTCATAAGAGATGCCTAGGTCACCACGTGCTTTAGAATGTTCGATGTTGCTTGCATTAATGGCGATCACAACTTCGACCTGCTCTTTTAACTCCTGCAAGAGCTTGATTTTATTGTCAGGCTCATAACCAGGAAGGACACGAGCAGCGTGGAAATCTTCTAACATTTTGCCACCAAACTCCAAGTAGAGCTTGCCGTCAAATTGGTTAATACGCTCCAAAATGTGGTCGCGCTGTAGATTCAAATATTGTTCAGAACTAAAAGCTTGTTTTTTCATTTTTTTACCTCTGACCTCCATTATAATAAAAAATCGGAAGTTAGGAAACTATAAAGGTAAAAAAGAAATCAAAAAAATTAGGCAAACGCTTGCACAAAGTTTGAAAAAGCGCTATCATAGACTGTAGATTATTAAAATAATGAGGTAACAAGATGCAAGAAAAATGGTGGCACAATGCCGTAGTCTATCAAGTCTATCCTAAGAGCTTTATGGATAGCAACGGAGATGGAATTGGCGATTTGCCAGGAATTACAAGTAAGTTGGACTATCTAGCCAAGTTAGGGATCACAGCGATTTGGCTTTCTCCCGTTTATGACAGTCCTATGGATGATAATGGATATGATATTGCTGATTATCAAGCGATTGCTGCTATTTTCGGGACCATGGAGGACATGGATGAACTGATCGCGGAAGCTAAGAAGCGTGATATCCGAATTATCATGGACTTAGTAGTCAATCATACCTCGGATGAACATGCTTGGTTTGTAGAGGCCTGTGAAAATCCTGGTAGTCCTGAGCGCGACTACTATATCTGGCGGGATGAACCCAACGATCTTGATTCTATCTTTAGTGGGTCTGCTTGGGAATACGATGAGAAGTCGGGTCAATACTATCTCCACTTTTTCAGTAAGAAACAGCCCGACCTCAACTGGGAGAATGAAAAACTTCGCCAGAAAATTTATGAGATGATGAACTTCTGGATTGATAAAGGGATTGGTGGTTTCCGTATGGATGTCATTGACATGATTGGGAAAATTCCTGATGAGAAGGTAGTGAATAATGGTCCTATGCTCCATCCCTATCTCAAGGAAATGAATCAGGCGACTTTTGGGGATAAAGATCTCTTGACGGTAGGAGAAACTTGGGGGGCAACGCCAGAAATTGCCAAGCTTTACTCTGATCCGAAGGGCCAAGAATTGTCTATGGTTTTCCAGTTTGAGCACATCTGTCTTCAGTATCAGGAAGGGCAACCTAAATGGCACTATCAAAAAGAGCTGAATATCAGTAAGTTAAAAGAAATCTTCAACAAATGGCAGGCAGAGTTAGGAGTTGAAGACGGCTGGAATTCCCTCTTCTGGAACAACCATGACCTCCCTCGTATCGTCTCTATCTGGGGTAATGACCAAGAATACCGTGAAAAATCAGCCAAAGCCTTTGCGATTTTGCTTCATCTCATGAGAGGAACGCCTTATATTTACCAAGGTGAGGAGATTGGGATGACCAATTATCCCTTTGAAACACTTGATCAGGTAGAAGACATTGAATCCCTCAACTATGCGCGTGAGGCTCTTGAAAAAGGCGTTCCGATTGAAGAAATCATGGACAGCATCCGTGTCATCGGTCGTGACAATGCCCGTACTCCGATGCAATGGGATGAGAGTAAAAATGCTGGCTTCTCAACTGGTCAACCTTGGTTGGCGGTTAATCCAAACTACGAAGAAATCAACGTTCAAGAAGCGCTGGCAAATCCAGATTCTATTTTCTATACTTATCAAAAACTCGTTCAAATCCGTAAGGAGAACAGCTGGTTGATTCGAGCTGATTTTGAATTGCTTGATACAGCTGACAAGGTATTTGCTTATATCCGTAAGGACGGTGACCGTCGCCTCCTAGTCGTGGCTAATTTGTCTAATGAAAAACAAAACTTTTCAGTGGAAGGAAAAGTTAAATCGGTCTTGATTGAAAACACTGCGGCTAAAGAAGTACTTGAAAAACAGGTCTTGGCTCCATGGGATGCCTTCTGTGTGGAAATGATTGACTAAAATGAGCAAACCTCAAGCTTTTGAAGCTTGAGGTTTTTTACTAAAAATTGTGTAGAAAAATCTTTAAAAAATATTTGTTAGAATTTTCTAAAAAATCATCCGAAAGTTCTTGCTTTTATGAAAAAATAGGGTATAATGGTGGAAACACTATCTTAAAGGAGATTACTTATGAGATCGAAAAAGTGGCTCTTAGGAGCAGGTGCTGTCTTGAGTGCGGCCCTTCTGTTAACCGCTTGTGGGCAAAGCGAAAAAAAGGCTGATGCTCCCAAGACATTTTCTTATGTCTATGCTATGGATCCATCATCTTTGGACTACAGCGTGACGAGCAAGAGCTCAACTTCTGACGTTATAGCCAACGTTGTCGATGGTCTTTTGGAAAACGATAAATACGGGAACTTGATTCCGTCGCTTGCAGAAGACTGGTCCGTTTCTAAAGATGGCTTGACCTATACCTACAAACTTCGTAAGGGTGTAAAATGGTATACTTCTGAGGGAGAAGAGTATGCTGAAGTCAAGGCCCAGGATTTTGTTACTGGTCTGAAACACGCAGCTGATGGCAAATCAGACGGCCTCTCTCTCCTTCAAGATTCTATCAAAGGGTTGGCTGCTTACATCAGTGGAGAAAGCAATGATTTCTCTACTGTAGGAGTGAAAGCTGTTGACGATTATACGGTTGAATATACGCTTAACAAACCAGAAAGCTTCTGGAACTCTAAAGTTACAACTGCTACCATGCTTCCAGTTAATGAAGAATTTTTGAATTCTAAAGGGAGCGACTACGGTGCACCAACACCATCAAGTATTCTTTATAACGGTCCTTATCTTTTGAAATCATTGACTTCAAAATCAGTCATCGAGTATGAAAAGAATCCAAACTACTGGGACAAGGACAATGTTAAGATTGACAACATCAAACTAACCTTCTATGATGGTTCTGACCAAGAATCCTTGATTCGTAGCTTTACACAAGGTGCCTATACAACAGCTCGTCTCTTCCCAACAAGCTCAAACTTTGAGTCAACTAAGAAAGAGTATAGCGATAAGATTGTCTACAGTCCACAAGAAGCGACAAGCTACTACCTCACTGTTAACGTAAACCGCCAGTCTTACAATAAAACAGCCAAAACAGACGAGGCTCAAAAAACATCAACAAAAGAAGCTCTTCTCAACAAAAACTTCCGTCAGGCGCTAAACTTTGCCCTTGATCGTCACTCTTACACGGCTCAGTTGAATGGTGAAGAAGGTGCGGACAAAATTATCCGTAACAGTCTAGTACCTCATGACTATGTTCAAGTAGGTGAAAAGACCTTTGGAGAGTTGGCACAGGCAGAGCTGGTTTCTTACGGAGACCAGTGGAAAGATGTAGCCCTTACAGATGGTAAGGATACGCTTTACAGTCCTGAAAAAGCCAAGGCAGCCTTTGCTAAAGCTAAGGAAGAATTGCAGGCTAAGGGTGTGACCTTCCCAATCCGTTTGGATGTGCCAGTTGAACAGACCGATGTCATTGCTGTTCAGCAGACGAACTCACTCAAGCAGTCTATCGAATCAACACTTGGTACGGAGAATGTCATTGTCGATGTCCTTCAAATGACCGATAATGAGAAAATGAGCATTACTTCTCAAGCTAAGGTTCCATCTCAAAAAGACTATGACTTGAATGGAACTGGTTGGGGACCAGACTATCAAGACCCAGCTACCTACCTCAACATTCTTGATGCTAAGAAGGGTTCTGCCCTTAAACACTTGGGTATCACTCGTGGAAAAGATCCAGAAGTGATGGCTCAAGTCGGTCTAGACGAATACAAGAAACTCTTGGATGATGCCGCAGCTGAAACAAGCGATCTCAATAAGCGTTATGAGAAATATGCTAAAGCTCAAGCCTGGGTATCTGATAGCTCGCTCTTGATCCCAGTTGCTTCTTCAGGTGGTTCTCCAACGGTTAGCCGTACTGTACCATTTACAAAAGCTTACTCTCAGGTCGGGATCAAGGGAGACCCATTTGTATTCAAAGGTTTGGAGTTGCAAAATGATGTTGTGACTGCAAAAGAATACGAAGAAGCTCTCAAGAAATGGCAGAAAGAAAAAATTGAAACAAATGCCAAATACCAAAAAGAGCTAGAAAAACACGTTAAATAGTCTATAAAAGAAAAGGAAGTTGCAGAAAATCTGTGCTTCCTTTTTCTGGTTTTGAGACATCAGTCGTCGTAAAATTAGGAACTTTACAATTTAGGATAAATTTGATAAAATATGGCTATGTTATAAAAAGTGACATAAAGGAGTAGAGGATGAACATAAAAAAAAGACTCATCGGAACTGGTCTTGTCCTAGCTACAGGGATTTTACTGACAGCTTGTGGACAGTCCAATACGGATACAAGCACCTTCTCATCAACATTTAGCGCAAACCCAACGACATTTAACTATCTTTTAGACTATTATGCAGATAACACTGCAGTGATTACCAATCTTGTGGATGGTTTGCTAGAAAATGATAGCTATGGAAATCTAACGCCAGCTCTAGCTGAAGACTGGTCAGTTTCGGCAGATGGTTTGACCTATACCTACAAACTCAGAAAAGATGCTAAGTGGTACACAGCTGATGGAGAAGAGTACGCTCCAGTTAAAGCCCAAGACTTTGTCACTGGGATTAAGTATGCTGCGGACAACAAGGGGCAAGCCATGGATCTCATCCAGAACTCTATCAAGGGATTGAATGACTATGTGACAGGTGCGAGCAATGACTTCACAACAGTTGGTGTTAAAGCCTTGGATGACTATACGGTTGAGTACACTTTGACACGACCAGAGCCCTACTGGAACTCAAAGACAACCAACAGTATCCTTTTCCCGGTTAACGAAGAATTCTTGACATCAAAGGATAAAGACTTTGGAACCTTGACGCCAAACAGTATCCTTTACAATGGACCTTACTTGTTAAAAGATTTCACATCAAAATCTTCCATCGAGTATGTGAAGAATCCTAACTACTATGATCATGACAAGGTGACTATTGAAAAAGTTAAATTGGCTTACTTTGATGGCTCTGATCAGGAGATGACCATTCGAAACTTTGAAAGTGGTGCCTATTCACTTGCGGGAGTCTATCCAAATAGCTCGAGCTATGCCAAGACAAAAGAAAAATACCAAGACAATATCGTTTATAGCTTACAAGACAAGACTTCTTGGTACTTCAACTTTAATGTAAACCGTAAAGCTTATAACCACACTGCTAAAACATCAGACCAGCAAAAGAAATCTACGCAAACAGCGATTTTGAATAAAAACTTCCGACAGGCCTTGAACTTTGCCATCGATCGCACGGCCTATTCTGCTCAATCTAACGGGCAAGAAGCGGCAAGCAAGACCCTTCGTAATACCCTTGTTCCCCCTACATTTGTGCAGGTGGGAGATAAGAGCTTTGGAGAAGTGGTTTCTTCTAAACTTGTTCAGTATGGAACAGAATGGTCAGGAATCAACTTGGCAGATGCCCAAGACGGTTACTTTAACAAGGAAAAGGCCCAAGCAAAATTTGCGGAAGCTAAAAAAGAATTGGAAACTCAAGGTGTTACCTTCCCTATTCATTTGGATGTCCCGGTTGATCAAACCAATAAAAATGCAGTTTCTGGTATGAATTCGCTTAAACAGACACTTGAAACAGTACTAGGTTCTGATAATATCGTCGTTGATGTTCAGCAACTTTCAACGGATGACTTTGGGAATGTCGCTTTCCTAGCTCCAAATCCAGCAGCTCGTGATTACGATTTGAACTTTGATGGCTGGGTTGGTGATTACCAGGATCCATCAACTTATCTGGATCCATTTAATGCCGAAGATGGTTTTTATCTCAAGATTTTTGGTCTTGATGCTAAGGAAGACCAAGAGCTGATCAAGAGTCTGGGGCTTGATACCTATACGAAACTTCTAAAAGAAGCAGACGCTGAGAATCAAGATGTCGCTAAGCGTTATGAAAAATACGCTGAAGCTCAAGCTTGGATGATTGATAATTCTCTGATCATGTCTACGATGTCCAATGGTGGTACGGCCTCTGTAACCAAAGTAACTCCATTCACACGTGCATACTCTCTAGTGGGAATCAAAGGTGATGGAAATAACTATAAGTACATGAGACTGCAAAAAGATCCTGTTACCAAGAAACGATTTGATGAAGCCAAGGCTAAGTGGGAAGAAGAAAGTAAAAAGGCTATCGAAAAGAGTCAAAAAGAATTTGAAAATCATATCAAATAAAAAGTTGAAATAAGGTCTCTTGCAAGGGATCTTATTTTTGTTTGCTTAAGCTCCTAAATAATGAAAGCGATCACTTCGAAATATAGCTAAGAAAAAATGAATGAAAACGCTGAGAATTAGGGGAATAAATGGAAATTATCCTACTTCTGTGGTATAATTAACCTAATTATTAACGTATAGGGGATTAACATGACTAAACGTTCAAAGAGAACTCGCTCGGGAAAAGTAAAGCGAAGCGTTAACATAGCCTTGTTAGCTGTTTATCTATTGTTGGCTGGCTTTTTATTGTTTTTGATTTTTAAATACCATATCCTTGCTTTTAGATATCTTAATCTAGTGGCAACTGCCTTAGTTCTACTAGTTGCCTTAATAGGGCTGCTCTTGATTATCTATAAAAAAGCTGAAAAGTTTACCATTTTTCTGTTGGTGCTCTCTATCCTTGTCAGCTCTGTGTCGCTCTTTGCAGTACAGCAGTTTGTTGGACTGACCAATCGTTTAAATGCGACTTCTAATTACTCAGAATATTCGATCAGTGTAGCTGTTTTAGCAGATAGTGAGATTGGGAATGTTACGCAACTGACGAGTGTGACAGCACCGACTGAGACTGATAATGAAAATATTCAAAAACTACTAGCTGATATCAAATCAAGTCAGAATACCGATTTGACGGTCAATCAGAGTTCGTCTTACTTGGCAGCCTACAAGAGTTTGATTGCAGGAGATACCAAAGCCATTGTCCTAAATAGTGTCTTTGAAAATATCATCGAATCGGAGTATCCAGATTACGCATCGAAGATAAAAAAGATTTATACCAAGGGATTCACTAAAAAAGTAGAAGCTCCCAAGACGTCTAAGAATCAGTCTTTCAATATCTATGTTAGTGGAATTGATACTTATGGTCCAATTAGTTCGGTGTCGCGTTCAGATGTCAATATCCTGATGACTGTCAATCGAGATACCAAGAAAATCCTCTTGACCACAACGCCACGTGATGCTTATGTACCAATCGCAGATGGTGGAAATAATCAAAAAGATAAATTGACCCATGCGGGCATTTATGGAGTTGATTCGTCCATCCACACCTTAGAAAATCTCTATGGAGTGGATATCAATTACTATGTCCGTTTGAACTTCACTTCGTTCTTAAAGTTGATTGACCTTTTAGGTGGAATTGATGTTTATAATGATCAAGAATTTACCGCACACACTAATGGGAAGTACTATCCAGTTGGAAATGTCCATCTAGATTCTGAGCAGGCTCTGGGATTTGTTCGTGAGCGCTACTCTCTAGCAGATGGTGATCGTGATCGCGGACGTAATCAACAAAAGGTGATTGTGGCTATCCTTCAAAAATTAACTTCGACCGAAGCACTGAAAAATTATAGTACGATCATTGATAGCTTGCAAGATTCTATCCAAACAAACATGCCACTTGAGACCATGATGAACTTGGTCAATGCTCAGTTAGAAAGTGGTGGAACTTACAAAGTGAATTCGCAAGACTTGAAGGGTACGGGACGGATGGATCTTCCTTCTTATGCGATGCCAGATAGTAACCTCTATATGATGGAAATTAACGACAGTAGCCTTGCATCTGTCAAAACTGCTATTCAGGACGTGTTGGAGGGCAGATGAAATGATTGATATTCATTCGCACATTGTCTTTGATGTAGATGATGGTCCCAAGTCAAGAGAGGAAAGTAAGGCTCTCTTGACAGAAGCCTATCGACAAGGAGTACGAACCATTGTCTCTACCTCTCACCGACGCAAGGGCATGTTTGAAACTCCAGAAGAGAAGATAGCAGAAAACTTTCTTCAGGTTCGGGAAATAGCTAAGGAAGTCGCGAGTGACTTGGTCATTGCTTATGGGGCTGAAATTTACTACACACCAGATGTTTTGGATAAGCTGGAAAAAAAGCGGATTCCGACCCTCAATGATAGTCGTTATGCCTTGATAGAGTTTAGTATGAACACCCCTTATCGCGATATTCATAGTGCCTTGAGTAAAATATTGATGTTGGGGGTTACTCCAGTCATTGCCCACATCGAGCGCTATGATGCTCTTGAAAATAATGAAAAACGCGTTCGAGAGCTGATCGATATGGGCTGTTACACGCAAGTAAATAGTTCACATGTCCTCAAATCCAAACTTTTTGGAGAACCTTATAAATTCATGAAAAAAAGAGCGCAGTATTTCTTGGAGCGTGATTTGGTTCATGTGATTGCAAGTGATATGCACAATCTAGACGGTAGACCTCCTCATATGGCAGAAGCATATGACCTTGTTTCCCAAAAATACGGAGAAGCGAAGGCTCAGGAACTTTTTATAGACAATCCTCGAAAAATTGTAATGGATCAACTAATTTAGGAGAAATGATGAAAGAACAAAACACGATAGAAATTGATGTATTTCAATTACTTAAAACCTTGTGGAAACGCAAACTAATAATTTTATTAGTGGCACTTGTGACAGGGGCGGGAGCTTTTGCATATAGCACTTTTATTGTTAAGCCAGAATATACGAGCACCACGCGTATTTACGTAGTCAACCGTAATCAAGGAGATAAGCCGGGGCTGACGAATCAGGACTTGCAGGCAGGATCTTATCTGGTAAAAGACTACCGCGAAATTATCCTTTCGCAAGATGTGTTGGAGAAGGTAGCGACAAATTTGAAATTGGATGTGCCAGCAAAAGCGTTAACTAGCAAAGTTCAAGTGACTGTACCAGCCGACACTCGTATCGTCTCAATCTCTGTCAAGGATAAACAACCAGAGGAAGCCAGTCGCATTGCTAACTCTCTACGAGAAGTTGCTGCAGAAAAGATCATCGCTGTAACGCGAGTATCTGATGTAACGACGCTTGAAGAAGCGCGACCAGCTACGACTCCCTCTTCTCCAAATGTTCGACGCAACACCTTATTTGGTTTTCTCGGAGGAGCCGTCGTAACAGTAATTACTGTTCTTTTGATTGAGTTACTCGATACCCGTGTGAAACGTCCTGAAGATGTCGAAGATGTACTGCAAATTCCACTTCTAGGGGTCGTTCCAGATTTGGACAAAATGAAATAGGAGGAAGTTATGCCAACGTTAGAAATCTCACAGGCGAAATTAGATCTTGCGAAAAAGGCAGAGGAGTATTATAACGCCTTGTGTACGAACCTACAGTTAAGTGGAGATGATTTGAAAGTATTTTCTATCACTTCTGTGAAACCAGGAGAAGGAAAATCAACGACTTCCACCAATATCGCTTGGGCTTTTGCGCGTGCAGGTTACAAAACGCTGCTGATTGATGGAGATATTCGCAATTCTGTTATGTCAGGTGTCTTTAAAGCAAGGGATAAAATTACAGGTCTGACAGAATTTCTATCGAGTACAACGGATCTGTCGCATGGGCTTTGTGATACCAATATTGAGAATCTCTTTGTGATTCAGGCTGGCTCTGTGTCACCAAATCCGACAGCACTTCTCCAAAGTAAGAACTTCAGTACAATGCTTGAAACCTTGCGTAAATATTTTGACTATATCATCGTAGACACTGCTCCTGTCGGTGTCGTGATTGATGCGGCTATCATTACGCAAAAATGCGATGCTTCTATTTTAGTGACAGCGGCAGGTGAAACAAATCGACGGGATATTCAAAAAGCGAAAGAACAGGTGGAACAAACTGGGAAGCCGTTTTTAGGAGTTGTGTTGAACAAATTCGATACTTCAGTAGACAAATACGGTTCTTATGGAAGTTATGGGAATTACGGGAAAGAGTAAACCAGTTTGTAGTAGCGAAACTAATTGAGATACTTATCATGGGGAAGGGGTTAAGGTGAAAAGAAACAGCATTATCTATATTAGCATAAAACGAGTTATGGATGTTCTTATTGGCTTGTTTGGAACAATATTCATAGTCTTGCCCTGTTTTCTAATAATTTATATTATCTATAAAATAAAAGGTTATAAAGGGAGTATATTTTTTACACAATACAGAGTGGGGTTAAGAGGGAAAAAATTTAAAATTATTAAATTTAGATCAATGGTTGAAAATGCTGAAGAAGTTTTGACCGCAAATAAAGCACTCTATGAGAAATATATAAATAACAGCTACAAATTACCTTCAAATGAGGATCCTCGTCTTACCAATATCGGAGATTTTATAAGAAAAACGAGTATTGATGAAATTCCTCAATTTATAAATTTAATGTTAGGTGATATGAGTCTTATCGGACCTAGACCGATTTTGGAGAATGAGTTAGAGGAGTATTCTAAGGAAGAACAGCAAGTTTTGTTATCTGTACGGCCAGGTATTACAGGGATGTGGCAAGTTTCTGGTAGGAGTGAGGTATATTATCCTGAACGCTGTGAAATGGAGCTGTACTATCCTCGGAACCAATCCTTTTTGTTGGATGTCAAAATCTTCTTTTTGACAATAAAAAAAGTTCTGTCTGGAGAAGGGGCTCATTGATGTATGAGCTAAATCATCTAGCAAAAAATAGATAGAAAGACGAAGTTGAATACGAATAACGTTTCTTGGGTATTCGTATTCATTTTTTCAAGTGAAGGAAGCATTATGAATAAGTGGATTTGATCTAGTATTTTTTGATTGAAAAAATGAATGGGAATTCAATCTAAAGAATTGTCCAGTGAGGCAAGATTTTAGGAATTGGAGTTAGGATGTAGAAATGTCAAAAAAGTATAAAATTATAGTAGCGACTCATAAAAGATTTCAAATGCCAGAAGATAAGGACTTATATATTCCTGTTCAGGTTGGCAGTGAAGGAAAGGAAAATTTAGGCTACCAACGAGATGATCAAGGTAATCATATCTCACACCTCAATCCTTATTATTGTGAATTGACAGGATTATACTGGGCTTGGAAAAATTTAGAATGTGATTATCTTGGATTGGTACATTATCGTAGATATTTCACATCAAAACGACACACATATAGAGAAGCAATTAGTATGGATGATATTATTCTTTCAAAGTCAGAAGTCAAAAACTTGCTGTCAAAATACGATGTTGTTGTTCCTAAAAAAAGGAAATATTATATTGAAACGCTATACTCACACTATGCACATACTCATGATGCCAATCATTTAGACGTGACACGTCAGATTGTTAGCGAATTGAGACCGGACTATATCGTCGCTTTTGATCAGGTCATGAAGCAACGCAGTGGCTATATGTTCAATATGTTTATCATGTCCAAAGAAAATGTAGCAGCCTATTGTGAATGGTTGTTCCCGATTATCGATGAACTCTATAGAAGATTGGACATTACAGACTATTCTGCTTTTGATGCTAGATTATTTGGTCGTATCAGTGAACGATTGTTCAATGTTTGGTTGGCAAAACAAGATTTGCGGGTAAAAGAGATACCGTTTATCTATATGGAGAAAATTGACTTGATTCAAAAAGGGAAATCCTTCCTACAAGCAAAATTTTTCGGAAAAAAATATGGACAGAGTTTTTAGATAGGGATGAATAATAAGGATGAAAGTAGTACTAAAAATAAAATCTGTACCAGAACTTTTGGCTCTTGTTGCCTTAGGAATGTTTTTAATCGTTTCGATATTAGATGTGACTTTTTATGCTCAATATCTACCTAGAATAGTATCTAAACTAGTGATAGCTCTATCACTCTTTATATTATCTATAAAAGAATTGTTTAAAAAAAATTATGATTATAGAGCTGTTATAGGATTGTGTATAACATCTTTAATTTATCTCATCGTAGGAAAAATAAATGGTTTTAGTTCTAATGTTGCAATAGGGATATTATTCATTTATGCATTGCGTGATATTCCTTTCAAGAGTGTAGCCAAAACATCCATCATAATAAGTATTTTCTTGTTATCATTTGTAATAATCGGTGCAAAATTAGGGGTTATACCTAATTATTTAGAGATATCAGGGGCTCGAGTCCGTAGCTATTTAGGTTTTAGGTATGCATTATTTCCGTCAATTTTACTGATGAATATAGTTGCCATTTCATTGTACTTAAAGAAAGATAAGATTTATTATTGGCAGTGGTTCTTTTTGGCACTTTGTACTTACTGGGTATATGATCAAACCGATTCCCGGTTGACATTTTATAGTTCTTGTATACTATTGGTCTGCAATTTATTAATAAAATGGATTCCCAATTTATTCACTAACTTAGGAAATATATTTAATATTTTTAAACTAACTTTTATTGTAAATGCAATAGCAAGTTTTTGGCTTGTGCAAATCTATCTAAATTCAACTAATTCTTTTGTCAATAATTTTCTTTTTAAATTAAACTATATGTTGGGTGGTCGTATTTATTTAGCAAACAAATCTCTCCAACTTTATGGTTATGGCTTGTTCGGTAAATCAGTTGAATGGAATGGTAATGCTCTTACTATTGAAGGTGTAAGAAATGATCAGACATACTTGTATGTGGACAATTTATACATTCAAATTTCACAAAAATACGGTTTACTAATTCTAGCATTGATGATCTCGCTTCTAACTTTAACTTTATTTAAAGTAATTAAAAGTCGCCAATGGGTTCTTGCTTTTATTTTGATATTGATGAGTTTTCATTCCATGATTGATGATTTGAATTTGTACCTTCATTACAATATTTTTTGGATATTGTTAGGTAGTTTAATCTACCCGGATTATCAGTTTTCTGATGAAAGTGATGAAGAGTTAAGGGGAAATTCGTTTGAAAAAATCATATAGTGAAATGCTAAGAAGTATTTAACGAGAACTTAAAAGATCATGGACTGGGAAGGCGGTTTTATTTCGATTTATATAGGAGGAAAGTATGTCGGATATCAAAATCATTCAAGATAAGATTTTATCTATCTTAAAGGAGTTCATTAGTATTTGCGAAGAAAATAACCTAACCTACTATGCTCTTGGTGGAACCTTGCTAGGAGCGGTACGTCATAAAGGTTTCATACCTTGGGATGATGACATCGATATCGGCATGCCCAGAGAAGATTATGAAAAATTTAAAAAACTAGCCCCAGACCTGTTACCAAGTAATTATAAATTTTTGAGTGAAAATACTGCTGGTTATAAAAAAGCTTTCTCTGTAATTCGGGACGATTCAACGAAAATCATAATGAATTATAGTAAAGAGGAATTGGTAGAGAGTTTGTGGATAGACATTTTTCCACTTGATGGTATGCCTGCTGCCCCTTTTAAGAGAAAAATGCATGAGTATAGATACTTATATAGACGGATGATGGTTCAACTTTCTCAGTTTAATAGTTTAGTAAATCAGAAGAAAGAAAATCGGCCCTTAGTTGAAAAAGTGATTATTGCCTTTGCAAACATAGTTAAAATTGAAAAGATACTTTCTTTTGACTGGGCGCAAAAAAAATATATAAAGACCATTAAAAGATATTCATTTTATGAAGAATTTTCAGGAAATTATACTGGGGCATATAAATTGAGGGAGATTGTACCCTCTGATTATTTTGGAACACCAGTCTTATTAAAATTTGAAGGAATTGCCTTGAGTTGTCCTTGTAGGTATAAAGAATATTTGACAGCGATCTATGGGGAAAATTATATGCAATTGCCTCCAGAAGAACAGAGAGTCCAACACCACTATAAAATAATATCGCTTGGTGAGAAAGAAGGATAAGAATAGGTTAAATATGAAAAAAATAGCAATAGTTAGATACAATCTAAGTAAAATTGGGGGAGCTGAAAAAGTAGCTATCAGTATGGCTAATGAGTTGTCAAGCCATTATGATGTAAGACTTTTGTCTATTCTATTGGATGAGGATGGATTCATAAATTATGATATTCATCCAGATGTTCAATTGGTGAATTTTTACAAGGGTGACATTCGTATTAGAACTGCTATTTTAAAATTAACTACTAAGCTCAGAGAGTATATAAAAAAAGAAAGAATAGAAGTGATTTTTTCAATAGCTCCTTTAACAAATATCATGATACGGTTAGCTACTCTGGGTCTAGATGTGAAAATTGTTTTTTGTGATCATCACAGCTTAGAGTTTCAAGATGGAAGAAGCAGAAAAATACAGAGATATATTGGAGCGAAGTATTTTGATAAGGTTGTTACTTTAACGCAGGAAGACCGGATAAAATACTCAAAAAAATATAAGATTCCTATAGAGAAAGTAGCTACAATTTATAATTGGATAGAAGAAACCAAGCACCATAAAACAGGCTTGAATAATGATTCTAAAAAGATCCTCACAGTGGGTCGATTTCACAGTCAAAAGGGGTATGATTATCTTGCCAAAGTAGCTATAAAAGTATTATCCCGACATACAGATTGGCAGTGGGATATATATGGTTCAGGGGATAAGCTCATTGAACAGGAGCTGAAAAGAAAACTTGAAGAAGGTAGTGTTTTTTCACAAGTTAATTTTAAAGGAAATGTAAAAGGAACTGAAAATATCTATCCCAATCATAGTATCTACGTCATGACTTCTCGCTATGAGGGTTTACCTTTAGTCCTATTAGAAGCACAACAATACAATCTTCCTATTGTTAGCTTTAGATGTCCGACGGGACCTAGTGAGATTGTTGAAGATGGAATCAACGGATATCTGATTGATTGCTATGACGTGGATCAGATGAGTGAGAAATTGCTTGAATTGATGAAAAATGATGATTTGCGACAATCTTTTTCAGAACATGCCAAAGACAATATGGATAAATTTGATAAAAATAAAATTCTTAATCAGTGGATAGAATTAATTGAGACAATTTAGGAGATAAGATGCAAGAGTGTTTATTGACAATTGTAATGCCTAGTTATAATATTCAGGACTATATTTCCAAAGGAATCGAATCATTCCAGCAAGTACACCCAGATTACAAACAAAAATTTGAGATCTTAATTGTGAATGATGGAAGTACGGACGACACAGCCAAAGTAGCAGAAGAGGCTCTAAGAAAAGATTCGTTGCTGAATGGTCGTATTATCACAAAGGAAAATGGAGGTCATGGCTCAACAATTAATCGTGGTATCCAGGAGGCAAAGGGGAAGTTCTTTAAAGTTATTGATGGGGATGACTGGGTTATCCCATCAGAGTTTGAAAAGTTTTTAGATGCCCTTACAGTTACTGATGCAGATATGGTTCTTACGGACTTTACAGAACAACATGTTTATAACAATACTACTGTTCGAAATGATTTTGCTGAGAAGTATGAGGTTGGTAAGGAATATTCTGGAATTCCAGAGAAACGAATCCCAATGCACTCGGTAACCTACAGAACATCTATCCTAGTTGAGAATAAAATTCGTTTAAGTGAAAAGACATTTTATGTTGACATTCAGTACACTCTTTTTCCTTTAGAGTATGTTCATAGTTTCGGTTATTGGAATTATGATGTTTACCAATACTATATCGGACGACCCGAGCAGAGTATGAATATTGAGAGTATGAAACGAAATGTTCGCCATCATTTGACTGTGACAAATTCTGTGCTAGATTTTTTTTCAAAAATTTCAGAGGATCCTATTTTAAAAAAAGTAGTTGTAGATGCGTTGAACTATCTTATTAGTTTACAAATCGATTTGTCATGGATGGTTGAGGACTCAAAGATACTATCAAAAGAATTATATAGACAAATTGAGCAGAGTTCTTATGAGTATACGCCTACAAAAAAATTTGATAGATTGTCTTATTTGAACTATAAATCTCATTATTTTCTAGGCTTTGTATTCAATCCAATATTGAAAAAATATTCTAAAAAGAAAGAAAAAGAGAGAGGAGTTTAGGATGTTTATTAGTGTTGTTGTTCCGGTTTATAATGTTTCTGATTATTTACATTTTGCCATGGATAGTCTTATAAAACAAACGTATCAAAATTTCGAAATAATCCTTGTAAATGATGGTTCAACAGATAACTCCCCTCAGTTATGTGAAGAGTATGCTAAGCAGTATGAAAACGTCTCTGTTTTTCATAAAGAAAATGGAGGCTTGTCTGATGCCCGTAATTTAGGAGTTTCGAAAGCGTCATCAGAGTGGATTTTCTTTTTAGACCCAGATGATTATTTGGAAGATTATACTCTAGATTTGATAGTGAAAATTCAACAAGAGCATCAAGCAGACCTGATTTCTACCAAAGTGAAGGCAACGTCTAAGTATAACGATTATAGTCCTTATCAACTTGAGGAGTCAGATTATAAGGATTTGTGTGTTGTTACAAAAGAGAAGGCTCTTGAGCTAATGCTAGACGACAAGATTGCGACAGTTTCTGCTTGTGCTAAGCTTTATCACAAAAATATCTTGGAAAAAATTCCATTTCCTGTTGGAAAAATCTATGAAGACTTTTATGTGGTAGCGGATCACCTTGCCTTAGCGGATAAAATTGTGATTAGTCCACTTGAAACATATAACTATTACCGTAGAGAAGGTAGTATTGTCCGTTCGACTTTTACTGAGAAAAGATATGATTTTTTTGATGCCGTTTCGAAAAACGAGGAAGTTATAAAGAAAGAATACACTCAAAGTATAGAATTAAAACAATCTCTGCAAGCTAAAAAATTACGAGGAGGCTTTGTTGTAATTGGTGCAAAGGCTGACTCTGGTTTAACAGATTTTTCGAAAGATCGAGAATTATTGAAAGTTGATTTTAAGAACATGTTATTAAATAAAAAAATATCGTGGAGACTAAAATTAAAATATACAATATTTATGCTATCATCTAAAATGTATTTAAGATTAAGATAGTATAGTAGATCAATTTATTTGAATAAGAATATCGAGTATTTTAAGAAACGAGGAATTATGAAACAAGCTTATATANTAATTGCACATAATAAGTTTGAACAGTTGAAATTTTTAATTTCTCTGTTGGATTATAAAGAACATGATATTTTTATTATTATAGACAGCAAAGTTAATGTGGAGAAAACTACAATTACTTCGCTTAAGTCCAGTGTAATACATTCCAATGTCATTCTCGTAGATAGAGTTCCTATTTATTGGGGAAGCTATTCACAAATTTCTGCAGAGATGTTAGGATTTCGTCATGCATATAATTACGATAACTATAGTATGTTCCATTTGTTGTCAGGTGTAGATTTACCATTAGTGCCGGCAGATAAATTGTTTAAATTCTTTAATCAGAACAAATCAAAGAATTTTCTGAGCATGGTCTCTGATGAGATTTTGAAATCAAATAAAGTATATGAGCGTGTACAATTTAGATACTTATTTCCTAGATTCTTAGCTAGAAATATTAAGAACAAATATGTTCGTAAATTTGTAGCATATTACCGTAAGCTAGAGATTAAAATTCAACGTTTAGTGAAAATAGACTGTTTTAAAAAATATAACATGAGATTGGGTTATGCATCTAACTGGGTATCTATTAATCAGGAATTAGTTAGAATAATACTAGAAGAAGAGAAAAATATTGAAAAAATATTTAAATATTCGATAGTAAATGATGAGCTGTTCATTCCTACGATAATGTATAAATACAATTTGATGGAATCGTTATATTCATCTTCACCGATAACAGATGCCCCAGATGATTTTCAAGGAAATCTAAGATATATCAATTGGTGGGATGGAGATCCTCATACATGGACTGACTCTGAGCATGATATAGAACAATTGAAGCGTGGTAAAGCTTTAGGTCATAAGTTTTCTAGAAAATTTGATTTAGAGAAATATCCGAATCTTAAAGAAGAAATTCTAACTATCATAAATGGGACCGACTGATATGAAAGTACTAAAAAATTACGCTTATAACCTCTCCTATCAACTATTACTCATTGTACTACCCATTATTACAACTCCCTATGTAACTAGAGTATTTTCTTCAGAGGATTTAGGGACATATGGGTATTTTAATTCTATTGTTACTTATTTTATTTTATTAGCTACTTTGGGAGTTGCTAGTTATGGAACGAAGGAAATTTCGGCGAATAGGAGAAATATCCCACAGAATTTCTGGGGGATATATACACTCCAATTTGGTGCAACATTGTTATCAATTTTCTTATACATTTTCTTATGTCTGAGAGTTGGGACAATGAGAAATCCAGTAGCCTATATATTGTGTTTGAGTTTGTTTTCCAAAGGATTAGATATTTCTTGGCTTTTTCAGGGTTTAGAAGATTTTCGTAAAATTACAGTAAGAAATATCACTGTGAAACTCGTTGGTGTGGGTTCAATATTTTTGTTTGTAAAATCAGCTACCGACCTCTACCTTTATGTTTTTCTTTTGACGATATTTGAGTTGTTGGGACAATTAAGTATGTGGTTGCCTGCTCGAGAATTTATTGGAAAACCGCATTTTGACTTAGAATATGCCAAATATCATTTAAAGCCAATTCTTTTATTATTCCTCCCTCAGATAGCGATTTCCTTGTATGTCACTTTGGATCGTACAATGCTTGGTGCCTTGGCTTCTACAAAGGATGTAGGAATTTATGATCAGGCGCTTAAGTTAATTAGTATTTTGTTGACTTTGGTAACCTCTCTAGGGAGCGTTATGTTGCCAAGAGTATCTAGTCTATTGGGGACGGGAAATCATAAAGCTGTTAATAAGATGCATGAGATATCCTTCTTAATTTATAATTTGGTTATTTTTCCAATTATGGCAGGAATGTTGATTGTAAACAACGATTTTGTTCAATTTTTTCTTGGGAAAGATTTTCAGGATGCCCGCTATGCGATAGCAATAATGATTTTTCGCATGTTCTTTATCGGTTGGACCAATATTATGGGCTTTCAAATGCTAATCCCACACAATAAGAATAAAGAATATATGATTTCAACAACTGTTCCTGCGATTCTCAGTGTTGGTTTGAATTTACTATTCCTTCCTAAACTTGGATATATCGGAGCGGCCATTGTTTCTGTTTTGACAGAGGCGTTGGTATGGGCGATACAATTATACTTTACTCGTAAATACCTAAAAGAAGTTCCTATAATTGGATCTATGACAAAAATTGTCCTAGCATCCGCTATTATGTATGGCATTTTGCTAGGTTCAAAAACATTTATACATTTTTCGCCGACTATAAATGTTCTAGTATTTGCAGTGCTTGGTGGAATCATTTATCTTTTTGCTATTTTATCTATGAAAGTAATAGATGTGAAAGAATTAAAACAAATGATTAGGAAAAATTAGAATGCGCAAATATCGAAATATTAACTTAGATCTACTAAAAGTACTTGCATGTGTTGGAGTTGTTCTACTTCATACAACGATGGGTGGGTTTAAAGAGACGGGTTCATGGAATCTTTTGACATATTTATATTACTTAGGAACCTATTCTATCCCTCTATTTTTTATGGTCAATGGTTATTTATTGTTAGGAAAGAGAGAGATTACCTATTCTTACATACTGCAGAAAGTAAAATGGATTCTAATAACAGTGTCGTCATGGACCTTTATCGTCTGGCTGTTTAAAAGAGACTTCACAGAGAACCTAATTAAAAAAATTGTAGGTTCTTTAATACAAAAAGGTTATTTCTTTCAGTTTTGGTTTTTCGGAGCTTTGATGCTCATTTATATATGTTTGCCGATTTTGAAAAAATTTCTAAATTCAAAAAGAAGTTTTTTCTACAGTCTTTCTTTATTGGCAGTTATTGGTTTGATTTTTGAGTTAACAAATATTGTACTTCAAATGCCAATACAAACATATGTAATACAAACTTTTAGATTATGGACATGGTTATTCTATTATCTTTTAGGTGGTTATATAGCGAAATTCACTATGGAAGAACTCAAAGCCAGGTTTAAGAATTGGATGAAAATAGTTAGCATACTTTTGTTATTGCTTTCACCGGTAATATTATTTTTCATAGCGAAGACCACTTATCATAATCTTTTTGCTGAATATTTTTATGATATTTTATTTGTAAAAGTTGTAAGCCTGGGAATTTTTCTAACTATCCTCACGCTTACTGTGAATGAAAAATGGAGCGAATGGATTGTTTCCCTTTCTAATCAAACTATGGGAGTTTTTATAATACACACATATATTATGAAGGTATGGGAAAAACTATTTGGTTTTAGTTTTGTAGGATCGTATTTACTTTTTGCTATATTTACTTTAAGTGTTAGTTTTATTATTGTTGGAATGTTAATGAAAATTCCTTATTTCAATCGAATCGTTAAATTATAAAAAGGAGAGTAATATGTACGACTATTTAATCGTTGGAGCTGGTATGTCTGGAGCTATTTTTGCTCATGAGGCAACCAAGCGTGGTAAAAAAGTAAAAGTGATAGACAAGCGTGATCACATTGGTGGAAATATCTACTGTGAGGATGTAGAAGGTATCAATGTTCATAAATATGGTGCCCATATCTTTCATACCTCTAATAAAAAAGTGTGGGACTATGTCAATCAATTCGCTGAGTTTAACAACTATATCAACTCACCTGTCGCAAACTACAAAGGAAGTCTTTATAATCTTCCTTTCAATATGAATACCTTCTATGCTATGTGGGGCACAAAAACTCCACAGGAAGTAAAAGATAAGATTGCTGAGCAGACAGCTGATATGAAGGATGTTGAGCCGAAAAATCTGGAAGAACAAGCTATCAAGTTGATTGGTCCAGATATCTATGAAAAGTTGATCAAGGGTTATACTGAAAAGCAGTGGGGGCGTTCCGCGACTGACCTTCCACCGTTTATCATCAAACGTCTACCAGTTCGTTTAACCTTTGATAATAACTATTTTAATGACCGTTACCAAGGGATTCCTATTGGTGGTTATAATGTGATTATCGAAAATATGCTTAAAGACGTAGAGGTTGAACTTGGAGTGGATTTCTTTGCTCACCGTGAGGAGTTGGAAGCATCTGCTAACAAAGTTGTTTTCACAGGAATGATCGATCAGTATTTTGACTACAAACACGGGGAGTTAGAATACCGTAGCCTTCGCTTTGAGCATGAAATTTTGGACGAGGAAAATTATCAAGGAAATGCTGTAGTGAACTATACAGAGCGTGAGATCCCTTATACTCGTATCATCGAACACAAACATTTTGAATATGGAACGCAGCCAAAGACAGTCATCACGCGTGAATATCCAGCTGACTGGAAGCGCGGGGACGAGCCCTACTATCCAATCAACGATGAGAAAAATAATGCTATGTTTGCTAAGTACCAAGAAGAAGCAGCACAGAATGATAAGGTAATTTTCTGCGGACGTTTGGCCGATTATAAATACTATGATATGCATGTGGTGATTGAACGGGCGCTTGAGGTTGCGGAGAAAGAGTTAGGTAACTAAAGATTTGATATTAAAATGAGGGACCACTTCTTTTCCTCATTTTATTCATCTTAATAGGAGATTGAAAAAGCGGCTCTTTGTCAGCTATAGTGGGTTGATGTCAACGAACATCTGGAGAGGACAATCACTGTCTTCTCCTTTTTGATTTTTCAGAATATACCAAACTAACACAAAAATTCTGAAAATTCTGTTGACATCTTTCTGAAAAGGTTCTATAATAGATAGAAAGTTTTAAAGGAGAAAATGATGAAAAGTTCAAAACTATTTGCTCTTGCGGGTGTAACCTTATTGGCGGCTACTACTTTAGCTGCATGCTCTGGATCAGGTTCGAGCGCTAAAGGAGAGAAGACATTCTCATATATCTATGAAACAGACCCTGACAACCTCAACTATTTGACAACTGGTAAGGCAGCAACTGCTGACATTACTAGTAATGTGATTGATGGATTACTTGAAAATGACCGCTATGGTAACTTTGTGCCATCTATGGCTGAGGATTGGTCTGTATCCAAGGATGGATTGACTTACACTTATACTATCCGTAAGGATGCAAAATGGTATACTTCTGAAGGTGAAGAATACGCGGCAGTCAAAGCTCAAGACTTTGTAACAGGACTTAAATATGCTGCTGATAAAAAATCTGATGGTCTTTATTTAGTTCAAGAATCGATCAAAGGATTGGACGCCTATGTAAAAGGGGAAATCAAAGATTTCTCACAAGTAGGAATTAAGGCTCTGGATGATCAGACAGTTCAGTACACTTTGAACAAACCAGAAAGCTTCTGGAATTCTAAGACAACGATGGGTGTAATGGCACCAGTTAATGAAGAGTTCTTAAACTCTAAAGGGGATGATTTCGCTAAAGGAACAGATCCAAGTAGCATCCTATACAATGGACCATTCTTGCTCAAATCTATCGTAGCTAAATCTTCTGTTGAGTTTGAAAAAAATCCAAACTACTGGGATAAGGACAATGTTCATCTTGATAAGGTTAAATTATCATTCTGGGATGGTCAAGATACCAACAAACCGACTGAAGCCTTCAAGGATGGAAGTTTCACTATGGCCCGTCTCTTCCCAACAAGCGCTAGCTACCCAGAGACTGAAAAAGCATTTAAAGATAATATTGTTTACACACAACAAGATTCTACTACTTATTTAGTAGGTACGAATATTGATCGCCAGTCTTATAAGTATACTTCTAAGACAACGGATGAAGAAAAAACATCAACCAAGAAAGCTCTTCTAAACAAAGATTTCCGTCAAGCTCTTGCTTTTGGTTTTGATAGAACTGCCTATGCCTCTCAAGTAAACGGTGCAAGTGGTGCGACTAAACTGCTTCGTAACTTGTTTGTTCCACCTACATTTGTTCAAGCAGATGGCAAAAACTTTGGTGAGTTGGTCAAAGAAAAATTGGTGACATACGGTGACGAGTGGAGCAACGTGAACTTGGATGATGCTCAAGATGGTCTCTACAATCCAGAAAAAGCCAAAGCAGAATTCGCCAAGGCTAAGACAGCTCTTCAAGCAGAAGGTGTGAAATTCCCAGTCCACTTGGATATGCCTGTGGACCAAACAAACACAACAAAAGTTCAACGTGTGCAATCTTTGAAACAGTCACTTGAAGCAACTTTGGGAACAGATAATGTAGTTGTGGATATCCAACAACTTCAAAAAGATGATGTATTGAACATCACTTACTTTGCCGAGACTGCTGCTGGTGAAGATTGGGATATCTCAGATAACGTTGGTTGGGCTCCAGACTTTGCGGATCCATCTACCTACCTTGATATCATCAAGCCATCTGTCGGAGAAAATACGAAGACTTACCTAGGATTTGACTCTGGAACAAACAATGCTGCGGCTAAGCAAGTTGGTTTGGAAGACTACGAAAAAATGGTTGTGGAAGCTGGGGAAGAAGTTTCTGATGTTTCAAAACGTTATGAAAAGTATGCTGCTGCCCAAGCTTGGTTGACAGACAGCGCCTTGCTCATCCCAACAACTTCTAAAACTGGTCGTCCAATGTTGTCTAAGATGGTGCCATTTACTCTTCCGTTTGCTTACTCAGGTAACAAGGGTACGAGCGAAGCCCTCTTGTATAAATACCTAGATTTACAAGATAAGCCAGTAACAACAGAAGAATATCAAAAAGCCCAAGAAAAATGGCTGAAAGAAAAAGAAGAGTCTAATAAAAAGGCCCAAGAAGATCTCGCGAAACATGTGAAATAACTGTTGCAAAATATAAGAAAGGATTTAGTATTTCTCTTGAATGCTGAATCCTTTTTTACATTTGTAAAGAAAGATTCTAAATGTACTGACCCCCAAAAGTTAGATTTTTTTCTGTCTAACTTTTTGGGGTCAGTTCAAAATTTGGAGCCTCTTTTTGTCAGAATAGAGAAAATTTTCCTTAATTTTACTTGTTTCCTATTGCTTTCTCAGTTATTATTTGTTATATTAAAAGTATAATTATTTTTTATTTATCAGGGTTAAGCATTGCACTTTCAGAGGAAGGAGTATTTTTTAAAAAAAGAATGTAAACGCTTACTCAAAAATGAAAGGATTTAGGAATTTATGAATAAAGAATTATTTGAAAAACGTTGTAAATATAGTATTCGGAAATTTTCATTAGGTGTTGCTTCTGTTATGATTGGGGCTGCATTCTTTGGGACAAGTACAGTTCTTGCAGATAGCGTGCAGTCTGGCTCCACAGCGAATTTACCAGCGGATTTAGCCGCTGCTCTTGCAACAGCAAAAGAGAATGATGGGCGTGATTTTGAAGCACCAAAGGCGGGAGAAGACCAAGGGTCTCCAGAAGTTACTGATGGACCTAAGACAGAAGAAGAACTATTAGCACTTGAAAAAGCAAAATCAGCTAGTTCAGATAAGTTACCAGAAGGCTTAGAGGGCAAATTAGATAAGGCTGAAGATAAAGGGAAAGAAGTTGATAAGGATCAATTAGCTAAGAATACTGAGAATCTCGTTCCAGAAGATGTAGCTAAAACCAAGAATGGTGAATTAAACTACGGAGCAACTGTCAAAATCAAGACACCATCAGGTGAAGGTAGTGGGATTGTCATTGGCGAAAATCTTGTTTTAACTGTTTCACATAACTTTATAAAAGACGTTCCAGATGGCAATAATCGTAAGGTCGTTGACAATGATAATGGTGATGGAGATATCTATAGCATTTCCTATCCAGGACTACCAGATGTTAAATTTGGTAAAAAAGACATTATTCACTGGGATCGTGAAGGTTTCCTAAAAGGCTACAAGAATGATTTGGCTCTTGTTCGATTGCGAACAGTTTTGGAAAATGCTCCAGCAGAAGTGACTGAAAAACCTGCAGTGAAAAAGGTTGGAGATAAATTGCATGTCTTTGGCTATCCAACTGGAAAATTATCACCAGTGCTCAATACAACTGTTGAATTAGTCGAATCCTACGGTGAGGGCGTAAAAGGGATCGGTTATCAAGGTAGTCATCCAGGTGCTAGTGGCGGTGGTATCTTTGATACAGAAGGAAAACTAGTCGGTGTTCATCAAAATGGAGTTGTTGGTCAACGTAGTGGTGGCATTCTCTTCTCACCTGCCCAATTGAAATGGATCCAAGACCACATGCAGGGGATTTCAAGTGTCAAACCAGCAGACTTGGAAGAAAAAGAAAAACCGGCTGAAGAAAAACCAAAAGAGGATAAACCTGCGGCTGCTAAACCTGAAACACCTGAGAAATTGACAGCTGAATGGCAAACGGTAGAGAAAAAAGAACAACAGGGAACAGTCACTATCCGAGAAGAAAAAGGTGTCCGCTACAACCAACTATCCTCAACTGCTCAAAATGATAACGCAGGTAAACCAGCCCTGTTTGAAAAGAAGGGCTTGACCGTTGATGCCAATGGAAATGCGACTGTCGATTTAACTTTCAAAGAAGATTCTGAAAAGGGCAAATCACGCTTTGGTGTCTTCCTGAAATTTAAAGATACCAATAATAATGTTTTTGTCGGTTATGACAAGGATGGCTGGTTCTGGGAGTATAAATCTCCAACAACTAGCACTTGGTATAGAGGTAGTCGTGTTGCTGCCCCTGAAACAGGATCAACAAACCGTCTCTCTATCACCCTCAAGTCAGATGGACAACTCAATGCAACGAATAATGATGTGAAGCTCTTTGATACAGTAACTCTACCAGCTGCGGTCAATGATCATCTTAAAAATGAGAAGAAGATTCTTCTCAAGGCAGGCTCCTATGGTGATGAGCGAACAGTTGTTAGCGTTAAAACGGATAACCAAGAGGGGGTAAAAACAGAGGATACTCCTGCTGAAAAAGAAACAGGTCCTGAAGTAGATGATAGTAAAGTGACTTATGATACTATCCAATCTAAGGTCCTCAAGGCAGTGATTGACCAAGCCTTCCCACGTATTAAAGAATACAGCTTGAATGGGCATACCTTGCCAGGACAAGTCCAACAATTCAATAAAGTCTTTATCAACAAACACGAAGTCACACCTGAAGTTACCTACAAAAAAATCAATGAGACAACAGCAGAGTACTTGATGAAGCTTCGCGATGATGCTCACTTAATAAATGCGGAAATGACGGTTCGTTTGCAGGTTGTGGATAATCAGTTGCACTTTGATGTGACCAAGATTGTCAACCACAATCAAGTCACTCCAGGTCAAAAGATTGACGATGAAAGAAAACTGCTTTCTTCTATTAGTTTCCTTGGGAATGCTTTAGTATCTGTGTCAAGTGACCAAGCTGGTGCTAAGTTTGATGGGGCAACTATGTCAAACAATACCCATGTCAGCGGAGATGATCATATCGATGTAACCAATCCAATGAAGGATTTGGCTAAGGGTTACATGTATGGATTTGTTTCTACAGATAAGCTTGCTGCAGGGGTCTGGAGCAACTCTCAAAACAGCTACGGTGGTGGTTCTTATGACTGGACTCGCTTAACAGCTTACAAAGAAACAGTCGGAAATGCCAACTATGTAGGAATTCATAGTTCTGAATGGCAATGGGAAAAAGCTTATAAGGGCATTGTCTTCCCAGAATACACCAAGGAACTTCCAAGTGCTAAAGTTGTTATCACTGAAGATGCCAATGCGGATAACAAAGTCGATTGGCAGGATGGAGCCATTGCTTATCGTAGCATCATGAACAACCCTCAAGGTTGGGAAAAAGTCAAGGATATCACAGCTTATCGTATCGCGATGAACTTTGGTTCTCAAGCACAAAACCCATTCCTCATGACTCTAGATGGTATCAAGAAGATTAATCTCCATACAGATGGTCTTGGACAAGGTGTTCTCCTTAAAGGATATGGTAGTGAGGGACATGACTCTGGTCATTTGAACTATGCTGATATTGGTAAACGTATCGGTGGTGTCGAAGATTTCAAGACCCTGATTGAGAAGGCTAAGAAGTACGGAGCTTATCTTGGTATTCACGTTAACGCTTCTGAAACCTATCCAGAGTCTAAATACTTCAATGAAAAAATTCTTCGCAAGAATCCAGATGGTAGCTATAGTTATGGTTGGAACTGGCTAGACCAAGGTATCAACATTGATGCAGCTTATGACTTGGCTCATGGTCGTTTGGCACGTTGGGAAGATTTGAAGAATAAACTTGGTGAAGGTCTCGACTTTATCTATGTGGACGTTTGGGGAAATGGCCAATCAGGTGACAACGGTGCCTGGGCTACTCACGTTCTCGCTAAAGAGATTAACAAACAAGGCTGGCGCTTTGCGATTGAGTGGGGCCATGGTGGTGAGTACGACTCTACCTTCCATCACTGGGCAGCTGACTTGACCTACGGTGGCTACACCAATAAAGGTATCAACAGTGCCATCACGCGCTTTATCCGTAACCACCAAAAAGATGCTTGGGTAGGGGACTACAGAAGTTACGGAGGTGCTGCAGACTACCCACTTCTAGGTGGCTATAGCATGAAGGACTTTGAAGGATGGCAAGGACGAAGCGACTACAATGGCTATGTAACCAACTTGTTTACCCATGATGTCATGACTAAGTACTTCCAACACTTCACTGTAAGTAAATGGGAAAATGGTACGCCAGTAACCATGACCGATAATGGTAGTACCTATAAATGGACTCCAGAAATGCGAGTGGAATTGGTAGATGCTGACAAGAATAAAGTGGTTGTGACTCGTAAGTCAAATGATGTCAATAGCCCACAATACCGTGAACGTACAGTAACTCTCAACGGACGTGTGATCCAAGATGGTTCAGCTTACTTGACTCCTTGGAACTGGGATGCGAATGGTAAGAAACTTCCTACTGATAAGGAAAAAATGTACTACTTCAATACGCAGGCTGGTGCAACAACTTGGACCCTTCCGAGCGATTGGGCAAAGAGCAAGGTTTACCTTTACAAGCTAACTGACCAAGGTAAGACAGAAGAGCAGGAACTCACTGTAACAGATGGTAAGATTAGCCTAGACCTTCTAGCTAATCAACCATACGTACTTTACCGTTCGAAACAAAGCAATCCTGAAATGTCATGGAGCGAAGGCATGCACATCTATGACCAAGGATTTAATAGCGGAACCTTGAAGCATTGGAATATTTCGGGCGATGCTTCTAAGGCAGAAATTGTCAAGTCTCAAGGGGCAAACGATATGCTTCGTATTCAAGGAAACAAAGAAAAAGTTAGTCTCACTCAGAAATTAACTGGTTTGAAACCAAATACCAAGTATGCCGTTTATGTAGGTGTCGATAATCGTAGTAATGCCAAGGCGAGCATCACTGTAAACACTGGTGAAAAAGAAGTGACTACTTATACCAATAAGTCTCTCGCTCTCAACTATGTTAAGGCCTACGCTCACAATACACGTCGTGACAATGCGACAGTTGACAATACAAGTTACTTCCAAAACATGTACGCTTTCTTTACAACTGGATCTGACGTATCAAATGTTACTCTTACTTTGAGTCGCGAAGCTGGTGATGAAGCAACTTACTTTGATGAAATTCGTACCTTTGAAAATAATTCAAGCATGTACGGAGAAAACCATGATACAGGTAAAGGCACCTTCAAACAAGACTTTGAAAATGTTGCTCAGGGTATCTTCCCATTCGTAGTGGGCGGTGTCGAAGGTGTTGAAGACAACCGCACTCACTTGTCTGAAAAGCATGATCCATATACACAGCGTGGTTGGAACGGCAAGAAAGTTGATGATGTTATCGATGGAAATTGGTCACTCAAGACCAATGGACTGGTTAGCCGTCGTAACTTGGTTTACCAAACCATCCCACAAAACTTCCGCTTTGAAGCTGGTAAGACCTACCGTGTAACCTTTGAATACGAAGCAGGTTCTGACAATACCTACGCCTTTGTAGTCGGTAAGGGAGAATTCGAGTCAGGTCGTCGTGGTACTCAAGCAAGCAACTTGGAAATGCATGAGTTGCCAAATACGTGGACGGATTCTAAGAAAGCCAAGAAGGCAACCTTCCTCGTGACTGGTGCAGAAACAGGCGATACTTGGGTAGGTATCTACTCAACTGGCAACGCAAGCAATACTCGTGGTGATTCTGGTGGAAATGCCAACTTCCGTGGTTACAACGACTTCATGATGGACAATCTTCAAATCGAGGAAATTACCCTAACAGGTAAGATGTTGACAGAAAATGCTCTGAAGAACTACTTGCCAACGGTTGCCATGACCAACTACACCAAAGAGTCTATGGATGCTCTGAAAGAGGCGGTCTTTAACCTCAGTCAGGCAGATGATGATATCAGTGTCGAAGAAGCACGTGCAGAGATTGCCAAGATTGAAGCCTTGAAGAATGCTTTGGTTCAGAAGAAAACAGCCTTGGTAGCAGAAGACTTTGAAAGTTTGGATGCCCCTGCTCAAGCTGGTGAAGGCTTGGAAAATGCCTTTGATGGTAATGTATCTAGCCTATGGCATACATCTTGGGATGGAGGAGATGTAGGCAAGCCTGCAACTATGGTCTTGAAAGAACCGACTGAAATTACAGGACTTCGCTATGTTCCACGTGGTTCAAGTTCAAACGGTAACTTGAGAGATGTGACACTGGTTGTAACAGATGAGTCTGGCAAGGAGCACACTTTCACTGCGACGGACTGGCCTGATAACAATAAGCCAAAAGACATTAACTTTGGTAAGACAATCAAGGCTAAGAAAATCGTCCTTACGGGAACAAAGACTTACGGAGACGGTGGAGATAAATACCAATCTGCAGCGGAACTCATCTTTACCCGTCCACAGGTAGCAGAGACACCGCTTGACTTGTCAGGATATGAAGCAGCTTTAGCTAAGGCTCAAAAATTGACAGACAAAGAAAATCAAGAGGAAGTGGCTGGAGTTCAGGCGAGCATGAAATATGCGACGGATAACCATCTCTTGACGGAAAGAATGGTGGCCTACTTCGCAGACTATCTCAACCAATTAAAAGATTCTGCTACGAAACCAGACGCTCCAACAAGTAGCAAGGGTGAAGAACAACCTCCAGTTCTTGAAGTTCCTGAATTTAAGGGCGGCGTCAATGCAGTAGAAGCAGCTGTTCATGAAGTCCCAGAGTTCAAGGGCGGCGTTAATGCGGTTGAAGCAGCTGTTCATGACCTACCTGAGTTCATGGGAGGAGTCAATGCAGTAGAAGCAGCTGTACATGAAGTCCCTGAGTTCAAGGGCGGCGTTAATGCGGCAGAAGCAGCTGTTCATGACCTACCTGAGTTCATGGGAGGAGTCAATGCAGTTGAAGCCTTGGTACACGAATTGCCAGAATACACTGGTGGTGTTAATGGAGTTGAGCCAGCCCTACATGAAAAACTAGAGTACACAGGCCCACTAGGTACAGCAGGTGATGAACCAGCACCAACTGTTGAGAAACCAGAGTATAAGTTGACACCAGCTCCACTAGCTGATACAAAGACATCAGAAATCAAAGATACTCTGAAAAATGAAGAAAGCAAAAAGACACTCCCAGAAACAGGAGAAGACCAGTCTGATACAGCCCTCTTCCTAGCAGGAATCAGCCTAGCATTGTCAGCCGCCCTCTTTGCTATTAACAGTAAAAAAGAATAGATATTTATTTATTCCACAACTACATTGTTTGGATAAGTGACTTGGACTTCTATGGGGGTCAGAGTCGGAAAATGAATCAAACACCTGGAGAGGACCTCTTGGTTCTCTTCTTTTTAAAAGGAGAAATGATAACGCTTACTATCGTAAGCGGATGAAAGGAAATAGGAGAAATATGGACAAACACTTTTTTGAGAAACGCTGTCATTATAGTATCCGCAAATTTGCAATTGGTGCAGCTTCAGTTATGATTGGTGCTAGTATTTTTGGGGCAAATCTAGCCCATGCTTCAGAGACAGAAGTAAAATCTAGTACAGAGGATACCATAACGCAGGTTAAACCCATGGATAAGTTACCAGATGATTTAGCAGCTGCGCTTGAAAAGGCGGATGCAGAAGCTGCAACAGAAGGAAATCAAGAGGGTAGCCAGGCAACCGAAGAAGGAACAAAACCTGAAGAGACAGGAAAAACAACATCAACAACGACTCCTTCAGTTCCAGAAACATCTGAAATTCCTAAAGAAGAAGTGCAACCAGCAGAAACAAATACTCCTGCTACTAAACCAACTAATCAAGAAGTAGAAGAACGTCCAGATCTCAATCACTTAGAGGGAACTACTGCTTCAGCAAACAACCATGAGACTGGTACCAACTTTACTGCAGATAAGGCTATTGATGGAGATGAAAATACTCGTTGGGCAACGGACAGAGATGTACCAAAACCAACCTTCGAATTAACTCTTCCAAAAACTACCCTCATCAAGCATGTGGAAATTGACTGGGATCGTCGTCTTCGCAATGGGCAAAATGACCCAAATATCAAATCTTGGAGTCTCTACTACGCAGGTCAAGAAGACGTGGGCGCTAACGGAGAAAAACAATGGAAACTAGCTCATACCAAGACTGGAGATCCTGTTTTAGATGAGAAAGTAGACCTAGCTGAAAGTATCAAAGCTAAGTACCTCAAATTGGAGGTCAATGATTACCAAGCGGGAACAATGGGCTGGAGAAACGTTGGAATCCAAGAAATTCGAGCTTATTCAAACGTTCCGGACCATAGTAAGGTGACGGATATTCGCCAAGTAACCGAACTAACAGTAGCAGAAGATGGACAGTCTCTTGTCCTACCAAGTTTGCCGGGTCAGGTCAGTCTGATTGGCAGTAACAAGCAGGGTGTGATTGACCTTCAAAATCGCATCTACCAACCTCTGACAGATCAACGTGTCAAGGTTACGGTCCAACAAATCAAAGACAGTCATACCTTTACCAAAGAGTTTGAAGTAGTCATCAAGGGGCTACATCAGGACGAGGGTGTAGGTGTCAAACCAAAAGTAGCACCAGCTGTTCAACAATGGTATGGGAAAGAAGGCCAATCTTCTATCACTTCAGATACAGTTCTTGCGACAGGTGATTCAGGTTTTGATCAGGCTGCAACCTTCTACCAGTCAGACCTTGCAAGCCGTGGATTGGAACTTGCGACAGGTGACAAGCAAGCACAAAAACGAATTGAATTTAAAAAGGTTGAAAACAAAGGTTATGGCAAGGAAGGCTACGGCATCACTATCCAAGATGATGTGATTACCATCGAAGCTGCAACAAACACAGGTGCCTTCTACGCCACTCGTACGCTCCTTCAGATGGGAGAAAAGGATCTGCAAAACGGTGAAATTCGAGACTTCCCAAGTTTCAGTCATCGTGGCTTTATGCTGGATACAGGTCGTAAATTTATCCCTTATGACACCCTTGTAGATATCATGCTCAACATGGCTTACTACAAGATGAACGACTTGCAGTTGCACTTGAATGATAACTATATCTTCCTTAAGGAACACTTGGCAGGTAAGAATTTAACCCCAGAAGAACAACTCAAGTATGTACTTGAACATGCCAAGACTGGTTTCCGTGTGGAGACAGATATTGTCGGTAAGAATGGTCAAAAATTGACATCAGATGAGCATTATACTAAGGAAGAAATGCAAAATCTGATTAAATTGGCCAAGGCCTTGCATATCAACCTAGTACCAGAAATTGACACACCAGGTCACGCCTTGTCCTTTGTCAAAGTCCGTCCAGACCTCATGTATCAAGGTAGTTTGAGCGATTACGCAGGCAAGCACAATGTCGAACGAGTTGCCATGCTAGACTTGGATAACAAGTACGATGAAACGCTGGCTTTTGTCAAATCCGTCTATGACAAACTCCTCGATGGTCCAGATGCTCCTTTGCATGGTGTATCCACTGTTCATATCGGTACAGATGAGTATTATGGTAGCAGAGAAAGCTATCGTCGTTATGTCAATGATTTGATTCAATATATCAAGTCTAAGGGCTATACACCACGTATCTGGGGCTCGCTCAGTGCGAAACGTGGAAACACTCCTGTTGATTGGAACGGAGTAGAAGTTGATATTTGGAGTATTCACTGGCAACGTCCTAATGAAGCCATTGCTCAAGGAGCTAAGATTATCAATATCACGGATGTGCCGACATATAGTGTCCCAAGTGGAAGTAATAGTCAAGCAGCCTACGGGGACTATGCTAACTACGAACGCCAGTATAATAGCTGGACACCAAACGACTTCCGAACAGGTGGAGGTCCGCTTCTTGAATCGTCTCATCCAAGTATTATCGGAGGAGGTCATGCGGTTTGGAACGACAATATCGACCTTCATGAGACAGGTTTGACCTCTTACGATATCTTTAAACGTTTCTTCAAGAGCATGCAAACCACTGCAGAGCGGACTTGGGGATCTGATCGTGCGGCTACGACCTTTGCAGAACGCACCCTACCAACGAGTCCTTATGCGCCACAGTCTAACCCTGAAAAAGCAATTGCTTCAGAGGAACTATTCAACATCACTCCAGACAAGGTGAAAGAATATGCAACGAAGAAAGTAACCGCAACAGAAAATGGATTGGCTTTTGAGAAAGACAGTAGCATCGAAGGTTTGCCTGGTGATGTTGGTCCAAGTCATGTCTTGAAGTTTGATGTAACTATCACTGGAGACGGTGAACAAACCTTCTCAACAAGTGGGGATAACCGTATCTATCTAGCTGATAAAGATGGCTACCTCGCTTATCAATTTGAACAGTTCCATATCCAATTCAAGAAAAAACTTGAAAAGAACAAACGCTATCAAGTCTCTATCGTGACCAAACCACAATCAACAGAAGTCTATGTGGATGGTGAAAAGATTGAGCGTATCGCGGATCCTGCGCATCCACGTTTGGCTCATACAAGCTTGGTATTGCCACTTGAAAGTATCGGTGGCTTCAAGGGAATCTTGCACAGCGCTGAGTTGACTGATAAGCCTTTTGTAAATCCTCGTTTGATTGCAAATGACAAATTCACTGCTACTGCAAGTAGCCAAGAATTGCCAGGAACAGCGACTGAAGGCGCTGTTGAGAAAGCCTTTGACAATGATCCAAATACCTTTTGGCATACTAAGTGGACTGGTGACACTGCGCCATACACTCTTTCTATGACCTTGAAAGAAGCAGAAAAAGTCAATGGCTTGACTTATCTCCCACGTCCAGGTGGTGGAAATGGTGTCGTTACTCGCTACGAAATCTACGCACAAAAAGATGGCCAAATGGTCAAGGTTTCAGAAGGAAACTGGGACAACAATGCCCAAGAAAAAACAGTCAACTTTGCGGCGGTACATACCAACAAGATTGAGTTGAAAGTATTGGAAGGCGTTGGTGGTTTTGCAAGTGCAGCTGAAGTTCATCTATTGAAACCTGTCAAAGAAGAGCAAGAAACGCCTGCACCAAGTCAACCAGAAAAACCAACTACTCCTGAAAAACCAAAAGTAGACCAAACCGGTGATGGAACAGTTGAATTGGCAGATCAATTCACAGCAAGTAAACCAGCTAGCGAAGACAGCATTGCAGCTGCTAGCAAGAGCGCAGACTATCTCAAGAAAGAGTACAAGGTCTTCCCAACTCCACAAAAAGTGACCTATGGCGAAGGTGTTACAGCCCTTCGTAAGCAAGTCAATCTGGTTATGGGCGATCAACTCGATATCTATACTCGCAATCGTTTGAAGAGTGTCTTGCAGGACAATCAAGTATCTTATACAACTGGTAAGGCGGCAATCGCTGGCGCAACCAATATCTATCTTGGAGTGCATGGACAAGGTTCACAAGCAGAACAAAACTTGTCCAAGGTTTCAGCAGGCCTCTTTGACAAGATTGATGCCTATGTTTTGAGCATCAAGGATAATTCGATTTCCATAGTCGGAAAAGACACAGATGCGGTCTTCTATGGTTTGACAACTCTGAAACATATGCTCAAGGAAAGCCAAGTACCAGTCCTTCGCAATGTGACAGTAGAAGATTACGCAGAGCTCAAGAACCGTGGTTTCATCGAAGGTTACTATGGAAATCCATGGTCTAATGCGGATCGTGCAGAGCTCATGCGTTATGGTGGCGATTTGAAATTGAACCAATACTTCTTTGCACCAAAAGATGATCCATACCACAACAAGAAATGGCGTGAACTCTATCCAGAAGAAAAACTAGCTGAAATCCGTGAACTTGCTCGTGTCGGAAATCAAAGTAAAACCCGCTATGTCTGGACCATCCATCCATTCATGAACAACCGCATCCGCTTTGGCAATGAAGCACACTACCAAGAAGACTTGGCAACCATCAAGGCCAAATTTACCCAGTTGATGAAAGTGGGTGTCCGCGAATTTGGTATCCTTGCAGATGATGCTCCAAGCCCAGTCGGAGGCTACAATAGCTACAACCGCTTGATGAAAGACATGACGGATTGGTTGACTGAAATGCAGGGAACTTACAGCGGTCTTCGTAAAGAAATGATTTTTGTTCCTGGACAGTATTGGGGTAATGGACGTGAGGATGAGTTGAAATCCCTCAATGAAAATCTCCCTAGTTCAACATCCATGACCTTGACGGGTGGTAAGATTTGGGGTGAAGTTTCTGAAAGCTTCCTTTCAACTCTCAAGAACAATCTATCCGCAGGTGGTAAGACCTATCGCCCAGTTTCACTTTGGATTAACTGGCCTGTAACAGATAACTCTAAACAACACTTGATTCTAGGTGGTGGTGAGAAATTCCTTCATCCAAATGTGGATCCAAGCTTGCTATCTGGTATCATGTTGAACCCAATGCAACAGTCTGAACCATCTAAGATTGCCCTCTTTTCAGGAGCTCAATACTCATGGAAACAGTGGAAATCAGAAGAAGAAGCTAAGAAAATCAATGATATTGCCTTCAACTTTGTTGAAAATGGTTATTTTGAAGATAGCAAGGTATCAGCAGCCTTCCGCGAACTTGGTAAGCACATGATCAACCAAAACATGGATAATCGTGTCGTCAAACTAGAAGAATCTGTAGACTTGGCTCCAAAATTAACAGATTTCATGACCAAGCTCAAAGCAGGTCAGGATGTGACTGCAGAGCGTGCAGCCTTGCGAGCTGAATTTGCCAAGATTAAAGAAGCAGCTGAGCTCTATAAAGCATCAGGTGATAAAAAAATGGTTGCGCAAATCCACTATTGGTTGGATAATGCAATCGATCAAATGAATGCTCTCGATGCCTTCCTTACAGGAACTGAAGCGATGGCTACAAACGATGCAGCCAAACTTTGGGACAGCTACTATAAAGGTTTGAAATTGTACGAACAGTCTCAAACTCACACTTTCCATTATGTAGACCATATGGAAAAGGCTGAATTGGGTGTTCAACATATTCGTCCATTTATCCTATCCTTGAAAGAAGTTCTGGCGTCTGAAGTTCAAAAAGTCTTGCATCCAGACCAAATCATCAGTACCTTTATCACCAATCGAACAGGTGTAGAGGGAGGTTTGGCAGAAGTAACGGATGGCGACTTGGCAACCCATGCGATTATTAAATCACCAAACAGCATCAAGACAGGTGATTATATCGGTATGAAATTCAACAAGCCGATAGCGATCCAAACCTTGACCTTTGCTATGGGAACGCAGGCAAATCCACGTGATACCTTTAGTAAGGCAGAAGTGCAGTATCAAGATGAAAATGACAACTGGGTAACCTTGAAAGAGCCAAGCTATGTCGGAAATGAATCCCTTCTTAAGTTTGAAAATCTCACTATCAAGGCCAAGGCAGTTCGCATGATTGCGACGGCAGACCGTGAGAACACTTGGTTTGCAGTTCAGGAAATTGCAGTCAACCGACCAGTTGAAAAAGCTCGTAGCCAACAAGAAACGACAGTTAGTCTGAGCTCAAATTTAGTCTATAAACTAAATACCTCAGCCCGTCAAATCACTGATGGCAAGGACAATACAGAAGCCATGATGGCAAACGCTGATGGTAGCGATACCACTCCAGTAGATGCCTGGGCACAACTTGACCTCGGCGAAGTCAAGTCAGTCACTAAAGTTCGCCTTCGTCAAGGAACAGGTGATAAACTTGCGGCAGGTGTGCTTGAGTATTCTACAGACGGTACTACTTGGCAGGAACTTGATCGCTTGACAGGTGAGCAAACCAAGGAAGTGACTAGAGCTATCAATGCTCGTTATATCCGAGTACGCAATACTAAGGCACTCGACCTCTGGTGGCGTATCCAAGACTTCTCTGTTGAGACACGCTCTGGAAACAGTGAGTTAACGGACACCAACGTCGATGCCTTGAAGGAAACGCCGGTAGTGGATAGCTTAGGACATTATGAGCTTCAAATTCCAGCTGGAACTAAACTTCCTGTAAATAGCTATCTAGGTATGAAACTTGACCGTATCCATCAGGCAGATAGCATTCAGTTGCAAGGTCAAGACAATCCAGCTCTCGACTTGGAATATTCTGCAAATGCACAAGAATGGTACCCAGCTAGTCAGTTGACTGACAAGTCCTTGGTTCGTTATGTTCGTTTGGTCAACAAGACTGATCAAGAGCAAGCTGTTACAGCAACCTCTCTCCTAGTAACTACTAAGGAAGTTCAACCAACTAAACTGGAATCTACCACGATGGGCATTCACCCAGCATACGGCAGCAATGATGTTCGTAAACTGAACAATCTAGATCAATTGTTTGACGGTGTTTACAACAACTTCGTTGAGTTTTCAGACTATGCCCATAAAGATGGCCACGTGACCTTGAAACTTGGTAGCGAACGCACTATCAAGAAGATTAGAGCCTACATCCAAGACGGAACTCAAAACTACCTTCGTGATGGTAAGATCCAAGTCAGCCAAGACGGTAAAACTTGGACAGATGTCGTGACAGTGGGAGATGGTGTGGCCAATAGCCAACACGATGATTCTCTGACAGATGGTTGGACACATGATTCTAAGATGCCAGGAAATCGCTACATCGAAGGTGAATTGACGACACCAGTCAAAGCTAACTATCTCCGTGTTCTCTATACTGCAGACTATGATGCTCGTTTTGTAGGATTTACAGAATTGGTCATCAATGACGGTGAATTTGTTAAACCAATCAATGATCCAACAGTAGAAGGAAGTAGTGGAGAAAGCCAAGGTAATCTTTACAATAATCTTGTAGACGGCAAAGTCTTGACCAGCTATAAGTCTGAAAAAGACAAGGGCGAGTTAGTTTATCACTTATCTGAGCCAACCAATGCCAACCACCTTCGTCTCGTTTCCAGTCTTCCTGAAGGAGCTAAGGCACGTGTTCTTGCTAGAACACTCAAGGATGGTCAAGACAGCTGGACAGACCTCGGTGCCATTACATCTAGTCTCCAAACCTTCGCTATCCGAAATGGTGGCTCTCTTCTAGACGTCAAATTAGTCTGGGAAGGCGGCAAGGCTGAGTTTTATGAATTGGCGAGCTTCTATCAAGAATTAACAGAAGAATCGGTTCAATCAAGCAAGGGTGAAGAGCAACCACCAGTTCTGGAGGTTCCTGAATTCACAGGTGGTGTCAATGCGGTTGAAGCGGCAGTGAATGAAGTACCAGAGTACACAGGTTCACTTGGTACAGCAGGAGATCAGCCAGCACCGACAGTTGAGAAACAAGAATTCACAGGTGGTGTCAATGCAGTTGAAGCCTTGGTACATGAGCTTCCAGAGTACACAGGTTCACTTAGTACAGTAGGAGATCAGCCAGCACCGATAGTTGAGAAACTAGAGTTTACAGGTGGTGTGAACGCGGTAGAAGCAGCGGTACATGAAGTACCAGAGTACACAGGCCCACTTGGAACAGCCGGAGACCAAGCGGCACCGACAGTTGAGAAACCAGAGTTTACAGGTGGTGTGAACGCGGTAGAAGCAGCAGTACATGAAGTACCAGAGTACACAGGTCAGCTTGGAACAGCCGGGGACCAACCAGCACCGACAGTTGAGAAACCAGAGTTTACAGGTGGTGTGAACGCGGTAGAAGCAGCAGTACATGAAGTACCAGAGTACACAGGTCAGCTTGGAACAGCCGGGGACCAACCAGCACCGACAGTTGAAAAACCAGAGTACAAATTGAACTTAAGTCCACTCGCTGATACTAAGACTCCAGAAGTTAAACATGATGATCAGAAGGAGCTTCCGGCAACAGGTGAAAGCAAATCTGACACAGCTCTCTTCCTGGCAGGCGTAAGTCTAGCCCTATCTGCTCTCTTTATCGCGAAAGGGAAAAAGGAATAGCTTCTGATTACCTTTGTTTTTGACAAATTTTAGCATCAAGAGGAAGTGAAAAGACAGCTCCATAACCTCTATAATAGTTAGAGAAACTATCAAAAGAGTTATGGCGCTGTTGAGATAAACTATTGTGCTATAAAGAATAAAAATCCTGAGAATTTTACTTCTCAGGATTTTGCTTATTGTTGTGGTTGACTTGGTTGGTTTTGCTCAGCAGGTGCAGTGCCTGATTGTTGAGGAATCGTCTGCGTTTGACTTGTGTTTGGAGTAGTTGAACTTGACTGAGAAGTTGAACTCTCAGATGTTGAGCTAGAACTTTCAGAAGTCGAACTTTGTTGTGTAGATGATGAAGGGGTCCACGTATTGCGTGCTCCATTCTTAAAGACAAATTCTCCGTTTCTGTAAAGGCCTTCAGGCATGGTCCAATCCCCTGGATGGTCATCTGTTGAGAGGTAGGTCATCATCGAACGGTAGACCTTAGCAGCAACGTAGAAGCCATCACCAACGATAGGAGTAAGTCGGTTAGAGTAACCGGTCCAAACAGCCATCGAGTATTTACGAGTATAGCCGACAAACATTTCGTCTGGAGCTACATAACCAGAGTTCTTGATGTATTTCTCGATTTCATCATCTGTATAGTTTGATGTACCAGTCTTACCAGCTTGTGGTAGCCATGAAAGGTAGGCTCCACGTCCTGTCCCGTAGGTTAGGACAGTTTTCATCATCTCTGTCATCATGTAGGCAGTAGTTTCTTTCATAGCGCGTGTTCCTGAATCAGAAAACTCTTTTGAACTACCATCACTAAAGATGATTTTGTTGATGTACATTGGCTTATGGTAAATACCGCCATTGGCAAAGGCAGCATAGGCTGCGGCCATTTTTTCACTGCTTGCCCCATACTTTTTGTTAGATTCGGTTGTGTTACTTGAAATCGCGTTGGCATAGTGCATGTCTGGGTAGTCAATACCGAGTCCATTTAGGAAGGTCTTGGCTCTATCCAAACCGACTTTATTCAAGGTTTCTACAGCTGTAACGTTCCGTGATTGTTGAAGAGCATACTGCAACGTGATGTTTCCAAAGTAACTCTTATCCCAGTTGTAGACAGGTGTGTTGGTTCCAGGATAGTTATAAGGTACGTCATGAACAATAGAAGCAGTTGAGTCGTAGATATCATACTCCAAGGCTGGCGCGTAATCTGTGATGGGTTTCATGGTTGAACCCCAGTCGCGGTTTGTTTCGACAGCTTGGTTCATACCGAAGGAAACATTGCTTGATTGGTGACGGGCACCTAATTGAGCGATGACTTTTCCATTTGTGACATCTACGATAGTTGAAGCCACTTGCAATTCATCATCTGGATAGTTAACGTATTCGTCGGTATTGTAGATATCCCAGAGACGTTGTTGAACGGCTGGATCAACATTGGTATAAACTTCCATCCCTGTTGTCAAAAGGTTGTAACCAGTTTCCTGTTCGACTTGGTCGATTACCTCTTTGAGATAATTGTCCATATACGGAGGATAGCTATTAGCAGATTTTAGACTTTGAAGTCCGTCTGTAATAGGAGTGTTAATGGCTTTTTCGTATTGTTCGGCTGTAATGTAACCTTGTCCCTTCATCTCGGAGAGAACCAGATCTCGGCGTTCTTGTGCCGCTTCTGGATGAGAATAGGGATCATATTGATTTGGAGCCTGGGGCATTCCGGCTAGGAGAGCCAATTGAGGTAGACTTAAATCTTTGAGGTCTTTGCCATAGTAGTTTTGGGCTGCCGTTTGCATCCCGTAATTTCCGTTGGACATATAGACCTTGTTGATGTAGTAAGTTAGGATTTCTTGTTTGGTCGCCTTTTGTTCTAGCTGAACGGCTAGCCAAGCTTCCTGAGCCTTACGTGAAAGTGTCTGGTCAGATGTTGACGTTGAGAAGTAGGTTAATTTAATCAACTGCTGTGTCAAGGTAGAACCACCTTGAAGACCACCCCCACCACGGAGGTTTCGTAAGGAAGCGCCTAGGATACGAATCGTATCTACTCCTCGGTGACTAAAGAAACGATGATCTTCAATAGAGACAATTGCATTGACCAGCTCCGTAGGGATTTCATTAGCCTGTGCATTGACACGGCGCTCAGAACCCAGATCAGCGATCAGTTCATTTTTGCTGTCATAGATCTTACTAGACGTTGTAGCGACTAGCTTACTTTCGGATAGGGCCGGAGCCTTGCTGACATAGTAGAGAAAGAGGCCTCCACCTAGCATAATAGCTGCGATAAATACAGTCAAGAGGCAGATACTGACATACTTAACTATTCGCAGGAAAGTTTGTTTGTTCATCTTATTTTACCACCTAGTAAATGTTCTTTGATAACTTCGAGATAGGGAATCTGTGGAAAGGCACCAGGCTCGATCCTATATCCATTTTCTCGAATATATCCAAGTGGCATTGACTTTTGTCCCATATCTTGATGATAGAAACGAATCAAATCAATGGCCGGCAATAAGTAGGTTTCTTGCTGAGAAGAAAAGTGAAGGAGGACAAAGCAGATTCCTTGCTGGGCAAGAACTTGTTCCATATGCTGGATCTGGTGAAGATGGAAATTCTTCATCGGAATCGCATGTTTTTGCCTGGTTTCCTTTGCTTCAAAGTCGATGTAGTATCCATCATAAACCCCTGAATAGTCAGTAGTTGAGGCTTGCCTAAAGTAGGCTTCAACGATCTTGGCTCGACTTCTTTGGGGATAGTCGACACGTACGATTTGGATGGGTGTCGGTTTCTTGTGGATAACAGCCAACCCATGCGACAAATAGTAGTCGTTCGTAGCGTTGATCATCTTTTCAAAAGACATTCCCCGATTTGCGAAATTTTTAGTTTGTGACGGGGGTGCTTGTCTCTTCTGTGATGAAAGTTTATGTGGATAGTTGACCATAATTCTCCTTATTGGTACAATAACATCACTTTATTATATCATAAATTTACAAAGAAAGGGTTAAAAATGACAACAGCCTTGATTTTAGGCTATTCAGCCTTCGACCTTGGTCTCTTTAATGACAAGGATATTCGCGTTGATATTATCAAAACAGCCATTCGGAGAGATCTAGAACGTCTAGCAGAAGAAGGGGTGACCTGGCTTGTCTTTACAGGGACCTTGGGCTTTGAGTACTGGGTGCTGGAAGTGGCACAGGATATGAAAGCAGACTATGGCTTTCAGTTGGCAACGATTTTTGCCTTTGAAACCCATGGCAGTAATTGGAATGAGGCCAATCAAATCAAACTCAGTGAGTTTAAGCAAGTTGACTTTGTCAAATACGCCTATCCACAATATGAGCACAAGGGACAATTACGCGATTATCAGAAATTTCTGCTGGAAAATACGGAAGGGTGCTATCTCTTTTATGACGAAGAAAATGAAACCAAGTTACAGTATTTTTACCAGATGATGAAAAATCAAGAAGGCTATGTTACAAAAAGATTAACATTTGAGGATCTGAACGAAATAGTGGAAAATTTTTCCGAAAAATGAGGCTTTGACCTTGATTTTTGTTTGTCTTTTTTTATATAATAAGAATAGCAATCAAGAATGGAGAGAGAAATGGCAAGTATTATTTTTTCAGCAAAAGATATTTTTGAACAAGAGTTTGGACGTGAAGTTCGCGGATATAGTAAGGCAGAGGTAGACGAGTTCCTAGATGATGTGATCAAGGATTATGAGACTTACGCAGCTTTGGTCAAATCTCTTCGTCAGGAGATTGCTGATTTGAAGGAGGAATTGTCTAACAAGCCACAGGCAAGTTCTACTCAACAAAGTTCTATCGAAGTAACAAGTTCTACTCCAATGACAAATTTTGATATTTTGAAACGATTGAATCGACTTGAAAAAGAAGTATTCGGTAAGCAAATCGTAGACAATTCTGAGTTATAATCAGGTGTCTATTAGATGCAATTTTTGGATAATCGCGTGAAGAGAATCCCTTTTCATGAGGAAAGTCCATGCTAGCACAGGCTGTGATGCCTGTAGTGTTTGTGCTAGGCGAAACCATAAGCCTAGGGACGAGAGATCGTTACGGCAGTCGAAATGGCTAAGTCTTCGGATAGGTCAGAGTAGGCTTGAAAGTGCCACAGTGACGGAGTCTTTCTGGAAACGGAGAGAGTGGAACGCGGTAAACCCCTCAAGCTAGCAACCCAAATTTCGGTCGGGGCATGGAGTGCACGGAAACGAACGTAGTACTCTGACTGCTATCAGTTATAGGCTGCTAGTGGTAGACAGATGATTATCGAAGGAAGTGGTCCTAGTCACTTCTGGAACAAAACATGGCTTATAGAAAATTGCATATAGGTTGGGGCTGAGAACTTTTTCTCAACCTCATTTTTTAAAGTGAACAAGAGAAAGGTCTTGCAAGACTGTAAAATGAAAAAAGAATTTAATTTAATCGCAACTGCTGCAGCGGGGCTCGAGGCTGTCGTTGGACGTGAGATGCGAGAGTTAGGCTATGATTGCCATGTTGAAAACGGCCGTATCCGTTTTCAAGGAGATGTGAAGGCAATTATTGAGACCAATCTTTGGCTTCGAGCAGCTGACCGCATCAAGATTGTAGTTGGAAGCTTTCCTGCAAAGACTTTTGAAGAGCTTTTCCAAGGAGTTTTTGCTCTGGATTGGGAAAACTATCTCCCGCTCGGGGCACGTTTCCCTATTTCCAAGGCCAAATGCGTTAAGTCTAAACTTCACAATGAGCCTAGTGTTCAGGCTATTTCCAAGAAGGCGGTTGTGAAGAAACTGCAAAAGCACTATGCCCGTCCAGAAGGGGTTCCCTTGATGGAAACTGGTCCTGAGTTTAAGATAGAGGTGTCCATCCTGAAAGATGTGGCGACTGTCATGATTGACACGACAGGTTCTAGCCTCTTTAAGCGTGGTTATCGTACGGAAAAGGGTGGAGCGCCTATCAAGGAAAACATGGCAGCAGCCATTTTACAACTCTCTAACTGGTATCCAGACAAGCCCTTGATTGATCCGACCTGTGGTTCAGGAACTTTCTGTATCGAGGCGGCTATGATAGCTAAAAAGATGGCTCCTGGCCTCCGCCGTTCCTTTGCTTTTGAAGAATGGAACTGGGTTAGCGATCGGTTAATCCAAGAAGTGCGTACGGATGCTGCCAAGAAAATCGATCGTGAGATAGAATTGGATATTATGGGCTGTGATATTGATGCTCGGATGGTTGAGATTGCTAAGGCCAATGCTCAAGCGGCAGGCGTGGCAGGTGATATCACTTTTAAGCAAATGCGGGTACAAGACTTGCGCACAGACAAGATAAATGGTGTCATCATTTCCAATCCGCCATATGGTGAACGTTTGTCGGATGATGCTGGAGTAACCAAACTCTATGCTGAAATGGGACAGGTCTTTGCACCACTGAAAACCTGGAGTAAGTTTATCCTGACGAGTGATGAAGCATTTGAAAGTAAGTACGGAAGTCCAGCAGATAAAAAACGAAAACTCTATAACGGAACCTTAAAAGTGGATTTGTATCAATACTTTGGTCAGCGTGTGAAGCGCCAAGAGGTAAAGTAGAAAGGAAGATAGATGAGTAAAAAAAGACACAATCGTCATAAAAAAGAGCATCAAGAATCCAAATTTGATTTTGACGAGGCGAAAGATTTGACAGTTGGTCAAGTCATCCGTAAAAATGAAGAAGTTGAAGCTGGAGTATTGCCTGAGGACAATATTTTGGATAAATACATCAAACAGCACCGCGAGGAAATCGAGGCGGACAAGTTTGAAACACGTCAATTTAAAAAAGAAGAACTGCAGGAAGCTCAGGCTCAAGAAGAATTGACACAGGAAGTTCCAGAGATCACTGAAGAGTCGGCGTCAATCATGGAGGAACCCGATACAGTTTCAGAAGAAACGGTGTCAGATTCAGCTGAAACTACAGGCTCGGATGTGATTTTGCCTCCTTTGGGAGAGGAAAATCAAGACTTGGAACCGCTCGTGTTGGAAAAGCAAGAGCCGGCAGAGATTACTGATGAGAAAGAAGAGGAAGAGACAGCTCTACTTTCACGATCAGCTCAGGGAGAATCAGAAACAACTTCTAATTCTAAAAAGAAGCGCATGTTTGTTATCGGTTCAGCCTTGGCTGCAGCCCTTATCTTGGCAGGTAGTTACTATATCTATCGCCAAGTAACTCGCTCTAACCAAGCTATCCAGTCTTCTCAATCATCTTCTAGTAATCAGGAAACACAAGCGACTCTACAAGAGTTTAATACTCTCTACGATGCCTTTTATACGGATGCTAATAAAACAGCCTTGAAAAATAGTCAGTTTGACAAGTTGAAGCAACTCAAGGCTCAACTAGATAAACTCGAAGGCAGTCGAGAGTATACCCTTGCCAAGTCTAAGTATGATAGTTTAGAAACTCAAATCAAGGCTGTGCAAGAAGTGAATGATCAGTTTGAAACTCCAGCAATTACTGATGGTGTCTTGGATACCAATGTGAAGGTCAAGGCAGATGCTAAATTTACAGAAATTAAAACAGGGAATACAGAGCTAGATAAACTGTTAGATAAGGCCATTAGCCTTGGTAAGAGCCAGCAAACAAGCGCCTCTAGTTCAAGTTCAAGTAGCAGTAGCCAAGAAAGTTCAAGTACAACGACTGATAGCAGTACGAGCAGTTCGTCTGCTTCATCAAGTTCAGCGCCTGCCAGCAGACCAGAAAGTGGAGGTTTGTCTAGTGATGGTGTCAATCTTCAAAGAAGTGCTAGTCGTGTACCCTACAACCAATCCGCTGTAGAGGATAGCAGCAACCCTGCTTGGAATTTTGCTGAGGGTGTTTTGGAACAAATCCTAGCAACATCACGTGCTCGTGGCTATATCACTGGTAATCAATATATCCTAGAACGTGTCAATATCGTAAACGGAAATGGTTATTATAACCTCTACAAACCAGATGGAACCTATCTCTTCACCCTCAACTGTAAGACTGGATACTTTGTTGGTAATGGAGCTGGTCACGCGGATGACTTGGACTACTAGGAGTCCGTTACAAAATTCTTTCCTTTCATAGGTAAAAATGATAAAATAAAACATATTAAACAAGAGGAGTGTCACATGACAAAAGCTAACTTTGGTGTCGTTGGTATGGCCGTAATGGGTCGTAACCTTGCCCTAAATATCGAATCTCGTGGCTATACAGTTGCCATTTACAACCGTAGTAAAGAAAAAACAGAAGACGTAATTGCTTGCCATCCTGAAAAGAACTTTGTACCTAGCTACGATGTAGAGTCTTTCGTTCAATCTATCGAAAAACCTCGTCGTATCATGCTGATGGTTCAAGCTGGACCTGGTACAGACGCAACTATCCAAGCCCTTCTTCCACACCTTGACAAGGGTGATATCTTGATTGACGGAGGAAACACTTTCTACAAAGATACCATCCGTCGTAATGAAGAATTGGCAAACTCTGGTATCAACTTTATCGGTACAGGGGTTTCTGGTGGTGAAAAAGGTGCCCTTGAAGGTCCTTCTATCATGCCTGGTGGACAAAAAGAAGCCTATGAATTGGTTGCTGATGTTCTTGAAGAAATCTCAGCTAAAGCACCAGAAGATGGCAAACCATGTGTGACTTACATCGGTCCTGATGGAGCTGGTCACTATGTGAAAATGGTTCACAACGGTATCGAGTATGGTGACATGCAATTGATCGCAGAAAGCTATGATCTCATGCAACACTTGCTTGGTCTTTCTGCAGAAGACATGGCTGAAATCTTTACTGAGTGGAACAAGGGTGAGTTGGACAGCTACTTGATCGAAATCACAGCTGATATCTTGAGCCGTAAAGACGATGAAGGTCAAGATGGCCCAATCGTAGACTACATCCTTGATGCCGCAGGTAATAAGGGAACTGGTAAATGGACTAGCCAATCATCACTTGACCTTGGTGTGCCATTGTCACTTATCACTGAGTCAGTATTTGCTCGCTACATCTCTACATACAAAGAAGAGCGTGTACATGCTAGCAAGGTGCTTCCAAAACCAGCTGCCTTCAAGTTTGAAGGTGACAAGGCTGAGTTGATTGAAAAAATCCGTCAAGCCCTTTACTTCTCAAAAATCATTTCATACGCACAAGGTTTTGCTCAATTGCGTGTGGCATCTAAAGAAAACAACTGGAACTTGCCATTTGCGGACATCGCATCTATCTGGCGTGATGGCTGTATCATCCGTTCTCGTTTCTTGCAAAAGATCACAGATGCTTACAACCGTGATGCAGACCTTGCAAACCTTCTTTTGGATGAATACTTCTTGGATGTAACCGCTAAGTACCAACAAGCAGTTCGTGATATCGTAGCTCTTGCTGTTCAAGCTGGTGTACCAGTGCCAACTTTCTCAGCAGCTATTACTTACTTTGATAGCTATCGTTCAGCTGACCTTCCTGCTAACTTGATCCAAGCACAACGTGACTACTTCGGTGCTCACACTTACCAACGTAAAGACAAAGAAGGAACATTCCACTACTCTTGGTATGACGAAAAATAAGTAGGTCTGCCATGGGGAAACGGATTTTATTACTTGAGAAAGAACGAAATCTCGCTCATTTTCTCAGTCTGGAGCTCCAAAAAGAGCAATACCGTGTTGATCTGGTCGAGGAGGGGCAAAAAGCCCTCTCCATGGCTCTCCAGACAGATTATGACTTGATTTTACTGAATGCTCGTCTGGGGGATATGACGGCCCAGGATTTTGCAGACAAGCTGAGTCGGACAAAACCTGCCTCAGTGATCATGGTCTTGGACCATCGCGAAGAATTGCAAGACCAGATTGAGACAATCCAGCGCTTCGCCGTTTCTTACATCTATAAGCCAGTGATTATTGATAATCTAGTAGCTCGTATTTCAGCGATTTTTCGAGGTCGGGACTTTATCGACCAACACTGTAGTCAGATGAAGGTCCCAACGTCTTACCGCAACCTACGTATGGATGTAGAACATCATACCGTTTATCGTGGCGAGGAGATGATTGCTCTGACGCGCCGTGAGTATGACCTTTTGGCTACTCTCATGGGAAGCAAGAAAGTCTTGACTCGTGAGCAGTTGTTGGAAAGTGTTTGGAAGTACGAAAGTGCGACAGAGACCAATATCGTGGATGTTTATATCCGTTATCTACGTAGCAAGCTTGACGTAAAAGGTCAAAAAAGCTACATTAAAACCGTGCGTGGTGTTGGTTACACCATGCAAGAATAGAAAGGCAGTTGCAGTTGTGTAACTGCTTTTTTTGAGAAGTTCTATATATTGACATACAGTCAGGTCTTTGCTACAATCAATTATGGAGGAAAGATCTAATGAAAAAATTTAAAATAATGATGCAAGTTGGACTCGCAGTCTTTTTCTTTGCTTTGCTAGCGACAAATACAGTATTTGCGGATGATTCTGATTCAGAAGGCTGGAAATTTGTCCAAGAAAATGGTAGAACCTACTACAAGAAGGGTGAGATCAAAGAAACGGCCTGGAGAGTGATTGATGGCAAGTACTATTATTTTGATCATGTATCAGGTGAGATGGTTGTTGGATGGCAGTATATTCCCATGCCAGATAAAGGTAGTACAATTGGTCCTTACCCAAATGGTATCAGATTAGAATATATGCCAATGTCAAGATGGTACTACTTTAATCAAGATGGCGTACTACAAGAGTTTGTTGGTAAGCAAGTTTTAGAAGCAAAAACTGATACAAATATCGATAAATATCATGGTGAACAATATGATAGCCCAGCAGAGAAACGAGTCTATTATTTTGAAGACCAACGAAGTTATCACACCTTAAAAACTGGTTGGGTATATGACGACGGGCAATGGTATTATTTACAAAAGAATGGCGGATTCGAATCTCGTATCAACAGTTTAAAGGTCGGAGAACTAACGCGTGGCTGGATAAACGATGATTCGACTTGGTACTACCTAGATCCAACAACTGGTATTATGCAGACTGGTTGGGAATATCTGGGTAATAAGTGGTACTACCTCCGTTCCTCAGGAGCTATGGCGACTGGCTGGTATCAGGAAGGTTCAACTTGGTATTATCTAGATGCTCAAAATGGAGATATGAAGACAGGCTGGGCTTATGTCGGTAACAAGTGGTACTATCTCCGTTCCTCAGGAGCTATGGCGACAGGTTGGTTGAAAGATGGTTCGACTTGGTACTACCTACATGCAAGTAATGGGGATATGAAGACAGGCTGGTTCCAGGTCGGAGGGAAATGGTACTACGCTTATAGCTCAGGTGCTTTAGCAGTGAATACGACTGTAGATGGCTACTACGTCAACTATAATGGCGAATGGGTTCAATAATGAAAGAGGCGATTGTGAAGGAAACAATCGCTTTTTTTGTGAAAATATAATAAAATAGATAGGAGAAAATACTACTGTATGAAATGAGACGGTCTTTTCGTCTGGTTAAAGGAAAACATGACAAAAAAAGTTGGTGTCGGTCAGGCACATAGTAAGATTATTTTAATAGGGGAGCATGCGGTCGTTTACGGCTATCCTGCCATTTCCCTACCTCTCTTAGAGGTGGAAGTGACTTGTAAGGTAGTCCCTTCTGAAAGTCCATGGCGTCTTTATGAGGAAGATACCTTGTCCATGGCGGTGTATGCTTCACTTGAACATCTAAATATCAAGGATGCCTGCATTCGATGTGTGATCGACTCGGCTATCCCTGAAAAACGGGGGATGGGTTCGTCAGCTGCTATCAGCATAGCAGCCATTCGAGCTGTTTTTGACTACTATCAAGCCGACCTGCCTCATCATGTACTAGAAATCTTGGTCAATCGGGCTGAGATGATTGCCCATATGAATCCGAGTGGTTTGGATGCCAAGACTTGTCTCAGTAATCGACCTATTCGCTTTATCAAGAATCTTGGTTTTACAGAGCTTGAGATGGACCTATCCGCTTATTTGGTGATTGCAGATACAGGCGTTTATGGTCATACACGCGAAGCCATCCAAGTGGTTCAAAGCAAGGGCAAGGATGCTTTGTCGTTTTTGCATGCTTTGGGAGAATTGACCCAGAAGGCAGAAGAGGTGATCAGACAAAAAGATGCTGAAGGATTGGGACAAATCTTCAGTCAAGCGCATTTACATCTAAAAGAAATTGGTGTTAGTAGCCCTGAAGCAGATTCCCTCGTTGAAACGGCTCTGAGCCACGGTGCTCTGGGTGCCAAGATGAGTGGTGGTGGGCTAGGAGGCTGTATTATCGCCTTGGTAGCCAATCTGGACCAAGCACAAGAACTAGCAAAACGATTAGAAGAGAAAGGAGCTGTTCAGACATGGATCGAGAGCCTGTAACAGTACGTTCCTACGCAAATATTGCCATTATCAAATATTGGGGAAAGAAAAAAGAAAAAGAGATGGTTCCTGCTACTAGCAGTATCTCTCTGACTTTGGAAAATATGTACACAGAGACGACCTTGTCGCCTCTACCGACGGATGCGACGGCTGATACATTTTATATCAATGGTCAGCTACAAAATGAGGCCGAGCATGCCAAGATGAGCAAGATCATCGACCGCTATCGTCCAGCAGGTGAGGGCTTTGTCCGTATCGATACCCAAAACAACATGCCTACTGCAGCGGGATTGTCCTCTAGTTCTAGTGGTTTGTCCGCCTTGGTCAAGGCATGCAATGCTTATTTCCAGCTTGGTTTGGATCGGAGTCAGTTGGCACAGGAGGCTAAGTTTGCCTCAGGCTCTTCCTCTCGGAGTTTTTATGGACCGCTAGGTGCTTGGGATAAGGATAGTGGAGAGATTTACCCTGTAGAGACAGACTTGAAACTAGCTATGATTATGTTGGTGCTAGAGGACAAGAAAAAACCAATCTCTAGCCGTGATGGGATGAAACTCTGTGTGGAAACCTCGACGACCTTTGATGACTGGGTGCGCCAGTCTGAGAAAGATTATCAGGAGATGCTGGTTTATCTCAAAGAAAATGACTTTGCCAAGGTTGGAGAATTAACGGAGAGAAATGCCCTTGCTATGCACGCTACGACCAAAACTGCTAGTCCAGCCTTTTCATATCTGACGGATGCGTCCTATGAAGCTATGGACTTTGTCCGCCAACTTCGTGAGCAAGGAGAAGTCTGCTACTTTACTATGGATGCTGGCCCCAATGTTAAAGTCCTCTGTCAAGAGGAAGACTTGGAGCATTTATCAGAAATCTTCGGTCAACGTTATCGCTTGATTGTGTCAAAAACAAAGGATTTGAGCCAAGATGATTGCTGTTAAAACTTGCGGAAAACTCTATTGGGCAGGGGAGTATGCTATTTTAGAGTCAGGACAGTTAGCCTTGATAAAGGCTATACCCATCTATATGAGGGCTGAGATTGCCTTTTCTGATAGCTACCATATCTATTCAGATATGTTTGATTTCGTAGTGGACTTGACGCCAAATCCTGCCTACAGTTTGATTCAAGAAACGATCGCTTTGATGGATGACTTCCTCGCTGTTCGCGGTCAGGCTTTGCAACCTTTTTCCTTGGAAATCCGTGGAAAAATGGAACGGGAAGGGAAAAAGTTCGGTCTGGGTTCTAGCGGCAGCGTCGTTGTCTTGGTTATCAAGGCTCTGCTGGCTCTATATGATATTACGGTTGATCAGGAACTCTTATTCAAGTTAGCTAGCGCTGTTTTGCTCGAGCGAGGCGACAATGGTTCCATGGGAGACCTTGCTTGTATTGTGGCAGAGGATTTGGTTCTCTACCAGTCATTTGATCGCCAAAAGGTGGCTGCGTGGTTGGAAGAAGAAAATTTGGCGACAGTTTTGGAGCGTGACTGGGGCTTTTCTATCTCACAAGTAAAACCAGGTTTAGAATGTGATTTCCTAGTGGGATGGACTAAGGAAGTGGCTGTATCGAGTCAAATGGTTCAGCAAATCAAGCAAAACATAGACCAGAACTTTTTAACTTCTTCAAAAGCAACAGTGGTTACTTTGGTAGATGCCTTGGAGCAGGGGAGAGCAGAAGAAATAATTAATCAGGTGGAAACAGCCAGCCAGCTTTTAGAAGGCTTGAGCGCAGATATTTACACGCCTTCGCTTAGACAGCTGAAAGAAGCAAGCCAAGATTTACAGGCCGTTGCCAAGAGTAGCGGGGCTGGTGGTGGTGACTGTGGCATTGCCTTGAGTTTTGATGTGCAATCAACCGAAACCTTAAAAAATCGTTGGGCCAATCTGGGGATTGAGCTCTTATACCAAGAAAGGATAGGACATGACGACAAATCGTAAGGACGAGCATATCCGCTATGCCCTTGAGCAGAAAAGTTCCTATAATAGCTTTGATGAGGTGGAGTTGATTCATTCTTCCTTGCCTCTTTATGACCTGGATGAGATTGATCTGTCGACAGAATTTGCTGGTCGAAAATGGGACTTTCCCTTTTATATCAATGCCATGACAGGTGGGAGCGATAAGGGGAGAGAAATCAATCAAAATCTGGCTCAAGTGGCGGAAGCCTGTGGGATTTTGTTTGTGACGGGATCTTATAGCGCAGCCCTAAAAAATCCTACAGATAATTCTTTTTCTGTCAAATCTAGCCATCCAAATCTCCTCCTTGGAACCAATATTGGCTTGGACAAGCCTGTTGGACTTGGTTTGCAGACTGTGACGGAGATGAATCCGCTACTTTTACAAGTGCATGTCAATGTTATGCAGGAATTACTCATGCCCGAGGGAGAAAGAAAGTTTCGAAGCTGGCAATCTCATCTGGCAGACTATAGCAAGCAAATCCCTGTTCCCATTGTCTTAAAAGAAGTAGGCTTTGGAATGGATGCCAAGACCATCGAGAGAGCCTATGAACTGGGTGTTCGAACGGTTGACCTGTCAGGTCGTGGTGGCACCAGCTTTGCCTATATCGAAAACCGTCGCAGTGGTCAGCGTGATTACCTCAATCAATGGGGCCAGTCTACTATGCAAGCCCTCCTCAATGCCCAAGGCTGGAAAGACAAGGTCGAACTCTTGGTCAGTGGAGGTGTTCGGAATCCGCTAGATATGATTAAGTGCTTGGTCTTTGGTGCCAAGGCTGTAGGACTGTCACGTACCGTTCTGGAATTGGTTGAAAGCTATACCGTCGAAGAAGTGATTGGTATTGTTCAAGGCTGGAAAGAAGATCTGCGTTTGATCATGTGTGCCCTTAATTGTGCAACCATAGCGGATCTGCAAAACGTAGACTATATTCTTTATGGCAAACTCAAAGAAGCAAAAGATCAGATGTAGAGAGGTCGGGACAAGAATCCCGCCCTTTTTTGTATCTCTTTGTCAACAACCGTAGTGGGCTGCTGCAACCTAGCTAGTACGGGCGATTTCTGTCCTATTGTCTTTTTCCATCCTCAGACCGAGGTGACTTTTTTGAATTGTGATAAAATAGAAGGGAGAGGATGCGTCTATGAAAAAATTTCAAATCTTTTTATTTATTGAATCCTGTCTATTGACGGGAGCTCTGATTTTGATGGTATCAGAGCATTTTTCGCGTTTTCTACTGATTTTATTCCTCTTTCTTCTCCTGATACGCTATTATGCAGGCAAAGAGGGCAATAACTTTCTTCTCCTTGTGGCTACCATTCTTTTCTTTTTCATCGTCATGCTCAATCCCTTTGTGATTTTAGCTATCTTTGTAGCGGTGATCTACAGTCTCTTTCTTCTCTATCCGATGATGAATCAAGAAAGAGAGGAGACCGACTTGGTCTTTGAAGAGGTGGTGACGGTTAAAAATGAAAAGAATCGCTGGTTTGGCAATCTCCATCATTTCTCTAGTCACCAGACTTGCCAGTTTGACGATATCAACCTCTTTCGCCTCATGGGTAAGGACACTATTCATCTGGAAAGAGTTATCCTAACCAATCATGACAATGTCATTATCCTTAGAAAGATGGTCGGAACGACTAGGATTATCGTACCTGTAGATGTGGAAATCAGCCTCAGTGTTAACTGTCTTTATGGAGATCTTACCTTCCTCCATCAACCTAAGAGATCCCTCCGCAATGAACACTATCATCAGGAAACCAGAGACTACCTCAAGAGTAACAAGAGCGTCAAGATTTTCCTAACTACTATGGTTGGCGATGTGGAGGTGGTCAGAGGATGAAAAAGCAATCGTATCTGTTAATCGGGCTGACTTCTTTCCTCTTTATCCTCTTTTTGACCAATAGTCTGCTTGATATTTTAAATCTTGATTGGTCCTATTTGCTACAGGATATCGAGAAAACAGAGAAACTCATCTTCTTGATCTTGGTCTTTAGCCTTTCCATGACCTTCTTTTTTGTCCTCTTTTGGCGCGTGATAGAAGAAGTCTCTCGCAGAAAAATGCAAGTCAATCTCAAGCGACTGTTAGCAGGAAAAGAGGTGGTTGCCTTTGCAGATCCAGACTTGGATGCCAGTTTTAAGTCCTTGTCTGGCAAGCTTAACCTCTTGACAGAGGCTGTTCAAAAGGCTGAAAATCAAAGCCTGGTCAAGGAAGAAGCAATCATCGAGAAAGAACGAAAGCGGATAGCACGTGACCTTCACGATACAGTTAGTCAGGAGTTGTTTGCGGCCCATATGATTTTATCAGGTGTCAGTCAGCAGGCTTTGAAGCTGGATAGAGAAAAGATGCAGACCCAGTTGCAAAGTGTCGCAGCTATCCTAGAAACAGCCCAGAAAGATTTGCGGGTCTTGCTCCTACATTTGCGACCTGTTGAGTTGGAAGAGAAGAGTTTGATTGAGGGGATTCAAATCCTCTTAAAAGAGCTTGAGGACAAGAGTGATCTCAAGGTTAGTCTCAAGCAAAATGTGTCTAAATTGCCCAAGAAGATTGAGGAACATATCTTCCGCATTTTGCAGGAGTTGATCAGCAATACCCTCCGCCATTCCCAGGCATCTTGCTTAGATGTCTACCTCTATCAGACAGATGTTGAATTGCAGCTGAAAGTGGTGGACAATGGGATTGGTTTCCAGTTAGGGAGTTTAGACGACTTGAGTTATGGACTGCGAAATATCAAGGAGCGGGTTGAAGATATGGCAGGAACGGTTCAACTCTTGACAGCTTCCAAGCAAGGACTGGCGGTCGATATCCGTATTCCCCTGCTAGACAAGGAATGATAAAGGAGTAGAGATGAAAATTTTACTGGTAGATGACCATGAAATGGTCCGATTGGGCTTGAAAAGCTACTTTGACCTTCAAGAAGATGTAGAAGTTGTGGGAGAGGCGGCTAACGGTGTCCAAGGGATTTCCTTGGCCTTGGAACTGCGTCCAGATGTTATTGTCATGGATATTGTTATGCCTGAGATGAATGGGATTGATGCAACCTTAGCCATCCTCAAAGAATGGCCTGAAGCCAAGATTTTGATTGTGACCTCTTACCTAGACAATGAAAAAATCATGCCGGTCTTGAACGCTGGTGCTAGGGGCTATATGCTCAAGACTTCTAGCGCAGATGAATTGCTGCACGCTGTTCGTAAGGTAGCTGCAGGAGAGTTGGCCATTGAGCAAGAGGTCAGCAAGAAAGTCGAATACCACCGCAATCATATGGAACTTCATGAGGATCTGACTGCGCGTGAGCGAGACGTGCTTCAACTCATCGCTAAGGGATACGAAAATCAGCGCATCGCAGACGAACTCTTCATCTCACTCAAGACGGTCAAGACCCATGTGTCCAACATCCTAGCCAAGCTTGAGGTCAGTGATCGTACTCAGGCTGCAGTCTATGCCTTTCAGCACCACTTGGTAGGGCATGAGGACTTTTAGATGAGTCTTGCAGATTTACTTGAGGAGCTAGAAGCAGCGAAAGATCCGCATAAAGCTACTCCCATGGAAGCCTATATGCGCCATCAATTTCCCTTTCTAGGTATTGCAGGTCCTGAAAGAAATGCCCTCTATAAAAAGTATTTTCCAAGCGCGAAAAAAACAAAGATGATCGATTGGGATTTTGTAGACACTTGCTGGGAAAAGGAGCCTAGAGAATACCAATATGTGGGTGCCAACTATTTGAAAGCCATACAGTCTTATCTAACGAAGGACGATTTGCCTAAACTTGAGCGTCTGGTCATGACCAAGTCCTGGTGGGACACGGTAGATATCTTAGATCGAGTAGTAGGAAGTTTGGTAGCCGACCATCAGGAACTTGAAGAAGTGATTTTAAAATGGAGCCTATCAGATAATATCTGGCTGAGACGAGTCGCTATTGACCACCAGTTGTTAAGAAAAGAGAAAACGAATGTCCAACTGATGGAAAAGATCCTGGTCAACAATCTGGACCAGACAGAATTTTTCATCAACAAAGCCATCGGCTGGGCACTAAGAGACTACTCCAAAACCAATCCAGACTGGGTAGCAAGCTTCATCGAAAAAAACAAGGAAAAAATGGCTGAACTTAGTATCAAGGAAGCCAGCAAATACCTTTAGCATCGTTGAAAAGCGTATTCATTACTTGAAAAAAGTCGCTCGTTTATGTTATAATAGACTGTATTTAAAAAATTTTAAGGAGAAATGACAGAATGTCTGTATCATTTGAAAACAAAGAAACAAACCGTGGTGTCTTGACTTTCACTATCTCTCAAGACCAAATCAAACCAGAAGTGGACCGTGTATTTAACTCAGTAAAGAAAACTCTTAACGTTCCAGGTTTCCGTAAAGGTCACCTTCCACGTCCTATCTTTGATAAAAAATTTGGTGAAGAAACACTTTACCAAGATGTGTTGAACGCTCTTTTGCCAAATGCTTATGAGGCAGCTGTAAAAGAAGCTGGTCTTGAAGTAGTTGCACAACCAAAAATTGACGTGACTTCAATGGAAAAAGGTCAAGACTGGGTCATCACTGCTGAAGTCGTGACAAAACCTGAAGTAAAATTGGGTGACTACAAAAACCTTGAAGTATCAGTAGATGTAGAAAAAGAAGTAACAGACGCTGACGTTGAAGAACGTATCGAACGCGAACGCAACAACTTGGCTGAATTGGTTATCAAGGAAGCTGCCGCTGAAAATGGCGACACTGTTGTTATCGACTTCGTTGGTTCTATCGACGGTGTTGAGTTCGACGGTGGAAAAGGTGAAAACTTCTCACTTGGACTTGGATCAGGTCAATTCATCCCTGGTTTCGAAGACCAATTGGTTGGACACTCAGCTGGCGAAACTGTTGCCGTTGTCGTAACATTCCCAGAAGACTACCAAGCAGAAGATCTTGCAGGTAAAGAAGCTAAATTCGTGACAACTATCCACGAAGTAAAAGCAAAAGAAGTTCCAGCTCTTGACGATGAACTTGCAAAAGACATTGATGAAGAAGTGGAAACACTTGCTGAATTGAAAGAAAAATACCGCAAAGAATTGACTGCTGCGAAAGAAGAAGCATACAAAGATGCCCTTGAAGGTGCAGCAATCGATAAAGCTGTAGAAAACGCTGAAATCGTAGAACTTCCAGAAGAAATGATCCACGAAGAAGTTCACCGTTCAGTAAACGAATTCCTTGGAAACTTGCAACGTCAAGGTATCAATCCTGACATGTACTTCCAAATCACTGGAACTACTCAAGAGGACCTTCACAAACAATACGAAGCAGAAGCTGAGTCACGTACGAAGACTAACCTTGTAATCGAAGCAGTTGCCAAAGCTGAAGGATTTGACGCTACTGAAGAAGAAATCCAAAAAGAAATCGAACAATTGGCTACAACTTACAATATGGAAGTGGCGCAAGTTCAAAACTTGCTTTCAGCTGATATGTTGAAACACGATATCGCAATCAAAAAAGCTGTTGAATTGATCACAAATACAGCAACAGTAAAATAATCTTGAAAGAGAAAAAGCCCACCTGATTAGGTGGGTTTTCTGATGCTCTATTTTCCAAAAATCTCTTTGAGGTCTGCATCTGTAATCCCGATCATTGCTGGGATGCTAGACCAGTTTTCCTCAGTGAGGATGTAGGATAGAGGAGAATTCTCATGATTTGTCGTTTGGCTAGGAACGGGGCTGGTTTGTTCAGATGATTCAACCAGATCCTTGAAGCGCTCAATCAGATAGGTCTTGCGGGCAGTCCCGATATGCTTGACTGCATAGTCAAAGGCCTGTAATTCACCAAGAAGGATAAGCTTGCTCTTGGCACGTGTGATAGCTGTGTAGATGAGATTGCGTTCCAGCATGCGCTTGCTAGCACTGGTGATGGGCAGGATGACAACAGGAAACTCACTTCCCTGAGACTTATGAATACTCATGGCATAGGCTAGTCGAATCTTGTACCATTCGTTACGTGGGTAGACGACCTCATTGCCATCAAAATCAATGACAATCTCGTCTTGTTTGGACTCGGTGTATTTTCCAGGAATCAGGTCTGTGATGTAGCCTAGGTCTCCGTTAAAGACATTGACTTCAGCGTCGTTGACTAGGTGAATGACCTTGTCCCCTGTTCGATAGTGACACTGAGTTGTTTCAAAGCTAACCTGTCCCTTTTGAAGAGGATTGAGCAGGTCTTGCATGAGTTGGTTGATGGCGTCAATGCCAGCAGTACCTCGATACATAGGCGCTAGCACCTGAATATCACGAGCCGGAATGGCACTTCTGAGGGCGGCACCGAGGATCTTCTCAATGGTAGCTGGGATATGACCACTAGCGATTTCAAAGTAGGAGCGGTCTGCTTTTTTCTGAGTAAAGTCAGTTGGCAAGATGCCTTGTCGAATCTGGCTAGCCAAGGTAACGATAGTTGATTCCTCGCTCTGACGATAAATCCGTTCCAAACGTGTCTGCGGAATCAGGGGTATCTGGAGCAGGTCAGCTAGGACTTGTCCAGGACTGACAGAAGGCAGCTGGTCGCTATCACCCACGATGAGAATTTTACTGTTAGAAGAGATGTTGGAGAAGAGTTGGTTGGCTAACCAAGTGTCTACCATGGAGAATTCATCCACGATAATAAAGTCAGCATCCAGATAATCTTCCAGATGACTGGTATCATCGTCACCTGTCATTCCCAAGTGGCGGTGTATAGTAGCGCTAGGCAAACCTGTCAATTCATTCATACGGCGGGCTGCTCGGCCAGTTGGGGCAGCGAGAAGAATAGGTAAGTTGCTTTTTTTCCTTAGGTCAAGTCCTTCTAAGAGGGCATAGACAGCGATAATCCCATTGATAACAGTCGTCTTACCTGTGCCAGGTCCACCTGTTAGGATAAAGACCTTATTCTGGATAGCGTCGCAGATAGCCTGTTTTTGGATGCTATCATACTCAATACCCAGTTCTTCCTCAACACTAGCGATATGCTTTTGAATGGTTTCTAAATCCTGACTTTTCTGCTTTCCTTTTTCAAGGATACGAACCAAGTGACTGCGAATGCCTTCTTCGGCGAAAAAGAGGCTGTTATCAAAGATTTTGGTATCAATCTGCTGAACCTTGTCTTCTTCGATGAGGTAGGAAAGCTCTTGAGCAACTTGGCTGGGGTCCAATTCTACGGGTCGGGAAGACTCGAGGAGAGTCAGGGTCTGTTCCAGCAAATTTCGGGCTTCTATGTAGGTATCGCCTGTATCCATACAACCTTGAAAGAGACTGTGGACAAGACCTGCACGGAAGCGCTCGGGAGCTTGGCTTTCGATGCCTAGTTCGGCGGCTAATTGGTCAGCAATGGTAAAGCCCAAACCCTTGATATCCTCAACCAATTGGTAGGGATAGTTTTCGACAATATCCAGGGTTTCGTCCTTGTAAAAGTCTTGAATCTGAAAGGCTAGTTTATTGGGAATGCCGTAGTTGGCAAGTTTAGCCAAAACCATCTCTGTCCCATAGTTGAGACGTAGGGTGGAGACAAAAGCCTCACGGTTTTTGGCAGAGAGTCCTGCAATGCTTTCCAGCTTTTCAGGATGCTCCAGAATTTCGTCTATGGTATTGTCGCCATAGGTGTCCACGATTTTCTGAGCTGTCTTGAGACCAATTCCCTTGAAATGGCTGCTAGAAAAGTATTTGACAAGCCCTTTTCGAGTCGGTTTTGCTCGTTCATAGCGGCTGATTTGTAGTTGTTCTCCGTACTTGGAGTGCTGAACGATTTGCCCCCAAAAAGTGTAGTCTTCGCCCTCAATCACGTCAGCCATAGTTCCCGTAACAATGATTTCAAAATCGTCAAAGTCCTCCGCATTGGTATCTTCGATATCTAGGAGGAGGATGCGATAAAAATTACTGACATTTTCAAAAATAATACGTTCAATGGTGCCTGAAAAATAAACTTCCATAGGTTTCCTTTTTGATAGAAAAAGAGCTGGGATAGAGCTCTCAGTTAGGCTTTTCTTGGATCTGGAACTTGGTACAAGATATCGCCAAGTTGCAATCTAATCCTAAAAGGCTAACTCAAAAAGACTATCACAGCATCTGGTTGCTGGTTTTAAAAAATTCCGATACGGTTGAGTGGCCAGAAACGGAATTTGGCTTCTCCTTTGATTTGACTGGCTTTAAAGGTTCCAACATGGCGACTGTCGCTAGAAACCAAACGGTCATCTCCAAGGAGGAGGTACTCACCCTCTGGTACAGTAAAGCTGAAGCTAGTGTTGAAATTTACATCGACAGTAAAGGCCTGAGCTTTCTGAGCAAGGCTTCTAAAATAGACACCCTTATCCCCTTCAAAGCCTTTCCCTGAATAGGTGCTTTGTAGTTTATCATTTTTAAACTGTTGGAGGTAGTCTGCTAGGTAAGGTTCGTCGGTTTCTTGATTGTTGATAAAGAGCTTATCGTTTTCGTAGCGGATGGTATCTCCAGGCATACCGATGACCCTTTTGACAATGTCTTTATTTCCATCCTCCTCATGGGCAACAACGATGTCGAAGCGGTCAATTGGGAGGTGTTTAACGACAAAGAGAATCTCACCATCAGCTAGAGTCGGATCCATAGAGTGCCCTTCCACACGGACATTGGTCCAGAGAAAGAGACGACTAAGACCAACTAGTATAATGATAAGGAACGTAAGTCCCCACTCTTTTAGAAATGTTTTAAAATAATTCATAACTTACCTTTCTAGAAGTGCTTTGGCTTTTTCAGTGTTTTTAAAATGAAGTTTGGCACAGAAGTTGAGCCCCTTCATACCATAGGCCTGAAGGATTTTGCTAGCAACCTTATCAGAAGCAGTTCCAGCGCCGCTTGGCAGTTGGTAGCCTAGTTCTCGTCCAAGATTTTCCAAGTTTTCGAGGAAGAGATCCCGCGCGATGATGGAGCTGACTGCGACAGCTATGTATTTTCCCTCGGCTTTTTCTTCCAAAGTGATCTTATTTGGAAAATGATTGGCTTCTTGCGCCAAGTATTTGTTATAGTTTTTAGGACTTGTAAAAGCATCAATCACGATTTTTTCTGGCTGGACTCTTTTTTGGAGAAGGAGAAAGATAGCCTGATTGTGAAGGGCAACCTTTACAGAAACAGCATTGTAACGCTCTCCGATAACTTCGTTGTACTTGCTCGGTGAAAGGAGGAGCGCTTGATGCTGGATCTTTTCCTTGAGGATAGGGGCAATTTGACGAATCTTTTGGTCTGTCAGGGTTTTTGAATCCCCTACGCCGAGTTCTCGCAAGAAGTCGTGCTGGTCAGGTGTCACAAAGGAAGCCACGACAGCAAGCCCACCAAAGTAGGAACCATTTCCCACCTCATCAGTCCCAATCATAGGAAAATCTTGTCCACTTTTTTCTTGTTGAACTTGGTAACCAAAGAAACTGGCGTATTGCTCAGCCATTTCGCCCTGCAGGAGGACTTTCCCAGAAGTATAAATGGAAACAGTCGCCTGAGGCAGTCTCAAAAAATAGCGGATATAGGGATTTTTACTAGGAGCGAGAGCCTTCTGATATTGACTTAAAAAGCTCTGAATTTCCTGTTCACTTGGTGTGAGTGTGATACTTGCCATAGTCTCTATTGTACCACAAAAGCAGGAGAATTGGTAAAAACTGACAAAGTTAGCGAAATTTGGTATAATATCGTGAGGTGAATTTTATGGCAAATCTAAATCGATATAAGTTTACATTCGGAAAAAAGACATTAACCTTGACAACGGAGCATGATAACCTCTTTATGGAGGAAATAGCCAAGGTTGCGACTGAAAAATACCAAGCAATTAAGGAACGAATGCCTGGGGCGGATGATGAAACCGTTGCCCTCCTTTTAGCGATTAACAGCCTATCGACGCAGCTTAGTCGTGAGATTGAGTTTGACGATAAGGAGCAGGAGCTTAAAGACCTTCGAAATAAGCTAGTGGCAGTCAAACAAGAACAGAGCAAGATTGAGGACTCCCTATGATTTCGATCCTTCTCTTACTAGTTCTAGCTTGGGGTTTTTACATCGGCCACCGTAGAGGTTTGGTGTTGCAAGTTTATTATTTTCTCGTTGCAGTGATTTCAGCCTTTGTTGCTAGTCAGTTTTATAAATCGCTGGGAGATCAACTTCACTTGCTTGTCCCTTATGCCAATCCTCAGGAAGGACAGGGTACCTTTTTCTTCCCTTCAGGTCAGCTTTTTCAGCTAGATAAGGTCTTTTATGCGGGGATAGCCTACCTTCTAGTTTTCGGAATTTGTTACACTATCGGACGTTTTATCGGTTTGTTCCTACATTTGATTCCAGTTAAAACACTAGGTGGCAAGTGGTTTCGGGTTAGTGCGGGGGCTTTGTCGCTATTGGTAACCTTATTCGCCTTGCAAATGGCTTTGACCATTCTTGCAACGGTGCCTCTGGCAGTCATTCAAAATTCACTTGAAAAAAGTATCGTAGCTAAACACATCATCCAAAGTGTCCCTTTCACGACAAACTTTATCAAACAACTCTGGGTGACAAATTTAATCGGATAAAAAGGGCGGGATTTTTCCTAGCCCTTTGTTTACAGATTGGACGACTAGGACGAGGTAAGTCCAAAACCTCTAGTTACTATAATCTTGTAAACAAGCATACAAGGAAAGAATATGAATACAAAAATACTAGAAACCTTAGAATTTAATAAAATTAAAGCCTTGTTTGAACCTCATATCCTAACAGAACAAGGCCTAGAGGAGCTAAAAGCTTTGGCTCCGACTACCAAGGAGGATAAAATCAAACAGGCTTTTGCTGAGATGGAGGAAATGCAAGCCCTATTTGTGGAGCAGCCTCACTTTACCATCCTAGCGACACGTGAGATTTCAGCTGTTTGCAAGCGTCTGGAGATGGGGGCGGACCTCAATATTGAGGAGTTCCTGCTCCTCAAACGGGTCTTGCTTGCTAGCAGAGAGTTGCAAGGTTTTTATGCCAATCTTGAAAATGTACGCTTGGAGCAGCTGGCGAGATGGTTTGAAAAACTGCATGATTTTCCACACTTGCAAGGGAGTCTCCAAGCCCTAAATGACGCAGGCTTCATCGAAAATTTCGCTAGTGAAGAATTGGCACGCATCCGTCGGAAAATCCATGATAGCGAGAGTCAGGTTCGAGATGTCTTGCAAGACTTGCTCAAGCAAAAAGCTCAGATGTTGACCGAAGGGATAATCGCTAGCAGAAATGGCCGTCAGGTCTTACCCGTCAAGAACACCTACCGCAACAAGATTGCAGGTGTTGTCCACGACATCTCTGCCAGTGGAAATACGGTCTATATCGAGCCACGTGAGGTCGTGAAACTAAGCGAAGAAATCGCGAGTCTGCGAGCTGATGAGCGCTATGAGATGATTCGTATCCTGCAGGAGTTATCGGAACGGGTCCGTCCTCATGCTGCAGAGATTGCTAATGACGCTTGGATTATCGGGCACCTAGATTTGATTCGTGCCAAAGTGCGTTTCATTCAAGAAAGACAAGCAGTCGTTCCTCAACTTTCAGAGAATCAAGAAATTCAACTCCTTCATGTTCGCCATCCTTTGGTTAAAAATGCTGTCGCAAACGATGTACACTTCGGTAAGGAATTAACGGCCATTGTCATTACAGGTCCCAATACGGGTGGGAAGACCATCATGCTCAAAACCTTGGGCTTGACTCAACTTATGGCCCAGTCAGGCTTGCCCATTTTAGCAGACAAGGGAAGCCGTGTCGGTATTTTCGAAGAAATCTTCGCAGATATTGGGGATGAGCAGTCTATCGAGCAAAGCTTGTCTACCTTCTCCAGTCACATGACCAATATCGTAGATATTCTTGGCAAGGTCAACCAGCACTCGCTCTTATTGCTAGATGAGCTAGGGGCAGGGACCGATCCGCAGGAAGGAGCAGCCCTTGCTATGGCTATTTTGGAGGATCTTCGTCTCCGTCAGGTTAAGACCATGGCGACGACCCACTATCCAGAACTCAAGGCTTATGGTATCGAGACAGCCTTTGTGCAAAATGCCAGCATGGAGTTTGATACAGCCAGCTTGCGTCCGACTTATCGCTTTATGCAGGGAGTTCCTGGTCGAAGTAATGCCTTTGAAATTGCTAAGCGCCTGGGCTTGTCAGATGTCATCGTCGGGGATGCCAGCCAGCAGGTCAACCAAGATAATGACGTCAACCGCATCATTGAACAATTGGAAGAGCAGACATTGGAAAGCCGTAAACGCTTGGACAATATCCGTGAGGTGGAGCAAGAAAACCTTAAGATGAACCGAGCTCTTAAAAAGCTCTACAACGAACTCAATCGTGAAAAGGAAACTGAGCTCAACAAGGCGCGTGAACAAGCTGCTGAGATTGTGGAACTAGCGCTAAGTGAGAGTGATCAGATTCTCAAGAACCTCCACAGTAAGTCTCAACTCAAACCCCATGAAATCATTGAAGCCAAGGCTGAACTGAAAAAACTGGCCCCTGAAAAAGTCGACTTGTCCAAAAACAAGGTCCTTCAAAAAGCCAAGAAAAAACGAGCTCCAAAGGTTGGAGATGATATCGTGGTTCTCAGTTATGGCCAACGTGGAACCTTGACCAATCAGCTTAAGGACGGCCGTTGGGAAGCCCAAGTTGGTTTGATCAAGATGACCTTGGAAGAGAAAGAATTTGACCTTGTTCAGGCCCAACAAGAAGTCCCAGTCAAGAAAAAACAAGTCAATGTCGTCAAACGTGCTTCTGGTCGTGGTCCGCAAGCGAGACTGGATCTCCGAGGCAAACGGTACGAAGAGGCCATGAATGAGCTGGACGCCTTTATCGACCAAGCCCTGCTCAATAACATGGCGCAAGTCGACATCATCCATGGTATCGGAACAGGAGTCATCCGTGAGGGCGTCACCAAATACCTGCAAAGAAACAAACATGTCAAGAGTTTTGGCTATGCTCCACAGAATGCTGGCGGTAGTGGCGCAACCATTGTGACCTTTAAAGGATAGAGAGAAGAAGGAGTCAATCTTTCTGAAAAAAAGAAATGAAAACTAAAAATTTTCATAGAAAACATTGACAAAGGCTAACTTTTCTTGTAGAATAATAAAAAATAAAATACCAACACCGAATGAAGTTTAATAGAAATGGAGAAAAGTTTGTTTTCCATGACTGTAAATGGACGGAACTCTGGAGAGACCGTAAAGGCACCGAAGGGGCAAGGCAGGCAACTGCTCAAACTCTCAGGTAAAAGGACAGAGCTAAGATAGACCGCTTTTAGGCATTTATCTAAGCATTCCAGAGTACATGTATCTTGCATGTGCTCTTTCTTTTGGGGTTGAAGGATAGGAGTAGGATATGTTAGAATTGCTAAAAGCGCTTGATGCTTTCGTTTGGGGGCCTCCCCTCTTGATCTTATTGGTCGGAACGGGTATCTATTTGACCATCCGACTAAGCCTTTTGCAGGTGGCTCGTCTTCCTAAGGCCTTTCAGTTGATCTTTACCAAGGATAAGGGGCACGGTGATGTGTCGAGCTTTGCTGCTCTCTGTACGGCTCTAGCAGCCACTGTTGGTACGGGAAATATCATCGGGGTCGCGACAGCCATTAAGGTTGGGGGACCAGGCGCTCTCTTTTGGATGTGGATGGCTGCCTTCTTTGGGATGGCAACCAAGTATGCAGAAGGTTTACTGGCTATCAAATACCGTAGCAAGGATGCAAACGGCGCTGTAGCTGGAGGGCCCATGCACTACATCCTTTTGGGAATGGGGGAAAAGTGGCGCCCCCTTGCTATCTTCTTTGCCCTAGCGGGTGTATTGGTAGCCCTTCTAGGGATTGGTACCTTCACCCAAGTCAATTCGATTACAGAATCCATTCAAAATACAGCTCAAATTGATCCAGCTATCACAGCTCTCGTTTTGTCTGTTTTTGTAGCGATTGCAGTCTTTGGTGGACTCAAATCTATTTCTAAGGTTTCGACAGCAGTCGTTCCATTTATGGCTATTGTCTATATTTTGGGAACTCTTACAGTTATTCTCTTTAATATTGAGAAAATCCCAGCCACACTTGCCCTCATCTTTACTTCAGCCTTTAGTCCAGCTGCTGCGGTAGGTGGTTTTGCAGGTGCCAGCATTCGGATGGCTATCCAAAATGGTGTGGCGCGAGGAGTCTTTTCTAACGAATCTGGTCTTGGTTCAGCTCCGATTGCAGCGGCTGCAGCTAAGACTAATGAGCCTGTTGAGCAAGGCTTGATTTCCATGACAGGAACCTTTATTGATACGTTGATTATCTGTACTCTGACAGGTCTGACGATCTTGGTAACTGGTGTTTGGAGCGGTGATTTGAATGGAGTTGCCTTGACCCAGTCAGCCTTCTCAACAGTTTTTTCACATTTTGGTCCTGCTCTTTTGACTATTTTCCTTGTGCTTTTTGCCTTTACGACTATTCTCGGTTGGAACTATTACGGAGAGCGCTGTTTTGAGTTTCTCTTTGGCGTTCGCTTTATCTGGCTCTATCGAGTTGTCTTTGTGCTCATGGTCTTGTTGGGAGGATTTATCGAGTTGGATATGGTTTGGATTATCGCAGATATCGTCAATGCCTTGATGGCATTGCCTAACTTGATTGCCCTCTTAGTTTTGTCGCCAGTCGTCATTGCTGAGACTAAAAAGTATTTTAAACACTAATCCAATCACACTTTTAGTGTGATTTTTTTCATTTCATAGACATTTTTTATCAAGGCGATTGAAAATATATATTATCCAAGTGGAAAATTCTATGATAGACTAAATGACAATAAAATGAAAAGAGGTTTCTTATGACAACATTTACCATCCACACAGTAGAATCAGCACCAGCAGAAGTGAAAGAAGTTCTTGAAACAGTAGAAAAAGATAACAATGGCTATATTCCCAATCTGATTGGTCTCTTGGCCAATGCTCCTACTGCTCTAGAAGCCTACCGAACTGTCGGAGCCATCAACCGCCGCAATAGCTTGACGCCAGTAGAGCGTGAAGTGGTGCAAATCACAGCTGCTGTAACCAATGGTTGTGCTTTCTGCGTCGCTGGTCATACTGCCTTTTCAATCAAACAAATCCAGATGAATGATGATCTTCTCCAAGCTCTCCGCAACCGTACTCCAATCGAGACAGACCCAAAACTAGATACTCTAGCTAAGTTTACCTTGGCGGTAATCAATACCAAAGGGCGTGTAGGAGATGAAGCCTTGACTGAATTTTTGGAAGCTGGCTACACGCAACAAAATGCCTTGGATGTGGTTCTCGGTGTTAGTCTTGCCAGTCTTTGTAATTATGCCAATAACCTAGCCAATACGCCAATCAACCCAGAGTTGCAACCCTATGCCTAGTTCGAATCATAAATAAAATGAAGGCTGATCTACCCAGTCTTCATTTTTCTATGCTATTTTAAAGGCTTTTATGCTATACTGATAATAATATGATTAACGGAGGTTGCCATGAAAGAACTCCCCTTGGTATTTTCTGGTTGTTTGTTAGGTTTGGCAGGTGCAGGAAACCTGATTGCGGATACTTGGCCTGTTCTTTCGCACCTATTTAGTTTGACTGGATTGGTCTTATGGATTTTCTTTCTCCTTCTTCATCTAAGAAATTGGTCTGAAACCAAACGAGAATTAACTAAAGCTCCTCTCTTATCTGGGATGGCCACTTTTCCTATGGCTGGGATGATTTTCTCGACCTATGTCTTGCGACTAGTTCCGTCTATGCCTATCCTAGCCCAGCTTTTGTGGTGGTTTTCTTTTATTTTGGATCTCGCTTTGATTGCTTATTTTTCTCGTCGCTTTGTTGGAGTGGAAGAAAGAGCTAGTGCAACACCAAGCTGGACAGTACTTTATGTGGGAATAGCAGTGGCAGCCTTGACCTATCCAGTCGTTGGTCTGATTCAGATTGCCTATCTAACGGTGACTTTCGGCTTTCTCGCTACTTGTTTTCTCTATCCGTTGATTTACAGTGATTTAAAGAAAAAACCATTGACTCCAGCTCTACTAGGGCAAGAAGGAATCTACTGTGCTCCTTTTTCTTTGCTCTTAGCTGCTCTGGTGCGTATCGGTGGAGTTACTCTTCCGACCTGGGCCTTGTTACTGCTGATGCTTGTCTCTCAGTTGTTTTTCATCTTCGTTTTGACTCGCTTGCCTAATATTTTAAAAGAAGGCTTTCAGCCAGCCTTCTCAGCTCTCACCTTTCCAACCATCATCACAGCTACATCGCTCAAGATGGCTCAGGGAATTTTGAAACTTCCTTTTCTGGATTATCTGGTATTGGCTGAAACCCTCCTTTGCCTGATTATTTTACTCTTTGTCTTGAGTGGTTATCTAATTTGGTTACGAAAAAAGGTCTAGCTATTATCTAGCTAGGCCTTATTTTTTATGGTTTGATAACTTCAGCGCCACCCATATATGGACGAAGAACTTCAGGGATGGTTACAGAACCATCTTCATTTTGGTAGTTTTCAAGAATAGCAGCCACCGTACGTCCAACTGCAAGTCCAGAACCGTTCAAGGTGTGAAGCAGCTTCACCTTGCCATCAGCTTCATCACGGTAACGGATTTGGGCACGACGAGCTTGGAAATCTTCAGTATTTGAACAGCTTGAGATTTCACGGTAAGTATTTTGTGCTGGAATCCAAACTTCCAAATCGTAAGTCTTGGCAGCTGAGAAGCCCATGTCTCCAGTAGAGAGCGCAACCACACGGTATGGAAGATTAAGCTTTTGAAGAATATTTTCAGCGTTGGCTGTCATTTTTTCTAATTCTTCATAAGATTCTTCTGGTTTGGCAAATTTAACCATTTCAACCTTGTGGAATTGGTGCAAACGGATCAAGCCACGTGTATCACGACCAGCAGAACCTGCTTCAGAACGGAAAGATGGACTCATAGCAGTGAAGTAGATTGGCAGGTCTTTTCCGTCAAGGATTTCATCACGGTAGTAGTTGGTCAGTGGGACTTCAGCAGTCGGAATCAAGACAAAGTTGGTGTCACTCAATTCAAAGGTATCTTCCTTGAATTTTGGATATTGACCAGTACCAAACATAGAATCGTGGTTAACCATGTAAGGTGTGATGACTTCCGTATAGCCTTCCTTGCCATGCTCATCCAACATAAAGTTATAGATGGCACGTTCCAAACGAGCGCCAAGACCTTTATAGAAAAGGAAACGAGCACCCGTCACTTTTCCACCACGTTCCCAGTCAAGGATACCGAGGTCTTCACCCAGATCCCAGTGAGCTTTTGGTTCAAAGTCAAACTCGCGTGGAGTTCCCCAACGGCGAACTTCAACGTTGTCATCCTCATCAGCTCCAACAGGAACGCTGTCAGCTGGGATGTTTGGAAGAGTAGTGGTAAATTCTGTCAATTTAGCATCGATTTCTGCCAATTCAGCATCCAAGGATTTGACCTCAGCAGAGAGAGCTTGCATAGCAGCAATCTTGTCATCAGCATTCTCCTTATTGCGCTTGGCTTGAGCAATCTCTGCAGAAACTGTGTTACGTTCTGCCTTGAGGTTTTCGACCTTGACCAAGATATCACGACGTTTAGCGTCGATTTCTTTCATCTCGTTCAAGACTGTAGCATCTACACCACGTGTAGCCAATTTTTCAGCGACAGCATCAAAGTCTGTACGAATACGTTTGATATCTAACATAAGAACTCCTTTATGAAAAAAGCACACCTAACAAAGCGTTGGAGTGGCAGGGCCACGGTTCCATCCAACTTCACAGGTGTGCACTTGATTCGGTATTTAATTGTGAATAACGGTAGAATTTCACCTATCCCTCCTATCTGCTCGCAGCACCCGCAGACTTTCTGAAAGAAGAGGATAACCTACTTATCCGTTGCTATGATTATACTAAAGTTTCTACTTTTTTGCAAATAGATTTTTAAATTTTTGTCCAATGGTTTGGAGTAGAGTCGGAAGTTTCACAACCTTTTCGTTTCCTAATTTTTCCCGAGCGATTTTGAGGATAGCCCCAGAGTCTTTTGAGGCAAAGAGGAATTTACCTTGGTCGGTGAAGACTTCAAAGTGGCGGCTGATCTTGCGGCCGCTTACGTTGGCTCCGACTTGCTGAATGCTGGACCAGGGAATTTGGACATATTGTTCAACATTGACATCGGGATAAAACTCTAAGGCTTGATCCCCGACTAGAAATTTCCCGACCTTTCCAGAGATAGAGAGGTAAGATGTTCCAGTAGTTTGCAGGTCAATGACTTTATTGAGTGATTGGGCCATGATTAGTCTTCCTTACTTTCACCGAAAAAGGCATGATAGAGCGCCTTAATAGCGGCCTTTTCTTGGTCTTTATTGACAACAAACATGATGGAAACTTCGCTTGAACCTTGGGACATCATCTGGATGTTGATTTTGTTTTCAGATAGGGCACGTGTCGCTGTAGCTGTTACACCGATGTGACTCTTCATTTTTTCTCCGACAATCATAATGATGGAAAGGTCGTGTTCGATTTCAGCATGGTCCACTTCTGCTTTTTGAACCAACTGACGCAGAATTTCTTCTTCTTTGATAGGAGTCAACTCACGGGAGCGGAGAATGATCGAAAGATCGTCGATACCTGTAGGCATGTGTTCCCAACCGATATTGAGGTCCTCAAGGATTTGAAGAACCTTGCGACCAAACCCAACTTCGCGGTTCATGAGGTATTTAGACATATTGATACTGACGAAACCTGAGTCGCCAGCAATCCCTACTACTGGGAATTTATCACTACTGTGTTTCAGAACGATACGAGTTCCTGGGTGGTCAGGATTGTTGGTATTCTTGATAACGAGAGGGATTTTTCCACGGTAAGCAGGTAGAAGAGCTTCGTCATGAAGAACTGAAAATCCAGCATAGGCCAACTCACGCATTTCACGGTAGGTCAATTCAGGGATGGAGTGTGGTTGGTGGATAATACCAGGATGGGCAGCAAAGATCCCGTCTACATCCGTAAAGTTTTCATAGAGATCAGCCTTAACACCTGCAGCGATGATGGAACCAGTTATGTCGGATCCACCACGTGAAAAAGTACAGATTTGATTTTCCTTAGTTACGCCAAAGAAACCTGGGATGACAAGGACCTCGTTGCTATCAGCCAAGCCTTCAATCTTGTCATAACTAGATGGGATGATACGTGCGTTTCCTGGTTCACTTGTGACAACAATCCCAGCTTCTCTTGGGTGAACATAGCGTGCATCGACGCCGTTTTGGTTAAAGTAGGCTGCAATGAGTTTGGCATTGTTATTTTCTCCAGCCGCTAGGAAGGTGTCATAGAGAAAGTCATTTTCTTCAATAGGAAGAGTCGCTAAGGCACGGATGCTTTTAGAAATTTTTTCTAGAACTGATGGTTTTAAGCCTAGTTCGCTCACCATAGCCGCATAGCGATCGATGATCCAGTTTTGGCTCTTGCTGATATCATTTCCCGCTACATAATCACGATAGTATTTGATCAAGGCATCGGTTACCTTGGTATCTTCAGCATTGCGTTTACCCGGTGCAGAAACGACCACAAAACGGCGTTCTTTATCGCTTTTAACGATGTTTAAAACTTTTTCTAACTGACTAGCAGAGGCAAGAGAGCTTCCGCCAAATTTTACAACCTTCATAGGGACTCCTCAAGTAAGTATTTTATACGATTATAGCAGAAAGAGGGGCTTTTTTCAATGAAGAAAATAGTATCGTCTTTAGTATAAAGTGAGCGTTTTGATCAGCCGAGACACTTTCGATTGGTTTTCTCTTGCCTCTTTATCTAAAAAAAGGTATACTTTGACAATGAAATAATTTTATCACCTTATAAAAGGAGAAGCTATGAATCATATCCTATATCAGATCCTAGATGATCTTGCTATCATCACTTTGAATCGTCCCGAAGTGGCAAATGGTTTCCATATCCCAATGTGTGAGGAAATTTTAGAAGCTTTGACTCTAGCAGAACAGGATCAAGCTGTTCAGTTTATCTTGATTAACGCTAATGGGAAGGTCTTTTCAGTTGGGGGAGATCTGGTTGAGATGAAACGTGCAGTGGATGAAGATGATATCCCATCTTTGAATAAGATTGCAGAATTAGTCAATACAATCTCCTATAAAATTAAGCAGATCCCTAAACCTGTTTTGATGGAGGTAGATGGAGCAGTTGCTGGTGCTGCAGCCAATATGGCAGTAGCAGTCGATTTTTGTTTGGCGACTGATAAGGCAAAATTCATCCAAGCCTTTGTTGGAGTTGGATTGGCGCCGGACGCTGGTGGGATTCATCTCTTGAGTCGTAGTATCGGGGTAACACGAGCTGCGCAACTTGCCATGACAGGAGAAGCCTTGACCGCGGAAAAAGCACTGGAATGGGGTGTGGTATACCGTGTTTGTGAAGCTGATAAATTAGAAAAAACTAGAGAACAAGTTCTGAAGAAATTAAGACGAGGCTCAGCAAACTCATACGCAGCCATTAAAAAGTTGGTTTGGGAAAGCCAATTTAAGGATTGGCAGAATTATGCTGAATTGGAATTGAAACTGCAAGAATCTTTGTCTTTGACTGAAGATTTTAAAGAAGGAGTCCGAGCTCATTCCGAAAGAAGACGACCAAAATTTTCAGGAAAATAAAAAAATACTTGCACAATTCTTTGAAGTTTGATATACTTTTTGTGTCAAATGTTTTGAATACAAAAGTTTTTTTGAGAAGGAGGGAATACTTTGGACTACCAACAAGTGAATGAGTATTTAACATCTATTTTTAATAATGTCCTTGTGATTGAGGAGGTTAGCTTACGAGGTAGTCGTTTCAAAGACATCTCCATCAAAGAAATGCACACGATTGATGTGATTGGCAAGTTTCCGGAGGCAACTCCAAGTAAGGTTTCAAAAGAACTGATGGTAACTCTTGGAACTGTTACGACCAGCTTGAATAATCTCGAAAGAAAAGGTTATGTTGAACGCATTCGTTCTGATCAGGATCGTCGTGTGGTCTACTTGCATTTGACAAAGAAAGGTCGTTTGGTTCACCGCCTTCATAAACGTTTCCACAAGGCCATGGTCGAAAAAATTATCGACGGTATGAGCTCTGAAGAGATAGAAGTGATGGGTAGGGGCTTGACTAACCTTTATCAATTTTTGGAGGATTTGAAATAATGGCTTTTGCAAAAATAAGCCAGGTTGCTCATTATGTTCCAGAGCAAGTGGTCACTAATCAGGACTTGGCTCAAATTATGGATACAAGCGATGAGTGGATTTCAAGTCGGACAGGAATTAAACAGAGACATATCTCAAAAACAGAGTCTACAAGTGACTTGGCGACAGAAGTTGCTAAGAGTTTGCTGGCTAAAGGGAGCTTAACAGCGGATCAGATTGATTTTATCATTGTAGCGACGATTACTCCTGATTCGATGATGCCTTCTACGGCAGCTCGGGTTCAGGCAAATATCGGAGCGCATAGAGCTTTCGCCTTTGATTTGACAGCAGCTTGCAGTGGCTTTGTATTCGCTCTCTCAACTGCAGAAAAGTTTTTAAGTTCTGGACAGTTCAAAAAAGGGATTGTTATCGGGGCTGAAACCTTGTCTAAGGCGGTTGATTGGTCGGATCGTTCGACAGCTGTTCTCTTTGGGGATGGTGCAGGTGGGGTTCTCTTGGAAGCGAGCGAAACACGTCACTTCCTTGTGGAAAGTCTCTATACGGATGGCTCTCGGAGCGAGTGTTTGACCTATGGCCAAACGGCTCTAGCTTCTCCTTTCTCAGATCAAGAAGCAGTTCCTGCTTTTTTGAAGATGGATGGACGAGCAGTTTTTGATTTTGCAAATCGAGATGTTGCTAGATCGATCAAAGAAACCATTGAAAATAGTCCAATCGCAGCATCGGAATTGGATTATCTCTTGCTTCATCAGGCAAATATCCGCATTTTGGATAAGATGGCTAAGAAAATCGGTGTAGACCGAGACAAGCTTCCTGCCAATATGATGGAGTATGGAAATACCAGTGCAGCAAGTATCCCGATTTTGCTCTCAGAGTGTGTGGAGAATGGCAAGATTCGTTTAGATGGTAGCCAGACTATTCTCCTATCAGGCTTCGGCGGAGGTTTGACATGGGGCACACTCATTCTCACAATCTAGGTAATCATGTGGTAAACACATAGTTATAAATTTTTTATATTTTAAAGGAGTCCTATCATGGCAGTATTTGAAAAAGTACAAGAAATTATCGTTGAAGAACTTGGAAAAGACGCATCAGAAGTAACACTTGAATCTACTTTTGATGATTTGGATGCAGATTCATTGGACTTGTTCCAAGTAATCTCTGAAATCGAAGATGCTTTCGATATCCAAATCGAAGCAGAAGATAACTTGAAAACAGTTGGTGACTTGGTTGCCTACGTTGAAGAGCAAACAAAATAATTAACATATTACTAGAAGGAGTAGGGGAGACCCGCTCCCTCTTGTTTAGGTAATAGTTTGAGGCTCAAATGATAAACTCATCGAACTATTACGTAAGCAAGGAATGATGGAGGCACTATGAAAACACGTATTACAGAATTATTGAACATTGATTATCCTATTTTTCAAGGAGGAATGGCCTGGGTTGCGGATGGTGACTTGGCTGGTGCAGTATCAAAAGCTGGTGGTCTAGGGATCATCGGTGGTGGAAATGCACCTAAAGAGGTCGTAAAGGCTAATATCGATAAAATCAAATCACTTACGGATAAACCTTTTGGTGTTAACATTATGCTCCTGTCTCCATTTGTAGAAGACATCGTTGATCTCGTAATCGAAGAAGGGGTCAAGGTGGTTACAACTGGTGCAGGAAATCCAAGTAAATACATGACTCGTTTCCATGATGCAGGCATTACAGTTATTCCTGTTGTTCCTAGTGTTGCTTTGGCAAAACGCATGGAAAAAATTGGTGCAGATGCGGTTATTGCAGAGGGAATGGAAGCTGGTGGACATATTGGGAAACTAACAACGATGACCTTGGTTCGTCAGGTTGCTACAGCTGTTTCGATTCCAGTTATCGCAGCTGGAGGAATTGCGGACGGTGAGGGTGTCGCTGCAGGCTTTATGCTTGGTGCTGAGGCCGTTCAAGTCGGTACGCGTTTCGTAGTAGCTAAGGAATCTAATGCCCATCCAAAATACAAGGAAAAAATCTTAAAAGCGCGTGATATCGATACGACTATTTCAGCTCAACACTTTGGTCATGCTGTTCGTGCCATTAAAAACCAGTTGACACGTGACTTTGAGCAGGCTGAAAAGGATGCCTTTAAACAAGAAAATCCAGATTTAGAAATCTTTGAACAAATGGGAGCTGGTGCTCTTGCTAAAGCCGTTGTTCATGGAGATGTAGAAGGTGGATCTGTCATGGCAGGTCAGATCGCTGGTTTGGTTTCTAAAGAGGAAACTGTCGAAGAAATCCTAAAAGATCTATACTATGGCGCAGCCAAGAAAATTCAAGAAGAAGCCTCTCGTTGGGCAGGAGTTGTAAGAAATGACTAAAACAGCCTTTCTATTTGCGGGTCAAGGTGCTCAGTATCTAGGGATGGGGCGTGATCTCTATGATCACTATCCCATCGTCAAGGACACCATTGACCAAGCCAGTCAGGTTTTGGGGTATGACCTTCGTGACTTGATTGATAAGGAAGAAACCAAGTTAAACCAGACTCGCTATACGCAACCAGCTATTTTAGCGACTTCGGTTGCTATTTACCGACTATTGAAAGAAAAGGGCTACCAGCCAGATATGGTAGCAGGATTGTCTCTTGGGGAATATTCTGCTCTTGTAGCAAGTGGTGCCTTGGACTTTGAGGATGCAGTTGCCTTGGTTGCTAAACGTGGCGCTTATATGGAAGAGGCTGCACCTGCAGGCTCTGGGAAGATGGTTGCCGTTCTTAATACTCCAGTTGAAGTGATTGAGGAAGCTTGTGAAACAGCCTCTAAAGTTGGAGTAGTGACTCCAGCTAACTACAACACCCCAAGCCAAATCGTTATCGGTGGTGAGGTGGCTGCGGTTGACCGCGCAGTTGAACTCTTACAGGAAGCAGGGGCTAAACGATTGATCCCCCTAAATGTGTCGGGTCCTTTCCATACAGCCCTTCTTGAGCCAGCCAGTCAGCAACTGGCTGGAGCTCTTGAGGGAGTGAGTTTCTCTGATTTTACTTGCCCCCTAGTAGGTAATACTGAAGCTGCTATTATGGAAAAAGACCGAATCCAAGAGCTCTTGACACGACAGGTCAAAGAACCTGTTCGTTTTTATGAAAGTATTGCTGTGATGCAGGATTCTGGGATAACCAACTTTATTGAAATTGGTCCTGGCAAGGTCCTATCAGGCTTTGTCAAAAAAATCGATAAAACAGCTCAGCTAGCTAACGTTGAAGACCAAGCAAGCTTGGATGCTTTGTTAGGAAACTAATGATCCCTTCTCCCAGAAAATACAACAGGAAATAGGAGAATAGAATGCAACTAAAAAATAAAAATATCTTTGTTACAGGTTCAAGTCGTGGTATCGGACTTGCCATTGCTCACAAATTTGCCAAACTAGGTGCGAATGTAGTCTTGAATAGTCGTGGAGCAATCTCAGAAGAATTGCTGGCTGAGTTTTCAAACTACGGCGTCAAAGTGGTACCAATCTCAGGTGATGTTTCAGACTTTGCAGATGCCAAGCGTATGGTAAATCAAGCAATTGCAGAACTCGGTTCTGTCGATGTCTTGGTCAACAATGCTGGGATCACTCAAGATACGCTTATGCTCAAGATGACCGAAGAAGACTTTGAAAAGGTGATTAAAATCAACTTGACAGGTGCCTTCAATATGACGCAAGCAGTCTTGAAACAGATGATAAAGGCACGTGAAGGTGCGATCATCAATATGTCCAGTGTGGTCGGTTTGATGGGAAATATTGGGCAGGCCAACTATGCAGCTTCTAAAGCAGGTTTGATTGGTTTTACCAAGTCAGTAGCACGTGAAGTTGCCAATCGCAATGTACGCGTAAATGCTCTTGCCCCAGGGATGATCGAATCGGATATGACTGCTGTTTTGTCTGATAAGGTCAAGGAAGCGACATTGGCACAAATCCCAATGAAACATTTTGGACAAGCAGAACATATCGCAGATGCTACAGTGTTCCTGGCTGGACAGGATTATTTGACAGGACAAGTTCTCGCTGTTGATGGCGGACTTAGCATGTAAAAAATAAGGAAAGATATAGGTAAGACAGATGAAACTAAATCGAGTTGTAGTAACAGGTTATGGATTGACCTCTCCTATCGGAAATACTCCAGAAGAATTTTGGAACAGTTTGCAAACTGGGAAGATTGGAATTGGAGAAATCACTAAGTTTGACCACAGCGAATTTGCTGTGCACAATGCGGCAGAAGTTCAAGATTTCCCATTTGATAAATACTTTGTCAAAAAAGATACCAACCGTTTTGACAACTATTCTTTGTATGCCTTGTATGCGGCTCAAGAAGCGGTGACAAATGCAAATCTTGATGTAGAAGCAATTGATAAAGATCGCTTTGGTGTTATCGTGGCTTCTGGTATCGGTGGTATCAAGGAAATCGAAGATCAGGTTATCCGTCTTCATGAAAAAGGTCCAAAACGCGTTAAACCAATGACACTTCCAAAAGCCTTGCCAAATATGGCTTCAGGAAATGTTGCCATGCGTTTCGGAGCAAACGGTATCTGTAAATCAATCAATACTGCCTGTGCCTCATCAAATGATGCCATTGGGGATGCCTTCCGCTCTATCAAGTTTGGTTTCCAAGATGTCATGTTAGTTGGTGGATCAGAATCATCTATCACTCCTTTTGCCATCGCTGGTTTCCAAGCATTGACTGCCCTATCAACTACGGAAGATCCAACTCGTGCTTCTATTCCATTTGACAAAGACCGTAATGGTTTTGTGATGGGAGAAGGTTCAGGGATGTTGGTTCTTGAAAGCCTTGAACATGCTGAAAAACGTGGCGCAACTATTTTGGCTGAAGTAGTTGGGTATGGAAATACCTGTGATGCTTACCACATGACTTCACCTCATCCAGAAGGTCAAGGTGCGATTAAGGCGATTAAACTGGCTTTGGAAGAGGCAGAAATTTCTCCAGAGCAAGTGGCTTACGTCAACGCCCACGGAACTTCAACTCCTGCAAATGAAAAAGGAGAAAGTGGTGCAATCGTAGCTGTCCTTGGTAAAGAAGTACCTGTATCTTCAACCAAGTCCTTTACAGGACACTTGCTTGGTGCTGCAGGGGCCGTAGAAGCGATTGCTACTATTGAAGCCATGCGTCATAACTATGTACCAATGACAGCTGGGACAAGCGAGTTATCAGATTATATCGAAGCGAATGTCGTTTATGGACAAGGCTTGGAGCAAGAAATCCCTTATGCTATTTCAAACACTTTTGGTTTTGGTGGTCACAATGCGGTTCTTGCTTTCAAACGTTGGGAGAATAAATAATTATGAATTTAAATGAAATCAAGGATTTGATGGCTCAATTTGACCAATCAAGTTTGAGAGAATTTTTTTATAAAAACGGAACGGACGAATTGCAGTTCAGTAAGAATGAAGCAAGGATGGCTTCTGAAGCACCAGCTCAAGTTGCTCCAGTGCCAACAGCAGTAGCTGCAAGTTCAGTAGTTTCTACCCCTTCAACTCCAGTAGAGAGTGCAGTGGAAGAAGCTCCAGCACCAGCTGAAACGACGGTTGCTCCGGAGGGTGATGTCGTTGAAAGTCCACTTGTTGGTGTGGCTTACTTGGCTGCTGGACCAGATAAACCTGCCTTTGTCACAGTCGGAGACAGTGTTAAAAAAGGTCAGACTTTGGTGATCATCGAAGCCATGAAAGTCATGAATGAGATTCCAGCACCTAAGGATGGTGTGGTGACAGAAATTCTCGTTTCAAATGAAGAAATGGTTGAGTTCGGTAAAGGATTGGTACGTATCAAATGATCGATATTCAAGGAATCAAAGAGGCTCTACCCCATCGCTACCCTATGCTCCTAGTGGACCGTGTCTTGGAAGTGAGCGAAGATACTATTGTTGCCATTAAAAATGTGACCATCAACGAACCTTTCTTTAATGGTCATTTTCCTCAATACCCAGTTATGCCAGGTGTTCTTATCATGGAAGCCTTGGCTCAGACTGCTGGTGTCTTGGAATTGTCCAAACCTGAAAATAAAGGGAAATTGGTCTTCTACGCTGGCATGGACAAGGTTAAGTTCAAGAAGCAAGTTGTACCAGGTGATCAATTAGTCATGACGGCTACTTTTGTCAAACGTCGTGGTACGATTGCTGTGGTTGAAGCAAAGGCTGAAGTAGATGGCAAGCTTGCAGCGAGTGGTACTCTTACCTTTGCAATTGGAAACTAAGGAGGTTCTCCATGTTTCGTAAAATTTTGATTGCCAACCGTGGTGAGATTGCGGTTCGCATTATTCGAGCTGCACGTGAATTGGGCATTGCGACCGTTGCAGTCTATTCAACAGCTGATAAGGAAGCTCTTCACACACTCCTAGCGGATGAAGCTATCTGTATCGGACCTGGTAAGGCGACAGAGTCTTATCTCAATATCAACGCTATTTTATCTGCTGCAGTCTTGACAGAAGCAGAAGCCATCCACCCAGGTTTTGGTTTTCTTAGCGAAAACTCCAAGTTTGCCACTATGTGTGATGAAGTAGGGATTAAGTTTATCGGTCCTTCTGGGGCTGTAATGGATACCATGGGAGATAAGATCAATGCGCGTGAGCAAATGATCAAGGCTGGGGTTCCAGTTATCCCAGGATCTGATGGTGAAGTTCACACAGCTGAAGAGGCCCTTGCGGTTGCAGAAAAAATTGGCTATCCAGTTATGCTTAAGGCATCGGCAGGTGGTGGTGGAAAAGGGATTCGTAAGGTTGAAAAGGCAGAAGACTTGGTCGCAGCCTTTGAAACAGCATCCAGTGAAGCCAAGGCCAACTTTGGAAATGGCGCTATGTATCTTGAGCGTGTGATCTATCCAGCTCGCCATATCGAAGTTCAGATCCTTGCGGACCAAGAGGGTCATGTTGTCCATCTTGGTGAACGGGATTGTTCACTCCAACGGAATAACCAAAAGGTCTTAGAAGAAAGTCCGTCCATTGCGATTGGCAAAACCCTTCGTAATGAAATTGGTGCTGCGGCCGTTCGTGCAGCAGAGTCTGTAGGCTATGAAAATGCAGGGACGATTGAATTTCTTCTCGATGAAGCCAGTGGCAATTTCTACTTCATGGAAATGAATACTCGTGTGCAAGTTGAACACCCAGTTACAGAGTTTGTTTCAGGTGTTGATATTGTGAAGGAACAGATTCGCATTGCTGCCGGGCAACCTTTACCTTTCAAACAAGAAGATATTGTCCTACGAGGTCACGCTATCGAGTGCCGGATCAATGCGGAAAATCCAGCATTTAACTTTGCTCCAAGCCCGGGGAAAATTACCAATCTCTATCTACCAAGTGGTGGAGTTGGCTTGCGCGTGGACTCAGCAGTTTATCCAGGTTATACCATTCCTCCTTACTATGATAGTATGATTGCTAAAATCATTGTTCATGGGGAGAATCGTTTTGATGCATTGATGAAGATGCAACGGGCACTTTATGAACTTGATATTGAAGGAGTGCAAACCAATGCAGACTTCCAGTTGGATCTGATTTCAGATCGCCGAGTTATCGCTGGTGACTACGATACTTCCTTCTTGATGGAAACTTTCTTGCCAAAATACCAAGAAAAAGAATAGACTTTCAAACAGAATGAGAACTAAAAGGGGGAGTTATGGCTCTATTTAGTAAAAAGGATAAGTATATTCGGATCAATCCTAACCGTTCCGTAAGGCAGAAACCACAAGCCAAGCCTGAGGTTCCGGATGAACTCTTTTCCCAGTGTCCTGGTTGTAAACACACCATTTACCAAAAGGATCTTGGGAGCGAACGAATTTGTCCCCATTGTAGCTATACTTTCCGTATTTCAGCTCAGGAACGCTTGGATTTGACAGTTGATTCTGATAGCTTTGTGGAGATGTTTACAGGAATTGAAACTCAAGATCCCTTGAACTTTCCTGGTTACCAGAAAAAACTGGCTAGCATGCGTGAAAAGACAGGTTTGGATGAAGCTGTCCTGACTGGTACAGCTAGCATTAAGGGGCAAAAAGTTGCCCTTGGGATCATGGATTCTAACTTTATCATGGCTTCTATGGGAACCGTTGTGGGTGAAAAAATCACGCGCTTGTTTGAGTATGCAACGGTAGAAAACTTGCCAGTCGTACTCTTCACAGCTTCTGGTGGAGCCCGCATGCAAGAAGGAATCATGAGCTTGATGCAGATGGCTAAGATTTCTGCGGCAGTTCAACGTCATTCCAAGGCAGGACTTTTTTACCTGACTATTTTGACGGATCCGACAACAGGCGGAGTGACAGCTTCTTTTGCTATGGAAGGTGACATTATCCTAGCAGAGCCCCAGAGTTTAGTTGGTTTTGCAGGGCGTCGTGTTATCGAAAATACAGTTCGTGAGACCTTGCCGGATGACTTCCAAAAGGCAGAATTTTTGCTTGAACATGGATTTGTTGATGCAATTGTCAAACGTAGAGAACTACCAGAAACAATTGCTAAATTAGTGAGATTGCATGGAGGAAGTCGCGGATGAATATTGCAAAAATAGTCAGAGAGGCACGCGAGCAAAGTCGCTTGACAGCCCTTGATTTTGCCAATGGAATCTTCGATGAATTTATCGAATTGCATGGAGATCGCTCTTTCAGAGACGATGGTGCGGTCATTGGTGGAATTGGTTGGTTAGGTGACCAAGCAGTAACAGTTGTTGGTATCCAAAAGGGGAAGAGTCTTCATGACAACCTCAAACGGAACTTTGGGCAACCCCATCCAGAAGGCTATCGCAAGGCTCTTCGTTTGATGAAACAGGCAGAAAAATTTGGTCGTCCAGTTGTAACCTTCATCAACACTGCTGGAGCTTACCCAGGTGTTGGAGCTGAGGAACGTGGACAAGGGGAAGCAATCGCTCGAAACCTGATGGAAATGAGCGACCTCAAGGTTCCAATCATCGCGATTATTATCGGTGAAGGAGGGTCTGGAGGTGCATTAGCACTAGCCGTTGCTGACCGTGTCTGGATGCTGGAAAATTCGATCTATGCCGTACTCAGCCCAGAAGGCTTTGCCTCTATCCTTTGGAAGGATGGAAGCCGTGCCATGGAGGCGGCAGAGTTGATGAAAATCACTTCACACGAACTCCTAGAAATGGGAATCGTGGACAAGGTAATCTCAGAAGCAGGTCTCTCAAGTAAAGAACTGCAAGCTCGTGTTAAAAATGAATTGCGTGCAGAACTTGACCGCTTGCAAGGATTAGCCTTGGAACAGCTCCTCGAAGAACGTTACCAACGGTTTAGAAAATACTAAGAAATTTTAAAAGCTAGAACAATTTGTTTTAGCTTTTTTGATAACCGTGTTTAGATGAAAAAAACGAATAAATAGGGTAAAATGATGACAACGGGTTAACAGTAGTGTATTAATAGTAGAAATAGAAAGTTTCTTATTAGGAGGACAGTCATGAAAAAACGTACTTTGGTTTGGCTAGTTTTAGCTCTTGTAGTATTCGGAGGAGGCGCATGGATGGCACAAGAGACAAATCTATTTGGAGGAATAACTCTGAGCCCACGGGCTAAGCAGTTGGCTTATTTGAAGGAGCATGAAGAAGAGATTGTAAAATTCGTAAAGTCTAAAAATTCAAAGATTGAATCTGTTCAGATGGATTGGAATAGTTTAACTGTTGAACAGATAGGGAATGGAACTCCACAGGGGGGAGGTTATAATCTATCAGTAAAGGGTTCTTTTAATCATATAAAGGATTCTGACTTTACAATAGATTTTCGATTAAAAAATAAAAATGATGTGCCTTCAATAGATAGGATTGGTATGTATAATCAGCCTAGAGTGTTAAAAAATGGAGGCTGGGACAAGTATGACGGATAGTAATCTAAAAGATTATAACAATTTTTATGATAGCTTAATCCCTCACTCATTTCCTATAGACTTCGAATACTTGCTAAAAGTATTTTTTTACATTCATGATATAATATACTTAGATTCCACTATATAGGAGGAAAGAGATGAAAAAACGTGCCTTGATTTTGCTGGTTTTGTCCATTGTAGTCTTTGGAGGCGGCGCATGGATGGCACAAGAGACAAATCTATTTGGAGGAATAACTCTGAGTCCACGAGCCAAGCAGTTGGCTTATTTGAAGGACCATGAAGAAGATATGGCTGATTTTGTCAAGTCTTTAAGTCCTAAAGTTGAAAGTGTTCAGTTTGATTGGGATAGTATGAAGGTTGGTCAAGTAGGAAATGGAACTCCACAAGGTGGAGGCTATATGTTGACACTTAGAGGAAAGGTAAATAATAATGATAAGACGAAATTCATGGTTGGATTTTCTTTAGACAATGATGCAAACAGTATACCAAAGGAATTTGGAATTTATGAAATGCAGCCTATAAGAATTTATAGGGATGGGGGATGGTATTATTATGACTAATAGTAATTTAAAAACCTTTGATAATTTTTATGCGGATTGAACACTGCTCATTCCCCACTGACTTAGAATACTTGCTAAAAGTATTTTTTTTTACATTCATGATATAATATACTTAGATTCCACTATATAGGAGGAAAGAGATGAAAAAACGTACTTTACTTTGGCTAATTTTAGCACTTGTAATTTTTGGAGGAGGTGCATGGATGGCACAAGAAACAAATCTATTTGGAGGAATAACTCTGAGCCCACGGGCTAAGCAGTTGGCTTATTTGAAGGAGCACGAAGAAGAGATTAAGGAGTTTGTAAAATCTCAAAATACAAAGATAGAAACAGTTCAAATAGATTGGAAACAGACACAATGGGATAAGATAGGAAATGGTACGCCTCAAGGAGGTGGAGAGATTATTGATATCTATGGAACATTCAATAACATTGAAAATTCTGGTTGGCATGTAATGATAAGTGTAGAAGATGGAAAAATTAATTTAACCTCTATGACATTAGTTAATGGTCTAGGTATTGGAGGGAAAAAATTTGAGTAATAGCAATTTAAAAAGTTTTGATAATTTTTATGCGGATTTAACATTATTCCTCATTGCTTATTAACTTCGAATACTTGCTAAAAGTATTTTTTTTTACATTCATGATATAATATACTTAGATTCCGCTATATAGGAGGAAAGAGATGAAAAAACGTACTTTACTTTGGCTAGTTTTAGCTCTTGTAGTATTTGGAGGCGGCGCATGGATGGCACAGGAAACAAATCTATTCGGAGGAATAACTCTAAGCCCACGGGCTAAGCAGTTGGCTTATTTGAAGGAGCACGAGGAGGAAATGGCGAATTTCGTTAAATCTTGGAATTCTAAAGTTGAAAGTGTTCAATTCGATTGGGATAGTATAAAGGTTGGTCAGGTAGGAAATGGTACTCCTCAAGGTGGGGGATATATGATGACAGTGGACGGAAAAATCAATAATAATAAGGATACTGAATTTACATTAGGCTTCCCACTGAAACGTAATGCAAATGAAATTCCAGAGAAGCTGGTCATTATCCAAATGCAGCCAATAAGAATTTTGAAAGGAAATTTATGGGATCTTTATGAGTAATAGTAATTTAAGAACCTTTGATAATTTTTATGCGGATTGAACACTGTTCATTCCCTATTGACTTCGAATACTCGCTAAAAGTATTTTTTTTTACATTCATGATATAATATACTTAGATTCCGCTATATAGGAGGAAAGAGATGAAAAAACGTACCTTGCTTTGGCTAGTTTTAGCTCTTGTAGTATTTGGAGGAGGCGTATGGATGGCACAGGAAACAAATCTATTCGGAGGAATAACTCTGAGCCCACGAGCTAAGCAGTTGACTTATTTGAAGGAGCATGAAGAAGAGATGGCTGATTTTGTAAAATCTTTAAGTCCTAAAGTTGAAAGTGTTCAGTTTGATTGGGATAGTATGAAAGTCGAAGTTATAGGAAACGGTACTCCGCAGGGTGGCGGGTATATTATAACATTGGACGGTAGAATCAATAATAATAAGGATACTGAATTTACATTAGGGATTCCTCTAAAACGAAATTCAAATGAAGTGCCTGAGGAATTGGTTATTTATGAAATGCAACCTATAAGAATTTTACGAGATGGTGGATGGTTTATATATGAGTAATAGTAACTTAAAAAATTTTGATAATTTTTATTCAAATTTAACATTATTCATTCCCTGTTGACTTACAATACTTGCCAAAAGTATTTTTTTTTTACATTCATGATATAATATACTTAGATTCCGCTATATAGGAGGAAAGAGATGAAAAAACGTACCTTGCTTTGGCTGATTTTAGCCCTTGTATTGTTCGGAGGAGGCGTATGGATGGCACAGGAAACAAATCTATTCGGAGAAATAACTCTAAGTCCACGAACTAAGCAGTTGGCTTATCTAAAGGAGCATGAAGAAGAGATTGTAAAATTTGTAAAGTCTAAAAATTCAAAGATTGAATCTGTTCAGATTGCTTGGGATGAAACTAAGTGGGAAAAAGTTGGGAATGGAACCCCTCAAGGGGGAGGGGAAATTGTAAATGTATATGGAAGTTTTAATCATATTGAATCCTCCTCTTGGAATGTTACTTTTGATATTGAGAATGATAAAATTATTCCTAATTCAATGGCTTTAGCCAATTATTTACGAGTGGGGGGAAGAATTTTTGACTAACAGCAATTTAAAAACCTTTGATAATTTTTATGCGGATTTAACATTATTCCTCATTGCCTATTAACTTCGAATACTTGCTAAAAGTATTTTTTTTTACATTCATGATATAATAGGTTTAGAATCCACGTTTAAGGAGGATAATCATGAAAAAACGTACTTTGCTTTGGTTAGTTTTAGCACTTGTAATTTTTGGAGGAGGAGCATGGATGGCACAAGAGACAAATCTATTTGGAGGAATAACTCTGAGCCCACGGGCTAAGCAGTTGGCTTATTTGAAAGAGCATGAAGAGGAGATGGCGAACTTTATAAAGTCTAGAAACCCTAAAGTCGAAAGCGTTCAATTTGATTGGGATAGTATGGAAGTTGGTCAGATAGGGAATGGAACTCCTCAAGGAGGCGGTTATATGCTAACATTTAAAGGGCGTATAAATAATATAAAGGAAAGCAGTTTTACTCTTGGATTTCCTTTAGATAATAACAGGCACGCCTTGCCTAACCTTGAGAGGATTTCTGAAATGCAACCCATAAGAATTTTAAGAGATGGTGGATGGTTTATATATGAGTAATAGTAACTTAAAAAATTTTGATAATTTTTATGCAGATTTGGCGCAGTCGGCATATGCTAATCGCCCGAATAATTTTCCGCCTTTAAATAATTCAAAAACTTTTCAAGATTTTAACTTTTCTAGAGATATAGTTTTTGATGGTGAAATCACTCCTGGAGGCAAAAATCTTCCTCATAATGGAAAAGTCTACTTGCAACCAGATCCTGAGTTGCGAGATACTTATAAAGTCACATCGATACCAGTTCCTGATGCGAATGGGATGAGGCAGGATATTCATCACAAACGTTATCAAAAAGGATTGTTAACTGATGATGAAGCTGGTTTCAGTGCCTACTACTTAACGGATACGCCTACCTTGACTAATGATACTACGAAAACCTATATGGCTATCCGCGGCAGTGATGCCATCAGTAAAGAAAATTGGAACGACTGGGTTGACAACGATGCGAAGTTTGCCCTTAACCACATCCATACGCCGCAAGCTAAGTTAGCGACGGCAGGTATGAAAGCTAAAATTGCAGAGATGCGCGAAAAAGCTCCCAACGCTACGATGGATATCACGGGTCACTCCCTAGGGACCATTGTCTCTGCCCAAGGAGTAGCGGGCCTCAGCGATGAGGAACTTGAGAAAATTGGCAAAGTCGTTCTCTTTGACGGTCCAGACACGACAAAGAGTTTAAAGAAAATGGGCCTCAGCGATGAGAAAATCAAAAAGATTAGCGAAAAAATAGAGTATTATGTCAATCCTTTTGATATCGTGGGTATGCTCAATCGTGAGCATACCATCACCAAATTACCTGGGGATTCCGATGAACCTCTTAAGAAACCCGTCGGTAAAGTCAATGTCCTGGTCCCCTTGCATTATACCCAGATTACTGATCCGGAAAGCTCCCACGACTTTGGTGTTTTCCAATCGGATGGAAAGGGAAATTTATTGACTGCGTCTGAGGATTTTCACCCGGAATTGCTCAGGGCAGGTGAAAAGTTGGCTCGATTAATTGCGACATCTTTGGATTCTCTCAGGGCTTTAGGAGTTGATGAAAATGTAGCCTCAAATGTTTTAAATTCCATTATGAGAGGTGAGTTTAAAATAAAGGCAGCTATTGGTTATTCAGTTTACGAGAATTTTACAACTGAATATAGTAAAATCGTCGAAGAAGCTCGTCAGGAATCTATAAAGTGGGATCGAGAAGCTATTCCTCGTTATCAGGAACAACTGAGAAGTGGCAATCTTTCAGGAAATCAAAGAATCTTGGTTCGAGCTCAGTTGCTTCAGACAGCAGCCCAGTTGGCAAATTTTGACATGGAAGATAAAGTAAAATCTGTGAAAACCTTACTTTCAGATGCTAAGGAAGATATTCAAAACATGATAAAAGAAACAAGACAGACAGCCTTTGACATGGTTGGATATTTGTCAAGTTCAGAAGTTACAAATCTACTTTCTGGTTTTGATACAACAAGCTTTTGGGATGAAGGCGTAGAAAGTGACACGAAGACTGCAGCAACATCCTTCCTGACACAAATTGAGCAACTGGGGGAAAGCTTGGTTAAAGCTAGTGGCTCCTTTGAGACCATAGATACAGATAGTGCTGAAGATTTTAATAATCTATTGGCGGATGTAAAACAAACATGGAGGGGTAAAAATGGTAGTGCTAACTGATGAGGATACCTTAATTACAAGAGAGCAACTCGACAGAGGCTTCAAGGAAAGAATGAAGGAACAAGAACGCCAAGCAGTCAGGGCCTTGGTAACTGCAAAAGAGTTGTCAATCCTTGCTAAAGGAGCTGAGTTAGCTAAAAAGTTGCAGGAAGCAGCCACAGATATGCAAGACTACGCTTCTAAGACCTATGTGAACAATATTAAGGGTGGATTTGAGGGGAAAGCTGCAGATGCTGCCGAAACTTACTTGACACAGACCTTGCAAACACCTACTTTACAGAGTCCGATCAAAAGCTAGGAGAAAACGGGTCATGGATAAAAAGGAACTTCAGAAATTAGAGGATGAACACAATCGTAAATTGCGATACTTAGAGCGTTTGGAGATGGATTTGGATGATGATTTCCACAAGTTTAGCAGGGAGACGGATCATCTCCTAGAGGCGCTTTCCTATGCATGTAGAGACAGTAGTTTTGCTGAAATTCAACCATATATCTTTGAGATAGAGAACAATTTAGATAACTATCATCAACTGTATAAGAATCGTATAGAGAATGTACTGGAAGCTCGACACCAAGAGAATAAAAACTTTTATCGAAAGTTAGAAGAAAAGGATCTATAACAAATATACCCTATAAGAGATATTTAGGTTAATTATAACGCTTTTTTATTATATTTTAAAAAAAATGTAATTATACAACAAAAGTAGATAATTTAACTTTTCTTACTAGTTTTTAGATGTAAGCAGAACTTTTTTTTAAAATATTTTTAGAAAAATGAATATTAAACTTGTAATATTATGTCTATTACCACTTTTTTAGATAGTGGAGGCAAAGAAAAAAGTGTTTGATTTATGTCAAACACTTTTTCTGTTTACTGTTCTTCTGTTACAAACTGGCTGAGCAGTCCATTGATAAAACGGGCAGATTTTTGATCTGAGAAGTCCTTTGCAAGCTCGATAGCTTCGTTAACAGCAACCAGCTGAGGGGTGTCAAATGAAGTGATTTCAAAGACTCCCAAGCGAAGGAGGTTTCTCTCCACGAGTGTTAAACGCTCGATGGTCCAACCTGCTTTTAAATGCTGTGTGATTTGCTTGTCTAGTTCTTCCTTTTTAGTTTGAACACCAGAAACGAGCTCTGTCAAAAAGGCTGGGAGTTGCACATCCGTATCTTCACGATCGTGTGTGTAGGCGAAACGACAAGCAGTTTCGACGTCTGTATCAAACTCAAGACTCATAAGAGCTTGAAAGGCACACTTACGGAGCTCACGTCTAGATTCTAATAGTGGACTAGTCATTGAGGAAGTCCTCATCAAACAAGTCTTTCAAGTCAGGTTTTGGTGTTTTATCTGGAACGATACCTGCAACGTGGATATTGATAGCAGCGAGTTCTACATCAGCCATATTGCGGACTGCATCTTTAACAGCTTTCTGGATAGCAACAGCTACCTTAGGAACTTTTACTCCGTACTCAAGGTAGAGATAGATATCTGCTGTGAGTTCTTCGTCCACGTTTTTAAGATAAACGCCACGGCCGAGTGAAAGTTTTGAAAGGGTATCAGATACTGATTTGTTTGAAAAAGAGTGAACCCCCTCTACCTTTGCAGTAGCAATAGCAATGATTTTTTCAAGTACACGTGGAGCGATAACGATTTCGCCAAGTTGTTCTTCAATTCCCATAGAATGACCTCTTTCTAGAGATTAGGCACGAGAAACGTAAGTTCCTTCTGCAGTGTTGATAACGAGCTTTTGTCCTGCTTCGATGAAGTCTGGAACGTTTACGACAAGTCCAGTTTCCATCGTTGCTGGTTTACCAGAACCTGTAACAGTAGCACCTTTGATAGATGGTTGAGTTTCTGCAACTGTCAATTCAACAGTAGTTGGTACAGTTACACCGATTACTTCAGTTCCGTAGAATTGGATTTTCACATCAGAGTTTTCAAGGATGTAAAGCAATTCGTTTTCAACATTGACTACAGGGATTTCGTATTGGTCGTAAGTTTCTGTATTCATGAAGTATGCTGTGTCATCCATTTTGTACAAGTATTGAGCTGGGACAGTCTCGATGATGGCTTGTTCAAATTTTTCCTCTGGACGGTAGCTTGTGTCAAATGTAGAACCAGTACGGACATCACGCAATTTCATACGCATGATCGTGTTTCCTTTACCTGGTTTGTGGTGGCTAGCTTCCAAAACGCGGATCAATTTTCCGTCAGCTGTTTCAAAGGTCATACCAGCTTTTAATTTACTTGCTTCAATCATGTTTTTACCTCATTAATAAATATTATTACTCTTCATTTTACCATAAAATACTCTAGAAATAAAGCCAAAATAGTTATTGGGAACTGGTAGAGAAGAAAAAACCAACCTTAGGGCTGGTTTTGTTCTGTCTAGTTTTCTTTCAACTTCGCTAATTCCTGGGCGAGGAGTTTAAGGGCAACTTGTGGGTTGGCTTGGCCTTTGGTTGCCTTCATAAGGAAGCCTGTGAAGGCCTTGTCTGCGTTGCGTTTTCCTGACTTGAAGTCGGCAACAGCAGCTTCGTTATCAGCAAAGACTTGGTGGATGATTGGAATCAAGATAGCTGGATCTGAGATTTGGACCATACCTGCTTTTTCCACGTATTCACGCGCACCACCGCCATTTTTAGCCAGGTGGACAAAGACTTTTTTGGCAATCTTAGATGAGATAGTGCCGTCTTCGATGATGGCAATCATTTCAACCAAGTTTTCTGGTGTCAATTCGATTTGTTCGAGAGTTTTGCCTTCAGCGTTCAAGAATTGAGCAACTTCCCCTTGGAGCCAGTTAGAGACTTGTTTGGCATCACCACCGAGGGCAACAGCTTTTTCAAAGAAGTCAGAAGTGACTTTGTTTGCTGTCAACTGGCTAGCATCGTAGTCTGACAAGCTAAGGTCAGCAACGTAGCGAGCACGGCGTTCTTTTGGAAACTCTGGCAACTCTGTACGCATTTCTTCAATCCACTCATCAGAGATTTCAAAGAGAGGGAGGTCTGGTTCTGGGAAGTAGCGGTAGTCTGCAGCACCTTCTTTGACACGCATGAGGATGGTTGCCTTGTTAGCTTCATCGTAACGGCGTGTTTCTTGGCGGATTTGACCACCTGAGCGAAGGATTTCGGCTTGACGTTGGACTTCGTATTCAAGCCCTTTACGGACATTGGAGAAGGAGTTGAGGTTCTTCAACTCTGTCTTGGTACCGAATTTCTCTTGACCATAAGGACGAAGAGAGATGTTGGCATCCACGCGCATAGAACCTTCTTCCATCTTAACATCAGAAATGCCAGCGTACTGGATAACTTCCTTGAGGGCTGTCAGATAAGCGTAGGCTTCCTCTGGAGAACGCATGTCAGCCTCAGATACAATCTCAATCAAGGGAACCCCTTGGCGGTTGAGGTCAACATAAGAGTAGCCATCTGTACCGTGGGTGTTTTTACCAGCATCTTCTTCCAAGTGGGCACGTTCGATACCGATTTTCTTGGTCGTACCGTCTTCTAGCTCCACTTCAATCCATCCGTTATAACCGATTGGCTCATCAAACTGAGAAATTTGGTAGGCTTTGGGATTATCAGGATAGAAGTAGTTCTTGCGGTCAAAGTGCATCTTTTTGTGGATGTCCATGTTGAGGGCAAGAGCGGCCTTGATACCGGCATCGACAACCCCTTTATTGAGAACTGGCAGAACTCCTGGGAAAGACCAGTCAATCACGTTTGTATTGGCGTTTTGGTCATTTCCGAAGTGGGCAGATGTAGGTGAGAAGATTTTTGAATTGGTGTTGAGCTCTACGTGGACTTCAAGTCCAATGACTGTTTCAAAGTTCATTAGTTGTCACCTCCAAAAATCACGGGTTGTTGTTTGTGGTAGTCTGTTGTTGCTTCAAAAGCAACGGCAGCTTGGTAAATGGTCTCCTCAGAGTACTTAGGACCGATCAATTGGAGACCGACAGGTAGACCTTGAGAGAATCCAGCAGGAATCGAAATTCCTGGTAGACCTGCCAAGTTGACTGGGATGGTCAAAAGGTCAGCCAAATACATGGCAACGGGATCATGGTTGAGGGAGTCCAAATCGTAGGCAACACTTGGAGCAGTTGGTCCCAAAATCAAGTCATAATCCGCAAAGACTTTTTCGAAATCTTGGATGATGAGGGTACGGACCTGTCCAGCCTTCTTGTAGTAGGCGTCGTAGTAACCTGACGAAAGACTGAAAGTACCCAGCATGATACGGCGTTTGACCTCTTCACCAAAACCTTGACTACGACTGTTTACATAGATTTCATCAAGGTTAGTCGCATCCTCTGCGCGGTAGCCGTAACGGATACCGTCAAAGCGTTGCAAGTTTGATGAAGCTTCTGATGAAGCAATGATGTAGTAAACGGCAACCCCGTATTTAGAATGAGGAAGGCTGACTTCTTCGACGATAGCACCAAGTTTTTCAAAGTGTTTGGCTGCATTCAGGATAGTTTCCTTAACCTCTGGGTCAATTCCTTCGCCAAGATATTCTTTAGGCAAAGCGATTTTCATGCCCTTGATGTCTTGGCCGATTTTTGAAGTAAAGTCGGCAATGCGGACAGGAGCAGAAGTCGAGTCTTTGGCATCTTCGCTGGCAATAGCGTTGAGCAAGAGGGCATTTTCCTTAACAGTTGGTGCGAAAGGTCCGATTTGGTCTAGTGAGCTACCAAAGGCAATGAGACCGAAACGTGAAACCGTTCCGTAGGTTGGTTTGAGACCGACGATCCCGTTGAAGGCAGCAGGTTGGCGGATGGAACCACCAGTATCAGAACCAAGTGACAAGCGGACTTGTCCTGACGCTACAGCTGCAGCAGAACCACTTGATGAACCACCAGGAACCTTGGTCTGGTCCCAAGCATTTTTAGTTGCTCCGTAGTGAGAAGTCTCACCTGAACCACCCATGGCAAATTCGTCCATGTTGGTCTTTCCAACAACAATCATACTCTTAGCTTTGGCATTGGCAACGGCTGTCGCATCAAAGATTGGCTCGTAGTTGTAGAGCATTTTTGAGGCTGCAGTTGTGAGGATACCGTCTGTAGAGATATTATCCTTAACAGCCAGCGGAATTCCTGAAAGGACATTATCAGCATCAATTCCAGCTTCATCAATGGCTTTGGCTTGCGCAAGAGCTTGCTCTTCAGCGATGGTAACAAAAGCATTGATAGCTGTCTCGCGAGATTTGATATCTTCAAGCGTTGCTTGGGTTAATTCTGTTGCAGAAATCTCCTTAGAGACAAGGAGATTGTGCAAGTCTTCAATAGTTTTGTTATTAAAAGTCATTAGGCATCTCCTCCATCATCTAGGATAGCTGGTACCTTGATATAGTAGTTATCTTTTTCAGGTACGTTTTTAAACAAGCAATCACGGTCTGTTCCTTCTTCGGCCACATCAGGGCGGAGTACGGTCTTACGGTCAGCCATGGTTGTAGTAGGTGCGACACCAGTTGTGTCGACTTCGCCTAGCAATTCAACCATGTCAACAATTTTAGACAAGGTTGTCGCAAAGGCAGCAGTTTCTTCTTCAGAGAATCTTAATTTTGAAAGATTGGCAACGTGTGTTACCTCTTCTTGCGTAATTTTCATCTTGCATCCTTTCGTGAAATGATGATTTTTAGTCTGTTCTATTTTACCATATTTTCCTATAAATAAGCTAAGGCAAACTGAAAAGAAATAGAAATTGAAAAATCGCTTTTAATTCGCTATAATAGTTAAACTAAAAGAAAAATTGAGTGAGACTAGAGATTAATGTAGGAAGAATTCCTCGAAAGATGAGTTAGGATAGAAAATATGCTACATAATTTTTTTACAAGATTCCAAACCGTACCTCCTCCCATTTCGCTCTTTTGGTATGGGGTTATGATGCTTGTCTTAGTGCTTTGTATTTATGGGGCGCTTGCTTATCACAAGAATCCACGCTTTGTCTACTTGTTTAAGGGGATTCAGATCCTCCAGTTACTAGCCCTATATAGTTGGTATGTTGGTTTTGGGATTCCATTTTCTAATAGCCTTCCATTTTATCATTGTCGTTTGGCTATGTTTGCGGTAGTTTTCTTGCCAGATAAATGGCGGAGCAAGCAATACTTTGCCCTCTTAGGAGTAAGTGGAGCGGTCTTTGCCTTGGTTTACCCCGTTTTTGACCCCTATGATTTCCCCCATATCACTAGTTTTTCATTTTTGATTGGGCACTATGTCCTTTTGGTGAATTCCTTGGTTTACTTGATGAATCACTATGATAAGACCTTGCTCAAGAAATATATGATTGTAGCCTATACCTTTATCCTCAATCTCTTTCTAGTTGGGGTTAATCAGGTGACGGGTGGAAATTATGGTCTCTTAAGAGATACACCGTTTATCTCGAATGCTCCTCTATGGCTAAAGTACCTCCTTGTGTCGGTCATCCTTTCACTGGCTCTTGTTCTCTTTGATATCTTGTTCAAGAAACGGTGGAAAAAGAGAAATCAGGCGCAATCTGTGCTCTAGCTTGCCTTTTCATCGGATGAGCAATTGAAAAACTCCCCAAAATCCGATATAATGGAGAGTTGAAAGGAATAGTAAAATCCAATGTAAAAATCATTCTTAACTACTGAAACAACTAAAAATAGAAAATCAAAGAAAGAGAACTTATGACTATTCAAGAAGAAATCAAGAAACGCCGTACCTTTGCCATTATTTCTCACCCGGACGCGGGGAAAACAACCATTACTGAGCAGTTGCTCTACTTTGGGGGCGAGATTCGTGAGGCTGGTACGGTAAAAGGAAAGAAAACAGGGACTTTTGCCAAGTCTGACTGGATGGATATCGAGAAACAACGTGGTATTTCGGTAACCTCATCTGTCATGCAGTTTGACTATGATGGCAAGCGCGTCAACATCCTTGACACCCCAGGGCACGAGGACTTCTCAGAAGATACTTATCGTACCTTGATGGCGGTGGATGCTGCGGTCATGGTCGTCGACTCTGCCAAGGGTATCGAGGCCCAAACCAAGAAATTGTTTGAGGTTGTCAAACACCGTGGCATTCCTGTCTTTACCTTTATGAACAAGCTGGACCGTGATGGCCGTGAGCCACTGGACCTCTTGCAAGAATTGGAAGAAGTCTTGGGCATAGCTAGCTATCCAATGAACTGGCCAATCGGGATGGGGAAAGCCTTTGAAGGGCTCTATGACCTCTATAACCAACGCTTGGAACTCTATAAAGGGGATGAGCGTTTTGCCAGTCTGGAAGAAGGGGACAAGCTTTTTGGTAGCAATCCTTTCTACGAGCAAGTCAAAGATGACATTGAGCTTTTGAATGAAGCGGGAAATGAATTCTCAGAAGAAGCTATTCTGGCTGGAGAATTAACACCTGTATTCTTTGGATCAGCTCTTACTAACTTTGGTGTGCAGACCTTCCTTGAGACCTTCCTCAAGTTTGCTCCAGAACCACATGGCCACAAGAAAACAGATGGCGAAATTGTGGATCCTTATGACAAGGACTTCTCAGGATTTGTCTTTAAAATCCAAGCCAACATGGACCCTCGTCACCGTGACCGTATTGCCTTTGTCCGTATCGTTTCAGGTGAATTTGAGCGTGGCATGAGTGTCAATCTGCCTCGTACTGGTAAGGGTGCCAAGCTTTCTAATGTCACCCAGTTTATGGCTGAAAGCCGTGAGAATGTGACCAATGCTGTGGCAGGTGATATCATCGGTGTTTACGATACCGGTACTTATCAGGTTGGAGACACTTTGACGGTTGGAAAAAACAAGTTTGAATTTGAACCACTGCCAACCTTTACACCTGAGATTTTCATGAAAGTTTCTGCTAAGAATGTCATGAAGCAAAAATCCTTCCACAAGGGGATTGAGCAACTGGTGCAAGAAGGAGCTATTCAGCTTTATACTAACTACCAAACAGGCGAGTACATGCTGGGCGCTGTAGGTCAACTTCAGTTTGAAGTGTTTAAACACCGTATGGAAGGTGAGTACAACGCAGAAGTGGTCATGAGCCCAATGGGTAAAAAGACGGTTCGTTGGATCAAGCCTGAGGACCTAGACGAGCGCATGTCATCAAGCCGCAATATCTTAGCTAAAGACCGTTTCGACCAACCTGTTTTCCTCTTTGAAAACGAATTTGCCCTGCGCTGGTTTGCGGACAAGTATCCAGATGTGAAGTTAGAAGAGAAGATGTGATTCAGTAAGTCTACTTGATTGCATAGCAATCTAAGTAGACTACAGCAAGTCCTATTAGACTTGCCTAACTGCTTCACTAACTGAGTTTTACAAATGAAAGCGATTTGTAAAACTCAGTGTCGTAATCTAACAATCGGTGACCGCTATGGTGGCTTACCTAAACGCTTCACTAGGAAAAGTCCGCGAATAATATCGATTCGTGGATTTTTTCATGTAGTAAAGGTAATTGAAGTCAAAGGTAAATTAAAAACCTCAGAGAAATCATGTTACATGAATTCTTATGAGGTTTTTCTAGTTTCCATATTTCTGATAAAAATCGACCTTGACTTGGATAAAGGTTTCGGCTTCGCGTAGTAGCTGCAGGAGGGTAGCACGGGTTTCAAACTCCTCATGTGTTTTAGGGAGACTCCGATTGCGGAAGACTTGCAGATAGCGTTTGATGTCATCAAGTAGCTCGTTGGCAGGATTGGTCTGGCTTAGCTGGGCAGCAATCTTAGAAAAGAGCTGGGCCAAGATCAAACTTTCACTTGCGGCTAGGTGACAAGTATTGATCTGCTGGGCCATATTTCGCAGGATACGACTTTGTCGTTGTCTCATCTCAAAGTAGTGGATATGGTAGTCTGTCTGGTGAAAGAGGTGATCCGAGTGATCCAGGTATACCAGTTTGAGAGCTTCATCGAGGAGGTTGTCTAATTGGTCAACGAGTTGGGCTCGATTGCGTCCGTCTCCCCTCGACAGATAGTACTTAAAGCGAAGCAGGATGCCTTTTAACTTTTCTTCGACCTGAAGGTGGTAGCTTTGGATGGCTTTCTCACGAGAGGGCATATAAAGGTTGACCAATAGAGCAAAGCTTGTCCCGATGAGAAAGAGGAGCACTTCATTGAGCAAGAGAGCTGGAGAAGTAGACTCCTGTACCAAGAGATGACTGACCAAGACACTGCTAGGAGTGATGCCAATTTCCCAGCCCATTTTATAAGCTAGAGGCACATAGATGGCCAGATAGAGGCCTAGGCTCCAGATGTGAAAGCCTGTCAGTTGAAAGGCTAGGACACCGATAGCGAGGGCTAGGAGCATGGAAAAGAGGCGGTTACGTGCCAATTTCAGTGTGCTTCTGCGCGTGTCGGATAGGCTTAAGAGGGCGATAATTCCAGCTGAAACCGCTGATGATAAATCTAAAAAATAAGCGAGAAAACAAGCGAGGCAGGTCGCTAAGATCAGTTTTGTCGTACGTTGGGTGATAGACATGAGAATTTCCTATAATACTAGAATAAGAGTATAAAAGACAAGACTTGGAAGACTTGTCTTAAAAAATCTATTTTTTACGTGCCGACGCGTACTCAGCTACTGCTGTAAAGAGGACGTCGGTAGAAGAGTTCAGGGCAGTTTCGCAGGAATCTTGGACGACACCGATGACAAAACCAACTCCGACTACCTGCATAGCAACGTCATTTGAAATCCCAAAGAGACTACAAGCGACGGGAATGAGGAGGAGTGATCCACCAGCGATCCCAGAGGCTCCGCAGGCAGAAATGGCAGCCACTACACTGAGGACAAAGGCTGTACCAAAGTCGACAGAGATTCCTAGCGTATTGACTGCAGCTAGAGTCAGAATGTTAATGGTTACGGCTGCGCCAGCCATGTTAATAGTGGAGCCAAGGGGGATAGAAACAGAGTAGGTATCTGGATTGAGTCCTAGATCTTGGCAGAGTTTCATGTTGACAGGGATATTAGCGGCAGAACTACGAGTAAAGAAAGCTGTAATTCCACTGACACGCAAACATTTAAAAACAAGGGGATAAGGATTTTTTCTCATAAAGAAAAAGGCAATGAGGGGATTGATGACAAGGGCCACAAAAGCCATAGTTGCAATCAAGAGTCCTAGCAAAATTCCGTAGTTAGCAAGGCTGGTAATTCCTTTATCAGAGATGGTCTTGAAGACCAAGCCCATAATTCCGAAAGGTGCCAAATTGATAATCCACTCCACAATCTTGGAAGTTACACCAGCCATGGTTTTGAGCAATTCCTTGCTGTTTTTGCTAGCTTCTCTCATAGCAAGTCCAAAGACAACAGCCCAGGATAGGATCCCGATATAATTAGCTTGGACGATGGCATTGAGGGGATTGTCCACGAGATTCAGTAGGAGGTTGCTGAGAACTTGACCGATGCCGTCTGGTGGGGCAATCTCTGTGCTCGCACTGCTGAGAGTAATCTGGACGGGGAAGAGAAAACTAGCCAGTACGGCAATCAAGGCAGCTGCAAAGGTACCGAGTAGATAGAGAAAAATAACGGTCTTCATATTGGTATCTTGCCCTTTTTGATGTTGTGAGAGGGCATTTGCGACGAGGGTAAAGACCAAGACAGGAGCGATGGCTTTCAGACCCCCAACGAATAGGTCGCCGAGAATGCCGAGCCCCGACAGACTAGGAAAAAGTAGCCCTAGAGAGGCTCCAAGAAGCATGCCGATTAGGATACGTTTGATGAGGCTGGCCTTGTTCCAGGCTCGAATGATTTTTTTCATAATAGTCTCCTTCAAAATGTATTGTTTATGATTATAGTATAAATATGCCGTTGAGGCAAGTCTTTTTTTGAGTTTGGGGGAATATCGGAATATTTATGAGGGATTTGAACGGGATGATTTGTGGTATAATACTAAAAAGGAGTTTTATATGCAAGATTTTTTTCAACGCTATTTTGATAAACTTGATTTAACAACCATATTAGAGAATCTCTTGACCAAGGTGATTTCTCTTTTAATTTTGTTTCTGCTATTTTATATAGCTAAAAAGATGCTTCATGCGACTGTCCGAAAGATTGTCAAGCCCTCGCTTAAATTTTCAAATCGGGATGCAGGCAGACAAAAGACCATTTCTCGTTTACTTGAGAATATTTTTAACTACACACTTTATTTCTTTTTGATTTACTGTATCTTGTCCATTTTAGGATTGCCAGTTTCCAGCCTCCTTGCTGGGGCAGGGATTGCTGGGGTAGCCATTGGAATGGGCGCACAAGGTTTTCTGTCTGACGTTATCAATGGTTTCTTTATCCTCTTTGAACGCCAGCTCGATGTGGGCGACGAAGTGGTCCTCACAAATGGTCCTATTACCGTATCTGGAAAGGTTGTCAGTGTAGGAATCCGTACGACCCAACTTCGCAGTGACGACCAAGCCCTTCACTTTGTTCCCAACCGAAATATCACTGTTGTCAGCAACTTTTCCCGTACAGAGTAGGTCTGCTATTTTGGCAGATTTGTGGTACAATAGAAAGAGTTTGGTAAAGGAGAGAGTATGCTATTTGTAGAGAAAAAACTAGGTCACAATTGTACCTGGATAGACCTTGATGTGGACAAGATTAAAAACATGGAAGATCTTTCTGACGTCTATGGATTGGATAAGGAAACCATCGAGTATGCTCTAGATAGAAATGAACGAGCCCACATGGATTATAACCGTGAAACGGGGACGGTAACCTTCATTTACAATGTTCTTGATTTAGAAAAAGATAAAGAATATTATGAAGCGATTCCGATGACCTTTATCGTTGAAAAACAACGGTTGATCACTATCAGCAATCACAAGAATACTTATGTGATTAAACGCATGGCAACCTACCTTGAAAGCCATGAAATCATTTCAATCTACAAATTTCTTTTTGCCAGTTTAGAGATTATTAGTAATGCTTATTATCCAGTTATTGAAGAGATGGATAAAAGTAAGGATGAAATCAGTGCACTTCTTCGTCAAAAAACAACTAAAAAAAATCTCTTTGCCCTTTCTGACTTGGAAACCGGTATGGTTTACCTGACAGCTGCTGCCAAACAAAATCGTCTCCTCTTGGAACATATCCAAGGGCATGCTCTTTATCGCAATCTTAATGAGGTAGAAAGAGAGCAGTTTGACGATGCTATGATTGAAGCCCATCAGTTGGTTTCAATGACAGATTTGATATCTCAAGTTTTGCAACAACTCTCAGCCTCTTACAACAACATCCTAAATAATAATCTAAATGATAATTTGACAACTTTGACAATTATCTCAGTCTTGCTAGCTATCCTTGCGGTTATTACAGGATTCTTCGGAATGAATGTCCCTTTACCATTTACAGATGAACCGAATGCTTGGATTTATATTTTGATAGCTAGTCTCATTTTATGGGCAGTCTTAGCCCAATGTTTAAAGAAAATTGCTAGAAATTAAAAAGAAAAGGAGCCAGAATGGCAATTGAAAACTATATGCCAGATTTTGCTGTGGGGGCAGTCTATGATCTGACAGTCCCAAGCCTGCAGGCGCAGGGAATCAAGGCTGTTTTGGTCGATTTGGATAACACCCTCATAGCTTGGAACAACCCTGATGGGACACCAGAGATGAAGCAATGGCTACATGATCTCCGTGATGCAGGCATTCGCATCATCGTGGTCTCAAATAATACCAAAAAACGGGTTCAACGCGCAGTTGAGAAATTTGGGATTGACTACGTTTATTGGGCCTTGAAGCCTTTCACTTTTGGGATTGACCGTGCCATGAAGGAATTTCACTACGAGAAAAATGAAGTGGTCATGGTCGGCGACCAACTCATGACGGATATTCGCGCAGCGCATCGTGCAGGCATTCGCTCAATCTTGGTCAAACCCTTGGTCCAACACGACTCGATCAAAACGCAGATTAACCGGGCTCGCGAGCGCCGTGTCATGCGAAAAATCACTGAAAAGTACGGACCGATTATATATAAAAAAGGAATCTAACTATGGAAGAAATTCTCTGTATTGGTTGTGGAGCAACCATTCAGACGACAGACAAGGCTGGTCTTGGATTTACTCCCCAGTCGGCACTCGAAAAAGGTTTGGAGACAGGCGAAGTCTATTGCCAACGCTGTTTCCGTCTCCGCCATTACAATGAAATCACAGATGTCCAGTTGACGGACGATGATTTCCTCAAACTCTTGCACGAGGTGGGAGACAGTGATGCTTTGGTAGTCAATGTCATTGATATCTTTGATTTTAATGGCTCTGTTATCCCAGGCCTGCCACGCTTTGTATCGGGCAATGATGTCCTCTTGGTCGGAAATAAGAAAGATATCCTGCCCAAGTCAGTTAAACCGGGCAAGATTAGCCAGTGGCTCATGGAACGTGCCCACGAAGAAGGACTTCGTCCAGTGGATGTCGTCCTGACTTCAGCCCAAAACAAGCATGCCATTAGGGAAGTCATTGACAAAATTGAGCACTACCGTAAGGGGCGTGATGTCTATGTAGTTGGGGTAACCAACGTTGGGAAATCAACTCTTATCAATGCCATTATCCAAGAAATCACAGGTGACCAAAATGTCATCACGACTTCGCGTTTCCCGGGGACAACCTTGGACAAGATTGAGATTCCGCTTGACGACGGATCTTATATTTACGATACGCCGGGAATCATCCATCGTCACCAGATGGCTCATTACTTGACGGCCAAAAACCTCAAGTATGTCAGCCCTAAAAAGGAAATCAAGCCCAAAACCTATCAGCTTAACCCTGAGCAAACCCTGTTTTTAGGTGGTTTAGGACGCTTTGACTTCATGTCAGGAGAAAAGCAAGGATTTACAGCTTTCTTTGACAATGAACTCAAACTCCACCGTACCAAGCTAGAAGGCGCTAGTGCCTTTTATGACAAGCACCTTGGAACCCTTCTGACACCACCAAATAGTAAGGAAAAAGAAGATTTTCCAAAACTAGTCCAGCATGTCTTTACCATCAAGGACAAGACAGACCTAGTCATCTCAGGACTAGGCTGGATCCGCGTAACAGGCAGCGCCAAAGTCGCCGTCTGGGCACCAGAAGGCGTCGCCGTCGTCACACGAAAAGCAATTATTTAAAAGTATCATTATAGAATTATTGAGCGAACAAAGTGAGCTCATACAAAGATAGTTATTGCCGTGGTGTGATTGCCAATCTTTAGATTGAGATTGGCAAGGGGCAAAATTGAGACTTAGGCTCAATTGTGAGGTCAGGAAATCCATTTTTCAAAGATGAAATCTCTGAAAAATTAGTTCCGACCGTCCCTCACCACCTAAAATAACTATCCAAAAAGGAAGAAAGAATATGTCATTAACATCAAAACAACGTGCCTTCCTCAACAGTCAGGCACATACCCTCAAACCCATCATTCAAATCGGGAAAAATGGTCTCAACGACCAAATCAAAACCAGCGTCCGTCAAGCTCTTGATGCTCGCGAATTGATCAAGGTTACACTCTTACAAAACACAGACGAAAACATCCACGAAGTAGCTGAAATCTTGGAAGAAGAAATTGGTGTGGATACAGTCCAAAAAATCGGACGCATCTTGATCTTGTTTAAGCAATCCAGCAAGAAAGAAAATCGCAAGATTTCCAAGAAAGTTAAAGAAATCTAAAACCCTACTCCAAACAACTGTTTTTACAGAGAATTAAAGGAAGACGAGCCTATGGCAATCGAATTATTGACTCCCTTTACCAAGGTAGAGTTGGAGCCAGAAATCAAGGAGAAAAAACGCAAACAAGTCGGGATTCTAGGAGGGAATTTTAATCCCGTTCACAATGCCCATCTTGTTGTGGCGGACCAAGTACGACAACAGTTAGGACTGGATCAGGTCCTGCTCATGCCCGAATACCAACCTCCTCATGTAGATAAAAAGGAAACCATTCCTGAGCATCATCGTCTTAAGATGCTTGAGTTGGCGATTGAGGGGATTGAAGGTCTGGACATTGAAACCATTGAGTTAGAGCGCAAGGGCATTTCCTACACCTACGACACCATGAAGCTTCTAACTGAGAAGAATCCAGATACGGATTATTACTTTATTATCGGGGCTGATATGGTGGACTATCTGCCTAAATGGTACCGAATTGATGAGCTGGTCGACATGGTTCAGTTTGTTGGAGTTCAGCGCCCACGCTACAAGGCAGGGACTTCCTATCCAGTTATCTGGGTGGATGTGCCTCTCATGGATATTTCCTCCAGCATGGTGCGTGACTTCATTGCCCAAGGTCGGAAACCCAACTTTCTCCTACCTCAGCCGGTGCTAGACTACATCGAGAAGGAGGGACTTTACTGATGGCATACCAAGACTATATCAACTGTTCCCGTGAGGCTTTGTTGGAAAGAATGGCAGAGCTTCTACCTGAAAAACGCCTAACCCATTGTCTTGGTGTAGAGCGTGCAGCCATAGAGCTAGCGAAGCGATTCGGAGTTGATGCCGAGAAAGCTGGTCTAGCAGGCCTTCTTCATGACTATGCTAAAAAACTGTCAGATCAGGAATTTTTGGATTTGATTGACCGTTATCAGCTGGATTCTGATCTCAAAAACTGGGGCAATAATGTCTGGCATGGCATGGTTGGTATCTACAAGATTCAGGAAGATTTGGATTTGCATAATCCAGAAATCCTGCGGGCTATTGAAATCCATACAGTCGGTTCTGGTCAGATGACTGATCTTGATAAGGTTATCTATGTCGCAGACTATATCGAGCATAATCGTGCCTTCCCTGGAGTGGACGAGGCACGTGAGATTGCAAGTTTGTCACTTAATAAGGCTGTGGCCTATGAGACAGCGCGAACTGTGGAACATCTAGCTCATAAGGGATTTCCCATCTATCCTCAAACCCTTGAAACCTATAACGCTTTTGTGCACTATTTGAAAGAGGACTAAATGAACGAAAAAGAATTACTAGAACTAGTCGTGAAAGCGGCTGATGAGAAACGTGCGGAGGATATCCTCGCACTTGATGTACAAGATTTGACCAGCGTGACGGACTACTTTGTCATTACGAGCTCAATGAATAGCCGTCAGTTGGACGCTATAGCTGATAATATCCGTGAAAAAGTAGCTCAAGCAGGCTTTAAAGGCAGCCATGTCGAAGGCGATGCAGCTGGAGGCTGGGTGTTGTTGGACCTAGGCGATGTTGTTGTGCATATCTTTTCAGAAGAAATGCGTGCCCACTATAACCTAGAAAAACTATGGCATGAGGCGGACTCAGTAGACATTTCTGAAGCCTTAGCATAGGAAATGAACTCAGTTGCAGTCAACTGGGTTTCTTTGCTTATTTTAGAAAATTGATGGAAAGGTGAAGGGCGTCGTGTTTTGTTCATCTCGAAACTGAACACGAGCTAAAAGCTGCGAGAAAAAGATAAACTTCCTTTGTATCTGACGATACAGCAGAAGGTTTCCTATTTTCTCCTTGCTTTTAACGCTCTTTGTATCTTAGAAAGGATTTGAACCCGTCCTGTAATCGTCGGAAAATAGATAGCTTAGTCTTGGATCAGGATCCTAAGTCCAAGCTCCTAATTTTCATTCCGATTACGGGCGGACTTGGTATCATGACTATGGCAACTTATGAAACCTTTGCGGCCGTTTACGATGCTGTGATGGATGATAGTTTATACAATAAATGGACAGATTTTTCTCTGCGTCATTTGCCTAAGACCAAGGAGAGAAAGAAGCTTTTGGAATTGGCTTGTGGAACAGGTATCCAGTCTGTCCGCTTTTCTCAAGCTGGCTTTGATGTGACAGGACTTGACTTGAGCGCGGATATGCTGAGGATTGCTGAAAAGAGAGCTACTTCAGCCAAGCAAAAGATTGATTTTATTGAAGGCAATATGCTGGATTTATCCAAGGCTGGTAAGTACGACTTTGTTACGTGTTACTCTGACTCTATCTGCTATATGCAGGATGAGGTGGAAGTAGGCGATGTCTTTAAAGAGGTCTACAATGCCCTCAACGAAGATGGTGTATTCATCTTTGATGTGCATTCAACCTACCAGACTGATGAGGTTTTTCCAGGCTATTCCTACCATGAAAACGCGGAAGATTTTGCCATGCTCTGGGATACCTATGAGGATGCGGCTCCTCACTCCATCGTGCATGAGTTGACTTTCTTTGTCAAGGAAGCGGACGGCTCCTTTAGTCGCCACGATGAAGTGCATGAGGAGCGGACTTATGAGGTTTTGACCTACGATATTTTATTGGAACAAGCTGGTTTCAAGTCCTTCAAACTCTATGCCGACTTTGAAGACAAGGAGCCGACAGAGACAAGTACCCGTTGGTTTTTTGTCGCGCAGAAGTAGGAGAACATGGATAAAAGTAAATTGAAAGTAGTTATAGTTTTTGTAATAAATAATGATATAATTAATTAAATCATAAGTAAGAAAAGAGGATAATAATGCTTGGTAATTTAGAGACTTTAGATGTGATTCTTCGAGAAAATTTATTGAGAATTCCGGATTATCAAAGGGGATATTCATGGAGAGATAAAGAAATTCGAGATTTTTGGGAAGATATAGAATTAATTGACGAACATCGTAATCATTATGCGGGTGTTTTAACTTTTGAACAAGTAGATAGTGAAATTTATAGTAATTGGAATAAAGAAAAATGGTTAATAACTGAAAGACGTATGAAACCATTCTATATTGTTGATGGGCAACAGCGATTGACGACGGCGGTTATACTACTAGTCACTATTTTAGAAGTTGCTAAGAAGTTTCATGCTGATAAAAAATTAGATACAAATCGGTCAATTGAATCTATATATAGTGATTATATAGCACAAGAAAAAGATGGGAATAAAACATATAAATTTTTGTACGATAATACTAGTGATAGCTTAGCGTTTTATATTAAAGAAATTTTAAAAGATGATTTTCCAGTAAATACTAATTTTGTTGTGGAACAAAATCAGTATTCCAATAATTTGAAGGAGGCTAAAGATTTTTTTACAACTCAGTGTAAAAAGTTAAGTTTTGAAAATCTTGATAAATTACTAAAGAAGCTCTTATATAATATTGTTTTTAATAAGTATATTATTGATGAGGAATTAGATATTTTTGTTACATTTGAGACAATGAATAATCGAGGAAAACCTTTGTCGAAATTAGAGTTATTGAAAAATAGATTAATTTATTTAACAATGCTTTTACAAACTAGTGATAGTGCAAAAGCTAATTTAAGAGAACAAATTAATGAATGTTGGAAAAAATTATATAGATATTTAGGTTCAGAAGAACTCAATTATACTTATGATGCTTTGTTAGGAACTAATATATTCAAGCGAGGATTAGATGATTCTTTTTTGGTGCAACAAATAGATTCTTATAAACCTTTGAAAAAATATATTAGCAAAATAGAAGGAGAGAGAAAAATTCAAAATTCAATTAATAATGTTGATTTTCTTTTGGATAATTATTTTACTGCTAGCAATGTGATTAATAAAACTATTGATATAAATGACATAAAAGGTTATATTGATGATTTGGGTAAAAAAATAACATTATGGGTTTGGTTAAATAATCCTTTTCAATATTCAACGATTAGTTTTGAAGAGGCTAAATTATTAAATGGAATTAAAATTTTACTCAATTCTAGAAGCAATAATTTTATTTTTGATGCAATATTCCCCATAGATTCACTGAAGAGAATTATTTTCTCTTTATATGGTGATGAGAATTGTGATGAAAAAAAACGGATAGCAATATTACAACAATTTGAATCTGCTATACTTATAAGATTGTTTTTGAGTAATTTAAAATATAAAGGCAATTATGATAAAATGTTCTCCTTTATAGAATTGAGTGAATTCTCTATACAGTTGCGAGATTTTGGTGAAAACGAAGAATTTGATTATCTGGATTATCTCAATAAGTTAAGAATAACTGTTAATAAGTTGAAACAAGCATTTGTTACTGGAAAATTCTTTGATAATACAAAAGTAGATTCGTTTTACTTTTATGAAAATAATAAACGAGTTGCAAAATATATTCTGTATAATTTAGAAGCTTATTTAATTGAAGAGGCAAAAGATCCAGAGTATGAGAAAAAAATTAGTGAACTCTTTTCTCATTTTGAAAGTGATCTTTATAATATCGAGCATATATATCCTAAAGCGGGTCGAAATACATATTGGGATCGTCAATTTGGTGATTTTAAAGACAGGGAAAAAAATAAGTTCAAACATTCCTTACCAAACTTGTTGTTGATTGGCAAAAAAAAGAATGGTTATCTTGGTGATAAATCTTATCCCGAAAAAAGAAAAAAAGGAGAGTGCTGTTATGAGTTTGGTATTTTCTCAGAGAGAACGTTGGCAAGAGACTATGAAGATTGGACTGTTGAATCTATTTATCAGAGATCTGAATACTTGAAAAAACATTTCAATAAACGTTGGGGAATTAATTTTTCAAACAATGATATTTTTGAACAATTTTTAGGGTTAAAATAATAATTATTACAATGTTCTATTGAATTGTAATAAGGAGAAAATATGACCATCACAGGTATTATCGCGGAGTTCAATCCTTTTCATAATGGGCATAAATACCTGCTGGAGCAGGCGAAGGGGCTGAAAATTGTTGCCATGTCTGGGAACTTCATGCAAAGAGGAGAGCCTGCTATCGTGGACAAATGGACACGGGCCCAGATGGCGCTTGAAAATGGAGCGGATCTGGTAGTGGAGTTGCCCTTTTTAGTCAGTGTTCAGGCGGCGGATTTCTTTGGTCAAGGGGCTGTGGATATCTTAGCACAGTTGGGTATTGATAGCCTCGCTTTTGGGACAGAAGAAGTTTTAGATTATCAAAAAATCGCTGACTTATACACAGAGCAAGGTAGAGAGATGGAGAATTTTGTGGAAAATTTGCCTGATTCTCTCTCCTATCCTCAGAAAACCCAAGCCATGTGGAAGGAATTTGCAGGTCTTGAGTTTTCAGGAAATACCCCCAATCATGTTCTTGCTCTAGCCTATGCTAAGGCGGTTGCAGGACGCAATATCAAGCTACATCCTATTCAGCGTCAGGGAGCAGGATATCATTCTGTGGACAAGGATGTGGACTTTGCCTCGGCGACAGCCCTACGTCAGCACCAAAGTGACAAAGATTTCTTAGAACGCTTTATGCCTTCTGTTGCTCTCTTTGAGCAAGCCAGTAAGGTGAGATGGGATGACTATTTTCCCTTGCTCCGCTATCAAATCTTGTCAAATCCAGACTTAACAACTATCTATCAGGTCAATCAAGAAATGGCAGCGCGCATCAAGGAAGCTATCAAAACAGCTCAGTCTGTGGAGGAATTGGTCGCAGCGGTTGCGACCAAGCGTTATACCAAGGCGCGTGTACGTCGCCTCTTGACTTATATCTTGGTACAAGCCAGAGAAAACGACTTGCCAGAAGCCATCCATGTCCTTGGCTTTACCGAAAAAGGCAGACAACATCTAAAGTCTCTGAAAGGGCAGGCCCATCTAGTCAGCCGAATTGGCAAAGAACCTTGGGATGCTATAACCCAAAAGGCAGACCAGATTTACCGACTAGGGAATCCAAGTATAGCAGAGCAGAATTTTGGTCGAGTGCCGATTAGAATGGAAATAAGTGGAAACTGTAGTGAGTGACATATAACGAAGCATAGAGGGAATCGGATTGGTTCTCTCTTTTGTCATGTTTAAAGCTATGAAAATCCTGGTTTTGACATTGTCAAAGTTCTAACAATTAAAGGCATTTCGTTTAATGACTATGATAAGGTTGATAGTGGCTTCCCGTTTTGTATGAGAACAGGGTGTTACAAAGCGTTAATAATCTTGTCCTCATCTGTATCTTTCGAAAACGTCTGAAAAACGATTAAAGTATGGGATTTACAAAAGAAATGATCTCTTCTAATGATGGTTTGGTCATTTTTTATTGGAAGTATTAATGGGCTTGATTTCGAAAATCGTAAGAGAGTTTCAATAGTTTGAACTCTAAAAGCGAATTTTTAACAAAAATTAAGTGTTTTCATTTGTCATTTCGCATATAATTACTTGAAAAGGGCAATCCGTTTTGGTAAAATGATAGGTGGTGTATACTAGATAAGAACGACTGGTATATTCCATATGGAATCTGCTTTTTCTAAGTCAAAGGGATAAAAACTGAGACTGACTGCGGTTTGATTATCTCTGGTTTTGAGAGGGCAGCGCAACTACGCTTTGTTAATGGTCATGAGGTTAACAAAGGGTCGCAATTGGATAAAAGAAAGGAATAGAATGTTTCGAAGTAAAAAATTTAACAAAGATTTCGAGATCGTAGATGAGAAAAAGCGTTATAAGCTTTACAAGTCGGGGAAAAACTGGGTAAAAGCCTCGAACTCTCAATTGGATCTCTTCCGTATTGGTGGGATGGGCGAAGTTGTCTCTAGTACCCTGTCAGACACTGAAGAACTTGATCACGCACATCTAAGCTTTAACACGCTAGCGGGTATAGGGGGAATCCTGGCCGCGGGGGCTGCAGGATTTGTGATGACTCAAGAGCAAACTGTATACGCAGATGAAACGTCTGACTATACAGAAAAGGATAAAACAGTCATCGCTGCTGAACCGAAAGCAGCTGAAACAACTGAAACAAGTACTAACTCAATCATCGCTCAAGCGCAAGCAGAAGTAAAGAAAGCTCAAGCAGAACAAGCATCTGCAACAGCTTCTGTATCAGTCAGTCAATCTGTTGAGGCTCAAGCGAGTGCGAGTCAGTCGGCTTCAGTCAGCCAATCTGCCTCAGCAAGTCAGTCAGTCTTAGAGAGTCAGTCAGCATCTGCAAGTGCTTCAACATCAGCAGGTCAGTCAACTGCTCCAGCATCTGAGTCAGCGAGTCAATCAACATCAGCTCCTGTATCAGCTTCAGCAAGTGCAAAAGCATCTGCATCAGTAAGCTCTACACCATCAGAGTCGGTAAGCACTCAAGCACCTGCCTCTGTAGTTGAGAGTACATCAGTTGTTAGTGAACCATCAGCTCAGGCTTCTGTGTCTACCTCAGCTTCTGCATCGCTCAACCTTAAGGTCAGCCCTGCGGCAAGTCTTGTATCAGGTAGTGCTAACCAAAGTTTGGCTAGTGCAGCTCTTAGCGCAAGCCAAGCAGCAACGACAAGCAACAATATCGCAGCTGGTATTGTAGCGGATAAGAACCAAGCCCAAGGCAAGGACGCAACCAAGCAAGCTGAAGAAGACCAAAAAGCAGACAAGACAGTAAATTCTTCACCAAAAGAAGTTGGTCAGTCAGGTTTCCGTAGTGCTGGTTATTCAGGTTTCCGTAGGTTGCCACAACCAGGTGATGAAGGATTTGATTGGGCTCCGAGACTTGAGGTCATAGATGGACCTGGGAATGTTGTTCTCCAACCTGGTCAAAAGTTCAATTTCACTGTAACTATCCATCACAGAAACTCTACAAACCAATTTGTACACCCAGCTAAACTAACTCTGATAGATAACTACAGACGGATTAAACCAAATGGTGACTGGATAACATATAAATTTACTTCTAGTGGCCCTGATGCTAAGATGAGAGTTTATGGTACTGTTCCAGAGAATCCTCAATCACTTACATATTTTGCAGCACTGCAAAATGAGGGAACAAATCAAAGGAGATTCCCGATAAGAGGCTTCTCAATGACTATTGATGGTAACGGTAGCATCTCTAAGTCGACATCAGCAAGCGTATCAGTATCTGCAAGTCAATCAGCTTCAAGCTCGGCAAAGGCTAGCCAAAGTGCTTCAGCAAGTCGCTCAGCTTCAGCATCTGTAAGTGCAAGCCAATCAGCATCAAGCTCAGCAAAAGCTAGCCAAAGTGCTTCAGCAAGTCGCTCAGCTTCAGCATCTGTAAGTGCAAGCCAATCAGCATCAAGCTCAGCAAAAGCTAGCCAAAGTGCTTCAGCAAGTCGCTCAGCTTCAGCATCTGTAAGTGCAAGCCAATCAGCGTCAAGCTCAGCAAAAGCTAGCCAAAGTGCTTCAGCAAGTCGCTCAGCTTCAGCATCTGTAAGTGCAAGCCAATCAGCATCAAGCTCAGCAAAAGCTAGCCAAAGTGCTTCAGCAAGTCGCTCAGCTTCAGCATCTGTAAGTGCAAGCCAATCAGCGTCAAGCTCAGCAAAAGCTAGCCAAAGTGCTTCAGCAAGTCGCTCAGCTTCAGCAAGTGTAAGCTCAAGTCGTTCAGCGAGTGCATCGCTTAGTGCAAGTCGCTCGGCCTCAGCAAGCGTAAGCTCAAGCCGTTCAGCAAGTGCTTCAGTAAGCTCAAGCCAATCCGCTTCAGCATCAGCATCAGCTAGTCAATCAACTAGTGCATCAGTATCTGCAAGCCAAAGTGCTTCAGCGTCTGTATCAGCTAGCCAATCAGCATCTGTATCCGCTAGCCAAAGTGCATCAGCGTCTGTATCAGCTAGCCAAAGTGCATCAGCTTCTGTAAGTGCAAGTCAATCAACTAGCGCATCAGTAAGCGCAAGTCAAAGTGCTTCAGCATCAGTATCAGCTAGTCAATCAGCTTCAGCGTCTGTATCAGCAAGCATCAGTGCAAGCCAATCAGCATCTGTATCCGCTAGCCAAAGCGCATCAGCATCTGTAAGTGCAAGCCAAAGCGCATCAGCATCAGTATCAGCAAGCATCAGTGCGAGCCAATCAGCATCTGTATCAGCAAGCCAATCAGCTTCAGCTTCAGTATCTGCAAGTCAAAGTACTTCAGCATCAGTAAGCGCCAGCCAAAGTGCTTCAGCTTCAGCATCTAACAACCAGAACTCAGCTTCTATCTCAGCAAGCGCGAGCCACTCTGCGTCAGTATCAGCAAGCCAAAGCGCTTCAGCATCAGTAAGTGCTAGTCAATCAGCATCTGTATCAGCAAGCCAATCAGCTTCAGCTTCAGTATCT
>NZ_RJPK01000004.1 GCF_003943415.1 Streptococcus oralis | reverse complement strand
AGCGCCGTTGTCAACAAGGCTGATGTAGAGTTTGTAGGTAAGTGGGCCTTTGAAGCCAACAAGTACCAAGCTACTTACAGCTTCGCAAGCGCAACAGCAGGTAAGCAACTTCCAGCAGCCATCACCGCATTGACCCCAAGCGACAGTGCAAAATATGTGAATGGTGATTCTGTTTCAGCTCAACAACCAGCGCAAACTACATACACAGATACTGTGAACGACGGCACATGGACCTTCAAGGGCTATGACNCAGCTAGCGCCGTTGTCAACAAGGCTGATGTAGAGTTTGTAGGCAAATGGGCCTTNGAAGCCAATAAGTACCAANCTACTTATCGCTTCGAGAGTGCAACAGCAGGTAAGCAACTTCCAGCAGCCATCACAGATTTGACCCCAAGCGACAGTGCAAAATATGTGAATGGTGATTCTGTTTCCGCTCAACAACCAGCGCAAACGACCTACACAGATACTGTGAACGACGGCACATGGACCTTCAAGGGTTATGACACAGCTAGCTCCGTTGTCAACAAGGCTGATGTAGAGTTTGTAGGAAAATGGGCCTTTGAAGCCAACAAGTACCAAGCTACTTACAGCTTCGCAAGCGCCACAGCAGGTAAGCAACTTCCAGCAGCCATTGCCGCATTGACTCCAAGCGACAGTGCAACATATGAGAATGGTAACTCTGTTTCCGCTCAACAACCAGCGCAAACTACATACACAGATACTGTGAACGACGGTACATGGACCTTCAAGGGTTATGATGCAACTAGCGCCGTTGTCAACAAGGCTGATGTAGAGTTTGTAGGGAAATGGGTCTTTGAAGCCAATAAGTACCAAGCTACTTACCGCTTCGAGAGCGCAACAGCAGGTAAGCAACTTCCAGCAGGTATCGCAGCCTTGACCCCAAGCGACAGTGCAACATATGAGAATGGTGATTCTGTTTCCGCTCAGCAACCAGCGCAAACGACCTACACAGACCCAGTGAACGACGGCACATGGACCTTCAAGGGCTATGACGCAGCTAGCGCCGTTGTCAACAAGGCTGATGTAGAGTTTGTAGGGAAATGGGTCTTTGAAGCCAATAAGTACCAAGCTACTTACCGCTTCGAGAGCGCAACAGCAGGTAAGCAACTTCCAGCAGGTATCGCAGCCTTGACCCCAAGCGACAGTGCAACATATGAGAATGGTAACTCTGTTTCCGCTCAGCAACCATCTCAAACGACTTATACAGATACTGAGAACGACGGCACATGGACCTTCAAGGGCTATGACGCAGCTAGCGCCGTTGTCAACAAGGCTAATGTAGAGTTTGTAGGTAAGTGGGCCTTTGAAGCTAAGCAAGCTCCTAGTCCGCAACCGGAACCAGCGCCGCAACCGCAGCCACAACCGCAGCCACAACCACAGCCACAGCCGGCACCATCGCCGCAACCGCAGCCACAACCACAGCCACAGCCGGCACCATCGCCGCAGCCGCAACCTCAACCTCAACCACAGCCGGCACCAACGCCACAACCACAACCAGCACCTCAACCAAATCCAGTTCCACCAGTGAATCCAGGAGAGGAGCAGGGATCTGATAATAATCAGGCAGATAGACATCAACCAGAACAACCAAGAAAACCTGAAGAGAATCCACCAGTTCAAAGTCCAGCAGGAGAAAAGGTAAAACAAGCTACATTGCCAAATACAGGTAGCACTGCACCGCTTTCACTCATTGGACTAATGACAAGCTCTCTTCTTGCAGGTCTAGGAGGATTACTTCTTGGTCGCAAGCGGAAAGATGATTAAGTACTGATTTTATCTAGAGTATATCGACTTTTATAAGATTATTAAGCAGGTAGTTGACTGTTTGACAAATCTATCTGAGTCACAAGCTTTAAGGCTGAGAGAAGACTAATTTGGTCTTCTCTTTTTGTATTTTTATTAGAAATCAAATGTTTAATTTTAAGTCTAAGAGTGGTATTTGGAGAAATTGAGAGCCTTGTGATAGGTCAGATGAGTTGGACTACTGAAAATGTTCAAAATATGGTATAATGGTTAGATGAATAGAATCGAGGATAATATGTCATTTACGAAATTTCAGTTTAAAAATTATATAGAAAAGGCTTTGGAAGAGTTGAATTTTACAACTCCGACAGAGGTTCAAGATAAGTTAATTCCCATTGTCTTGGCAGGTCAAGACTTGGTTGGTGAATCAAAAACAGGTTCAGGAAAGACCCACACTTTCCTCCTACCGATTTTCCAGCAACTGGATGAAACAAGTGAAAGTGTGCAAGCGGTCATCACTGCTCCAAGTCGTGAGTTAGCTACTCAGATCTACCAAGCGGCTCGTCAGATTGCGGCCCACTCAGATGTCGAAGTCCGTGTGGTCAACTATGTGGGTGGTACGGACAAGGCTCGTCAGATTGATAAATTGGCAAGTAACCAGCCACATATTGTCATCGGGACTCCAGGTCGTATCTATGACTTGGTCAAATCTGGTGATTTGGCTATTCACAAGGCCAAGACCTTTGTTGTCGATGAAGCCGATATGACCTTGGATATGGGATTCTTAGAGACAGTTGATAAGATTGCAGGAAGTCTTCCTAAGGACTTGCAATTTATGGTCTTCTCAGCGACTATTCCACAAAAATTGCAACCGTTCTTGAAAAAATACTTGTCAAATCCTGTCATGGAGAAAATCAAGACCAAGACAGTCATCTCAGATACGATTGATAACTGGTTGATTTCGACCAAGGGCCGCGACAAGAATGCTCAGATTTATGAGTTGACTCAGTTGATGCAGCCTTATTTGGCAATGATCTTTGTTAACACTAAAACGCGTGCAGATGAATTGCATACATACCTAACAGCTCAAGGCTTGAAGGTGGCTAAGATTCATGGAGATATTGCTCCTCGTGAGCGCAAGCGGATCATGAATCAGGTGAAAAATCTTGATTTTGAGTACATTGTCGCAACGGACTTAGCAGCGCGTGGAATTGACATTGAAGGTGTTAGTCATGTCATCAATGATGCCATTCCCCAAGACTTGTCCTTCTTTGTACACCGTGTTGGACGAACTGGGCGTAACGGTCTACCCGGTACAGCTATTACCCTTTACCAGCCTAGTGATGACTCGGATATCCGTGAGTTGGAGAAATTAGGAATCAAGTTTACTCCTAAGATGGTCAAAGATGGAGAGTTTCAAGATACCTATGACCGTGATCGTCGTGCCAACCGTGAAAAGAAGCAGGATAAGCTTGATATTGAAATGATTGGCTTGGTTAAAAAGAAAAAGAAAAAAGTCAAACCAGGCTATAAGAAGAAGATTCAATGGGCGGTGGATGAAAAACGTCGCAAAACCAAGCGTGCTGAAAATCGTGCTCGTGGCCGTGCCGAGCGTAAAGCCAAACGCCAAACATTTTAAGGATAAAATTGGAGTCGAATGGCTCCTTTGCTAAATTTCAAGTTCAAGTTAGCCAGCAAGCAGTCTTTTCTGGGCGACTTGTAGTCAAAGCATTTTTTAGGATAGTTATTAATCCAATTTTCGATGAAGGCGACCTCCTTAGGAGTCGTTTTCTTAGTTCCTTTAGGTAACCATCTACGAATGAGCCTATTGTGATTCTCATTAGTTCCCCTTTCCCAAGAGGCATAGGGGTGTGCATAGTAGATATGCTCCTTAGAAAACACATTAGACAGGCGGTTGAATTCCGTTCCATTATCTGCCGTGATGGAAAGAATCTTGTGTTGTCTTAAGATGAGTTTTAGAACCCGATTGACAGACTCAGCGCTTTTATTGGGAATTAATCGAATAATTTGGTGTCTGCTCCTTCTATCCGTCAAGACCAGCAAGCAGCAGTTTTTCGCTCTTGTCAGTAGGACCGTATCAATCTCATAATGCCCATTCTCCAATCGAAGATTGATAGCTTTAGGATGCTGTTCAATGGATTGACCAGCAGGTTTAAAGTTGGGGCTAGCTTGTTTCTTGACAGTTTTTCCTTTTCTAGGATAAAGGAGGTTCTGTTTGGTTAGTCCCAATTTCCTATGATGAATCCAGTAGTAGCTAGATATTGTAGGACTGTACCACGCTTGATTTCATTGTGGATGGTCTGAGGAGCTTTTCCAAGTAGAGAGGCGATTTCTCTATTTGATTTTCCTTCATTTTTCCATCGTTCGATTAAACGACGGCTATGGATTGTCAAGTGTTTAGCTTCTGTAGTATAATTGTTTTGCATCTCTGTGCCTTTCTTGTGTTTGTGGCGAACAACAAGTATAACACAGAGGTGGTTTCTTATGCCTATAACTAGATTTCATTTGACAATATTGACTAGTTGAACCAGCTCATTTTTAGGAAAGTTGGGTGGCTAACTTCATTATAGAATTTTTATCCATCTTCTTTTTTTCACTTTTATCTTTTTTCTCTTGCCATCTACTAGCTTTTCTAGTATAATAGTTAATTGTGAGCAAACCTCACTTACCCCTTGCAAAGACTAGGGGTCATTAGACCAAAAGGAGGAACATATCAATGGCTAAATACGAAATTCTTTATATCATTCGTCCAAACATTGAAGAAGAAGCGAAAAACGCTTTGGTAGCACGTTTTGACTCTATCTTGACTGACAACGGTGCAACTGTTGTTGAATCAAAATCATGGGAAAAACGTCGTCTTGCATACGAAATCCAAGATTTCCGTGAAGGACTTTACCACATCGTTAACGTTGAAGCAAACGATGACGCAGCTCTTAAAGAGTTTGACCGTCTTTCAAAAATCAACGCTGACATTCTTCGTCACATGATCGTCAAACTTGACGCGTAAGAAGGTAAACTATGATTAACAATGTTGTACTTGTAGGGCGTATGACACGTGACGCTGAGTTGCGTTATACCCCATCAAATGTAGCAGTTGCGACTTTTACTCTTGCAGTAAACCGTACATTCAAGAGTCAAAATGGCGAACGTGAGGCTGATTTCATCAATGTCGTTATGTGGCGCCAACAGGCTGAAAATCTTGCTAACTGGGCTAAAAAAGGCTCTCTTATCGGGATCACAGGTCGTATCCAGACTCGTAGTTACGATAACCAGCAAGGACAACGTGTCTACGTAACAGAAGTCGTGGCTGATAATTTCCAAATGTTGGAAAGCCGTAGCGTGCGTGAAGGACATACAGGTGGAGCTTATTCTGCACCAACTGCTAGTTATACAGCACCTACACAATCAGTACCTGACTTTTCACGTGATGAAAATCCATTTGGAGCAACCAATCCGTTGGATATTTCAGATGATGATTTACCATTCTAATGGACAATTAAAACTATAAAGGAGAAAAAACATGGCTCAACAACGTCGTGGCGGATTCAAACGCCGTAAAAAAGTTGATTACATCGCAGCAAATAAAATTGAATATGTTGATTACAAAGATACTGAGCTTCTTAGCCGTTTCGTTTCAGAACGTGGGAAAATCCTTCCACGTCGTGTAACAGGAACTTCAGCTAAAAACCAACGTAAAGTAACAACAGCTATCAAACGCGCTCGCGTAATGGCTTTGATGCCTTTCGTAAACGAAGATTAAAAAAGAGGTCCAGTGGACCTCTTTTTCATGAGCTGGAAAATAAGAAAGCGAATTAAGACCCGGGTGGGTCTTTTTTTCAGGTCCCCCGGACCTCTTTTTCAGCTTCATACGGGCCTTTTTATCAGGTCCTATGAATCTCTTTTTCAGACTTTACAGGACTCTATTAGAAAGGGCTCTCTTTTGATCTAGTAAGATTCCTTTGCCTTACTAGGTTTTTTCTTTTAATTTTTATTATCGTGCTATAATGGTAGGAGAAAGCTTTAAAGGAGCATCTTATGAAGACGAAATGTTCAATTAGAAAAATGCAAGAATCTGACATTAAAAATCTATCTCAAGGATTTATCAGCCAAGGTTGGCCCGGTAGAGAGGAAATTTTGGCTAGATATTTTCTGGAACAGAAAAGCAGGGAGAGAGAAGTCTTAGTTGTAGAGATTGATGGTGTAGTAGCGGGGTACATTACTATTTTACCAATTGCCAAGCAAGGTCCCTTTGCTGGGATGGCTCCAGAACTTTCAGATTTCAATGTCTTTGAGCTTTTTCAAAATCAAGGAATTGGAAACCTCTTGATGGAAGAAGCTGAAAATCGAGTTAAGCTCATATCGGATAAGGTGACCCTTGGTGTTGGGCTCCATTCAGGGTATGGACCTGCTCAGAGATTGTACATGAAACGAGGTTATATTCCAGATGGTACGGGAGTTTGGTATCGAAACCAACCGTTGGAAATGAATGCCACTATTCAAAATAATGATGATTTAGTTTTGTACTTATCCAAAGAATTTGAATAAGAGGTAGCAAATTTTTTGAAGATATGGGATTTCTCTACTTTATGGTATAATGGAAAGAGTTAGATTGAAAGAGGTAGAGAGATGGATGCGAAATTAAAATACAAGGCAAAGAAGATTAAGATTGTCTTTTTTGATATCGATGATACCTTGCGTGCGTCAAAGACAGGTTTTATTCCAGCTACGATTCCCACGGTTTTTAAGCAGTTACGAGAAAAAGGAATTTTAACAGGAATCGCCTCTGGACGAGGGATTTTCGGTGTCGTACCAGAGATTCGTGACCTCAAGCCTGACTTTTTTGTGACCTTGAATGGTGCCTATATAGAAGATAAAAAAGGAAATGTCATTTATCAAAATCAGATTGAGAAGTCAGATGTAGAGGAGTACATTTCTTGGACGAAGGAAGAGGGAATTGAGTATGGCTTGGTTGGAAGTCATGACGCCAAACTCTCCACTCGGACAGAAATGATTAGTGAGGCTATTGATCCGATTTACCCGAACTTGGATGTGAATCCTGACTTCCATGAAAAAGTAGACATTTATCAAATGTGGACCTTTGAGGATAAAGGGGATGACTTGCATTTGCCAGATTCATTGTCGGATAAACTTCGCATGGTGCGTTGGCATGAACATTCATCTGATGTGCTACCAATTGCAGGTTCAAAAGCAACTGGTGTAGCCAAGGTTGTAGAACACCTAGGCTTAAAACCAGAGAATGTTATGGTCTTTGGGGATGGTCTCAATGACTTGGAACTCTTTGATTATGCTGGAATCAGTATTGCCATGGGAGTTTCCCACGAAAAGATCAAAGAAAAAGCAGATTATATTACAAAAACAGTAGAAGAAGATGGCATTTTTGATGCCTTAGAAGGATTTGGTATGGTAGAAAAAGAATTGCAGTTCCCACAAGTAGAAATTGAAACAGTAGAAGGTCCTCTTGCGACCATTAAGACAAATCACGGAGACTTGCGTATCAAGCTCTTCCCTGAACATGCTCCTAAAACAGTGGCTAACTTTGTTGCTCTGTCAAAAGACGGTTACTATGATGGTGTGATTTTCCACCGAATTATCAAGGACTTTATGATTCAAGGCGGGGACCCAACCGGTACTGGTATGGGGGGAGAATCAATCTACGGCAACTCTTTTGAAGATGAATTTTCAGAAGAACTCTACAATATCCGTGGTGCCCTTTCTATGGCCAATGCTGGTCCAAATACCAATGGTAGCCAGTTCTTTATCGTTCAAAACCAACATTTGCCATACTCTAAGAAAGAGATTGCGCGTGGTGGCTGGCCTGAACCAATCGCTGAGATTTATGCCGAGCAAGGTGGAACTCCTCATCTTGACCGTCGTCACACTGTTTTTGGGCAATTGGTCGATGCAGAATCTTTTGCTGTCTTGGATGCCATTGCAGCTGTTGAGACAGGCGCTATGGACAAACCAGTTGAAGATGTAGTAATTGAAACGATTGAAATTGAGGACTAAGATGAAAATCGGTGATAAGCTAAATGGGCGTATTACAGGAATCCAGCCCTATGGTGCCTTTGTTGAGTTAGAGACAGGGGTGATTGGGTTGATTCACATCTCGGAGATTCGGACAGGATTTATTGAAAATATCTATGAAGTTTTGAAAATTGGTGAAGAAGTGCAAGTTCAGGTTGTTGATTTAGACGAATTTTCAGGTAAAGCTAGTCTATCTATTCGCACTCTGGAGGAAGAAAAACATCAATTGCCAAGACGGAGACGTTTTTCAAATGATCGTATCAAGCATGGTTTTTCTCCACTTGGCCGAATGATGCCAATCTGGACAAAGGAAGCCCTCAACAATCTGAGAGAGAAAAACTAGTTTATTAGATTTCGTATTTTTAAAATCAATATATGGAAGAACAATTATTAAAACCAGGAGAGCGAATCAACCAGCTCTTTTCGACAGATATCAAGATCATTCAAAATAGAGAGGTGTTTAGCTATTCGGTGGATAGTGTTCTCTTGTCACGCTTTCCTCGCTTCCCTAAACGGGGGTTAATTGTGGACTTTTGTGCTGGAAATGGTGCAGTGGGACTTTTTGCAAGTAGTCGTACAGAGGCAAAAATTCTCTCTGTAGAGATTCAGGAGCGTTTGGCGGATATGGCAGAGCGTTCGGTTCAGTTGAATGGCTTGGAAGAGCAGATGCAGGTCATATGTGATGATTTGAAAAATATGCCTGCCCACATTCAGGGAAGTAAGGTGGATATGATTTTGTGCAATCCGCCTTATTTTAAGGTGGATCCGCATTCCAATCTGAACGAGAGTGAACACTACCTTCTGGCCAGACACGAAATTACGACTAACCTAGAAGAAATCTGCCGTAGTGCTCAGAGTATTCTCAAGTCTAATGGCCGTTTGGCTATGGTCCATCGTCCTGATCGGCTCTTGGATATCCTAGATATGCTTCAACGCCACAATTTGGCACCCAAGCGCCTGCAATTTGTCTATCCTAAACGTGAGAAGGAGGCCAATATGCTCTTAATCGAAGCTATCAAGGATGGATCGACCAGTGGTTTTAAGGTCTTGCCACCACTCATCGTTCACAATGATGATGGTTCTTATACCCCAGAAATTCAAGAGATTTACTATGGATCATAAGGCCTACATGTATGTGGTAGAGTGTCGCGACGGTTCTTATTATACGGGCTATACAACGGATGTGAAGAGGCGCCTTGCCGTTCATAATAGTGGTAAGGGAGCCAAGTATACCCGAGCTCGCTTGCCAGTCAAACTCATCTATGCTCAGGGTTTTGCCAGTAAGGAAGAAGCCATGTCTGCAGAGGCTCTCCTCAAACGCAAGAAACGTCCACAGAAAGAACGATTTTTATCTGAAAATCAAGAGAAGAATCTAGTCAACCATATTGATGTCTAACGAGGAGTCTTTTGACTCCTCTTACTTTTGTCAAAAGAGGAAAAAAGTGCTACAATAAGATGAATAAATTTAAAGAGGTATTATCATGTCTAAGATTCTAGTATTTGGTCACCAAAATCCAGACTCAGATGCCATCGGGTCATCTGTAGCCTTTGCCTATCTTGCAAAAGAGGCTTATGGATTGGACACAGAAGCAGTTGCTCTCGGTACTCCAAATGAAGAAACAGCCTTTGTTTTGAACTATTTTGGTGTAGAAGCACCACGCGTCATCACATCTGTTAAAGCAGAAGGTGCAGAGCAAGTTATCTTGACTGACCACAATGAATTCCAACAGTCAGTGTCAGATATCGCTGAAGTAGAAGTTTACGGAGTAGTGGATCACCACCGTGTGGCTAACTTTGAAACTGCAAGCCCACTTTACATGCGCTTGGAACCAGTTGGATCAGCGTCTTCTATTGTTTACCGCATGTTCAAAGAACATGGTGTAGCAGTTCCTAAAGAAATCGCTGGTTTGATGCTTTCAGGTTTGATTTCAGATACCCTTCTTTTGAAATCACCAACAACTCACCCATCTGATAAAGTTATTGCTCCTGAATTGGCTGAATTAGCTGGTGTCAACTTGGAAGAGTACGGTCTCGCTATGCTCAAAGCTGGTACTAACTTGGCTAGCAAATCTGCTGAAGAATTGATCGACATCGATGCTAAGACCTTTGAACTCAACGGAAACAAGGTTCGTGTTGCCCAAGTCAATACAGTTGATATTGCTGAAGTCTTGGAACGCCAAACTGAAATCGAAGCAGCAATGCAAGCAGCTAATGCTGCAAACGGCTACTCTGACTTTGTCTTGATGATTACTGATATTGTGAACTCAAACTCAGAAATTTTGGCTCTTGGATTAAACATGGACAAGGTTGAAGCTGCCTTCAACTTTAAACTTGAAAACAACCATGCCTTCCTTCTAGGTGCCGTTTCACGTAAGAAACAAGTGGTGCCTCAGTTGACAGAAAGCTTTAATGGCTAATAGTCTGTGAGATAATTGAAATGAGGAAACGTTAGTTTCCTTATAGCTAAAGGGGTTTCGGCTCCTTTTTTTCTAGGAGAGAAAGATGTTAGAAAATGGTGACTTGATTTTTGTTAAGAATCTTTCAGATATGGGGCAGGCTATCCAGGCTTCTACTGGGAACTATAGTCATGTAGCCATCTTTTTGGACGGATTGATCTATCATGCTAGTGGGCGAACAGGTGTTATCTGTCAAGAACCAGCTGTTTTTTTTGAACCGACTCATCTCTATGACCTTTATGTCTATCCAGAGATGGAAGCTGATTTGGTAAAGGAAAGAGCCTGCAAACATTTAGGTGCACCCTATAATGACTCTTTTTATCCAGATGGGAATGGCTTTTACTGCTCCCAGTACATCGCAGAAATTCTCCCTATTTTTGAGACCATTCCGATGCAATTTGGAGACAGGGAGCAGGAGATTAGTGATTTTTGGAGGGAATATTACAGGAAACTCGAACTTCCTGTGCCTCTGAATCAACCAGGGACCAATCCCAGTCAGTTGGCAGCATCTTCTCTTTTAGAATGTAAAGAAAGGAATCTTCATGATTCAGATTTTTAATCCATCTCGTTTGACTCGACAGCCATTTTTTATAGATTTGGTTGACTATCTGGACCAGCATGACGATGTGATTCTACGAGAAATCAAGGCTCAGTTTCCAGATGTGGCAGTTGATAAACTCATGGAAGAGTATATAAAGGCAGGCTTGATCCTAAGGGAAAACAAACGCTATTTTCTCAATCTCCCTTTTTTAGAATCGATAGACAATCTATCCCTTGACCAAGAAATTTTTGTCAGAGAGGATAGTCCAGTTTATCAAGCCTTGCTGAAGAAGACTTTTGGGACAGAATTGTGCAATCAAACCAATGCAGCCATTCTAGTCGAATCTACGGATTTTGCAAGAGAAAAAATGACCCTGTCGAATTATTTCTACAAGGTCAAGAATCATTATCCTTTGACACAAAAACAGCAGGAACTCTATGCCATTTTGGGAGATGTCAATCCTGAGTACGCCCTCAAGTATATGACGACTTTTTTACTGAAATTCCTCAAAAAGGACCAGCTGATGCAGAAACGCCGTGATATCTTCGTTGAGAGTCTAGTCGTCTTGGGCTATGTAGTGCAAAACGAAGAAGGAAAGTATGAGTTGGCTGTTGATTTTGACAAGGAGCGGTTGACTTTCTATTTACCTTAATTGCTTCATTTTGAGCAGATTGTTTGACTTTACTAAAGAATAAGCATAAACTTAATGTAAGCGATAACATTTATCGTATTAAAAGCAAAGGAGACAGAGCTATGTCACTTGAAAATAAGTTGGAACAAGCAACTGGTGCTATCAAAGAAGGATTTGGTAAAGTTACTGGTGATAGCAAAACAGAAGCAGAAGGTACTGTAGAAAAAACAGTTGCAAAAGCAAAAGAAGTTGTTGAAGATGCTAAAGGTGCTGTAGAAGGTGCCGTTGAAGGTCTTAAAAACTCATTTAAGAAAGAAGACTAAAAAAATCAAGGGAATGTTTCCCTTGATTTTTTGGATTTTATAGGTAACGTTCTGCGACAGCTGAGTCGCCAGGGTAGGATTCTTTCACTCCATTGACGATCTGGTAGCAATCAGCTCCCTTACCAGCAATAATCACGGCATCTAGTTCTTGATTTGTGATGGACATGGCTGCTTTGATGGCTTGTTCGCGATCGGCAATCTTTTCAACAGGATGACTGATGTAGTTGCTGATTTCATTTGCAATGGCTATTGGATCTTCATAGTTTGGATCATCAGCGGTGAGAAAGACTTGAATCTCAGGGTGTTGATCGAGAAGGAGTCCAAAGTCTTTGCGACGACTTTCACCCTTGTTTCCAGTCGAACCGAGAACCAGAGCAATTTTTCCAGTTTGATGAGTTTCAACCACATTGATGAGTTTTTTCAGACTGTCTCCATTGTGAGCATAGTCGATGAAGACCTTGGCTCCATTTTTCTGCGTGAGGACTTCCATACGTCCAGGAACTCGGGTCGCAGCGATTCCTTTTTTGATGTCCTCTAGACTGGCACCTAGACGGAGGCAGGCAAGTCCTGCAGCGACTGCATTTTCTTGGTTAAAGTGGCCAATGAGTTGAATGTCATAATCACCAGCGAGTTTACCTGTAGCGGAAAAGCTAAAGGCTTTGGAGTTCTCGATTTGGTTACTTGACCGGCTACCATAGAAGTCATGCTCTTGATGTTCCACTTGTTCTTTTAGTACAGAAAAGTGATCCATGTCGCTGTTAATGACAACTGCTCGGCTATTTTTCATCAAGAGACGTTTGTGGTAGAAGTAGTCTTCAAAGCTAGGATGCTCAATCGGACCGATATGGTCAGGAGTGATGTTAAGAAAGACACCTACATCAAAGGTCAGACCATAGACGCGTTTGACCAGATAGGCTTGACTAGAGACTTCCATGATGAGGTGGGTTCTACCATTCTTAACAGCCTGAGCCATCATATCAAAGAGATCAATGCTCTCAGGAGTTGTGAGGGCAGATTTAAAGAAGGTCTTACCATCTAAGGTTGTATTCATGGTTGACAGCATAGCTGGGCGATGGTGTTGAGCTAAGATGTTATAGGCAAAATAGGCCGCTGTCGTCTTTCCTTTCGTCCCTGTGAAAGCGAGAATTTTGAGTTTCTCTTGTGGATTGCCATAAAACTCCATAGCAATCAAACTCATGGCTTTCTTGATATCGCTCACAACGATGACAGGGATACCAACCTCGTAGTCCTTTTCGGCAACATACCAGGCTAAGCCCTGAGTTATAGCAGAAAGAAGGTATTCTTTTTTAAAGGCAGCGCCTTTTGCAAAAAAAAGAGTGCCTTCTTTTACTTTTTGGCTGTCGTAACTGATGCTATCAAAAACAACTTCACTGTAGTTGTAGTGGTAGTGTCCTTGGTCGATAATCTCGCGAAAAAGGCCATCTTTCTTTAAAATATCTAATGCGGTTTCAATCTTTATCATACTTTCTATTATAAACTTCAAGTCTGAATTTTACAAGTAACAAGGAAAAGTTTATAATGGAAGATAAGGAACTTTTCCTAGTTATCAAAATTGAATGAGGAAGCTATGTCTAACGAAAACAATCACCAGCAAGCCCAGATGTTGCGAGGGACTGCTTGGCTAACAGCTAGTAACTTTATTAGTCGCCTCCTTGGGGCTATCTATATTATTCCCTGGTATATCTGGATGGGGACTTATGCCGCCAAGGCAAATGGTCTCTTTACCATGGGCTACAATATTTATGCTTGGTTCTTGCTGATTTCGACAGCGGGTATCCCGGTTGCGGTTGCTAAACAAGTGGCTAAGTACAATACTATGCGAGAAGAAGAGCATAGCTTTGCCTTGATTCGGAGTTTTCTAGGCTTTATGACGGGCTTGGGACTAGTCTTTGCCTTGGTCTTGTATCTCTTTTCTCCCTGGTTAGCAGACTTATCAGGTGTGGGGAAAGACCTGATTCCCATCATGCAGAGCTTGGCTTGGGCAGTTTTGATTTTCCCATCTATGAGTGTTATCCGAGGCTTCTTCCAAGGGATGAACAACCTGAAACCCTATGCTATGAGTCAAATCGCCGAGCAGGTGATCCGTGTTATCTGGATGTTGCTGGCTACTTTCATCATCATGAAAATCGGATCAGGGGATTACTTATCAGCGGTTACTCAGTCTACCTTTGCAGCCTTTGTGGGGATGGTGGCAAGTTTTGCAGTTTTGATTTATTTTCTTTCTAAGGAGGGACTGCTCCAAAAGGTATTTGAAACACGAGATAAGATCAATAGTAAGCGACTTTTAGTCGATACCATCAAGGAAGCCATTCCCTTTATCCTGACAGGATCAGCCATCCAGCTCTTCCAAATTTTGGACCAGATGACCTTTATCAATAGCATGACCTGGTTTACTAACTATAGCAATGAAGACTTGGTTGTCATGTTTTCTTATTTCTCAGCCAATCCCAATAAAATCACTATGATTTTGATTTCTGTTGGTGTCTCGATTGGAAGTGTCGGCTTACCACTTTTGACGGAAAATTATGTCAAGGGTGATTTGAGAGCTGCTGCTCGTCTTGTCCAAGATAGTCTAACCATGCTCTTTATGTTTCTTTTACCAGCAACAGTTGGGGTCGTCATGGTAGGGGAGCCTCTCTATACAGTTTTTTACGGTAAGCCAGATAGTCTGGCCATGGGCTTATTTGTCTTTGCGGTCTTGCAGTCTACTATCTTAGGTTTGTATATGGTTTTGTCACCCATGCTTCAGGCCATGTTCCGCAATCGCAAGGCAGTGCTTTATTTTGTCTATGGTTCCCTTGCTAAGTTAGTCTTGCAGTTACCAGCTATTGCCATTTTCCACAGCTACGGTCCCTTGATCTCAACGACCATCGGTCTCATCATTCCAAATGTTCTGATGTACCGAGATATTTTTCAGGTGACGGGTGCACGTCGTAAGATTATCTTAAAACGGACAATTTTAATTACGATTTTGACAATAGTCATGTTTATCTTAGTTGGTTTCCTACAGTGGATTTTAGGATTTTTCTTCCAACCAACAGGACGCTTCTGGAGTTTCCTTTATGTAGCCCTCATTGGAGGTCTCGGGGGAGGACTCTATGGTTTAATGAGTCTTGGCACTCACCTATTGGATAAGATTATTGGGAAACCTCAAGCAGATCGCTTGCGAGCAAAATTTAAACGATCTTAACAAAATAGATTTATAACTAAAAGAAAAGCTAGCTCCTTGTTAAGTGTCTGGGTTAGCTGACATTTAAATTTCTATAAATTAAAATCCCTAGAATCAGTTGTTCTAGGGATTTATTGGGGTGTGAGCATCATTAATTCTACAATCATAGCGATATAGAGGACTAAGGTTAGGAGAAAACCTGCTCTCCAGAAGAATTTGATGAATTTAGGGTAATAAAAACTTCGTTTTTTGAAAAGGAAAAAGACTACAAGGAGGATTGCTAGGAGAGAAAGTGCAACACCAAGTCGCGGTAGAAAGTTGTGGGTAAAGGCTTTTGCAGTGATAAGATAATACTCGAATACCAAAAGTGGAAAAGCTAAATCCGCAAAATTCAGTCCTAGTTTTTTCAGTTTAAAAAGTTTTGTTACAATGATGGAGACCACGAGGGTTAATACCAACAATAAAGTAGCTGCTATTTTCATTAAAATCATACCCATATTGTATCATAAAAAATCATTAAAGGAAATGAGAAACAAGGGAATTTGTAGGAAAGTCAGGCTTTTGAGATTGTGGGTGTTTTTTGTTATAATGAAAGTTATGAAATCTTATAATACCTTGAATGATTATTATCGAAAACTTTTTGGAGAAAAAACTTTCAAAGTTCCGATTGATGCGGGGTTTGACTGTCCAAATCGCGATGGAACTGTGGCACATGGGGGCTGTACCTTTTGTACGGTTTCGGGCTCTGGAGATGCCATTGTGGCACCAGATGCACCTATCCGTGAGCAATTTTATAAGGAAATCGACTTTATGCACCGCAAGTGGCCAGATGTTAAAAAGTATCTGGTTTATTTTCAAAACTTTACCAATACCCATGAAAAGGTGGAAGTGATTCGGGAACGTTATGAACAAGCCATCAACGAACCGGGTGTGGTGGGAATCAATATCGGAACGCGTCCGGACTGTTTACCAGACGAAACCATCGAATATTTGGCTGAGTTATCGGAGCGCATGCATGTGACGGTAGAATTGGGCTTACAGACTACTTATGAAACAACATCTGACCTGATTAATCGTGCCCATTCTTATGAATTGTATGTGGAAACGGTCAAACGTTTGAGAAAGTATCCCAAGATTGAGATTGTTTCCCATCTAATCAACGGACTACCTGGGGAAACTCATGAGATGATGGTCGAAAATGTCCGCCGCTGTGTCACGGATAATGATATTCAAGGAATTAAACTGCACTTGCTCCACCTTATGACTAATACACGTATGCAACGAGATTATCACGAAGGACGCTTGCAACTGATGAGTCAAGACGAATATGTCAAGGTCATTTGTGACCAATTGGAAATCATTCCCAAGCACATCGTCATACATCGAATCACAGGAGATGCGCCTAGAGATATGTTGATTGGTCCCATGTGGAGCCTCAATAAATGGGAAGTGCTAAATGCTATTGAAACTGAAATGAGACGCCGCGGCAGTGTTCAAGGATGCAAGGCTGTAAAACAGGAGTTTGAAAATGAAAAGACCACTTGAGATGGCACATGATTTTTTGGCTGAAGTCGTGACAAAAGAGGATATCGTAGTGGATGCGACCATGGGTAATGGACACGATACGCTTTTTTTAGCCAAGCTAGCTAAGCAAGTCTATGCCTTTGATATACAGGAGCAGGCTTTGGAGAAAACCCAAGAGCGTTTAAATGATGCGGGTTTAGAGAATGTCCAGTTGATTTTGCAAGGACATGAGACACTTGATCAGTTTGTGACAGAAGCCAAGGCAGGGATTTTTAATCTGGGTTATCTGCCATCTGCTGACAAATCAGTCATCACACAACCTCAGACTACCATTAAAGCCTTAGAGAAGCTTTGTCATTTGCTTGTCAAGGGGGGACGGATTGCCATTATGATTTACTATGGCCATGAGGGAGGAGATATCGAGAGGGATGCTGTTTTGGACTTTGTTAGCCAGTTGAACCAACAAGAGTACACAGTTGCGATTTATCGGACTCTCAACCAAGTTAACAATCCACCGTTTTTAGTTATGATTGAGAAATTAGAAAGATATAGACATGGATAAACAATACCTTCGTGAGAAGCTTGAGGCTATGCGCCAAAATTTTGTCGAGTCAACGCAGCATGAGCGAGCGGTTGGAGTACTTGACGAAGCACATATGAGCAAAAAGATGCTTAAAATCAAGAAAAAATTAGTGGCTCTTGAAATGGAACGGTGCCAGAAAAAAATTGAGCATAAAGACTGCTCAAAGATTGATCAAAAAATCCAAGAGCAAAAGGAGATTTTTGAATTTTGTTGTAAAAAAGATTAAGGAGGAATTGTGTGGAATTACTCATATACTTGATTCTATTTTTATTTGTCTTAATCATTTCAACCACGACCAATAAACTTCTACCTTTTTTGCCCCTTCCTCTTGTGCAAATCCTTTTGGGGATTGGGATTGGCTTATTTGTCCCCAATACGGACTTTCATCTCAATACAGAGCTGTTTCTGGCCATGGTTATTGGTCCCTTACTTTTTCGGGAGGCAGAAGAAGCGGACATTACATCCATTTTGAAGCACTGGCGGATTGTCGTCTTCCTGATTTTTCCTGTGATTTTTATCTCGACCTTAAGCTTAGGGGGCATGGCTCACTTCCTTTGGCTTACTCTTCCTTTGGCGGCCTGTTTAGCAGTTGGAGCGGCACTTGGACCGACGGATTTGGTAGCCTTTGCTTCTCTGTCTGAGCGTTTTAGCTTCCCAAAACGGGTATCCAATATCCTAAAAGGGGAAGGACTCTTAAATGACGCTTCTGGCCTGGTTGCCTTTCAGATGGCTCTTGCTGCTTGGACAACAGGAACTTTTTCTCTCAGCCAAGCAGGAACTTCCCTAGCAATTTCTATCCTTGGTGGTTTTGTAGTCGGTTTTGTGACAGCTATGGTCAATCGTTTCTTGCATACATTTTTACTGAGTGTGCGAGCGATAGATATAGCCAGTGAACTCTTGCTAGAGTTAAGTTTGCCTCTTATGACCTTCTTTATTGCCGAAGAAATCCATGTTTCAGGGATTATCGCAGTTGTAGTTGCAGGGATTTTGAAGGCTAGTCGTTTCAAAAAAATTACGCTTCTAGAGGCCCAGGTGGACACCGTGACAGAGACCGTCTGGCACACCATGACCTTTATGCTAAACGGATCTGTCTTTGTTATCTTGGGAATGGAATTAGAGTTGATTGCGGAGCCGATTCTGTCTAATTCTCTCTACAATCCCTTTCTTTTACTGCTTTCAGTTGTGGTACTGACCTTCATGCTCTTTGCGATCCGCTTTGTTATGATTGCTGGTTTTTACTTTGTGAGAACACATCGACTCAAGAAAAAAATCCATAAGTACATGAAAGATATGCTTCTTTTGACCTTCTCTGGTGTCAAAGGGACAGTATCTATCGCGACGATTCTCCTCATACCAAGTCATTTGGAGCAGGAATATCCTCTGTTGCTCTTCCTAGTAGCAGGCGTTACACTATTAAGCTTTTTAACGGGTTTACTGGTTCTCCCTCACTTATCTGAGGAACAAGAGGAAAGCAAGGATCATTTGATGCATATTGCGATTTTGAATGATGTAGCTGCAGAATTAGAAAAAGAACTAGACCATCACAAGAACAAACTCCCTCTTTATGTAGCTATTGATAATTATCATGGTCGGATTGAAAACCTCATCCTTAGTCTGGAAAATAAGAGAGTCCAAGAGGACTGGGAGTCCCTCAAACTTCTTATCTTGAGCATTGAGAGTGATGGTTTGGAGCAAGCCTACGAGGAAAATAGAATCAGTGAGCGTGGCTATCGAGTTTACCAACGTTACCTAAAAAACATGGAGCAGAGTATCAATCGGAATTTCGCTTCTAGAGTGACTTATTATTTCCTAGTTTCCTTACGGATACTGCGCTTTCTACTCCATGAAATGTTTACCTTTGGAAAAACATTCCGTAGTTGGATGAATGAAGAATCGCGTAAACTATTAGCAGTTGACTATGATCAGATTTCAGAGTTGTATTTGGAAAATACAGAGCTGATTATCGAGAGTTTGGAAAACCTCAAAGGGGTTTACAAGAGTTCTTTGATTAGTTTTATGCAAGAGTCTCGTCTACGCGAGACGGCCATTATCGGAAGTGGTGCTTTTGTTGAGCGGGTTATCAATCGCATCAAGCCAAACAATATCGATGAAATGCTACGAGGCTACTATCTCGAACGTAAGGCAATCTTTGAATACGAAGAAGCTAAACTGATAACAGCCAAGTATGCCAAAAAACTACGCCAAAATGTTAATAATTTAGAGAATTATTCTCTGAAAGAGGCCGCAAATACCTTGCCTTATGATATGCTAGATTTAATCAGAAGAACTTAAATGATGAAGAAAATGACGGAGGATGGAACATGAAAAAGTGGTGGAAAGAGCTGATGGACAGGCCCTTATTGAAAGCTTTTTTGCATTATTATCAAGCATCTGATAGTGAGTTAACCAGTGTTGCGGTTGCTTACTATTGGTTGATTTCAATCTTTCCTTTGCTAATGATAATGGTCAATATCTTGCCTTATTTTCAGATTCCGGTCTCAAATTTCTTACTCACGATTAAAGAATTCCTACCTGATACAGTGTATGATGTGGTCGCCAAGATTGTCCGAGAAGTTCTGACTCAACCCTCAACAGGCTTATTGAGCTTTGCAGTTTTGTCAGCTCTATGGACCTTCTCAAAATCAATGGATTTCCTCCAAAAGGCCTTTAACAAAGCCTATGGAGTGACCAAGAGTCGAGGAATTATCTCCCATCAGTTGATGAGTTTACTGGTTAGTTTCGGCCTGCAGATTCTTTTTGCCCTAGCCTTGTTTTTGAGTATGTTTGGTCGTATGTTGCTTAACCTTTTCAAAACTTACTGGCAATCAGATAGTCCGCTACTCTCCTACCTGCAAGATTTTACAGGCCCTCTGGTCTATGCCTTGATCTTTGCCATTCTAGTCATGATTTACTATTTTCTTCCCAAAGTAAAAGCACCACGAATCCGCTATGTTTTACCAGGAAGTGTCTTTGTCTTGCTAACTCTTATCTTTTTATTGAATATCTTTTCTGTTTATGTCAATAGTTATGTCAATCATCTAGTTGACGTCCGATTTTTCAGTTCCATTATCGTGGTAGTCATGATGTTCTGGTTTATTCTCATTGCTAAAATTTTGATTATCGGGGCAGTTATCAATGCCAGTGTGCAGAGCTTAAAAGATCCAACCTTTAAAAAAGACTAATTCTTTATCCATTACAAAACGCATACTATCAAACTTGATAATATGCACTTTTTTTGATTGTGAAAATTAATAGATAAACATGGCATCACCGAAACTAAAGAAACGGTAGTGTTCTTGAATAGCATGTTGGTAAGCATCTAGGACTAAGTCACGGCCTGCAAAGGCAGAAACCAACATAACGAGAGTTGACTTGGGGAGGTGGAAGTTGGTTGAAAAAGCATCCACGACCTTCCATTGGTAACCTGGTTTGATAAAGATATTGGTCCAGCCAGAATCTGCTTGGATTTGTCCGTCAAACTTGGAACCAATAGTTTCCAACGTACGGATAGAAGTGGTTCCGACAGCGATGACACGACCTCCATTTTCCTTGACAGAGCGAAGGGTAGAAGCTGCTTCCTCAGACAGTTGGTAGAACTCTGAGTGCATTTCATGTTCGTCCAGATTGTCAACAGAAACGGGTCTAAAGGTTCCTAAGCCAACATGGAGAGTCAAATAAACCAAATGGACACCCTTGGCTTGGATTTCTGCTAGCAGTTCTTTGGTGAAGTGGAGACCAGCAGTCGGCGCGGCAGCAGAACCACTTTCTTTAGCGTAGACCGTTTGATAGCGCTCGCGATCATCTAGTTTTTCATGGATATAAGGCGGTAATGGCATTTCACCTAGACTTTCCAAAACTTCTAGGAAAATTCCTTGGTATTCAAAGCGGACAATGCGGCCCCCATGGGTCAATTCTTCCGTAACGACAGCACTGAGACGACCATCTCCAAAGCTGACTCGAGTACCGACCTTGAGGCGTTTGGCAGGTTTAGCTAGGACTTCCCACTCATCACTAGCAGTGTTTTTTAGAAGGAGAAGTTCCACATGACCTCCCGTTTCTTCCTTTTGACCATAGAGGCGAGCTGGGAGAACACGGGTGTCGTTCATGACAAGGGCATCACCTGGTTCCAACATATCAATAATAGAGTGGAAGTATTTATCTTGAAATTCTCCCGTCTCACGATTGACGATGAGGAGTTTGGAGGCATCACGTTTTTCAAGGGGTGTTTGGGCAATCAATTCCTCAGGCAAGTGGAAATCAAAATCAGCTGTATTCATTTTTTTTCATCATTCTTTCTAACTTCTAATCTTATCCATTATAACATGTTTCAAGTTTGGACGCTCTTTTTTTGGAAAATAAATCGTTTTCACTTGACAAAAATTGGTCTATACCATATAATGAATATAGAAATATGGAGGATATAAAATGAAAGTTATTAAAGTTGAAAACCAAATCGAAGGTGGAAAAGTAGCTTTTGAAATTTTGAAGGAAAAGTTGGCCAATGGCGCTCAAACATTGGGACTTGCGACAGGAAGCAGCCCGCTTGAGTTTTACAAGGAAATCGTTGAGAGTGACCTTGATTTTTCAAATCTAACCAGTGTCAACCTTGATGAGTATGTGGGACTTGATGGAGACAATCCTCAGTCTTACCGTTACTTCATGCAAGAACACTTGTTTAATCAAAAACCATTTAAAGAAAGCTTCTTGCCTCGTGGGGTTAAGGACAATGCTGAAGCAGAAGTAGAACGCTACAATCAAATTTTGGCTGACCATCCTGTTGATTTGCAAATCTTGGGAATTGGTCGCAATGGACATATCGGATTTAATGAACCTGGTACTCCATTTGACAGTCAAACGCATCTAGTAGAACTTGATCAGTCTACCATCGAAGCCAATGCTCGCTTCTTTGACAAGATTGAAGACGTTCCAACTCAAGCCATTTCAATGGGGATCAAAAACATCTTGGATGCCAAGTCTATTATTCTTTTTGCTTATGGCGAGTCGAAAGCAGAAGCCATCGCTGGAACAGTGTCAGGCCCAATAACTGAAAGTCTACCAGCAAGTAGCCTCCAAAACCACCCCGATGTGACCATCATTGCCGATGCAGCAGCGCTTAGTTTGCTTGAAAAATAAAATATTTATTATTAAAGATCATTCAATTCTTTGGGTTGGGTGATTCTTTAATGTTTAATTGCCTAAAATGAAAGATAATATAAAACTAGAATCGTAATTAATAACTTAAAATATGTGATAGTTAACAAAAAAGATATTTTTAAAAGGATTTTTATTTATGAGAGAATATTCAGTAACTTATAATAATTTAACAAAAAAATTAAAAGAGCATTATAAACAACATAAATATAAAGGTCAAACTACTAGAGATGTTACATCTTTCGTAAGAAGCCATTCCATCAATATTGAGACATTTCATGATCTAATAATGGAAATAGCAGAACTCTCATATAAAAATCCTGATGTCATGTTGTTTTATAGAGGCCAAAATAATAACTATATAAAAACTAAATATGCTACTTTGTATCCTACAATCTATCGTTCAAATAGTGAAAAAGATATTAATTTTGATTTTGATATTTTAGAAAAAACATCGACTCTGTTAATGACAGAATTAGAAAAAGATAATAATGTGGATAAGGAAGAAATAAAAGAATTAAAGAAAATTAAATTACTGCAATACTCAATATTACAACACTATGAAGTATGTAAGACACCATTATTAGATTTAACTCAATCAATAAAAGTAGCGTGTTCATTTGCTATATTAGACAATAAAGATAAAACGGGATATATCTATGTATTAGGAATGCCTTATGTAAATGGTAGGATTTCGGTAGATTCTGAAGATTATATTACAAACGTAAGATTATTAAGCATAAGTTCTAGCTCTTCAAAAAGGCCATTTTTTCAAGAGGGATATTTGGTACAGACAGAATTTGCTTCTAATGCTGATATAGAAAAAGGTGAACTAGATTTTAATAGAAGAATAGTTGCTATTTATAAATTTAAAAATACTAAAAAATTCTGGGGCTCTGAAAGACCAATTGAAAAGGGAAATTTATATCCAGAAGAAGATACAATGAAAGATATTTGTGATAGGCTTAAGGAGAGAAAGTACGACTATATAGGAAATGAGGATAATAACGGGAATTTAATCGGAACATTTTTAACTTTGTGGAATTTATTAGAGGACGAAATTAGAAATACAACACAACTCAATGATTTGCAAAAAGGTTTAAAAGTACTTGTAAATGGAAGAAATAAAGTAAATGAAGACGAAAGACAAAAAATAGACGAAATTCGTAGGTTTAGAAATAAACTTGTACACAATACTAATGATGTTTCAGGTAAAGATTTGGATAATAAAATAATCGATTTAAAGAACTTATTAAGAGAATTAAACATAAAGTTTAAAGATATAAATTAAAAATATTTTTAAGTAGATTTAACAATAAATAGAGAATAATGAGTAAAATATTAACTGTATCCCCTTGACATTTATTCACTTTGTGTGTAAAATAGAATAGATCTTGAACTTGAAGGGAGTGAAAAAAATGTCTAAAACAGTAGTACGTAAGAATGAATCTCTTGACGATGCACTTCGTCGTTTCAAACGTGCGGTTACTAAAGCTGGTACTCTTCAAGAAACACGCAAACGTGAATTCTATGAAAAACCTTCTGTAAAACGTAAACGTAAATCAGAAGCAGCTCGTAAACGTAAAAAATTCTAATTTGAAATGAAAGGCTAGAGAAATCTAGTCTTTTTATTTTTAAATAAATACTGTAAATCCTGCAAAAAAAGGAAACTTCCAACTACAATTTGATATAATAGTAGGGAGAACTCGATTGAAGGAGGAAATTATGTCGGTTTTAGTAAGAGAAGTAATTGAAAAGCTTAGACTAGATATTGTCTATGGTGAAGGCGAATTGCTTGAAAAGGAAATCAATACTGCGGACATTATGAGACCTGGTCTTGAAATGACGGGCTATTTTGATTACTATACTCCAGAACGGATTCAGCTGTTAGGGATGAAGGAGTGGTCCTATTTGGTTGCCATGCCTGCCCATAACCGTTATCAAGTTTTGAAGAAAATGTTTCTACCTGAAACACCTGCGGTTATCGTTGCTCGTGGCTTGGTAGTGCCAGAAGAAATGTTGAAAGCTGCTAGGGAATGTAAGATTGCGATTTTAACCAGTCGAACATCAACCAGTCGTTTATCTGGAGAGTTATCTAGCTACCTTGATTCCCGTTTGGCTGAACGTACGAGCGTGCATGGTGTCTTGATGGACATCTATGGCATGGGTGTCTTGATCCAAGGGGATAGTGGTATCGGTAAGAGCGAGACAGGTCTTGAGCTTGTGAAACGTGGACACCGTCTAGTAGCAGATGACCGTGTAGATATCTTTGCCAAGGATGAAATGACTCTTTGGGGAGAGCCCGCTGAAATTTTGAAGCATTTGCTTGAGATTCGTGGAGTGGGTATTATTGACGTGATGAGTCTCTACGGAGCAAGTGCTGTAAAAGATTCTTCACAAGTCCAGTTGGCTGTTTACTTGGAAAATTACGATACCCATAAGACCTTTGATCGTCTAGGGAACAATGCCGAAGAGCTAGAAGTTTCTGGAGTAACGATTCCGCGTATCCGCATTCCAGTAAAAACAGGACGCAATATCTCTGTTGTTATTGAGGCGGCAGCCATGAACTATCGCGCTAAAGAAATGGGATTTGATGCGACACGTTTATTTGAAGAACGCTTGACTAATCTCATCTCCAAAAATGAGGTGAAAGATGATTAATCCAGTTGCATTTGAAATCGGTCCTTTTTCCATTCGTTGGTATGCTTTGTGTATTGTAGCTGGTTTGGTTTTAGCAGTTTATCTTGCCATGAAAGAAGCTCCTAAAAAGAAAATTCTATCAGATGATATTTTGGATTTTATCCTGATTGCTTTTCCAGTAGCTATTTTAGGTGCTAGACTATACTACGTACTCTTTCGCTTAGATTATTATCTGCAAAATCCAGGTGAAATCATCGCCATTTGGAATGGTGGTTTGGCCATTTACGGAGGTTTGATAGCAGGGGCTATTGTCCTTTATATCTTTGCGGATAGAAAGCTGATCAATACTTGGGATTTCTTAGATATTGCAGCTCCGAGCGTCATGGTTGCGCAAAGTTTAGGACGCTGGGGAAACTTCTTTAACCAAGAAGCCTACGGTGCAGCGGTAGATAGTCTGGATTATTTGCCGGGCTTTATCCGTGACCAGATGTACATTGAGGGGAGCTACCGTCAACCGACCTTCCTATATGAGTCGGTTTGGAATCTGATTGGATTTGCTTTGATTCTGATTTTTAGACGAAAATTAAAGGGAATCAGACGTGGTCATATTACTGCTTTCTACTTGATTTGGTATGGCTTTGGTCGTATGATTATCGAAGGGATGCGGACGGATAGTCTCATGTTCTTTGGTTTGCGAGTCTCTCAATGGTTATCAGTTATCCTTATCGGACTCGGTATTTTTATCATACTTTATCAAAATCGAAAGAAAGCCCCTTTCTATCATACAGAGGAGGAAAAATAAATGTTAGAAGTTGCATATATTCTTGTTGCGATTGCTTTGATTGTCTGTTTAGTCTATTTGACAATCACGATTCAAAAAGCAGGTCGTATGATTGATGAAACAGAGAAAACCATCAAAACGTTGAGCTCAGATGTGAACGTTACCTTGCATCAGACCAATGAATTGTTGGCTAAGGTTAATGTGTTAGCAGACGATATCAATATCAAAGTTGCGACGATTGATCCACTTTTTACAGCTGTGGCAGACTTGTCTGAGTCAGTATCTGATCTCAACCAACATGCACGTGTTTTAGGCAAAAAAGCTTCATCTGCTGGTTCAAAGACCATTAAAACAGGTGCAGGCTTGTCAGCTCTTCGTGTCGCAAGTAAATTTTTCAAAAAATAAAAAAGGAGAAATCTCATGGGAAAACTATCCTCTATCCTTTTAGGAACTGTATCAGGTGCAGCTTTGGCCTTGTTCTTAACCAGTGACAAGGGCAAGCAAGTTTGCAGTCAAGCTCAGGATTTTCTAGATGATTTGAGAGAAGATCCAGAATATGCTAGAGAGCAGGTTTGTGAGAAACTAACTGAAGTGAAGGAACAGGCAAGGGACTTTGTGCTGAAAACAAAGGAACAAGTAGAATCTGGTGAAATCACTTTTGACAGTGTCCTTGACCAAGCCAAAACCTGTGCACGACAAGCAACAGAAGCTTCAAAAGAAACCTTTAACAATTTCAAGGAGCAATGGCAAGAACAGTCAACAACTCCAGACGTTGCTGAAGACCAAGAAGAAATCATCATCGATATTACTGAAGTATAAGGTATCACCATCTCTGGTTCTGGAGATGGTGATTTTTATCTGGAAAGCAGTCTTTGTGGTATAATAAATACTATGCAGAAAAAACCAACGTCAGCCTATGTGCATATCCCCTTTTGCACACAGATTTGTTATTATTGTGACTTTTCAAAAGTTTTTATTAAAAATCAGCCAGTAGATAGTTATCTGGAGCATCTGCTAGAAGAGTTTCGTTCTTATGATATCCAAAAGTTGCGAACTCTCTACATTGGAGGAGGGACGCCAACGGCTTTGTCTGCTCCGCAATTAGAAGTGCTCTTGGATGGCCTGACTAAAAACCTGGACTTGTCTGTCTTGGAAGAGTTGACCATTGAGGCCAACCCAGGCGATTTGGACGCGGATAAGATTGCGGTTTTGAAACAGTCGCCAGTCAATCGTGTTTCCTTAGGTGTGCAGACTTTTGATGACAAAATGCTGAAAAAGATTGGGCGCAGTCATTTGGAGAAGGATATTTATGAAAATATCGACCGTCTTAAATTGGCTGGTTTTGACAATATCTCCATCGACTTGATTTATGCTCTACCCGGTCAAACTATGGCTCAGGTCAAGGACAATGTAGCTAAGGCCATCTCGCTTGATATTCCTCATATGAGCCTTTATAGCTTGATTTTGGAGAATCATACGGTCTTTATGAACCGCATGCGACGTGGGAAATTGCCTCTGCCCAAGGAGGAATTAGAAGCGGAGATGTTTGAGTATATCATCGCAGAACTGGAGCGAGCTGGTTTTGAGCATTATGAGATTTCCAATTTCTCTAAGCCTGGCTTTGAAAGTCGCCACAATCTCATGTACTGGGATAATGCCGAGTATTATGGTATCGGTGCGGGTGCTTCAGGTTATGTGGACGGAGTTCGCTATAAAAACCACGGACCTATCCGCCACTATCTCAATGCGGTAGAGGCAGGAAATGCTCGGATTACAGAAGAACACCTGAGTCAAAGGGAGCAGATGGAAGAAGAAATGTTCCTAGGCCTCCGCAAAAAATCCGGGGTTTCTATGGCGCGATTTGAGGAAAAATTCGGACGTTCCTTTGAAGGACTTTATGGCGAAATCATCAGAGACTTGGTTCAACAAGGACTCATGCAGATCAACGGTGATCGTGTCCGAATGACAAAGAGGGGTCTCTTCCTGGGAGACACTGTAGCAGAACGATTTATTTTGGAGTAGAACAATGGGCTTAACTTATCAAATGAAAATGAAAATTCCTTTTGATATGGCGGACATGAACGGTCATATCAAACTTCCAGATGTGATTTTGCTGTCCTTGCAAGTATCAGGTATGCAGTCGATTGAACTGGGAGTTAGCGACAAGGACGTGTTGGAGCGCTACAATCTAGTCTGGATTATCACGGATTATGAAATTGACATGGTTCGCTTGCCTCGCTTTGCTGAGGAGATTACGATTGAAACAGAAGCATTGACTTACAATCGTCTTTTTTGCTACCGCCGTTTCACCATCTATGATGAAGCAGGCCAAGAAATCATTCGCATGTTGGCAACCTTTGTTCTCATGGACAGAGATAGTCGTAAAGTCCATGCTGTCGAACCGGAGATTGTTGCTCCTTATCAGTCTGAGTTTGATAAAAAACTCATCCGTGGGCCAAAGTATGCAAATCTAGAAAACCCGATCAGTAAAGACTACCATGTTCGTTTTTACGACTTGGATATGAATGGTCATGTCAATAATAGCAAATACCTGGATTGGATTTTTGAGGTCATGGGAGCAGATTTTCTAACCAAGTATATTCCAAAGAAAATCAATCTCAAATATGTCAAAGAAGTGCGACCAGGTGGTATGATTGCTTCAGCATATGAACTCAATGGACTAGAAAGCAAGCATGAGATCATCAGTGATGGCGAGATCAATGCCCAAGCTATGATTACATGGCAAGAAATTAAAGGCAATTAGAAAGGACGATATGGCTTATAAAGGTTATTTAATTGATTTAGACGGAACCATTTACAAGGGAAAAGACCGGATTCCCGCGGGTGAGGCTTTTGTGCATGAACTGCAAAAGCGAGAAATTCCCTATCTCTTTGTGACTAATAATACAACTCGTACTCCTGAGAGTGTTCAAGAGATGTTGGCTCAGAATTTTAACATTAATACCCCTCTATCAACTGTCTACACGGCAACTCTGGCAACCATAGACTATATGAACGACTTGGGACTGGAAAAGACAGTCTATGTCATCGGCGAAGCTGGGCTCAAGGATGCCATTCAGGCAGCTGGTTATGTCGAAGACAAGGAAAATCCAGCCTATGTGGTAGTTGGACTGGACTGGCAAGTCGACTATGAAAAATTTGCTACGGCGACCCTAGCAATCCAAAAGGGTGCTCATTTTATCGGAACTAATCCAGACCTCAATATTCCGACGGAACGTGGCCTTTTGCCAGGTGCTGGTTCACTGATAACCCTTCTTGAAGTAGCAACTCGGGTAAAACCAGTTTATATCGGAAAACCGAATGCTATCATTATGGACAAGGCGGTTGAGCACCTAGGTTTGAAAAGAGAAGAGTTGCTCATGGTTGGGGACAACTACCTGACAGATATCCGAGCAGGGATTGACAATGGCATTCCAACGCTCTTGGTGACGACAGGTTTTACTAAGGCAGAAGAAGTGGCGGACCTGCCAATTGCACCAACTCATGTAGTTTCTAGCCTTGCGGAGTGGAATTTTGATGAAAACTAAACTGACCTTTTGGGGAAGTATGCTTTTTTTCCTCTCACTGTCTATCCTCTTAACCATTTATCTGGCTTGGATTTTCTATCCCATGGAGATTCAGTGGCTGAACTTAGCGAATCGAGTCTATCTAAAGTCCGAAACCATTCAGTACAATTTTCATATCTTGATGAATTACCTGACCAATCCCTTTAGTCAGGTCTTAGAGATGCCGGATTTTCGTTCATCAGCGGCTGGTATACACCACTTTGCGGTGGTGAAGAATCTCTTCCACTTGGTTCAGCTAGTCACTTTGGTGACACTTCCAAGTTTCTATTTCTTTGTTAGAAAGATAGTGAAAAAAGGCTTTTTGCCCCTATATCGTAAAAGTATCCTGATTCTAGTGCTATTACCTCTATTCATTGGGCTTGTAGAAGTGTTGATTGGTTTTGAGCAATTCTTTACTCTTTTCCATCAGATTCTCTTTGTGGGAGACGATACCTGGCTTTTTGATCCCGTAAAGGATCCCGTTATTTTGATTTTACCAGAGACCTTCTTCCTCCATGCTTTCCTTCTCTTCTTTGGACTCTATGAAAGTTTCTTTGGTTTTCTTTATTTGAAAAGTCGTAGAATACTTTAATGTGTTGCATTGATAAAACAGAGATGAAGTTAAAAATTCTTACGAGGAGTGAATTAACTTCATCGGAATTGAGTAAATCGTTCGCATACAGTCTATTTTTCTTGAAAAAATAGGCTTTTTTTCTAAAAATCCCTAGTCAAGCGCTTTATTTTTTTGTATAATAGAAGCAACAAAGTATAGATAAGAAGAGAAAAGCATGATTACACTATTTTTATCACCGAGCTGTACATCATGTCGTAAGGCAAAGGCCTGGTTAGAGACGCATAAAGTTCCTTTTGAGGAGCACAATATTATGACCAGTCCTTTAACAAGAAAAGAATTACAACACATTCTTTCCTTGACCGAAAATGGTACTGATGACATCATTTCAACTCGTTCAAAAATTTTTCAAAAATTGGATATTGATGTAGAGAGTATTTCAGTATCGGAGTTGCTTCAGTTGATTGAGCAATATCCTAGTCTTTTGCGTCGCCCAATTATTATAGACACCAAACGCATGCAGATCGGTTTTAATGAAGATGAGATTCGTGCTTTTCTCCCTCGTAGTTACCGTAAACAAGAATTGAAAGAAGCAACATTGAGAGCTGGTATTGGATAGATGAACAAACAGTATAGTTACCCACTAGATTTGTCGTGGAGCACTGAAGAACTTGCTTCAGTGCTTTCTTTTTTTAATGATGTTGAAGCTGCCTATGAAGATAAGGTAGAAGCAAAAAAACTGCTAGATTCTTATAAGGAATTTAAGTCTATCGTTCCGAGCAAAAGTGAAGAAAAGCGCCTAGGTCGCGAATTTGAAACGGCTAGCGGTTATTCCTTCTATCGTGCAGTTCAATTAGCAAAAGAAAAAAGAGAAGGGAAGATTTCTCTTGGAAACTAAATTTGAATTTGCTAAACAGATTGTGCAGGAAGCTGCTGAGTACATTTTGGCTCACATGCAAGAAGATTTGCAGGTTGAGCGAAAGTCTTCCCCTACAGACTTGGTGACGCGTTTGGATAAGGAAGTTCAGGATCTCTTAGTTCAGAGAATTTTGGCATCTTATCCAGAGGATTTGATTTGCGCGGAAGAGGGCTGTTTACGTGCTGCGGTCGGTCAAGGTTCCGTTTGGGTGATTGATCCCATTGACGGTACCAATAACTTTGTCGCTCAGCAGGAAGATTTTGCTGTGATGTTGGCTTATTTTGAGAATGGTGTGGGCAAATTTGGTGTCATCTATGATGTCATGAAAGGGGATTGTTACCATGGTGGTGGTGCCTTTCCTCCATGTCGTAATAATGATCCCTTACCAACTTTTAAAAAGAAACCTCTTCAAGAATTTTTAGTGGCTGGTAACTCAGGTATGTTTGAAAGCAATGAGTGGGGCTTGGCTGATTTGGGCCGAGCAGCTTTGGGAGTCCGTGTCTACGGCAGTGCGGCCATTAGTTTTGCCAAGGTTTTATCAGGTCGTCTGCTGACTTATATCACCTATTTGCAACCTTGGGATTACGCTGCGGCTAGTATTTTAGGGGAAAGTCTGGGTTATCGCCTTCTTACGGTATCGGGTGAGCCCGCTGATTTTCAAACGCGTCAGCCGGTCATGATGGTGCCAATCGAGATGCAAGAAGAGATTCAGTCCTACATTTATGAAAGGAAAGAAAATTAAATGCAATTTCCAGAAGGATTTGTTGAAAAATATGAAGCGATACTAGAAGATGAGGCAAGAGATTTTCTTGCCTCTTTTAAACAGGAAGCGGTATCGGCTTTTCGGGTTAATCCCTTAAAAGAAAGTCAGTTGTCGTTTGCTGATGCCATTCCCCATACACCTTGGGGACACTATGGCAAGGTCTCAGGGAAGTCACCAGAGCACGTGACCGGTTTCGTTTATTCGCAAGAGCCTGCAGCCCAAATGGTCGCACAGGTAGCTCAGCCCCTTCCTGGTATGAAGGTCTTGGACTTGGCGGCAGCGCCAGGTGGGAAATCCACTCAATTGGCAGCCTATCTGGCTAATCAGGGAGTCCTTGTTTCCAACGAAATTTCAAACAAGCGGGCTAAGATTTTAGTGGAAAATATGGAGCGATTTGGAGCGACGAATGTTGTCGTGACCAATGAATCTGCTGACCGCTTGGTCAAGGTTTTTAAAGGTTATTTTGATGTGATTGTCCTAGATGCCCCTTGCTCGGGTGAAGGGATGTTCCGTAAACAACCAGATGCCATGGACTATTGGAACCTCGACTATCCGAGCCAATGTGCCAGTCTCCAAAGAGAGATTTTAGAAGATGCAGTCACCATGATTGCAGAAGGTGGCCGTCTGGTTTATTCGACCTGTACCTGGGCGCCAGAGGAAAACGAAGAGATCGTTCACTGGTTACTAGATACTTATGATTTTGAACTGCTTCCAGTCGAGCATGTGAACGGTATGGTAGCAGGAATTGATCTTCCTGAAACGGCTCGAATGTACCCTCATCATTTCAAGGGAGAAGGCCAGTTTGTAGCCCACCTACAGTTTAAGGGAGAAAATCCAGCACCTAAATTCAAAGCCAGCAAGATCAATCTCAGTAGTGAACAGCAGAACTTGTGGCAAGAATTTGCCCAAAAACATCTCAAAACGTCCTTAACTGGTATCTTGCAAACTTTTGGAGACCAACTCTATCTCTTGCCAGAGAGGCTACCTGATCTAGGGAAACTCAAAATTGCCCGAAATGGACTTCATCTGGGTACTTTTAAGAAGAAACGCTTCGAACCAAGCTTTGCTCTGGGATTAGCCTTAAAACCAAGTCAAGTTTTGCAAACAGTCGAAATCAAGGATGAGAATTTTGTAAAATATGTGGCTGGGGAGACAGTTCAGCTAGCTGAAAGTCTACCAAATGGCTGGTATCAAGTTGTGGTTCAAGGAAACGGTCTGGGCTTTGCAAAAGTAACGGGAAATGTTTTGAAAAATTATTATCCAAAAGGGCTCAGATTCAAGTGAAAAAGCTAGTCAAAGAATCTATTCTATGTTATATTGGAAGTATGAGTTTTTTCTGATAGTCTTTCATTTTTACTTATATGATGTGATGAACTGACTGGTCCTCAATGGGGCTTCCAGTCTATAAATCGTAAACCAAATCTTATCATCACTGATTGATATGATAGGAACAGAAAGAAATCAGAGCATTCATCATTATGTTCAAGGAGAAAAATAGTGAAAAAAAGAAAAAAGCTCGTCCTATCTCTTGCTGCTCTTTTGCTGGCAGGTTCTCTAGCAGGATGTGCAAGCTGGATTGATCGTGGAGAAACCATGACAGCCGTCGGTTCAACTGCTCTTCAGCCTTTGGTTGAAGCCGCAGCAGACGAATTTGGTTCAAAAAATATCGGAAAAACAGTCAACGTTCAAGGTGGAGGTTCGGGAACAGGACTTTCTCAGGTGCAGTCTGGAGCAGTAGACATCGGGAACTCTGACGTCTTTGCAGAGGAAAAAGATGGAATTGATGCTTCAGCTCTAGTAGACCACAAGGTTGCAGTGGCTGGTCTGGCAGTGATTGTGAACAAAGAAGTGGCTGTTGAAAATCTCACAACCGAGCAACTTCGCAAAATCTTTACTGGTGAAGTGACCAACTGGAAAGAAGTTGGGGGCAAAGACCTGGCAATTTCAATCATCAACCGAGCGGCAAGTTCTGGTTCACGAGCAACCTTTGACAATGTTGTTATGAATGGCCAAGCGGCAATGCAGAGCCAAGAGCAGGATTCCAATGGAATGGTCAAGTCAATTGTTTCGCAAACTCCAGGAGCCATTTCTTACCTGGCTTTTGCCTATGTAGATGACTCCGTGAAAAGCATGAAACTGAATGGGTATGAGCCTACGTCTGAAAATGTAACGACCAACAACTGGCCTTTGTGGTCTTATGAGCACATGTACACTCTAGGTCAGCCTAATGAGTTAGCTGCTGAATTCCTGAACTTCGTCCTCTCAGATGAAGCCCAAACTGGAATTGTTAAGGGCATGGGCTATATCTCTATCAATGAAATGAAAGTCCAAAAGGATGCTTCAGGTACTGTTACAGCAGTAGAAGGAGGTCAATAATGAATCAAGAAGAATTATCAAAAAAATTACTCTCTCCTTCAAAGAACTCCCGCCTTGAGAAGTTCGGTAAAGGTTTGACCTTCACTTGCCTTTCTTTGATTGTTATCATTGTGGCCATGATTTTGATTTTTGTAGCCCAGAAAGGCTTGTCAACTTTCTTTGTCAATGGAGTGAATATCTTTGATTTCCTCTTTGGACAAACTTGGAATCCTTCAGGGAAACAATTTGGTGCCCTTCCGATGATTTTGGGTTCCTTTATTGTGACGATTTTATCAGCCCTCATCGCAACACCCTTTGCCATTGGAGCAGCAGTCTTTATGACAGAAGTATCACCAAAGGGCGCAAAGATTTTGCAACCAGCCATTGAACTTCTCGTCGGTATTCCTTCAGTCGTTTATGGATTTATCGGTTTGCAAGTTGTGGTGCCTTTTGTTCGTAGCGTCTTTGGTGGAACTGGTTTTGGGATCTTGTCAGGGATTTTCGTTCTCTTTGTCATGATCCTACCAACTGTAACTTTTATGACAACAGACAGCTTGCGTGCTGTTCCTCGTCATTACCGTGAAGCTAGTTTAGCTATGGGAGCCACTCGCTGGCAAACCATCTGGCGTGTGACCTTGAAAGCAGCACGTTCAGGTATTTTCACTGCAGTGGTCTTTGGGATGGCGCGTGCCTTCGGTGAAGCCCTTGCTATTCAGATGGTTGTCGGAAACTCAGCAGTTATCCCAACTTCGTTAACAACACCAGCTGCGACCTTGACATCTGTATTGACTATGGGTATCGGAAATACCGTCATGGGAACGGTTGATAATAACGTTCTCTGGTCCTTGGCCTTGGTCTTGCTCTTGATGAGTTTGGCCTTTAACAGTGTGATTAAATTGATTACGAAAGAAAGAGGAAAGAAAAACTATGCACGCTAAGAAATTAGATAAACTTGCAACAGCTGTCCTCTATACCATCGCGGGTATCATCGTGACCATTTTGGCATCTTTGATTCTCTATATCTTGGTGAGAGGGTTACCGCACATCTCTTGGTCTTTCTTGACTGGAAAATCCTCCTCTTATCAAGCAGGTGGGGGTATCGGGATTCAGCTCTATAATTCCTTCTTCCTTTTGGTCATTACCTTGATCATTTCTGTTCCCCTATCTATGGGAGCTGGCGTTTTCCTTGCTGAGTATGCCAAAAAAGGACCTGTGACCAATTTTATTCGTACCTGTATTGAGATTTTGTCTTCTCTACCATCAGTCGTAGTGGGTCTCTTTGGTTACTTGATCTTTGTAGTCCAGTTTGAGTATGGATTTTCAATCATTTCAGGTGCCTTGGCCTTGACGGTCTTTAACCTCCCTCAGATGACTCGAAATGTTGAGGACAGTTTGAAACATGTTCACCATACGCAACGCGAGGCTGGCTTAGCTCTTGGAATTTCTCGTTGGGAGACTGTGGTTCATGTCGTCATTCCAGAAGCCCTTCCAGGTATCGTAACGGGTGTTGTCTTGGCCTCTGGCCGTATCTTTGGTGAGGCCGCCGCTCTTATCTATACGGCAGGACAGTCCGCTCCAGCCCTTGACTGGTCTAACTGGAATATCCTTAGTGTTACCAGCCCTATCTCAATCTTCCGTCAAGCAGAAACCTTGGCTGTCCACATTTGGAAGGTCAACAGTGAAGGAACCATTCCTGATGCTACCATTGTATCTGCTGGTTCTGCCGCCGTGCTCCTCATTTTTATCTTGATTTTTAACTTTGGAGCTCGCAAACTCGGAAGCTATCTACACAAGAAATTAACCGCTGCCTAAAGGAGAAGCCATGTCAAAATATAACTGGGATGAAAAGCATATCATCACCTTCCCTGAAGAAAAAGTGGCCCTCTCAACCAAGGATTTACATGTTTACTATGGTAAAAATGAATCCATCAAGGGCATCGATATGCAATTTGAAAAAAATAAAATAACGGCCTTGATTGGTCCATCAGGATCTGGGAAATCTACCTATCTCCGTAGTCTCAATCGGATGAATGATACCATTGACATTGCCAAGGTCACAGGTCAAATTCTTTACCAAGGAATTGACGTTAACCGTCCAGAAATCAATGTCTATGAGATGCGCAAGCATATTGGAATGGTCTTCCAACGTCCAAATCCATTTGCCAAGTCTATTTACCGCAACATCACTTTTGCTCATGAACGTGCAGGTGTTAAGGATAAGAAAGTACTTGATGAAATTGTAGAAACCTCTCTAAGACAGGCTGCCCTTTGGGATCAGGTCAAAGACGACCTCCACAAATCAGCCTTGATGCTTTCTGGTGGACAGCAACAACGTCTCTGTATCGCTCGCGCCATCTCTGTCAAGCCAGACATCCTCTTGATGGATGAGCCTGCTTCAGCCTTGGATCCGATTGCGACAGCCCAGCTGGAAGAGACTATGTTGGAATTGAAGAAAGACTTTACCATCATCATCGTTACCCACAGTATGCAACAGGCTGCGCGTGCAAGTGACTACACAGGATTTTTCTACTTGGGCGATTTGATCGAGTATGATAAGACATCCAATATTTTCCAAAATGCGAAACTACAGTCTACCAATGACTACGTAACGGGACACTTTGGTTAGAAAGGAAGCAGTATGACAGAACCGATTTTGCAGGTTAAAGACCTGTCCGTTTATTACAATAAAAAGAAGGCCTTGAATAGTGTTTCCCTTTCTTTCCAACCTAAGGAAATAACAGCCTTGATTGGTCCTTCTGGATCAGGAAAGTCCACCCTGCTCAAAGCCATCAACCGCATGGGCGATCTAAATCCTGAGGTGACAACAACTGGAACAGTGATTTATAATGGCCACAATATCTACAGTCCACGTACCGATACGGTTGAATTGCGTAAGGAAATCGGCATGGTTTTCCAACAGCCCAATCCCTTCCCTATGTCTATTTACGAAAATGTTGTTTACGGACTACGTATCAATGGGGTCAAGGATAAACAGGTCCTTGATGAAGCAGTAGAAAAGGCCTTGCAACGTGCTTCTATCTGGGATGAAGTCAAGGATCGTTTGCATGATTCGGCCATTGGTCTCTCAGGGGGTCAACAGCAACGTGTCTGTGTTGCCCGTGTTTTGGCAACCAGCCCTAAAATCATCCTCTTGGACGAACCAACTTCAGCTTTGGATCCTATCTCGGCTGGTAAGATTGAAGAAACCTTGTATGGCCTAAAAGACAAATACACCATGCTCTTGGTAACGCGTTCCATGCAGCAGGCTTCTCGTATCTCTGATAAAACTGGCTTTTTCCTAGATGGAGATTTAATCGAGTTTAACGATACAAAGAAGATGTTCCTTTCCCCTCAAAACAAGGAAACAGAAGATTATATTACAGGAAAATTTGGATAAGGAGTTGAAAGATGTTACGATCACAATTTGAAGAAGATTTGGAGAAATTGCACAACCAGTTCTACGCCATGGGACAAGAAGTGCTCTCACAAATCAATCGTACAGTGCGTGCCTTTGTTACGCATGACCGTGATTTGGCAAAAGAAGTCATCGAAGACGATGCGGAAGTAAATGAGTATGAAGTGAAGTTGGAAAAGAAATCATTTGAAATGATTGCCCTCCAACAACCTGTTTCGCAAGACCTTCGTACCGTCTTGACCGTTCTCAAGGCAGTGTCAGATGTGGAACGCATGGGAGATCATGCAGTGTCTATCGCTGAGGCGACCATTCGTATGAAAGGGGAGCAACGTATCCCTTCTGTTGAAGAAGAAATCAAAAAGATGGGACGCGACGTGAAAAACTTCGTTGAAGCAGCCCTAGATCTCTATCTCAACGGTTCTGTGGATCAAGCCTACGAAGTAGCAGCTATGGACGAAAAAATCAACCATTACTTTGATAGCATTCGTGATTTGGCTACAGAAGAAATTAGGAAAAATCCTGAAGCTATTGTTACAGGCCGTGATTACTTCCAGGTCATTTCTTTCTTGGAACGTATCGGAGACTACGCAAAAAATATCTGTGAATGGGTTGTTTACTTTGAAACAGGTAAGATTGTCGAACTCTAAGAAACGGATTAAATATGCAATAAAAAAGGCTAATCAACTCAGATTAGTCTTTATTTTTGAATAAAAAGGAATTTTTTGAAATGAAAATTCTGAAAATGTTGACAAGTATTTTCAAATGAGTTATAATTATTCAGAAATAACAGAAAGGTCGTTTATTTATGAAGTTTAAGAAATGGATGTTAGTGGTGTGTAGTATGCTTGCCAGCATGATTTTAGTAGCTTGTCAATCAAGTACGGATAGTTCTCAGTCTGCTGTGGAGGCTATCAAACAAAAAGGCAAGCTAGTCGTTGCGACCAGCCCAGACTATGCACCATTTGAATTCCAAGCCTTAGTAGATGGTAAAAACCAAGTGGTTGGTGCAGATATTGATATGGCTCAAGCGATTGCGGATGAACTTGGAGTTAAACTTGAAATCTCTAGCATGAGTTTTGACAATGTCTTGACCAGTCTTCAAACTGGAAAGGCTGACTTAGCTATTGCTGGTATTAGTGCTACAGATGAGAGAAAGGAAGTCTTTGACTTTTCAATCCCTTACTATGAAAACAAAATGAGCTTCTTGGTTAGAAAAGCCGATTTAGACAAATACAAGGATCTTACAAGCCTCGCAAGTGCCAATATCGCAGCTCAAAAGGGAACTGTACCAGAAACCATGGTCAAGGAACAATTGCCAAATGCCCAGTTGACATCTTTGATCAATATGGGGGAAGCAGTCAATGAGTTGCAGGCTGGAAAAGTGGATGCTGTTCATATGGATGAACCAGTTGCTCTTAGCTACGCAGGTAAAAACTCAGACCTTGTCGTTGCATCTGTTAACTTGACAATGAAAGATGGCGAAGCCAATGCCGTTGCTATCAAGAAGGATCAATCAGACTTGAAAGCAGTAGTAGATAAGGTTATCCAAAAACTGAAAGATGACGGAACCTATCAAACTTATCTTGAAAAGGCAGCGAAACTAACAGAAGTTGAACAATAAAAAGAAAGCAGAGTTGGACTTTAATCCAATTCTGCTTTTATGTATTCTAATAGCTCTTCTAGATTTTCGAGAGAGACTTTGGCAAACTGATAAGGGCAGGCGTCCAAATAAGCCTTCTCAAAAAAGTCTAGTTTGAGTGAGCCGTGTTTCAAACTGGCAATCTTAGGATAGTTTCTCAAATCAAGCAGAAGGCCATCATGTAGAGGATAGTGGGGCAAGAGACAGGTGTTTTTTTCAAGTACTTCCTTAATCTGAGCCTGATAGTTCTCTTGAAGGATCAGTCGAGCCAGTCGATTTTTTTCAAATAACTGACTATCGATGTAAAGAGAGAGAGCCTTTTGCATGATGAGATTGCTATCATAGTCCAGGATATTTTTGTAGGAAACAAAGGCCTCTTTTAGGGCATTTGGGAGAATGAGAGCGGTAATACGAAGGGCTGGAAAAAGACTGGTTGAGAAGGACTTGATATAAATGACGCGATCCTCTGTATCCAGATAGTGGAAGGTCTGTCCTTTTTTAGGATCTAGGTCCCCTAAATAATCATCCTCGACGATGTATACACCATACTGGTTTGCTAGATCCAGAATAGCCCTTTTTTCCTGATCAGAGTAGGAATGGCCAAGAGGATAGTGGAAGCGAGGAATGGTATAGAAAAACTTGATTTTTCCAGATTTGAACTGTTCTTCTAGTTCGTCAAGGTCAATCCCGTCGATTCGGCGTTCAATGGTCTGGTAGGCTAGCCCCTGAGCGACCAAGAGGCGGTTCATTCGGTGATAAGTCGGCTGTTCAACTAAAATCTCCTCTCCCTCGCTCGGAAAGTTAATCTGAGAAAGGATAAAGAGAGCTTGCTGGGTGCCAGAAGTTAGAACCAGTTGATCGGGCTTGCAGTAGAGGGCTTGGTTGAAAAGAAGTTGATGGACAGATTTTCTCAGTTCCTCAAGGCCTTCTTGGTTGTCATAGTAGTTGAAGAGGTAGTTTTCTCGGCCTATCAGGGTTTCGTTGACGCAGAGTCGGAAGTCGTCATAAGCACTGGCATGTTCGTCAGTGACTTCGATTTCCAAGTCTTGGTGCTGTCCCTGTTCCAGAACATAATAGCCACTCTGGGGTTTGGCATAGAGGTATTGTTCATGGCGTAATTCCAGTAGGGCTCGTTGGATAGTGTCCTTGCTACAGCTGAAGTCTTGGCTCAATTGACGGATGGAGGGAAGCCGGCTACCTGTTGAAAATTTTCCTGATTCGATACCTTTTTTGAGAAAGGAAACGACTGCTTGGTATTTACTTTCTTTCTTCATTCCAGACCTCCCTTGATTTTGTTACATTGTACCTTTTTTTTGCCTCCTTTGCAATGGGAAAAGTATTTCTCCCTTTCACAACTAGGAGCAAATGTGGTATACTTAGAAAGTATAATGATTCATTGAATAGAAGATAAGAAAGAGAATGGATAGAAAAGTGCAGGAACCAGTTAAATTATTTCAATACAATACTCTAGGTGCCCTAATGGCTGGTCTCTATGGTGGAACCATGACAGTGGGAGAATTGTTGGAACATGGCGACCTTGGTTTGGGAACCCTTGATTCGATTGATGGGGAGTTGATTGTCCTTGATGGCAAGGCTTATCAAGCCAAAGGATCAGGGGAGCAACCTGAAATTGTAGAAGTCGCACCCGATGCTCTTATCCCTTATGCAGCAGTGGTCCCCCATCAGGCAGAAGTGATTTTCCGCCAGCGCTTTGAGATGACGGACAAGGAATTAGAAAAGCGGATTGAGTCCTACTATGATGGGGAAAATCTCTTTCGCTCCATCAAGATTCATGGGGAATTCGCCCACATGCATGTACGGATGATTCCCAAGTCAACAACAGACACCAAGTTTGCTGATGTCGCGACACACCAGCCTGAGTATAGCCGTGAAAATGTATCGGGGACCATTGTTGGATTTTGGACACCAGAGATTTTCCATGGGGTCAGTGTTGCAGGCTACCATCTGCATTTTATCTCAGACGATTTGACCTTTGGCGGGCATGTGATGGACTTTGTTATCAAAGAAGGAATAATCGAGGTTGGACCAGTCGACCAATTGGACCAACGTTTTCCAGTCCAAGATCGCCAGTATTTATTTGCCAAATTTAACGTTGACGAGATGAAGAAAGATATTGATAAGTCAGAATAGGAGAAAAAGATGACAGTACATATTATCCTCACCATAATCGCTTTAGTTCTCATTCTAGTAGGTGGAACTTGGTATGCCAAAAAACGCTTTAAAATCTCTCTTGCAGTGATGGGCTTGGGGGCAATCGCATTTTTTGTTTCTTCTCAAGTGTTAGAGAAGATGGTTCACCTTCTGGTACTTCATCCACAAAAAGATGGAACCATTGTGCTCATGCAGGAGCAACCCTTCCTATATGTTCTTTATGCGATTGCCATAGCTGCCCTTTTTGAGGAAACTGCCCGCCTTGTCTTTTTTAAATGGTTGGAGAAAAAGAGAAGTCTAGAAGAGAAAGATGCTTTGGCTTACGGCTTGGGACATGGAGGTTTGGAGTTGCTCTATCTTGGGATGGGAAGCTTAATCAGTTTGTTGATCCTCTTTTCACTCATCCAGTCTTCAAATACTGATGTAGCCAATCTCCTTCCAAAGGCTACCCTCGAAACGGTTCAGTCTCTATCGATATGGCAGGTTTATTTATTAGGAGTTGAGCGAGTGCTTGCCCTAGTTCTGCAAATCGGTCTTTCTATCTGGGTCTATCAAAGTGTTCGTCAAAAGAAATGGATCTACCTCCTTGCTGCCTATGGTTTGCATGCCTTGTTTGACTTGGCTCCAGCTTTATCTCAGGTAGGCTGGATTGCAAATCCACTTCTAGTGGAGGTCATTCTTCTTTTAGAAGTACTAGCCTTTATCTGGCTAACAAAATCTACATTTTGGAAAAAATCATCATAAAAAGAGGGAAACCTCTTTTTTTAACGCAATGCTTTGACACCAAGAATTTTCCTGTCGTCAAAAGCCCTTAAAAATGGTATAATGAAATGACTTTACAAAAGGATGAGAGATATGACATTCGTAACTAAAATACAAGAACAATTAGAAGGAATCGATATTCGTTTTAAGGAACCCTTGAAGACTTATACCTATACCAAGGTAGGAGGTCGAGCGGATTATCTAGTTTTGCCACGCAATCGCTATGAGATGGCGCGTGTTGTCCAATTTGCCAATCAGGAGAATATTCCTTGGATGGTGCTAGGAAATGCCAGCAATATCATCGTTCGTGAAGGTGGAATCCGTGGTTTTGTTATCTTGTGTGACAAACTCAATAACGTTTCAGTTGATGGTTACACTATTGAAGCAGAAGCTGGTGCTAACTTGATTGAAACAACACGCATTGCCCTTCGTCATAGTTTGACTGGTTTTGAGTTTGCTTGCGGGATTCCAGGGAGCGTAGGTGGCGCTGTATTTATGAATGCGGGTGCCTATGGAGGAGAGATTGCTCACATCTTGCAGTCTTGTAAGATTCTGACCAAGGAAGGGGAAATCGAAACCTTGTCAGCCAAGGATTTGGCTTTTGGTTACCGCCATTCAGCTATTCAGGATTCTGGGGCCATTGTCTTGTCAGCTAAATTTGCCCTAGCTCCAGGAAATCATCAGGCTATCAAACAGGAAATGGATCGCTTGACGCATCTCCGTGAACTCAAACAACCTCTAGAATACCCATCTTGTGGTTCAGTCTTTAAGCGTCCAGTGGGGCATTTTGCAGGTCAGTTGATTTCAGAGGCTGGATTGAAAGGCTATCGTATCGGTGGTGTTGAAGTATCTGAAAAGCACGCTGGTTTCATGATCAATGTTGCTAACGGAACAGCTAAAGACTACGAGGACTTGATTCAATCTGTTATTGAAAAGGTAAAGGAACATTCAGGCGTCACCCTTGAGAGGGAAGTCCGAATCCTGGGTGAGAAGGAGTAAGGTTTCACCAGAATAGCTGCTGCTATGTCAATGGAAAGGGGGTGAAAGCCTATCGGTAGCGAAGATATATGCAGGTGGTTTTACTCCCTGCAAGAGGTAGTGGCGGCCTGACAGAGCCCTGATCTGTTAATTTATGAAAAAGAAGGAATTTATGCCAATTGAAAAAACCAATTATCGAATTCAAAAACGTCTCTAAAGTTTTTGAAGACAGCAACACCAAGGTTCTCAAAGACATTAACTTTGAGTTGGAAGAGGGGAAATTCTATACTCTTTTAGGCGCATCTGGTTCTGGGAAATCAACTATCCTGAATATTATTGCAGGTTTACTGGATGCGACGACAGGAGATATTTTGTTGGATGGGGTACGGATCAACGACATTCCAACCAACAAGCGAGACGTCCATACGGTCTTCCAATCCTATGCCTTGTTTCCACATATGAATGTGTTTGAAAATGTTGCCTTTCCGCTCCGCTTACGTAAAATCGACAAGAAAGAAATTGAGCAACGCGTAGCGGAAGTTCTCAAGATGGTTCAGTTGGAAGGTTATGAAAAACGTTCCATCCGTAAACTCTCTGGAGGACAACGTCAGCGTGTGGCCATTGCCCGTGCTATTATCAACCAACCTCGTGTGGTTTTGTTGGATGAGCCCTTGTCAGCGCTGGATTTGAAGTTGCGAACAGACATGCAGTACGAACTGCGTGAACTGCAACAACGATTGGGGATTACCTTTGTCTTTGTCACTCACGATCAGGAGGAAGCCTTGGCTATGAGTGACTGGATTTTTGTTATGAATGATGGCGAGATTGTTCAGTCTGGAACGCCTGTGGACATCTACGATGAGCCGATCAACCACTTTGTTGCCACCTTTATCGGTGAGTCCAACATCTTGCCAGGAAACATGATTGAGGACTACTTGGTCGAGTTCAATGGCAAACGCTTTGAAGCGGTCGACGGGGGGATGAAGCCAAATGAGCCTGTTGAGGTTGTCATTCGTCCAGAAGACTTGCGCATTACCCTTCCTGAAGAAGGCAAGCTCCAAGTTAAGGTTGATACCCAGCTTTTCCGTGGGGTTCACTACGAGATTATCGCCTATGACGAACTCGGAAATGAATGGATGATCCACTCGACTCGTAAGGCCATTGTGGGTGAGGAAATCGGTCTGGACTTTGAACCAGAAGACATCCACATCATGCGTCTTAACGAAACTGAAGAAGAGTTTGATGCTCGTATCGAGGAGTATGTAGAAATCGAAGAGCAAGAAGCAGGTCTGATTAACGCGATTGAGGAGGAAAGAGATGAAGAAAACAACCTCTAAACTCTTTGTAGTGCCCTACATGCTTTGGATTGCCCTCTTTGTCCTCGCACCCTTGGTCTTGATTTTCGGTCAATCCTTTTTCAACATTGAAGGCCAGTTCAGTTTAGAAAACTATAAATCTTACTTTGCGTCACAAAACTTAACCTACCTTAAGATGAGCTTCAACTCTGTGCTCTATGCGGGGATTGTAACCATGGTGACGCTTCTCATCAGCTATCCGACAGCCCTCTTTTTGACTCGTCTCAAGCACCGTCAGCTCTGGCTCATGCTGATTATCCTGCCAACATGGATCAACCTGCTCCTCAAGGCCTATGCCTTTATCGGGATTTTTGGTCAAGATGGCTCTATTAACCAATTCTTGGAATTCATCGGAATCGGTTCGCAGCAGTTGCTCTTTACGGATTTCTCCTTTATCTTTGTAGCAAGCTACATCGAGCTTCCCTTTATGATTTTGCCGATCTTCAATGTCTTGGACGATATGGATAACAATCTTATCAATGCCAGCTATGACCTCGGTGCGACCAAGTGGGAGACCTTCCGCCATGTCATCTTCCCTCTGTCTATGAACGGAGTGAGAAGTGGGGTTCAGTCGGTCTTTATCCCTAGCTTGAGTCTCTTCATGTTGACCCGTTTGATTGGTGGGAACCGCGTTATTACCTTGGGAACGGCTATCGAGCAGAACTTTCTGACCAATGATAACTATGGTATGGGTTCAACCATCGGTGTGATCCTCATCCTGACCATGTTCATCACCATGTGGGTAACCAAGGAAAGGAGAGAACGATGAAAAAATTTGCGAATCTCTACCTAGCCTTTGTCTTCATCATCCTATATTTGCCAATTTTTTACTTGATTGGCTATGCCTTTAATGCTGGCGATGATATGAACAGCTTTACAGGCTTTAGCCTGAACCATTTTAAAACCATGTTTGGTGACGGTCGTCTCATGTTGATCCTCACCCAAACCTTCTTCTTGGCCTTTCTATCGGCCTTGATTGCGACCATTATCGGGACTTTCGGAGCCATCTATATCTATCAGTCTCGTAAGAAATACCAAGAAGCCTTTCTATCGCTTAATAATATCCTCATGGTTGCGCCTGACGTTATGATTGGTGCTAGCTTCTTGATTCTCTTTACCCAGCTTAAGTTTTCTCTTGGTTTTTTGACGGTTCTATCTAGTCACGTGGCCTTTTCCATCCCTATCGTGGTCTTGATGGTCTTGCCTCGTCTCAAGGAGATGAATGATGACATGATTCATGCGGCTTATGACCTTGGTGCCAGCCAGTTTCAGATGTTCAAGGAAATCATGCTTCCTTACCTGACTCCGTCTATTATTGCAGGTTATTTCATGGCCTTTACTTATTCGCTGGATGACTTTGCTGTGACCTTCTTTGTGACGGGAAATGGCTTTTCAACCCTGTCAGTCGAGATATACTCTCGTGCTCGTAAGGGAATTTCGCTAGAAATCAATGCCCTGTCTGCTCTCGTCTTTCTTTTTAGTATTATCCTAGTTGTTGGATATTACTTTATCTCACGTGAGAAGGAGGAGCGAGCATGAAAAAACTCTATTCATTTTTAGCAGGAATTGCGGCGATTATCCTTGTCTTGTGGGGGATTGCCCACCATCTAGATAGTAAAATCAACAGTCGAGATAGTCAAAAACTGGTTATTTACAACTGGGGAGACTACATTGATCCCGAACTCTTGGAGAAATTTACAGAAGAAACGGGAATCCAAGTTCAGTACGAGACCTTTGACTCTAACGAAGCCATGTACACGAAAATCAAGCAGGGTGGAACAACCTACGATATCGCCATACCGAGTGAATACATGATCAACAAGATGAAGGATGAAGACCTTTTGGTTCCTCTTGATTATTCAAAAATTGAAGGAATCGAAAATATCGGACCAGAGTTCCTCGACCAGTCTTTTGACCCAGGCAATAAATTCTCCATTCCTTATTTCTGGGGTACCTTGGGAATTGTCTACAACGAAACCATGGTAGATGAGGCTCCTGAGCATTGGGATGATCTCTGGAAGCCAGAGTATAAGGATTCCATTATGCTCTTTGATGGGGCGCGTGAGGTGCTGGGACTCGGGCTTAACTCGCTGGGCTACAGTCTCAACTCAAAGGATCCTCAGCAGTTGGAAGAGACAGTAGACAAACTATATAAACTGACTCCAAATATTAAGGCTATCGTTGCTGACGAGATGAAGGGCTACATGATTCAGAATAATGCTGCTATCGGCGTGACCTTCTCTGGGGAAGCCAGCCAGATGTTGGAGAAAAATCCTAACCTCAAATATGTTGTGCCTACTGAGGCTAGCAATCTCTGGTTTGATAACATGGTCATTCCAAAAACCGTGAAAAACCAAGATGCCGCCTATGCCTTTATCAACTTTATGTTGAAACCCGAAAATGCCCTTAAAAATGCGGAATATGTCGGCTATGCAACACCAAATAACACGGCTAAGGAACTGCTCCCAGAGGAGACCAAAGAAGACAAGTCCTTCTATCCAGACGCTGATACCATGAAAAACCTAGAAGTTTATGAGAAATTTGACCATAAATGGACAGGCAAATATAGCGACCTCTTCCTACAGTTTAAAATGTATCGGAAGTAGGAGTAGATACAAAGAAAACGAATCAGTCAAGCTGCTTCGTTTTTTATGATGAAATTAATAAATCAAACTTATAAAAGTTTGCGCCTAACCACACCTTTTTGTATAATAATATATGAGGGGTGTAAAATTAAGCAAATATTATGGGGAAAGAGTTTGTCATGGATCTAAAGTTAAACGATATTTTGAATATAAGTGATCAAGATAAAAGAAAATTCAAGGTGAAATTTAATAATTGGACGGGTGAAAATCCAATTCAGACCTATTTGAGAGACGAGGAAATAATTAATAACTACAACTTGTTTTGGAGAACAAATAAGCGATATTTCAATGTTGGAGATATTGTCATAAATTTCATTAAGATTGATAATAACAAATGGTTATTAACTACTATAAAAGAAGTGAGTAAGGAACTTTTTGTTACTGAAGGACAAAATTATGAAGGAATTGAACTAAAAGAATATTCAGCCCTTTTTGGTCGTCTAATTATTCGGTACAGAAAAGAATCTAGAGGTTCAGTTCTAAAGTATACAACTTGTAAGGAAAAACTTGTGATAGAACAATTGTTATCAGATTCATTTGGAGGAGAAGAATTTCCGGGATATGATAATATTTCTTTATCTTACAAAGAATTAGAATTGATTTTACGTTTGAGAAAAAAAGATTGGATAACTGCTTTACAAAATCAAAAAGCTGTTTATCTTATTACGGATAAGCAGAATGGTAAATTATATATAGGCTCAGCAACTTCAAACTATGGTATGCTTTTACAACGTTGGCAATCCTATGTGGATAATGGACATGGTGGCAATAAAGAACTTAGGATTTTAGTTGAAAAACAAGGGTTAAATTACGTTAAAGAAAATTTTCAATACTCTGTATTGGAAAACTACAATGGTAAGATTGATGATAATTTTGTTTTGAGGCGTGAATCATGGTGGAAAGAAGTTTTAAAATCAAAGGAGCATGGTTATAATGCAAATTAGGAGGAGAAAATAGAACAGTGGGAAAGAAATCGTCTTATAAAATAGGAATGGTGAAGAGATGAAAATAGAGAAATTGTTAGAGAGCAGGAAATATTGAAATAGTAGAAGTTTCAACTGCTTCTGAAGGTACCTCGGAGGGGACTGTAGTAGATCAAAGTCCGAAAGTAGGAGAGGAAGTTGATTTGAAACGTACACGAGTTAAAATTTCAATTTATAAGCCTAAAACTCATCAAACATCACAAAGTAGATCTAGATAAATTAAAACGTTAATTTAGAAAGCTAACTCACTACTATTAGTTAAGAATCTTTCCCAGTTGACTCAAACTCAAAAAAACGATATAATAAGAAAGTTGAGAATTGATTTTCACTTGTCTTAGCCCAGAGAATTGGCGGTGCTGCGAGCCATCTAAGCTAGGAAGTCATGCTACTCAATCTAACAATTGCATAAGAATAAGAGAATGACAAGTTCATTGAATGAAGGTGGTACCGCGGTTTTTCGCCCTTCGTGATGTGAGCTTGTCTTTTGATTTTTGGAGGTGTTTATGAGAACATTTCATGTCAAACAAAAATTTCGCCTTGGTGGTGAACGTTTTGATATCAAGGATGATAGAGGGGTAGTGAACTATCAGGTGGAGGGATCATTTTTCCAAATTCCTAAAATCTTTACCATCTATGACGCCTATGGTGAGCAAGTCAGTGAGATTAGTAAAGAATTTTTCACCTTGCTTCCTCGCTTTAACATTCAGCTACGGGACGGGTCAAATTTCGTCATTCGTAAGAAGTTGACCTTCTGGCGAGATAAGTATGAGTTTGATGATCTAGGGCTTCGTATTGAGGGCAATATCTGGGATTTGAATTTCAAATTGCTAGATGATCGTGATCAGCTTGTCGCCGAGATTCGGAAAGAAATTTTCCATCTGACCTCAACCTACACCGTAACCGTCTATGAAGATTCTTATGCAGACCTGGTCATTTCCCTCTGTGTCGCGATTGACTATGTGGAGATGCTGGAAAGCCAATCAAATTAAACAAGTAAACAAGGAGATATTATGAAACAACTATCTAGTGCTCAAGTTCGCCAAATGTGGCTTGATTTCTGGGCAAGCAAAGGCCACTCTGTAGAACCATCAGTCAGCTTGGTTCCTGTAAATGACCCAACTCTTTTGTGGATTAACTCTGGGGTAGCAACCCTTAAGAAATACTTTGACGGGACTATTATCCCTGAAAATCCACGTATTACCAATGCGCAAAAAGCGATCCGTACTAACGATATCGAAAACGTAGGGAAGACTGCGCGTCACCATACTATGTTTGAAATGTTGGGGAACTTCTCTATCGGGGATTACTTCCGTGATGAAGCTATCACTTGGGCTTATGAGCTTTTGACAAGCCCAGAATGGTTTGATTTTCCTGCTGAAAAACTCTACATGACCTACTATCCAGATGATAAAGATTCATACAACCGCTGGATTGAAGTAGGAGTAGACCCAAGTCACTTGATCCCAATCGAGGACAACTTCTGGGAAATCGGTGCGGGACCTTCTGGACCTGATACTGAGATCTTCTTTGACCGTGGGGAAGCTTTTGACCCAGAAAATATTGGTCTTCGTCTGCTTGCAGAAGATATCGAAAACGACCGTTATATCGAAATCTGGAACATTGTTTTATCACAATTTAACGCGGATCCTGCTGTTCCTCGTAGCGAATACAAGGAATTGCCACACAAGAACATTGATACGGGCGCTGGTTTAGAGCGTTTGGTAGCCGTTATCCAAGGTGCTAAGACAAACTTTGAAACAGACCTCTTCATGCCGATTATTCGTGAAGTTGAGAAGTTGTCTGGCAAGGTTTATGACCAAGATGGCGATAATATGAGCTTCAAGGTCATTGCGGACCACATCCGTTCTCTTTCATTTGCCATTGGTGATGGTGCCCTTCCAGGAAATGAAGGCCGTGGTTATGTCCTTCGTCGTCTCCTCCGTCGTGCTTCTATGCATGGTCAAAAATTGGGAATCAACGAACCTTTCCTTTACAAACTCGTTCCAACTGTTGGAAAAATCATGGAAAGCTACTACCCAGAAGTACTTGAGAAACGTGACTTTATCGAGAAAATCGTTAAGAGCGAGGAAGAGTCATTCGCTCGAACCCTTCACTCAGGTCAACACTTTGCCCAAGGTATCGTAGCAGACTTGAAAGAAAAAGGTCAATCAGTGATTGCAGGTTCAGATGTATTCAAGCTTTATGACACCTATGGATTCCCAGTGGAATTGACAGAAGAAATCGCTGAAGAAGCTGGGATGACTGTAGACCGTGAAGGCTTTGAAGCAGCCATGAAAGAACAGCAAGAACGCGCGCGTGCGTCAGCTGTTAAAGGTGGCTCAATGGGTATGCAAAATGAAACCCTCCAAAATATCACTGTTGAGAGCATCTTTAACTATGAAGCATCACAATTGTCTTCTAAATTGGTGGCTATCATATCGGACAATGCAGAAGTAGAAGCTGTTTCTGAAGGAACTGCCTCTCTCATCTTTGCGGAGACTCCATTCTACGCTGAGATGGGTGGACAGGTAGCTGACCATGGACAAATCTTGGACGCTGCTGGAAATGTCGTGGCTACTGTGACAGATGTTCAAAAAGCTCCAAATGGACAACCACTTCATACAGTTGAAGTTCTTGCACCGCTGGCTTTGAATGCAGAATATACTTTGGCAATCGATACAGACCGTCGCCTTCGTGTCATGAAAAACCACACAGCGACTCACTTGCTCCATGCGGCTCTTCACAATATCCTTGGTAGCCACGCAACTCAAGCAGGTTCACTTAATGAGGTCGAATTCCTTCGCTTTGACTTCACACACTTCCAAGCAGTGACTTCTGAAGAATTGCGCGCCATTGAACAACAAGTCAATGAGAAAATTTGGGAAGCAATCGCAGTAGAAACTGTTGAGACAGATATTGACACTGCTAAAGAAATGGGAGCTATGGCCCTCTTTGGTGAGAAATATGGCAAGGAAGTCCGTGTTGTCACCATCGGTGATTACTCTGTGGAACTCTGTGGTGGTACCCACGTTGGCAACACTTCTGAAATTGGCCTCTTCAAGATTGTCAAAGAAGAAGGGATCGGATCAGGAACTCGCCGTATCTTGGCAGTGACTGGTAAGGAAGCCTTTGAAGCTTACCGTGAACAAGAAGACGCTCTTAAAGCAGTGGCAGCGACTTTGAAAGCACCTCAACTCAAGGAAGTACCTCACAAGGTCGAAGGTCTTCAAGAGCAACTCCGTCAATTGCAAAAAGAAAATGCAGAATTGAAAGAAAAAGCAGCAGCCGCCGCCGCAGGCGATGTCTTCAAGGATGTGAAGGAAGTCAACGGACACCGTTACATTGCAAGTCAAGTTTCTGTATCAGACGCAGGTGCCCTTCGTACCTTTGCGGATAACTGGAAACAAAAAGACTACTCTGACGTGCTTGTCTTAGTCGCAGCTATTGGCGACAAAGTAAATGTCCTTGTAGCTAGCAAGTCAAAAGATGTACATGCAGGAAACCTTGTCAAAGAATTGGCTCCAATCGTCGATGGACGTGGTGGTGGTAAACCAGACATGGCCATGGCAGGAGGAAGCAACCAAGCGAAAATCCAAGAACTCTTGGAGGCAGTAGCAGGTAAATTGTAAGACAATAAAGATCTATCCATTTGGGTAGGTCTTTTTGTGAATACAAAAAAGCCAAATCCGGTTGGATCTGGCTTGTAACTGATAGGTTTATTTTGCTGCCCAGACACTGACTGAACCCGCTGCTACTGGAAATTCTCCATAACCTTCAGCATTGATCATAACTTGTGCTGGGTGATTTTCAAGGAGGTCAACAAAGGTCTGGGCAGCCCATTCTTGACCAACAAACATAGACTTGCTGTTTTCTTGATCATTTGAAATCAAGACTGCGATTGGGGATTGATTTTCAGCGCTTGAACGAACCCATCCGATACAATTGGCATCGTCAAAGTAGTCTGTTTGCTCTCCATAAGCCCTGTCTTTTCGGATGGTTAGGAGACGGTCAAGGACTTCTTTGAAATCTTCTTGGGCGTATTTTCCTGAAATTCCATAGTAGTCTCCGTAAAAGACACATGGAAGCCCATCTTGACGTAACAGAATGAGGGCATAGGCTGCTGGCTTGAACCATTCTTCAACAGTAGACTCAAGGGCCTGTCCTCGTTGAGTATCATGGTTGTCAACGAAAGTGACAGCCTTGTCAGGCTTGAGTTCCACCAAGCTATCAGTAAAGATAGTACGAAGGTCGTAGCTTGCTCCAGCTTGACTGGCTTCAAAGAGATTCTGGTGGAGACGAACATCGACAAGGTCAAAACGTTCCTCTGTTTTTTCGAGATAGTCTAGGTTGGCTTCTTTATCTGGATTCCAAAATTCACCAAAAACATAGAAATCTTGACCATATTTTTCCTTCATATCACGGATGAAATTGCGCATAAAGAAAGAGTCGATGTGTTTGACGGCATCCAAACGGAAACCAGCTACACCAGTTGTTTCCATGAACCAGTCAGCCCAGTCATAGATGTTCTGGATGACTTCAGGGTGCTTAAAGTCCAGGTCAGCGTACATGAGATAGTCGTAGTTACCGTTTTCGTTATCGACCAATTCCTCATTTGCCCAACCTTTATTATCTCCTTGGATCAGGTAAATGCCAGACTTACGGCGTTTGGCATCGTAGTCTGTACCTGTGAAGTGGTACCAGTGCCAGTGGAAGTCATTGTAGGTATCTTGGCGACCATCGAAAGTAAAGTGAGTCCAGCCATTGATAGTAAAGGGCTCGCTTAGTTGAACGGTACGATCCTCAGGATCCACTTCAATAACCTGAAAGGCTTCCATATGATCTGCTGCAGCCTTGTGATTGAGCACGATGTCAGCCATTGGTTGGATTCCATGCTCCTTGAGTGTCTGAATCGTTTGGAGATAATCTTCCTTAAAACCATACTTGGTACGGACAGTACCTTTTTGGTGAAATTCGCCTAGGTCAAAAAGATCATAAACACCATATCCCACATCTTTTTCATTGGTCGCCTTAAAGGCAGGGGGCATCCAGACATGACTGATACCAAGATTTGCTAGGTGTTGAGCATCTTCAGCCAGACGCGTCCAGTGCTGGCCGTCATGAGGCAGATACCACTCAAAGTATTGCATAAGTGTCTGATTTTGCATTGTTTTTCCTCTTGCTTATCAATGTTGTGTTTTATTCTACCATAAAGTCCAGAACTACGCAAACGTTTGCGCAAGATTCTATACTCATTTCTGAAATTGTCTATTTTTAAAGACACTATTTCCTTCCCATTGCTAGAGAAATAATGTTTAGGAGAAAAAATAAATTGAGTAAACTTATTTTAACAAAAATGACACTTAATAAACTAAAGTATAGATGGTTAAACGGTTTCTTTTTTGAGAATTGTCATAAAATTTGCTATAATAGTAGCTATGAATAGAATTAGGGTCAGCAGACGTGTTGAAAAAAAGCTAGCTAAGGGTCTAGTTCTTTTGGAAGCAAGTGATTTAACAGATATTGATCTGACGGATCAGGAAGTAGAAGTTCTTAGTCAAGATGGGAAGTTTTTAGGGAGTGCCTATCTTTCTCAGCAGAACAAGGGCATTGGTTGGTTGGTCAGCAAGGAAAAGGTTCGTTTCAATCAAGCCTTTTTTGAAATTCTGTTTCGTAAGGCCAAGGAAGCTAGAAAGCCATATTATCAGGATGACTTGACCACTGCCTTTCGCCTTTTTAACCAAGAGGGGGATGGTTTTGGTGGTCTGACTATTGATCTCTACGGAGATTATGTGGTCTTTTCTTGGTATAACTCCTATGTTTACCAGATTCGTAAGGTTATTGTAAAGGCTTTTAAGGAAGTCTTTCCTGAGGTCTTGGGGGCTTATGAGAAGATTCGTTTTAAAGATCTAGATTACGAGTCTGCTCATGTCTATGGTGAGGAAGCGCCAGACTACTTTACTGTTCTTGAGAATGGCGTGCTCTATCAAGTCTTTATGAATGATGGCTTGATGACAGGGATTTTCTTAGATCAGCATGAGGTTCGTGGGAGTTTGGTTGACGGTTTAGCCATGGGCAAGTCCTTGCTCAATATGTTTTCCTATACAGCTGCCTTTTCAGTTGCTGCAGCTATGGGAGGTGCAAGTGAGACGACTTCTGTCGACTTGGCCAAACGGTCCAGAGAGCTGTCAGAAGCTCATTTTCAGGCAAATGGACTCAGCACAGAAAACCATCGTTTTATCGTTATGGATGTCTTTGAATATTTCAAGTATGCCAAGCGAAAAGGTCTGACCTACGATGTGATTGTCCTGGATCCGCCGAGCTTTGCTCGCAATAAAAAACAAACATTTTCTGTGGCTAAGGACTATCACAAGCTGATTTCCCAGAGTCTAGAAATTTTAAATCCGGGAGGCATTATCATTGCTAGTACCAATGCTGCCAATGTTTCCCGCCAGAAATTTACAGAACAAATTGATAAAGGTTTTGCAGGAAGAAGGTATCAAGTCTTGAATAAATACGGACTTCCAGCAGACTTTGCCTATAATAAAAAAGATGAAAGCAGTAATTACCTCAAGGTGATTAGTATGAAGGTTAGTAGATGAAATTAATCGTTTCAGTGATGCCAAGAAGTTTAGAAGAAGCGCAAGAGCTGGATGCCACACGGTATGAAGATGCCGATATCATTGAGTGGCGTGCGGACTTTCTTGCCAAGGACGCTATTTTACAGGTAGCACCCGCTATCTTTGAGAAATTCGCAGGACGTGAACTTGTCTTTACCCTTCGGACTCGCACAGAGGGAGGAGAAATCGAACTGTCTTCTGAAGAGTATGTTCAAATCATCAAGGAAGTTACCCAGCTCTATCAACCGGATTATGTAGATTTTGAGTACTTCAGCTACAAGGACGTTTTTGAGGAGATGTTGGATTTTCCAAATCTCGTTTTGAGTTACCATAATTTCCAAGAGACACCTGAAAACATGATGGAGATTTTGTCTGAGTTGACCAGTCTCTCTCCGAAAGTGGTCAAGGTATCAGTTATGGCCCATACGGAGCAGGATGTTTTAGACCTGATGAACTACACACGAGGATTTAAAACACTCAATCCTGAACAAGAGTACGTGACCATTTCCATGGGGAAAATGGGCAAGGTATCACGCATTACTTCAGATGTGACGGGTTCGAGTTGGTCATTTGCTAGTCTAGATGAAGCGAGTGCCCCCGGTCAGATTTCTCTATCAAACATGAAAAAAATCAGGGAGATTTTGGATGAAGCTTGATGGCTACACACGTATGGCGGCTGTCGTTGCAAATCCCATTAAACACTCCATCTCACCTTTTATCCACAATAGGGCCTTTGAGGCGACAGCTACCAATGGTGTCTATGTGGCTTGGGAGATTGAAGCGGGTGACTTGGCAGAAACAGTCGCCAATATTCGCCGTTACCAGATGTTTGGAATCAATCTCTCCATGCCTTATAAGGAGCAAGTGATTCCTTATCTGGATGAGTTGAGTGATGAGGCTCGTTTGATTGGGGCGGTCAACACAGTTGTTAATCAAGACAGAACGTTAATTGGATATAATACAGATGGCAAGGGATTCTTTAAGAGCTTGCCTTCTTTTACAATCTCGGATAAGAAAATGACTATTCTGGGAGCAGGGGGCGCGGCCAAATCCATTTTGGCACAGGCTATTTTGGATGGCGTCAGTCAGATTTCAGTCTTTGTTCGGTCAGTTTCCATGAAAAAAACAAGACCTTACCTAGACAAGTTGCAGGAGCAAACAGGTTTTAAAGTGCACTTGTGTGCTTTAGAAGATGTTTCTGAACTGCAAGAAAAGATTGCCAAGTCGGACCTGCTCGTCAATGCGACTAGTGTGGGAATGGACGGTCAGTCGTCACCAGTTCCAGAAAGAATCAATTTACCAGAAAATCTTTTGGTGGCCGATGTCATTTACCAACCCTTTGAAACGCCATTTTTGAAATGGGCTAGAAGTCAGGGTAATCCAGCCGTCAATGGCCTGGGGATGTTGCTCTATCAAGCTGCTGAAGCTTTTCAACTGTGGACAGGTAAAGAGATGCCGACTGAAGAGATTTGGCAGTCCTTAACAGAAAAATACCAATAATGAAAAGGAGACCCTACTATGAAAATCAGAATCGATATTCCGCATCATCCTTATGATATTCAGATTGAAAAAGGTTGTCTATCGCAAGCAGGTCAATGGTTGCTAGAACTCTGGCAACCTCAAAAAGTGGTTATCGTAACTGACAACCATGTAGCTTCTCTCTATGCAGAGAAAGTCAAACTCAGCCTAGAAGATGCTGGTTTTCAGGTAGCTGTTTTTGATTTCTTAGAAGGCGAAGAACGAAAAAATTTAACCACTGTTCAGAAAGTCTATGAATTTTTAGTCAAGCAGGGGTTGACTCGTAGCGATGGAATCGTGGCTCTTGGTGGTGGTGTCGTTGGGGACCTAGCTGGTTTCGTAGCCTCCACCTATATGCGGGGCATTCACTTTGTTCAGATTCCGACTAGTTTGACAGCTCAGGTAGATTCTTCTATCGGTGGTAAGACGGGTGTTAATACTCCTTTTGCTAAGAATATGGTGGGGACTTTTGCCCAACCAGATGGGGTTCTGATTGACCCGCTTGTCCTAGAAACGCTTGGAAAAAGAGAGCTGATTGAAGGGATGGGTGAGGTCATCAAGTATGGCTTGATCGAGGATCCAGAACTTTGGGCTCTCTTAACGGAGCTGGATGGTTCTGTTGAGAGTATACTGGAACATGCAGAGACTTTGATTGAACATTCTTGTCAGGTTAAGCGCAAGATGGTAGTTGAGGATGAGTTGGATAATGGTGTTCGCCTTTACCTCAATTTTGGTCACACTATTGGCCATGCTATTGAAGCGACTGCCGGTTATGGCAAGGTCATGCATGGTGAGGCTGTGGCCATAGGCATGGTGCAGATTTCCAAGGTTGCTGAGGAAAAAGGCCTCATGCCAGAAGGAATAACCCAGTCCATTACAGAGATGTGCCGGAAGTTTGGCTTACCTGTTGACTATGAAAACTGGGATGTTGACAAGCTTTATCAGACTTTGACTCATGACAAGAAAGCGCGTGGGAACACCTTGAAATTGGTCTTGGTGCCAGAGCTTGGTTCAGCGACCATTCACCCAGTTTCTCTGGAAGAGATGAGAGACTACTTGGTAAAATAAGGAGAACGTATGAGATATTTAACCGCAGGAGAATCACACGGTCCGCGTCTGACGACAATTATCGAGGGAATTCCAGCTGGACTTCCTTTGACAGCAGAGGATATTAATGAGGACCTTAAACGCCGTCAGGGTGGCTACGGTCGTGGTGGTCGTATGAAGATTGAGAGCGACCAGGTTGTCTTTACATCGGGCGTTCGCCACGGGAAGACGACAGGAGCTCCCATTACCATGGATGTCATCAACAAAGATCACCAAAAATGGCTAGACATCATGTCTGCTGAGGACATTGAAGACCGTCTTAAAAGCAAACGAAAAATTACCCATCCTCGCCCAGGCCACGCCGACTTGGTAGGGGGTATCAAGTATCGTTTTGATGACTTGCGAAATTCCTTGGAGCGTTCATCAGCTCGTGAAACAACCATGCGAGTAGCAGTGGGAGCAGTAGCCAAACGTCTCTTGGCTGAGCTGGATATGGAGATTGCTAATCATGTCGTGGTCTTTGGTGGTAAGGAAATCGATGTACCTGAAAATCTGACTGTTGCGGAGATTAAGGAACGAGCTGCCCAGTCTGAAGTTTCTATTGTTAATCAAGAACGGGAACAGGAAATCAAGGACTATATTGATCAAATCAAGCGTGATGGTGATACCATCGGTGGAGTTGTGGAGACAGTCGTCGGAGGTGTTCCAGTTGGCCTTGGATCCTATGTTCAATGGGACAGAAAATTGGATGCGCGATTGGCTCAGGCAGTTGTCTCTATCAATGCCTTTAAAGGGGTGGAATTTGGTCTTGGATTTGAAGCTGGTTACCGAAAAGGCAGCCAAGTTATGGATGAAATTCTCTGGTCTAAAGAAGACGGCTATACCCGTCGTACCAATAATCTAGGTGGTTTTGAAGGAGGCATGACCAATGGTCAGCCAATCGTTGTCCGTGGTGTCATGAAACCCATTCCAACTCTTTATAAACCACTTATGAGTGTGGATATCGAAACCCACGAACCTTACAAGGCAACCGTGGAGAGAAGTGATCCAACCGCTCTTCCAGCAGCAGGTGTGGTCATGGAAGCCGTTGTGGCAACAGTTCTAGCGCAGGAAATTCTTGAAAAATTCTCATCGGACAACCTAGAGGAATTAAAAGAAGCGGCAGCCAAACACCGTGAGTATACAAAGAACTATTAAGGAGTTCCTATGGCAAAAACAGTCTATATAGCAGGTCTTGGATTGATTGGTGCTTCGATGGCGCTCGGTATCAAGCGTGATCATCCGGACTATGAAATTTTAGGTTATAATCGTAGTCAGGCTTCGAGAGACATTGCCTTGGAGCGGGGGATGATTGACTGTGCGACGGATGATTTTGTCAGTTTCGCTCCCCTAGCAGATGTCATCATCCTGACCTTACCAATCAAACAGACCATTGCTTTTATTAAGGAGCTGGCAAACTTAGACTTGAAAGAAGGCGTCATTATCTCGGATGCTGGCTCGACCAAGTCAGCCATTGTGGATACAGCGGAGCAGTATTTGGCTGGCAAGCCTGTTCGCTTTGTTGGGGCCCATCCCATGGCTGGTAGCCACAAGACAGGAGCCGCCTCTTCAGATGTTAATCTCTTTGAAAATGCCTATTATATCTTCACACCTTCGAGCCTGACAAGTCCTGACACACTTGAGGAAATGAAGGACTTGCTTTCAGGCCTTCATGCTCGTTTTATCGAGATTGATGCCAAGGAGCATGATCGGGTGACTTCTCAGATTAGCCATTTCCCACATATTCTGGCATCAGGTCTCATGGAGCAGACAGCAATCTATGCTCAGGAACATGAAATGGCAAGGCGCTTTGCGGCGGGAGGATTTCGAGATATGACTCGAATTGCGGAAAGCGAGCCAGGTATGTGGACTTCTATTCTCTTGTCCAATCGCGAGACCATCCTAGAGCGGATTGAGGATTTCAAGGAACGCTTAGATGAGATTGGTCAGGCTATTAGCAAGGGGGAAGAAGAGCAGATTTGGAACTTTTTCAACCAAGCGCGTGAGCAACGTCAGGCCATGGAAATCCATAAACGGGGTGGCGTAGATAGTTCTTATGACCTCTATGTCGATGTTCCCGATGAAGAAGATGTTATCTTGCGGATTTTGGAATTGCTACGTGGGACTTCCTTGGTCAACATTCACATCAACGAAGAAAACCGTGAGGATATTCACGGGATTCTACAAATTTCCTTTAAAAATGCTCAGGATCTAGAACGAGCTGAGCGCTTAATTACAGAAAATACGGACTACACAGTCGTCATCAAATAAGGAGAAAATCATGTCAAATATTTACGATAGTGCAAACGAACTCAGTCGCGGGTTACGCGAATTACCAGAATACAAGGCGGTTAAGGTAGCCAAAGATGCCATCCAAGCTGATGAACAAGCTAGCGAGATTTTTGCAGACTATATCGCCTTCCAGCAAGAAATCCAAGTCATGGCGCAAACGGGACAAATGCCAGATGCCTCTTTCCAAGAAAAGATGCAGTCTTTCAGCAAGCAAATCCAAGAGAACGCTCTTTTGTCAGATTTCTTTGCCAAACAGCAACAATTGTCCATTTACCTTTCAGACATTGAAAAAATTGTCTTTGAACCTGTTTCAGAATTATTGAAATAGTATTTATCTGTATAAAAGCCAGAAATTTCAGGAATTTCTGGCTTTTTTGTGATAAAATAAGAAAAAGTATTGCAAGTATGAGGTCAACTATGAAACTAAAAACAAACATTCGCCACTTACATGGCAGTATCCGGGTTCCAGGTGACAAGTCTATCAGCCACCGTTCGATTATTTTTGGAAGTTTGGCTGAGGGCGAGACTAAGGTTTATGATATTCTGCGTGGAGAGGATGTGCTCTCAACCATGCAGGTTTTTCGTGACCTTGGTGTTAAAATTGAGGATAAAGATGGGGTTATTACCATTCAAGGTGTTGGCATAGATGGCTTAAAAGCGCCGCAAAATGCCTTGGATATGGGGAATTCTGGCACCTCGATTCGCCTGATTTCAGGTGTACTTGCTGGTGCAGACTTCGAAGTAGAGATGTTTGGAGATGATAGTCTTTCTAAACGTCCTATGGATCGCGTGACGATTCCTCTGAAAAAAATGGGCGTTAGCATTTCGGGGCAAACTGAGCGAGACCTGCCTCCTCTTCGCCTCAAAGGGACGAAAAATTTAAGACCGATTCACTATGAGTTGCCAATAGCCTCTGCACAAGTCAAGTCTGCCTTGATGTTTGCAGCCTTGCAGGCTCAGGGGGAGTCAGTCATTATTGAAAAAGAGTGTACTCGTAACCATACAGAAGACATGTTGCAGCAATTTGGTGGCCATTTAAGTGTGGATGGCAAGAAAATCACAGTCCAAGGACCGCAAAAACTGACCGGACAAAAGGTTATCATTCCAGGAGATATTTCCAGTGCTGCATTTTGGTTAGTCGCTGGATTGATTGTGCCAGATTCTCGTGTGGTGCTGCAGAATGTGGGCATCAATGAAACGCGTACTGGTATTATTGATGTCATTCGTGCCATGGGTGGAAAATTGGAAATGGCAGAAATTGATCCAGTCGCTAAATCCGCAACTCTGACGGTTGAAACTTCAAATCTGAAAGGAACGGAAATTGGTGGAGCCTTGATTCCACGATTGATTGATGAGTTGCCGATTATTGCCCTTCTAGCGACCCAAGCGCATGGTGTAACGGTCATTAAGGATGCTGAGGAACTCAAGGTCAAGGAAACTGACCGCATTCAGGTGGTGGCAGATGCTTTAAATAGTATGGGGGCGGATATCACTCCTACAGCAGATGGGATGATTATCAAAGGGAAATCATCCCTTCATGGCGCTAGAGTCAATACGTTTGGTGACCATCGTATCGGAATGATGACAGCCATCGCAGCCCTCTTGGTTGCAGATGGAGAAGTGGAACTTGACCGTGCTGAAGCCATCAATACCAGCTATCCTAGCTTCTTTGATGATTTGGAGAACCTGATTCATGGCTAAGGTATTACTCGGATTTATGGGGGCGGGCAAGTCAACAATCGCTAGAGGATTGGACCCAGACTACATCGATATGGATACCTTAATCGAGGAACGCTTAGGCATGTCCATTGCGGATTTCTTCGCTAAAAAAGGAGAAGTGGCCTTTCGCCAAGTAGAGTCAGAAGTCCTAGCTGACTTACTAAAAACTGACCGAGTTGTGTCAACTGGCGGAGGGGTTGTCATTTCTCAGCGAAATCGTGACTTGCTCAAAACCAATCCTGATAACATCTACCTAAAAGCAGATTTTGAAACCCTCTACCAACGTATCGCAGCTGATAAGGACAATCAGCGCCCGCTCTTTCTTAACAAAAGTAAGGAAGAACTAGCAGCTATTTTCCATGAAAGACAGGCTTGGTATGAGGAAGTAGCCAGTCGGGTTCTAGATGTGACCAAGCTAAGCCCAGAGGAAATTATAGAGGAATTGAGATGAAAATTGCCTATCTAGGTCCCAAGGGATCTTTTTCGCATCATGTTGTGCAGACAGCTTTTCCTCATGAGGAATTGCAGGCTTTTGCCAATATCACTGATGTTATCAAGGCCTATGAACAGGGCTTGGTGGACTATTCTGTGGTACCAGTTGAAAACTCCATTGAAGGTAGTGTCCATGAAAGTTTGGATTACCTTTTTCACCAGGCTCGCATCCAAGCAGTGGCAGAAATCGTTCAACCCATTCACCAGCAGCTGATGGCAGTTCCAGGTCAGTCAAAAATTGAGAAAATTTTTTCTCATCCTCAGGCTCTGGCTCAAGGAAAGAAATTCATCGACAAACACTATCCAGAGGCTCAAATCGAGGTAACCGCCAGTACCGCCTATGCAGCTCGCTTTATTTCGGAACATCCAGATCAGCCTTATGCAGCAATTGCTCCTAGAAGTTCAGCTGAAGAATATGGCTTGGAATTAATTGCAGAGGATATTCAGGAAATGGAAGCCAATTTCACACGTTTTTGGGTGTTAGGGGCAGAGATACCGAAGATTCCTTTGAACTCGCAAGCTGAAAAAATGAGTTTGGCCTTGACCTTACCAGACAACCTACCTGGTGCTCTTTACAAGGCACTTTCGACTTTTGCTTGGAGAGGGATTGACTTAACAAAGATTGAAAGTCGCCCCCTTAAAACAGCCTTGGGAGAATACTTTTTCATTATCGATGTAGACTATAGTGACAAAGAACTGGTTCATTTTGCAAGACAAGAACTAGAAGCTATTGGAATCCAGCACAAGATCCTGGGAACCTACCCAATTTTTACCATAACTGATTTAGAAAAGGAGAGTCAATGAGCAAAGAAAATCCTTTAAGTCATCACGAGCAGTTACGTTATGACTATCTCTTCAAAAATATTCATTACCTCAACGACCGTGAACGGAGGGAGTTTGATTATCTGCAACAGAAAATGGCAGGTCCCAACTCTGAAGTTCACCATTTCTACCAAGAAGAAAAAGAAGAATCTTGGGGTAGAGATATTGATCTTCCGACTTATGGCAGTAGAAGCCGGTCTAAGAAACGTGAAAAGGTAGCTCCTCAACCTAAAGTCAAAAAGAAAAAGAGAAGAATTCGCTTCAAACGAATATTGACTTGGTTCTTGCTGTTGATTACCTGTGTGGTTGCAGGGATGATTTTTATGTTTCTTCGAGGGTTCCAGTCAGCAGCCAATCCAACAAATAAGCCAGCTGACGCCAAGGCGGCTCAAGTAGAGGTCTTTAACGGTCAGGATACCAAAGATGGCGTGAATATTCTTGTCATGGGGACAGATGGCCGTATCGGTCAAAATAGTGCGGAGACTCGTACCGACACAATCATGGTACTGAATGTCAGTGGATCAGATAAGAAGATCAAGCTAGTCAGCTTTATGCGTGATAACTTAGTCTATATTGATGGCTACAGCCAGATTGTGAATGGCAAGAAACAAACAGATAATAAACTAAATGTTGCCTATGAACTCGGGGAACAAGAAGGGCGAAAAGGGGCAGAAATGGTCCGCAAGGTTCTAAAAGACAACTTTGATTTGGACATTAAGTACTATGCTCTGGTAGATTTCCAAGCGTTTGCAACTGCTATTGATACGCTATTTCCTGATGGGGTGACTATAGACGCTAAGTTTTCAACGTTAAATGGTCAGCCTCTGACAGAAGCCACAGTTGGAGATGACCTACATGCAACAGAAACGGAATCACCAACTCAAACTATTAAAGTTGGGAAACAGCAGATGAATGGCTCGACCTTGCTCAATTACGCTCGCTTCCGTGATGATGATGAAGGAGACTATGGTCGTACCAAACGTCAGCAGCAGGTCATGTCAGCTGTTCTTGAGCAAATCAAAGATCCAACCAAACTCTTTACAGGATCAGAGGCACTTGGAAAGGTCTTTGGAATGACCTCAACCAATCTACCTTATACCTTCCTGCTGACTAATGGTTTGTCAGTTATCGAAGGCGCACAGAACGGTATTGAAAGATTGACAGTGCCAGAACTTGGCGATTGGGTAGATGCTTATGATGTCTACGGAGGACAAGGTCTACTTGTCGACCAAAACAAATACCGGGCTAAACTCGCCCAAATGGGAATGAGATAAGAGGTAAATAAATGAAAATCAAAGCTTCATTCACCAGTAAAAATGGTGGATTGGCTTTGATTTTTTACGGTATCTGATGGATTTTTAAGACTTTTTTATGGTATAATAAAACGATATAACTCGTTATTGGACAGAAGAGGAGAGACATGAGTGATTTGAAAGCGATTCAGGCTCGTAGTCTGGAAATGGCTGAATATTTTGTCGCATTTTGTAAAGAACATGATTTGTTGTGCTATCTCTGTGGTGGGGGTGCTATCGGTGCCCTTCGTAATAAGGGCTTCATTCCTTGGGATGATGACTTAGATTTTTTCATGCCTCGCAAGGACTATGAAAAGTTGGCAGAACTATGGCCTCGTTATGCAGATGAGCGCTATTTCTTATCAAAAAGTCACAAGGATTTTGTAGACCGTAACCTTTTTATTACTATTCGTGATAAGGAAACGACCTGTATCAAGCCTTATCAGAAGGATTTGGATTTGCCACATGGTTTGGCTTTGGACGTTTTGCCTTTGGATTATTATCCTAAAAATCCAGCTGAGCGTAAGAAACAGGTTCGCTGGGCCTTGATTTATTCCCTTTTTTGCGCCCAAACTATCCCAGAAAAGCATGGTGCAGTCATGAAATGGGGAAGTCGTATCTTACTCGGTTTGACTCCCAAATCTCTACGCTATCGCATTTGGAAAAAAGCTGAGAAAGAAATGACCAAGTACAATCTAGCTGAGAGCGATGGAATCACGGAATTATGCTCAGGTCCTGGCTACATGCGAAACAAGTACCCAATCGCATCCTTTGAAGATAATCTCTTCTTGCCATTTGAAGAAACAGAGATGCCCATCCCAGTCGGCTATGATGCCTATCTCAGCACTGCTTTTGGGGATTATATGACACCACCACCAGCAGACAAGCAAGTACCGCATCATGATGCCATTATAGCAGACATGGACAAGAGCTACACGGAGTACAAGGGAGAATATGGGGCATGATGGGAGAAAAAATTAGCGTTATCGTTCCAGTCTACAATGTAGAAGCCTATCTGGAACGATGTGTAGAGTCAATTCTTCATCAAACTTATGCCAATTTTGAACTAATTCTAATCAATGATGGCTCTACCGATTCCAGCGGACAGATCTGTGATCACTTAGCATCTCAGTATGAGAATATCAAGGTTTATCATATAGAAAATGCTGCTGTTTCAAATGCTAGAAATATGGGAATTCAGCTAGCGACGGGTTCTTGGGTTACCTTTATTGATAGCGATGATTTCGTTACTAAAGATTATCTGGAAATCTTGATTGGTGCAGTTGATGATAAGGAGTCCGTAGGATTTACAATCGCTCCTCTGCACCATATTAAAAACGGCATTTTGACAGACTTACCTCCTCATTCTGGAAAAAAAGAAATCTGGTCAACAGAAGAAACCATGAAGGAATTACTGATGACCACTAGAACGTCATTTTTTCCAGTCGCTAAACTGTTTAAGAGAGACCTGCTTGCGGATGAAAAGTTTAATACAAATTATCATCTAGCTGAAGATGCTTTATTTTTGACAGAGTTTCTGCTAAAAACAAGATGTAATAGTGTGTTTATTGACAAACCAATTTATTATTATGATCATCGTGAGGGAAGTGCAACAACATCTGTTAATCAGCATGTATTTGACACGATAGAAGTTTATCAGCAAATAATCGCTCAAGTATCACAAGTCTTTCCTGATTTAAAACCTGAATTAAAAAATAGAGAATGTTGGTCGTACATCACAGTTTACGATAAAATTATCTTTACTTCATCTGAACAGTATCAAAAGGAGAAAGCTGAGTTGAGGACTTGGATTGTTCAGCATCGACGCGAAATTTGGAAGGATGCTTATTTCACTACTTTTCGCAAGGTAGCGATCCTTTCACTTGTCATTTCTCCATGGCTATATAAGAAAATTGTTGGATTAAAAAACTAATATCATGAGAAGGAGTTGAAAATGAATTTTTCAAAAATGGATGAATACTTTGAAAAATCAAAACTATGGATTGCATATCTATTTGTTTTTATTTCGATTTTAAGTATGAGTTCACTGGTTTATAAGGTAGCAAATCCAATCTATAAGGGATTGTCAGCGATTGTTGTACTTTATATTTGCTACACATTGTTGTTTAAGTGGAAACAGATTACAGTAGATCGAAAGTTTTTGGCCTTATTTGGCTTGTTATCTGGGAGTCATCTGCTATCGGCAGTATTCAATCGCTCTGGACATTTGATTGGAAATGTGATTGAAATCCTTTTCATGGTAACCTATGTTTTATTATTTACCATGTTACAATCAGGGCAACTTAAAAAATTATTTGACTGGATTGCCTATACGGTTCAAATTGTATCTTTTTCTTCAGCAATTTTTGCGTTTGGTTTATTGGTAAGTAGAGTCCTTATCCTATTTAAGATTGGCGAACAATCTTATTACTATGGTGTTATGAATGGACGTCTGTGGGGGATTGTCAATCCAAATGCTAGTGCGATATTTTCATACATTAGCATTATTTTGGCTATGTATTTGATCCATAAAGGAAGTAAATATTCTGTATATCTTAAACTGAACAATGTGATTCAATTAGTATATTTTGCTACTATGCAAAGTCGAGGAGCCTTACTTTCTTTACTCCTTATGATTGGACTTTATAGTTTCTTTGCTACTAGAGGAAGTCTCATTAAACGATTTCTTACTTTTATTGTTGCTGGTTCGCTGGTTACTGCTACCAACATTGGATTAAGCTATGCAACTTCAATTTATATCTCATCTGAAACCGCGACTGTTTTTGACTTAAACAAAGGACAGTCCTACGCTGAGACAGATTCATCTGTTACTAAGAAGAACGGTGAGCTCCATCTGATTGAAACAACACCAAGTGGTAGAACCTATATCTGGAAAAATGCCATCAAGATGGGAAGTGCCAAACCAATTTTTGGTTACGGTGTACGTAATGTCCCAGATTATTACACAGAATATTTCAGTAAATTTGAGATTCAAAATTCCCTTATCGGTGGGAATTTCCATAACATTTTTGTAACCATATTTGTCAGTTCGGGAGTTCTAGGATTAGTATCCTTCCTTCTTATACTGGGCTATGTTATCAAGCGCTTTTTAACGTATTTGATTGTTTCCAAGAAGAATACTGATAAATTGATCATGATTCTTTTCTTCGGTATCTTGTTTGGTCAATTATTTGAAAGTCAGATTATGTACTCTACCAACTTTATCAATATCATCTTTTGGTTGGCAATCGGTTATGGACTAGTGGTTTGTAAACGAGATGAAGGAGTTCGGTATCAAGAAGTAACAGATGTCAGTGAAATTCAACAGATGGAACTTGGAATCATGGAGTACATTCATGAAGTTTGTCAGAAAATTGGTGTCAAGTATTTCCTAGCATATGGAAGTCTAATTGGTGCGGTTCGCCATAAAGGTTTTATCCCTTGGGACGATGATATGGATATCTGCATGTTACGAGAAGATTATGAGAAACTACAAGATTACCTTATCGCTAACCCTGATGAACGTTATGAGGTCATGTCTTATAAAAATAATCTCAATTATGTCTATCCTTTTATGAAAGTGCAGGATAACCATACCTACTTGCTAGAAGAAGATGTACGAATTGATTCCAATATGGGAATTTATGTGGATATTTTCCCTGTAGATGGTTATGAAGATGATTCAGATTTTAAAAACAAGATGACGAAACTCATAAAGAAACGTCAATTGAGTTGTTACACTTTTAAAGGAATTACCAACACGAAAAGTCTACTAAATTCTTTGATCCGTTATATCTCTGTTGTCATTTTCTATTTTACAAATACGAATAAGTATGTTGAGCAAATTGATGAGCTTGCTAAATCTAGAGCAGTTGCTGACTATGAGCAAGTTGACTATTTGATTTACAAGGATATGAATAAGCCAGTTTGGAAACGTGAGTGGTTGGAACAAGTGATTGTGGGAACGTTTGAAGGCAAGGAATTTATGATTCCAAAACACTACCATGAAATTTTGACCTCTGACTATGGAGATTATATGCACTTGCCCCCTCTTGAACAAAGAGTATCTCACCATGATTTCAAACTGTGGAAAATCACTAAAAGTTCTAAGTAAGCAAATCGCAGTTAAAAATCGTTTAAAAAATTAGTCGAAATTAGGAGAATAAAACGTATGTCTGAGAGAGTTTTAAGTCTTGAAGAAATAAAACAAGTGGAGTTGGATATTTTAAAGTATCTACATGAATTATGTGAACAGCACCAGATTAAATATTTTATTGATTTTGGAACCTTACTAGGAGCTGTCCGACATAAAGGATTTATCCCTTGGGATGATGATACGGATATTTCCTTGGCGCGAGATGAATTTGAAAAGCTTTATAAGGTTTTAAAAAATGAGAATCATCCCTACTACAAATTGATTTCATTTAGAGAAACAAAAGGCTATCCGTACAGTTATATGCGTGTTCATGACATTAGAACACGTAGAGACGCCAATCTTCTGGACCCGACAGTCGTATTGGGAACTTGCGTTGATATTTTTCCATACGATGGTGTCGTGACGGAGGAAAGTGATTGTAAGAAAATGAAGCTCTATAAACACTTTGTCCGCCTTTCTTCTTTGAATTTTAAAGGGATCAAGTCTGAGAATGGTGGACTTAAAAATCTGCCTCGTTATATTGGGTCAGCTATTTTCCGTCTAAGCTCTCCACAAACTTGGAATCAAAAATTAGAGAACCTTGCTTTGAAATATAGTGTAAATCAAGCTACAGATCTTACCTGTACGATATTTGATCCAAGCTTTCCAGAGGGAATCAAAAAAGAATGGCTCTATGATCTGATGGATATGCCATACGAAAACATCGTAGTGAAGGCTCCGAGAAAATACCATGAAATTCTTGTCTACGAATTTGGAGCAGACTATATGACTCCACCACCTGTTGAACAGCAGGTTCCAGGAACTGATAAGAATTATTGGATTGATTAGTAAGAGATTGTTTTCATCGAGAAAGGAGTGTTCAAGATGAAGAATAAAAGATTAGTTAAATCAGTCAGTTATAGTTTACTTGCTTTCCTTTTTGTGTTGATTGGTTTATCACAACAAGTTAATGCAGACACCATTACTGCTGGTTCAGGTAATCGTATCCATTTCATAAATACTAAAGCAAAATCCGGGAGTGATGCTATCCTTCTGGAAAGCAATGGTCATTATGCCTTGATTGACATGGGGGAAGATTATGACTTTCCTGATGGGAGTGACCCACGCTATCCAAGCCGCTGGGGAATTTCCATGAGAAATTATCAAGTCTTGGAAGACCGTTTGATTCGCCATCTTGATCAGATTGGTGTTGAAAAATTAGATTTTATTTTGGGAACCCATGTACATAGTGACCATATCGGCGGAGCAGATGAGATACTTAATCGTTACCAAGTTGGTAAGTTTTATTTAAAAAAATATTCAGATGATCGGATCACCTCACACTGGGGACTCTGGGATAATCTTTTCAATTATGATAATGCTTTGAGAACCGCACACAAACGAGGAGTTACTCTTATTCAGAATATTACAGACGAGGATAGTCGCTTTAAATTAGGTGATATGGATATCCAACTCTATAATTATAAGAATGAATATGATGCTGAGGGGAATCTGAAAAAAGTTCTAGATGATAACTCCAACTCTATCGTTTCAGTGGTGACTGTGGCAGGAAAGAGAATCTACCTTGGTGGAGATTTGGATAATGCCGAAGGAGCGGAAGATAAGTTAGGCCCAGTTATCGGCAAGGTTGATATGATGAAATGGAATCATCATTATGATGCGACAATTTCAAATACGATTAATTTTCTAGAAAACCTATCTCCAAAGATGATTATTCAGACAACTGGTGGTGATATTAATGTTGCTTCAACCAGAGAATATCTCCAAAAGAAAAATATTCAAGTTCTCAGAGCTTCTAGTCAAACTCAAGATGCTACCGTTTTTGATATTAGTGATAGCGGATTTGCCAATGTTTCTAATCTCTTCCCGGACATCCCTGTAGTTGACGAAAAATGGTATCAAGAAGGTGGCTACTGGAAATATCGCTTGGCTGACGGGGAAATGGCTATCGGTTGGAAAGAGATTGGCGGAGCCACTTACTTCTTTAATGGAAAAGGGCAAATGCAAGCAGGACGCTGGCTTCACCTTAATGATGATTGGGGAGAAAATGCCAAGGGAAATGACTACTATTTGAACCAAAATGGTAAAATGCAAACTGGTGGTTGGTTCAAGCTGGATGGTCATTGGTATTATATCCAATCAAATGGTGCTAGACGATTTAGTGAGCTTTCTGAAATTGGAGGGAAGAAATATCTCTTTGCAGCAGATGGAAAGATGCTAACAGGAAATCAATTCTTTAATGGCAAGAAGATGTTCTTTGCAGACAGTGGTGCACTCCAAACAGCAGGTAACCCTTTAACTTGGCAAAAGATTGATTCAAATTGGTATTTCTATGATGAGGATGGTCTAAAGACCGTTGGTAAAAAGAATATCAATGGAAGTACATATTACTTTAATCAAGAAGGTGTCATGCAAACCGGTTGGGCCTTTGTTGATGGTCACTGGAACTATTTTGCAAGTTCTGGAGCTATGAAAACTGGCTGGATCAAGGATCAGGATACTTGGTATTATCTGGATAAAGATGGCATCATGTTAACTGGCAGACAAGATATAAATGGTGTTCGTTACTATTTAAACGCTAGCGGTGCAATGCAAACGGGCTGGAAATGGCTAGAGAACAATTGGTATTACTATGCGAACTCAGGAGCTATGAAAACTGGCTGGATTAAGGATAATGAGAAATGGTATTACCTAAATCAAGATGGTATTATGCAGACCGGGAAACAAGAAATCAATGGTACGCGCTACTATTTGAACACCAGCGGTGCAATGCAAACAGGCTGGCAATGGCTTGATAAACACTGGCATTACTACGCTGACTCAGGGGCTATGAAGACTGGTTGGTTTAAGGATAATGAGAAATGGTATTACCTTGAATCTCAGGAAGGTATCATGCTGGTCGGTTTCCAACAAGTAGATGGTAAGCAATATTACTTTAGTGCATCAGGAGCCATGCAAACAGGCTGGAAATGGTTTGATAATCATTATCGTTACTTTGAATCAAATGGAGCCATGAAAACTGGTTGGATAAAAGACAAAGGCGTCTGGTATTATCTAAATCCTGAAGATGGAACCATGTTGGTTGGCCTTCATAAAGTAAATGGTGAACATTATTACTTTGATGAGTCAGGAGCTATGCAAACAGGTTGGAAACAGCTTGATGGTAATTGGTACTATTTCCAAGCTGATGGTTCTTTGTTGAAGAACGCAACAACACCTGATGGTTACAAAGTATACGAAGAAGGAATCTGGAAACAGGCTGTTGCTGCTGTAAATAGCGATGCAGTCAAGCCAGAACAGAAACAAGAAGCTAATTCCTCTATTGTTGAACAACCTAAACAAGATTCAAATCTAGAAGCCAACGCTTCTGAAAAGAAAGAAAAAGAATAAAGAAGAAATCCCCTACTGGCAACTAATTTATCAGTAGGGGATTTTTTTAATTTCGTTTTAATTTAGCAAGTACAAGGTTCAGTGCATAGTGGAGTGTTTTGTCTTTGGTGATAAAGAGGGTCAAGAGGTAATAGATACCACAAGTTGCTACGGTAGAAAGAACCATGAGAATCATATTGAAGTTTACTGTGTAGGAATTGATTTGGAAAATCATCTTGAAAATATAGAAGATTGGGATAAAACCAAGGGATATGAGGCTATAACGTGTTAAGGTTATAAAAATTTCTTTTAAACTAATCAGTTGGTGTTTCTTAATAAAATGAATTTCAAGTAAAACAACGATAGTTTCTGCGATAATGGTCGTAGCGATGTAATACTCAGGTGCAAAAATATTATTGAAATACAAGATGCTATTTAATAGTATATTGGCACCACCACCAAGGAAGTAGAAGGCAGTTAAGCGATTTTCATGGTCGTTGATAAAGATAATCTGTTTACCAAGAATCAACTCAATAGCCCAAATGATGGTACGAAAAGCGAAGACGCTAGTTACGATACCCGCTTCAAGATATTTTTCAGAAGAATAAATAACAGTTGCGTACCGTCCCAATATCATAATCCCGATACTAGTTGGAACCATAAGGAAATAGAATAAGGATGCCGCTTGATTCACGAGATAATTATAGGACTTGTAATCCTTTTTACCGAGATAGTAGCCAAGGCGTGGAATACTGACGTTGATAGCTCCACTCAAGACACTGGCAATCAACATGACGATACTATAGGCAATTGTATAATAAGAAATGTAGTTTTCATCTGGTCCCTTGGTGATAAACATTCTATCTAGCAAGGTATAAAGCATATTAGCATTTGCTAAGAGAAGCATAGTGAAGAGTGGTTTAGAAGCTTTAGCTAATTCGACGAAACCAATCTTAACAAAAGAAACTTCTCTCTTAATCCAAAGAAAACTGAGCAGGTAGTTGAGGATAGTGGTCGCTGTCATAACGATAGCATAAGGAACAATATCATCTGCCGTTTTAACAAAGGCGAAGATAGCGACCAGCATGGTAATTCGAATAATTAACGTTTTGTAGAGGATGAAGGCATAATTTTCATAAGCCTCGTTCATCCATTCGATATTGAGAAATTGGAAGAGTGCTTGGGCCCCTAGGATGTAGTAGAGGACTTTCAGATTCTCAATGCTGGTGTCAAAGAAGATAATGAGGAAGTAGATACCAGTGGTCAGGAGGGAGGTGAAAACCGAGATATAAAACAACTTAGAAAAGACGTAGTTGATTTTATTCTTGTCGTCCTTGACCTTACTAATAGCTCGAATCCCGTAGTTGTATATTCCAAAGGCAGCTAGTGGAATAACGAAACTTGCCCAGGTATTGGCTGTATTGAAATAACCGTAATTGGATTTGCTGAGAATCCGCGTCAGATAAGGGTTGGTTATCAGTGGAAAAACGATATTGAGAATATTGACCAGCAAGCTGGCCAAGGCATTTACTTTTATATTTTTCATTGAACTTTCTTTCTTAAATCTAAAATCATATCTAGTATTATATCACATTCTCGCTTCATTCTTTTGATAAAATCGTAAAAATCTAGTATAATAGATAGACTGAAAGTATGAGGTTACTAGATATGAAGATGAAACAAATTAGTGATACAACACTGAAAATCACGATGACTTTAGATGATTTGATGGATCGGGGAATGGAGATTGCAGACTTTCTCGTTCCTCAGGAAAAAACCGAAGAGTTTTTCTATGCTATTTTAGATGAGTTAGAGATGCCAGACAATTTCTTGGATAGTGGCATGCTGAGTTTCCGTGTGACGCCAAAACCAGATAAGGTCGATGTCTTTGTGACCAAGTCTAAGATTGACCAAAATCTGGATTTTGAAGATTTGGCGGACCTACCTGACATGGAAGAGTTGGCCCAAATGTCGCCGGACGAATTTCTCAAAACCTTGGAAAAGAGTATCGCAGAAAAGACCAAGGACGATATTGAAGCTATTCAGTCTCTAGAACAGGTAGAAGCTAAAGAAGAAGAGCAAGAGCAAACAGAAAAGGAAACGGAGAACAAGAAAGAACCTTATATCTACTATATCTTGCGTTTCGCAAATCTTGCTGACCTAGTTGCTTTTGCTAAAACAGTGGCTTTTGAGATGGAAACATCTGAACTCTATAAGATGAATGACCACTATTATTTGACAATTTTAGTCGATATTGAAAATCATCCAAGTCCATACCCAGCCTGGCTCTTGGCTCGTATGCGTGAATTCGCAGACGACAGTGATATCAGTCGTTCGGTCTTACAAGAGTATGGTCGCATCTTGATTAATCACGACGCTGTGCTCGGTCTTCAAAAAGTTAATTCATAGTTTTTAGAAATCAATTTTTACTTATCAGAAAAGACGAATCCCATGATTCGTTTTTTCTTTTCTATCGATAAATAGTGGTTTCCTTGGATAGGAATTTTCGAAAAATTCTGTTATAATGGCTATATCAGAAAATTTCGAGGAGACAAACATGACAGTTAAAATTGCTTTACTTGGATTTGGTACCGTTGCAAGTGGTGTGCCATTCCTCCTAAAGGAAAATGGAGAAAAAATCGTTCAGTCAGCTCATTCAGAGATTGAAGTGGCCAAGGTATTGGTCAAGGATGAAGATGAAAAGAACCGCTTGCTTGCAGCAGGAAATGACTTTAACTTTGTGACTAATGTAGATGATATTTTAGCAGACAAGGACATTACAATCGTAGTGGAACTGATGGGGCGTATTGAGCCTGCTAAGACCTTTATCACTCGTGCCTTGGAAGCTGGGAAACACGTTGTTACTGCTAACAAGGATCTTTTGGCTGTCCATGGAGCAGAATTGCTAGAAATCGCTAAAGAGCGCAATGTGGCACTCTACTACGAAGCAGCAGTAGCTGGTGGGATTCCAATTCTTCGTACCTTGGCAAATTCGCTGGCTTCTGACAAAATCACTCGTGTCCTTGGTGTGGTGAACGGAACTTCTAACTTCATGATGACCAAGATGGTCGAAGAAGGCTGGTCTTATGATGATGCTCTTGCTGAAGCACAAAGATTAGGTTTTGCAGAAAGTGACCCCACAAATGACGTTGATGGGATTGATGCAGCCTACAAAATGGTCATTTTGAGCCAGTTTGCCTTTGGGATGAAGGTTGCCTTTGACGATGTAGCCCACAAGGGAATCCGCAACATCACGCCAGAAGACGTAGCTGTTGCCCAAAACCTTGGCTATGTAGTGAAATTGGTTGGTTCTATCGAGGAAACTCCTTCAGGTATTGCTGCAGAAGTGACTCCAACCTTCCTACCTAAAGCGCACCCACTTGCCAGTGTGAATGGGGTAATGAACGCTGTTTTTGTAGAATCTATCGGTATCGGTGAATCTATGTATTACGGACCAGGTGCGGGTCAAAAACCGACTGCAACAAGTGTGGTAGCGGACATTGTCCGTATCGTTCGTCGCTTGAATGATGGTACCATTGGTAAAGACTTCAACGAATACAGCCGTGACTTGGTCTTGGCTAATCCAGAAGATGTTAAAGCAAACTACTATTTCTCAATCTTGGCACCAGACTCAAAAGGTCAGGTCTTGAAACTTGCTGAAATCTTTAATGCTCAAGATATTTCCTTCAAGCAAATTCTCCAAGATGGCAAAGAGGGTGACAAGGCGCGTGTAGTGATTATCACTCATAAGATTAATAAAGCACAACTTGAGAATGTTTCAGCTGAGTTGGCCAAAGCTTCAGAATTTGACCTCTTGAATACCTTCAAGGTGTTAGGAGAATAGGATGAAGATTATTGTACCTGCAACCAGTGCCAATATTGGGCCAGGTTTTGATTCGGTCGGTGTAGCTGTTACCAAGTATCTTCAAATTGAGGTCTGTGAAGAACGGGATGAGTGGTTGATTGAACACCAGATTGGCAAATGGATTCCCCATGACGAGCGTAATCTTTTGCTTAAGATTGCCTTGCAAATTGCGCCTGACTTGCAACCGAGACGCTTGAAAATGACCAGTGATGTTCCCTTGGCGCGTGGTTTGGGTTCTTCTAGCTCGGTTATCGTTGCTGGGATTGAACTGGCCAACCAACTGGGCAATCTCAACTTATCTAACCACGACAAATTGCAGTTGGCTACCAAGATTGAAGGACATCCTGACAATGTGGCTCCAGCTATCTATGGAAATCTTGTTGTTGCGAGTTCCGTTGAAGGAAATGTTTCAGCGATTGTGGCTGACTTCCCAGAGTGTGATTTTCTAGCTTATATTCCCAACTATGAATTGCGCACTCGCGATAGCCGTGGTGTCTTGCCTAAAAAATTGTCCTACAAGGAAGCCGTTGCAGCTAGTTCTATCGCCAATGTGGCGGTTGCAGCCTTGTTGGCAGGAGACATGGTGACTGCTGGTCAAGCAATCGAGGGGGACCTCTTCCATGAGCGCTATCGTCAAAGTCTGGTCCGTGAATTTGCGACGATTAAGCAAGTAGCCAAAGAGAATGGTGCCTATGCGACCTACCTTTCTGGTGCCGGACCAACGGTGATGGTCTTGGCTTCTCATGACAAGATGCCAGCGATTAAGGCAGAATTGCAAAAGCAACCCTTCAAAGGCAAACTGCATGATTTGAAAGTTGATACCCAAGGTGTCCGTGTCCAAGCAAAATAAAGAAATAGAAGATAGGATGGGGAAACTCTTGACCAGAGGGCTTCCCATCCTTTTTTTGAAAAGAAGTTTATACCCAATGAAAATCAAAGAGCAAACTAGGAAGCTAGCAGCAGGTTGCTCAAAACACTGTTTTGAGGTTGTGGATAGAACTGACGAAGTCAGTAACCATACCTACGGTAAGGCGACGCTGACGTGGTTTGAATTTGATTTTCGAAGAGTATTAGTTAAAAACTTGATAAAGGAGAAATAAAGATGGCAGAAATTTATCTAGCAGGTGGTTGTTTTTGGGGTTTAGAGGAGTATTTTTCCCGAGTTTCTGGAGTGCTAGCAACCAGTGTTGGATACGCTAATGGGCAAGTCGAAACGACCAATTATCAGCTGCTCAAGGAAACAGACCATGCAGAAACGGTTCAAGTGATTTATGATGAGAAAGCAGTGTCACTTCGAGAGATTTTGCTCTATTATTTCCGAGTCATCGATCCCTTGTCTATTAACCAGCAGGGGAATGATCGTGGTCGCCAATATCGAACGGGGATCTATTATCAGGATGAAGCAGACTTGCTAGCTATCTATACAGTGGTGCAGGAGCAGGAGCGTATGCTGGGTCGAAAGATTGCAGTAGAAGTGGAGAAACTTCGTCACTACATTTTAGCAGAAGACTACCATCAAGACTATCTTAAGAAAAATCCTTCAGGTTACTGTCATATCAATGTGACCGATGCGGAGAAGCCATTAGTTGATGCATCAAATTATGAAAAGCCTAGTCAAGAAGTGTTAAAGGAAAGTTTATCCGAAGAGTCTTATCGTGTCACCCAAGAAGATGCTACAGAGGCGCCATTTAGTAATGCCTATGATCAAACCTTTGAAGAAGGAATTTATGTAGACATCACGACGGGTGAACCACTCTTTTTCGCCAAGGATAAGTTTGCTTCAGGTTGTGGTTGGCCAAGTTTTAGTCGTCCGATTTCCAAAGAATTGATTCATTATTACAAAGACCTGAGCCATGGAATGGAGCGAATCGAGGTTCGTTCTCGGTCAGGCAATGCTCACTTGGGTCATGTTTTCACAGATGGACCTCAGGAGTTAGGTGGCCTTCGTTACTGTATCAATTCGGCTTCCTTGCGTTTTGTAGCCAAGGATGAGATGGAAAAAGCAGGATATGGCTATCTATTACCTTACTTAAACAAATAAAACTGAGAGGGTGGGGCTTCCCACTTTCTTCATTTCCAGAATAAGAATAGAAGGGACTTATGAAACACTTACTATCTTACTTCAAACCCTACATCAAAGAGTCGATTTTAGCACCCCTGTTCAAGTTGCTAGAAGCTATTTTTGAACTCTTGGTTCCCATGGTGATTGCTGGGATTGTTGACCAATCCTTGCCTCAGAGAGATCAAGGGCATCTCTGGATGCAGATTGGCCTGCTCCTTATCTTTGCAGTGATTGGCGTTTTAGTAGCCTTGATTGCTCAATTCTATTCATCCAAGGCAGCGGTAGGTTTTGCCAAAGAACTGACAAATGACCTCTATCGTCATATTCTTTCTTTACCCAAGGACAGCAGAGACCGTTTGACAACTTCTAGCTTGGTGACTCGCTTGACTTCGGACACTTACCAGATTCAGACTGGTATCAATCAATTCCTGCGTCTCTTTTTGCGAGCGCCTATTATCGTTTTTGGTGCAATCTTTATGGCCTATCGAATCTCAGCTGAGCTGACTTTCTGGTTTTTAGTTATGGTTGTGATTTTGACGATTGTCATTGTGGGGCTCTCTCGACTGGTCAATCCTCTCTACAGCAGTCTCAGAAAGAAAACGGATCAGCTGGTTCAGGAAACGCGACAGCAATTACAAGGGATGCGGGTGATTCGTGCTTTTGGGCAAGAAAAACGAGAGTTACAGATTTTTCAAACCCTTAACCAAGTCTATGCCAGTTTACAAGAAAAGACGGGTTTCTGGTCTAGTTTATTAACCCCTCTGACCTTCCTGATTGTCAATGGAACTCTCCTTGTTATCATCTGGCAGGGTTATATTTCAATTCAAGGAGGTTTACTCAGTCAAGGTGCCCTGATTGCCCTTATCAACTATCTCTTGCAAATCTTGGTGGAATTGGTTAAGCTCGCCATGCTGATTAATTCTCTCAACCAGTCCTATATATCAGCTAAGCGAATCCAGGAAGTCTTTGCTGAGGCTCCAGAAGACATCTATTCGGAGTTAGAACAAAAGCAAGCTATCAGTAATCAGGTTTTACAAGTCCAAGAATTGACCTTTACCTATCCTGACGCAGCCCAACCTTCTCTGAGAGACATTTCCTTTGATATGAAGCAGGGGCAAATCCTTGGTATCATTGGGGGAACGGGTTCTGGAAAATCAAGCTTGGTGCAAGTCTTACTTGGTCTTTATCCAGCAGATAAGGGAAGCATTGACCTTTATCGAGATGGATGTAGTCCTCGTAATCTTGAGCAGTGGCGATCTTGGATTGCCTATGTGCCCCAAAAGGTCGAACTCTTTAAGGGCACCATTCGTGACAACTTGACTCTAGGTTTCAATCGAGAAGTATCGGACCAGCAACTCTGGCAGGTCTTGGAGATTGCGCAAGCTAAGGATTTTGTCAGTGAAAAGGAAGGGCTCTTGGATGCCACTGTTGAAGCAGGAGGGAGAAATTTCTCAGGCGGTCAAAAACAAAGGCTGTCTATCGCACGAGCGGTCTTGCGACAAGTTCCATTTCTCATCCTAGATGATGCGACCTCAGCCCTCGACACCATTACCGAGTCTAAGCTCTTGAAAGCAATCCGAGAAAACCTGCCAAATACAAGTTTAATCTTGATCTCTCAACGAACCTCGACTTTACAGATGGCAGACCAGATTCTCCTCTTGGAAAAAGGTGGGTTACTAGCTGTTGGCAAGCACGAGGATTTGATGAAAACTAGCCAAGTCTATCGTGAAATCAATGCATCCCAACATGGAAAGGAGAACTAGAATGAAACGACAAACTGCAAACCAGACGCTCAAACGTTTAGCCGTAGATTTAGCAAGCCATCCCTTCCTCCTTTTCCTAGCCTTTCTAGGAACTATTGCCCAAGTTGGCTTATCAATTTATCTTCCTATCTTGATTGGGCAAGTCATTGACCAAGTCCTGGTGGCTGGTTCTTCACCAGTTTTTTGGCAGATTTTTCTCCAGATGATCTTGGTGGTCATAGGAAATACCCTAGTTCAATGGGCCAATCCTCTCCTCTATAATCGCCTAATCTTTTCTTATACCAAAGACTTGCGAGAGCGAATCATCCATAAACTCCATCGTTTACCGATTGCCTTTGTAGATAGACAAGGTAGTGGGGAGATGGTTAGTCGTGTAACCACGGATATCGAACAGTTGGCAGCTGGCTTGACCATGATTTTTAACCAATTTTTCATTGGTGTCTTGATGATTTTGGTTAGTATTCTAGCCATGCTCCAAATCCACCTCCTCATGACCCTCTTGGTCTTGCTGTTGACGCCACTATCCATGGTGATTTCACGGTTTATTGCCAAGAGATCTTATCACCTCTTTCAAAAGCAAACAGAGACAAGGGGGATTCAGACTCAGTTGATAGAAGAATCGCTTAGCCAGCAGACTATTATCCAGTCCTTTAATGCTCAGACAGAGTTTATCCAAAAACTACATGTGGCTAATGCCAACTACTCAGGCTATTCTCAGTCAGCTATCTTTTATTCTTCAACGGTCAATCCTTCGACTCGATTTGTAAATTCGCTCATTTATGCCCTTCTAGCTGGAGTAGGGGCCTATCGTATCATGATGGGATCCACCTTGACTATTGGGCGTTTAGTAACTTTTTTGAACTATGTTCAGCAGTATACCAAGCCCTTTAACGATATTTCCTCAGTTCTAGCCGAATTGCAAAGTGCTCTCGCTTGTGCAGAGCGTGTTTATGCTGTCTTAGAGAGTCCTGAGATTGCTGAAACAGGTAAGGAAGTCTTGACCAGTGACCAAGTGAAGGGGGCTATTTCCTTTAAACATGTTTCTTTTGGCTACCATCCTGAGAAGATCTTGATTAAGGACTTATCCATCGATATCCCAGCTGGTAGCAAGGTGGCCATCGTTGGTCCGACAGGTGCTGGAAAATCAACTCTTATCAATCTCCTCATGCGATTTTACTCCATTAACTCTGGGGATATCTTCTTAGATGGTCGTTCCATTTATGATTATACTCGAGCGTCATTGAGACAGCAGTTTGGCATGGTGCTCCAAGAAACCTGGCTCAAGCAAGGAACTATTCATGACAATATTGCCTTTGGCAATCCTGAAGCCAGTCGAGAGCAGGTGATTGCTGCTGCAAAAGCAGCCAATGCAGACTTTTTCATCCAACAATTGCCGCAGGGATACGATACCAAGTTGGAAAATGCAGGAGAATCTCTCTCTGTCGGTCAAGCCCAGCGCTTGACCATCGCCCGAGTCTTTCTGGCTATTCCTAAGATTCTTATCTTAGACGAGGCGACTTCATCCATTGATACGCGGACAGAAGTGCTGGTCCAGGACGCCTTTGCCAAACTCATGAAGGGGCGAACAAGCTTTATCATTGCTCACCGCTTGTCTACCATTCAGGATGCGGATTTGATTCTTGTCTTGGTAGATGGTGATATTGTTGAGTATGGTAACCATCAGGACCTCATGGCTAGAAAGGGCAGGTATTACCAAATGCAGCGAGCTGCAGTTTTTAGCTCTGAATAAGTCATCCCTGTCCATTTAAAGTCTTAATGACACTAAAAGTTGCCTTCGGGTGACTTTTTTGTTACAATAGCTAGAAAAAATCAAGGTCTTAGAAGGAGAAAACAATGAAAGTCTATCAGCATGTAAATATCGTTACTTGTGACCAAGCTTTTCATGTGCATCTGGATGGTATCTTGGTTGTTAAGGATTCTCAAATCGTCTATGTCGGTCAAGAGAAACCAGAGATTTTAGAGCAAGCTGAGCAGATTATAGACTATCAGGGAGCCTGGATCATGCCTGGTTTGGTTAATTGCCATACCCATTCTGCTATGACAGGTTTGCGAGGGATCCGGGATGACAGCAATCTCCACGAATGGCTCAATGATTATATTTGGCCAGCAGAAGCAGGATTTACTCCCGATATGACTACCAAGGCAGTCAAAGAAGCTCTGACAGAGATGCTCCAGTCAGGGACAACAAGCTTCAACGATATGTATAATCCCAATGGTGTGGATATTGAGAGAATTTATCAGGCAGTCAAGGCATCTAAGATGCGTTGTTATTTCTCACCGACCCTCTTTTCTTCAGAGGCAGAAACAACTGCTGAGACCATAAGCAGAACACGATCCATTATAGAAGAAATCTTAGGATATGAAAATCCAAATTTCAAGGTTATGGTAGCTCCACATTCTCCGTATAGTTGTAGTAAAGATTTGTTGGAAGCAAGCTTAGATATGGCAAAAGAGCTGGACATTCCTATCCATATCCATGTAGCGGAGACCAAGGAGGAGTCAGGAATTATCCTCAAACGCTACGGCAAACGCCCCCTCGCCTTTCTAGAAAAACTGGGTTATTTAGATCATCCGTCTGTCTTTGCTCATGGGGTCGAGCTAAACGAACGAGAAATTGAACGTTTGGCAACCTCTCAAGTGGCAATCGCCCATAATCCTATCAGTAATCTAAAACTGGCCTCAGGAATCGCTCCAATCATCCAACTCCAAAAAGCAGGAATTGCTGTGGGAATTGCGACTGATTCCGTTGCTTCCAACAACAATCTAGATATGTTTGAGGAAGGACGGACCGCAGCCCTTCTTCAAAAGATGAAAAGTGGAGATGCCAGTCAATTCCCTATCGAAACAGCCCTTAAGGCACTGACAATCGAAGGAGCTAAGGTTCTAGGAATGGAAAAGCAGATAGGAAGCCTAGAAGTTGGCAAGCAAGCGGATTTTCTGGTCATTCAACCACAAGGAAAAATCCATCTTCAACCTCAGAAAAATATGCTCTCTCATCTGGTTTATGCTGTCAAATCCAATGATGTTGATGATGTTTATATCGCTGGAGAACAGGTGGTTAAGCAAGGCAAAGTTTTGACAGTAGAGATTTAAAAAAATTTAAAAAAAGTTTGCAAAAATCTTGCATTCTTTTTTTGTCTATGCTATACTTATATACGGTTTGAAAAAACTGCCTAAGACAGTAGGGGAGCTCGACTCATAAAGATCCTACCGAGGACAAAACGTATCATGTAAAAAGAAGCGTATTGTACTTTCGTGTCTAGGTTTGGGCGCGTTTTTCTTTTGGAAAAATTCCCCAAGCAAAATAATTACGGAGGTGAACACACTAATGAGTGAAGCAATTATTGCTAAAAAAGCGGAACTAGTTGACGTAGTGGCTGAAAAAATGAAAGCTGCTGCATCTATCGTCGTTGTAGACGCTCGTGGTTTGACAGTTGAGCAAGATACAGTTCTTCGTCGTGAGCTTCGTGGAAGCGAAGTTGAGTATAAAGTTATTAAAAACTCAATCTTACGTCGTGCAGCTGAAAAAGCTGGTCTTGAAGATCTTGCATCTGTTTTTGTTGGACCATCTGCAGTAGCATTTTCTAACGAAGATGTTATCGCACCAGCGAAAATCTTGAACGATTTTGCTAAAAACGCTGAAGCACTTGAAATCAAAGGTGGTGCAATCGAAGGCGCTGTCGCATCTAAAGAAGAAATCGTTGCTCTTGCAACTCTTCCAAACCGCGAAGGACTTCTTTCTATGCTCCTTTCTGTACTTCAAGCGCCAGTGCGCAACGTTGCTCTTGCAGTCAAAGCGGTTGCAGACAGCAAAGAAGACGCAGCTTAATCTTAAGCTACGCAGCGTAGCTTAGCTACGAAAAAACTATTATAAAATTAAAAACTTATTTGGAGGAAATAACAATGGCATTGAACATTGAAAACATTATTGCTGAAATTAAAGAAGCTTCAATCCTTGAATTGAACGACCTTGTAAAAGCTATCGAAGAAGAATTTGGTGTAACTGCAGCTGCTCCTGTAGCTGTTGCTGCAGCTGGTGCTGCTGACGCTGGTGCTGCTAAAGACTCATTTGACGTTGAGTTGACAGCTGCTGGTGACAAAAAAGTTGGCGTTATCAAAGTTGTACGTGAAATCACTGGTCTTGGACTTAAAGAAGCTAAAGAACTTGTTGATGGTGCACCAGGTGTCATCAAAGAAGGCGTTCCAACTGCAGAAGCTGAAGAAATCAAAGCTAAATTGGAAGAAGCTGGAGCTTCAGTTACTCTTAAATAATAGAGCAACTACATTAGTAGCTTAAAAAACGTATAAAACCGCTATTCTTAGGAGTAGCGGTTTTTTCTTTTTATCTGTCATGGGGCACAAATGGGGCGAACTAATTATATAGTTTATCTAGGAGACAAACAAGTTTTGAATAATAGGCTTTCCATAAAAAATGATACAAGTTTTTACCATTCAGGATTTATTTTTTTCTGGTATCATCATTCCTATGAACAGTAGAAAAGTAAGTTTTTAATTTATTGATACTCCGGATATTATAATCTCAGTATTAAAGAACTTTATTGAAGGTAATTTTCGAACGGTTTGAGGTAATTTCAATGAAATTTTAATAGATATTTCAATTTTCTTCTTGACTCTGACCTTAGGTAAGGGATTATACTAATAATAGATAAGAAAGGAGATTACCATGCAAATCAATATGATTCGTTCAGATAAAGTTTACCAAGAGATGCTCGAGCTTCCTTTAGAAAAGAGAGAAGGTTACTTTCGAGCTAAAATATTAGCACCTTTTGCAACCAAATACCAAACGCAACACATTCCTCTGAAAGCAAAGTATCCTGGAGGATTTGATGCTCTTTTCCTACTTGGTTTTATGAATCAGTTACCCTCAACTCTCTCAGAAAAGGATAGACCAGCTATCGACGCTCTGAGCACTGATCAACTCTGGCAAAATTGTCAAGATACCATCAAGAGGAGTATCGGTCTTTTTGAGCAGGCTGGTTATGACTTAGAGGTTGAGGATTACCATTTTACTATTTTATTGGGCAATCCAGAAAAACCTATGTTACAGCTCAATAAGGGTTATAGCGGAGATGGCGGAATTCCAGGCTACCTCATGCTTAGTCTACTACCAACTGACTATACTTTACCACGTGTGCAGGCTGCGTTGGCTCACGAGTGCAATCACAATGTCCGTTTCCAATTTGTCAAATGGAATCAGCAGACAACATTAGCAGACTGGGTAGTCAGTGAAGGATTGGCAGAGTCTTTTGCTGCTGAGCTCTATGGCAAAGATCTCATTGGGCCCTGGGTCACTTCAACCAGTCCAGAGCAGTTAGAAGAGATTAAGCCCATCATCTCAAGTCAGCTTCAGCTAACAGGGATGGCGGAAATAGCCCCTTATCTCTACGGTGATGAAATTGCAGAGCTTCAAGGTCAGATACCAGTTGGTATGCCTTATGCTGCGGGCTATGCTTACGGCTATCATCTGATACAAGCTTATCTGAAAAGGACAGGCAAGAGCATTGTTGAGGCCACAGTAACACCAACAGAAGAGATTTTAGAGGCGACGAAAGACTTTTGGAAATGACACTTTTGTTTGAAAATTTGCCAGAACATGATATAATGTAGGTGATTTCAGGAGGTGATAGTATGCACTATAAAAGAATTGAATTGAAGCTGACAGATCAAGGAATTCATGAGCGTAAGATTTTTCAAGGTGTTAAGATTTTCAGCCGTAGCAAGTTATCTAAAGATCAGAAAAGCATTCTAACACAGAAGATTTACCTGACACCGAAGCAAAACATCGTTTACTATCAACGGACAGATATCAACTATGACCAGAACTGGCAGCATAATAAGGACTATTACGAACTAGTTTATGGTCAGTTGGACAGAGAGACTGTTTTTAAGGTTTGTCAAGATTTTGACGAACTAAGTCCTTTTCTGGAAAATGAGCTGCTTGAGAAGCTAAAAGAAAAGCAGTCTGCAGGCAAATTTTTTGAAAAATTAGATATATAAAAATCCGGCTGCTTTTATAAGCAGTCGGATTTATTCTAGTGTGATAGTGCTGAAACAATACCTTTACTATCATAGCCTTGGCTACATTTTTAAAAGTTGTTTTAGCTGTCTTGAGGAGCTTGATACTGATGTCCTCAAGTCGACCATAGTATACTGCCATCTATTCACCTGATGAGAGAGATTTTATCATCCAGATATTCATAGCTGGGTGGCCGGCGGCGTTAGAAAGTGGTTGTTGCAATGCTGTAAAACCATAGTGTTGATAGATGGCCACAGCCGTAACCAGCTCAGTAGAGGTTTCTAGATAAAGCTGTTCATAACCAGCTAGACGGGCTTCCTGGAATATCCGCTTTATCAACCTGCTGGAATAACCTTTGCCACGACTGTTTTTAGTGACATACAGTTTTTGTAATTCAGCAATCTTATCGGACACTGGTGCAAAGCCACCACAGCCTACCAGCTGATCTTCATCTTCCAGAACAAAGTAAGCTGCTCTCTCTTGCTGTTGATAATAGTCGGCCAAATGATCTAGATGAGAATCAAAGTAGACAGTTCCTGGTTTGTCAAGCCCGAATTCTTCAAGGCTAGCTCGAATGAGTTGTGCTACAGCTGGATTGTCTTTTACTTCCATTGGCCGTAAGTTCATCATTTGTCCTCCGATAGGATGTATTGACTAATTAAACAATACCTTGTGCAATCATAGCGTTTGCTACGTTTTCGAAGGCAGCGATATTTGCTCCTGCAAGGTAGTCGGTACCAAGTCCGTATGTTTCAGCAGTTGTTTTAGCTGTGTTGAAGATGTTGGTCATGATGTCTTTGAGGCGTCCATCAACTTCTTCACGAGTCCATGAAAGGCGAAGGCTGTTTTGGCTCATTTCAAGCGCTGATACAGCTACACCACCAGCGTTAGCAGCTTTGGCAGGTCCGTAAAGGATTCCGTTTTCTTTGTAGACTTTAATCGCATCAAGGTCACTAGGCATGTTAGCACCTTCAGATACACAGATAACGCCTTGAGCAACCAAACGTTTAGCTGCGTCACCATTGATTTCGTTTTGGGTCGCACATGGAAGAGCGATGTCGTAGTTTCCAGCGTAAGTCCATACAGAACCTTCATGGTAAGTAGCAGTTGCTTTCTCAGCTGCGTACTCAGTCAAACGAGCACGGCGTTTTTCTTTAACATCAACCAAAAGATCGAAGTCGATACCATTTTCATCGATGACATAACCGTTTGAGTCAGATACAGAGATAACAGTCGCACCAAGTTCAGTCGCTTTTTGAAGAGCATATTGAGCTACGTTACCAGAACCTGAAATAACCACTTTCTTACCAGCAAAACTGTTACCATTAGCTTTGAGCATTTCTTCAGTATAGTAAACCAATCCATAACCAGTTGCTTCTGGACGAATCAAGCTACCACCAAATCCAAGAGGTTTACCAGTCAAGACACCCGCATCAAATTGATTAAGACGTTTGTATTGTCCGTAAAGGTAACCAATTTCACGTCCACCAACACCGATATCGCCAGCTGGGACGTCAAGTGATGGTCCGATGTATTTTTGCAATTCAGTCATGAAGCTTTGGCAGAAGCGCATCACTTCAGCATCAGTTTTGCCTTTAGGATCGAAGTCTGATCCCCCTTTACCTCCACCGATTGGAAGTCCAGTCAAGACATTTTTAAAGATTTGTTCGAATCCGAGGAATTTCAAAATCCCTTGGTTAACAGTTGGGTGGAAACGAAGTCCGCCTTTATATGGTCCAACAGCTGAGTTGAATTGAACACGGTAGCCACGGTTGACTTGGACTTTTCCATCACGGTCAACCCAAGGAACTCGGAAAGAAATCACGCGCTCAGGCTCAGTGATTCGTGCTAAGATATTTTCTTCGATATACTCAGGGTGTTTTTCAAATACAGGTTCCAAAGTGCTGAAGAATTCTTCAACCGCCTGGAGAAATTCAGCCTCATGCCCATTACGAGCTTTTACAGTTTCAAACACGCTTTGGATATAGTCTTTAGCAGATGTCATATCGTTCTCCTTTTTGTTGTTATATTTTATTACATGAGCCATTATAGCAGAATTTTTTTTGAGTGTAAAGAAAAAAACAGAAATTTTCTAAAAATTCTTTCAATTCACAAAACCGAACATTTTATATAGAAATTAGTTTCTCAAAGAGAAAATCTTAAAGTATGGTATAATATTAGAAATAAAAGGAATCTGGAGGATTAGAATCATGGTATCAACAAAAACGCAAATAGCTGGCTTTGAGTTTAACAATTGCTTGATGAATGCAGCGGGTGTTGCCTGTATGACAATAGCTGAGTTGGAGGGTGTCAAAGACTCAGCAGCAGGAACCTTTGTTACGAAGACTGCGACCTTGGACTTTCGTCAGGGCAATCCTGAACCACGTTATCAGGATGTTCCACTTGGTTCCATCAACTCCATGGGTTTGCCAAATAATGGTTTAGACTATTATCTAAACTATCTTTTGGACTTGCAGGAAAAAGAGCCAAACCGTACCTTCTTCCTATCTTTAGTTGGCATGTCTCCAGAAGAAACACATACCATCTTGAAAAAAGTTCAAGAGAGTGAGTTTAAAGGACTGACCGAGCTCAATCTCTCTTGTCCTAATGTTCCAGGTAAGCCTCAGATTGCCTATGATTTTGAGACAACAGACCGTATCTTGTCAGAGGTATTTGCCTACTTTACCAAACCTCTTGGAATCAAGTTGCCACCATATTTTGATATCGTTCACTTTGACCAAGCGGCAGCTATTTTCAACAAATATCCTCTTAAGTTTGTTAACTGTGTGAACTCTATCGGAAACGGCCTTTATATAGAAGACGAGTCGGTCGTGATTCGTCCTAAAAATGGTTTTGGTGGCATTGGTGGAGAGTATATCAAACCGACTGCTCTCGCTAATGTTCATGCTTTCTATCAACGCTTAAATCCTCAAATCCAAATCATTGGAACGGGTGGTGTTCTAACGGGTCGTGATGCCTTTGAACACATCCTTTGCGGTGCTAGTATGGTGCAAGTAGGAACGACGCTCCACAAAGAAGGTGTCGGTGCTTTTGAACGCATTACCAATGAACTAAAAGCAATCATGGCAGAAAAAGGTTATGAGAACCTAGAAGATTTCCGTGGGAAATTGCGCTATATTGATTAAGTTTAATAAAAAATCAGAAGAAAGGAGAGAAGATGCTAGCCATTGAAGACAGTCAGAAGTTGACTTTATCAAGTCTATCTAGCTTGAACCTATTTACAGGGACAGACCAGGGCCAGTTTGAAGTTCTGAAGAGTCAAGTGTTGAGGCAGATTGGTTATGATCCAGCTGATCTAAACTTTGCTTACTTTGATATGAAAGAAGTAGCTTATAAAGACTTGGAGTTGGAGTTGGTCAGTCTCCCTTTCTTTGCGGATGAAAAAATCGTGATATTAGATCATTTTGTCGATATCACAACAGCCAAGAAACGCTTTTTAACAGATGATGAGCTCAAGTCATTTGAGGAATACCTTGATAATCCTTCACCGACGACTAAACTTTTGATTTTTGCAGAAGGAAAACTGGATAGCAAGAGACGATTGGTCAAACTGCTCAAGCGTGACGCGACAGTATTTGATGCTATCGAGGCTAAGGAACAAGAACTCCGCCAGTATTTCCAAAAATGGAGCCAAAAACAAGGTCTGCAGTTTGTGGGGCAATCCTTTGAAAATCTACTTATCAAATCCGGTTTTCAATTTAGCGAAATCCAGAAAAATCTCCTCTTTTTACAGTCTTATAAGTCAGACGGCATGATTGAGGAGAAGGACATTGTCGAGGCTATTCCAAAGACTCTGCGGGACAATATTTTTGATTTGACTCAGTTTATCTTGGGCAAAAAGATTGACCAGGCGCGTGACTTAGTTAGAGATTTGACCTTGCAAGGGGAAGACGAAATCAAGCTCATAGCTGTCATGTTAGGACAATTTCGTACCTTTACCCAAGTGAAGATTTTATCAGAGAGCGGTCAGACGGAATCACAGATTGCAAGCAGTCTGGGAACTTATTTGGGGCGCAATCCTAATCCTTATCAAATCAAGTTTGCATTGAGAGATTCGAGAGGGATTTCCTTGGGTTTTCTCAAGCGAGCGATTTCTTATTTGATTGAAACAGACTACCAGATTAAGACAGGTGTCTATGAAAAAGGGTACCTGTTTGAAAAGGTACTCTTGCAGATTGCGACAGAGGCGAATTGAGCAAAAAACTTGAAAAAAGTGAATGTTTGCGTTATCATTTTCATATAGAAAGAAAAAGAGGTATTACAGATGGCTATTATCTTACCAGACCTTCCATACGCATATGACGCTTTGGAACCTTACATCGATGCAGAAACAATGCACTTGCACCATGACAAACACCACCAAACTTATGTCAACAATGCTAATGCAGCTCTTGAAAAACACCCTGAAATCGGTGAAGACCTTGAAGCTTTGCTTGCTGATGTAGAATCTATCCCAGCTGATATCCGTCAAGCACTTATCAACAATGGTGGTGGGCACTTGAACCACGCTCTTTTCTGGGAATTGATGACTCCTGAAAAAACAGCTCCATCAGCAGAACTTGCAGCAGCAATCGACGCAACATTTGGTTCATTTGGAGAATTCCAAGCAGCCTTTACAGCAGCAGCTACAACTCGCTTCGGTTCTGGATGGGCATGGTTGGTTGTCAACAAAGAAGGGAAGCTTGAAGTAACTTCAACAGCAAACCAAGACACACCAATCTCAGAAGGTAAAAAACCAATCTTGGGCTTGGACGTTTGGGAACATGCTTACTACGTGAAATACCGCAACGTTCGTCCTGACTACATCAAAGCTTTCTTCTCAGTCATTAACTGGAACAAAGTAGATGAGCTTTACGCAGTAGCTAAATAAAAAATATGGAGGGAAGAGTCAATCTTCTCTTTTTGCTTTATAAGGCAGAAGTCTGACAAAATCGTCAGACTTTTTTCATTTTTATGAGAAACGTGCTAACTGCTAGAAATTATGGTAAAATAGAGTGTTAAGTAATCGTGGAAAAGGAAGACTATGCGTAAAGAAATTGCACCTGAATTATACAACTATAACAAGTTTCCTGGCCCAGAATTTCATGTAAATGGGGATAAGGTTGAGACTGAAGGAATTGCTTTTACCTTGGTTGAAAATATCAAGGATGCCTTCGATGTGACAGTCTTTAATCAACGCTTCTCAGAAGTGTTGACCAAGTTTGATTATGTCGTGGGGGACTGGAGCAATGAACAGCTTCGCCTACGTGGTTTTTACAAAGATGACCGAACAGAGGAAAAAATTGAAAAGATCAGTCGCTTACAAGATTATCTTTTGGAGTACTGTAGTTATGGTTGTGCTTATTTTGTCTTAGAAAACCAAGAACCTAAGCGGGCTTCATTTGACAAGAAAATGCGTAAAAAGGAAGAGGAAAACCTTCCTAGAAGAGGAAAGAAACCTTCGCAAAACAAGAGAAAATCAAATGCGGATAAGAGAAATAGACGTCGTCACAAGGACCAAAAGTCTCAGAAAGAGGATAAGGGACAGCGCCATTTTGTCATTCGTCAGAAATAGATAGAGAATAAGGAGAAGAGATGAAACCGTCCATTTACAGTTTAACACGTCAAACCATGCAAGAATGGGTATTAGAACAAGGAGAAAAGAAATTCCGGGCAGATCAGATCTGGGAATGGCTCTACCGTAAACGTGTCCAGTCATTTGAAGAAATGACCAACCTTTCCAAGGATTTGATTGTCAAGCTCAATGAGCAGTTTGTGGTAAATCCATTGAAACAACGTATCGTACAAGAGTCGGCTGACGGTACCGTTAAGTATCTTTTCGAGTTGCCAGATGGCATGTTGATTGAGACAGTACTCATGCGTCAACACTACGGTTTGTCAGTCTGTGTGACCACTCAGGTCGGTTGTAATATTGGTTGTACCTTCTGTGCGTCAGGCTTGATCAAGAAGCAACGTGACCTCAATAACGGGGAAATCGTAGCGCAGATCATGCTAGTTCAGAAATACTTTGATGAACGTGGTCAGGATGAACGTGTCAGCCATATCGTTGTTATGGGAATTGGTGAACCATTTGATAACTACAACAATGTTTTGAATTTTGTCCGTACCATCAATGATGATAAGGGGATGGCAATCGGTGCTCGTCACATCACGGTTTCAACCTCTGGTTTGGCCCATAAAATTCGTGACTTTGCTAATGAAGGCGTACAGGTCAATCTGGCTGTGTCTCTTCACGCACCCAATAATGAATTGCGCTCAAGCATCATGAAGATTAACCGTGCCTTTCCGATTGAAAAGCTCTTTGCAGCTATTGAGTATTATATCGAAACAACCAATCGCCGTGTGACCTTTGAATATATCATGCTCAATGAAGTCAACGACGGTGTTGAACAAGCCTTGGAGTTGGCTGAATTGCTCAAGAACATCAAGAAATTGTCTTATGTCAACTTGATTCCCTATAACCCAGTTAGTGAACATGACCAATATAGCCGTAGTCCTAAAGAACGCGTGATGGCCTTCTATGATACCCTCAAGAAAAAAGGGATTAACTGTGTTGTCCGTCAAGAGCATGGTACAGATATTGATGCAGCTTGTGGACAATTGCGCTCCAATACAATGAAACGTGATCGCCAGAAGGCAGTTGCAGCGGTAAATCCATAAAATGACTAAAAAAAGAGAATTAATCTTGAAATTGGGAGTGGCTGTTTATAGTCTATGCATTGTCTGTTTTTGTTTTACTCCCCAGCCTCAACTTCCTACAGGAGTGGAAACTCCAGGTATTCAAACTTTTGGACGCCTGGTTTTTCTTTTAACTCCCTTAAACTCCCTTTGGAATCTGGGGGAAGTGACTAGTTTTGGCCAAGTCATTTGGATCTTTTTGCAGAACATTTTAAATATCTTCTTGCTCTTCCCTCTGATTTTCCAACTGCTCTATCTCTTGCCCTCTCTAAGAAAAACTAAAAGGGTTCTTCTTCTCAGTTTTATACTGAGCTTGGGAATCGAGTGCACACAACTAGTTTTAGACTTTTTCTTTGATTTTAATCGGGTATTTGAGATTGATGATTTATGGACCAATACTTTAGGTGGTTACCTGGCTTGGGTCCTCTATAAACTACTATATAAAAAAGACAAGGAATTAGAATGAGTATCTTAGAAGTTAAAAATTTGAGTCACGGTTTTGGTGACCGTGCAATTTTTGAAGACGTTTCTTTCCGACTCCTCAAGGGAGAGCACATCGGTTTAGTCGGTGCCAACGGTGAAGGAAAATCAACCTTTATGAGTATCGTGACTGGTAAGATGTTACCTGACGAAGGAAAGGTGGAGTGGTCTAAGTATGTGACTGCTGGCTATCTGGACCAGCACGCTGTGCTAAAGGAAGGTCAAACTGTTCGTGATGTGCTCCGTACAGCCTTTGATGAGCTTTTCAAAGCAGAAGCACGTATCAATGACCTCTATATGGAAATGGCCGAAGACGGAGCGGATATCGATGCACTGATGGAAGAAGTTGGCGAACTCCAAGACCGTTTGGAGAGTCGAGATTTCTATACCTTGGATGCCAAGATTGATGAAGTAGCGCGCGCCCTCGGTGTCATGGACTATGGTATGGATACAGACGTAACAGCCTTGTCAGGCGGACAAAGAACCAAGGTACTCTTGGCTAAACTCCTCCTTGAAAAGCCAGATATCTTGTTGCTTGACGAGCCAACCAACTACTTGGATGCTGAACACATTGACTGGCTCAAGCGTTATCTCCAAAACTATGAGAATGCCTTTGTCCTTATTTCGCACGATATTCCATTCCTCAACGACGTGATCAATATTGTCTACCATGTGGAAAATCAACAATTGACTCGCTATTCTGGTGACTACTACCAGTTCCAAGAAGTCTATGCTATGAAGAAATCTCAGCTAGAAGCGGCCTATGAACGTCAACAGAAAGAGATTGCAGACCTCAAAGACTTTGTCGCTCGAAACAAAGCGCGTGTCGCAACGCGTAATATGGCCATGTCCCGTCAAAAGAAATTGGACAAGATGGACATCATTGAACTTCAAAGTGAGAAGCCAAAGCCATCCTTTGATTTCAAACCGGCTCGTACACCTGGGCGCTTTATCTTCCAAGCCAAGGACTTGCAGATTGGTTATGACCGTCCACTCACCAAACCATTAAACCTCACCTTTGAACGCAATCAAAAGGTCGCTATTATTGGAGCCAATGGTATCGGGAAAACAACCCTCTTGAAGTCTCTCTTGGGAATTATTCCGCCAATCGCTGGAGAAGTCGAACGTGGTGACTATCTTGAACTTGGCTACTTTGAGCAGGAAGTAGAAGGGGGTAATCGTCAAACGCCACTAGAGGCTGTCTGGAACGCCTTTCCTGCCCTTAATCAGGCAGAAGTTCGGGCTGCTCTTGCTCGTTGTGGTCTGACAACCAAGCATATCGAAAGCCAAATTCAGGTTTTGTCAGGTGGAGAACAAGCCAAGGTTCGTTTCTGTCTCTTGATGAATCGTGAAAATAACGTCTTAGTGCTGGACGAGCCAACCAACCACCTAGATGTGGATGCCAAGGATGAACTCAAACGTGCTCTGAAAGAGTATAAGGGTTCAATCCTCATGGTTTGTCACGAACCAGACTTCTATGAAGGCTGGATGGACCAAATCTGGGACTTTAACAAGTTAACTTAAAAGCGCTAAAAAGGCCAAGTCGAAATGACTTGGCTTTTTTGACTAGTAATTTAAATAGTTTTCAACTTCAGATTTCTCAATTTCTTTACCGTAGTGGCAAATCGGACAAGAAACGAAGTAACTTTTACCATAAGGGAAAAGTGGAATCCAGTAGAGGGTGAATTTGCGCCCTGTTTCAACAATTTCCCATGTGTCGACATTGTTACAGTGACCGCACTCGATAGCAGTTTGCGTATGTCCCAAATCTTTTTGATAACCTTTAGAACCCCAAAATAGAATCATATCATCGTCTCCTTATCTGTTGATGGTTTATTTCTTGCTGAAGTCGTAGTCTTTCACCACTTCGATACTATCAATGGTGATAGTAGAAGTCGGTTTGTCTTTCTCATCTTTTTCAGCTTTGGCAATCTTGTCAACAACGTCCATGCCATCGATGACTTGACCAAAGACAGGGTGTTTGCCGTCTAGACTCGGATTTCCACCTTCTTTATAGGCTTCGATGATTTTCTTTGGATACTTGCTTGTAGGGAGTTTAGCTGAAATGTCTGTTGAGTTTTGATTGATGAAGAACTGGCTACCGTTGGTATTTGGTTGACCAGTGTTAGCCATAGCAAGGGCACCGCGGATATTGTATAGGTAAGGAGAGATTTCATTTTTGAATCCAGTTCCCTTGTCCTTCGTTTTATCCTTATCATGCCAGATGGATTGGCCACCTGTACCATCTCCCTTAGGATCTCCAGTTTGGACCATAAAGCCATCGATGACACGGTGGAAGGTGATGCCGTTATAGTAGCCTTCTTTGGCGTGAGTAAGGAAGTTTTCAACTGCTAGTGGTGCTAGTTTTGGAAAGAGTTTGATGCGAATATCACCCTGACTTGTGTGGAGAATGACTTCGGCTTCATCTTCAGCAACTTCCTTAGAAAGTTGAGGGAAGTTGGCATTTTCATTGGTCAAAGCGTCATTTAAATCTTTGGCAGCCTGAGCAGCTGCTTTTGAGCTTTCTTCTGCTGCAAGACTAGAGTCGACATAGTCATCACCACGGAGACCACGTTGGATACTAGTACATCCAGCAAGGGCAATAGATGATAGTAAAAGAAGGGTTGCTAGTTTTTTCATTGTTTTCCTCTCAAAAATTCATTTCTATCATTGTACCCTAAAAGGAAGTGGATTTCAAATGTTAGTGACAAGGTAGTTTAAGAGGAAGCCGACCAGAAAGTCGCTTGCTTAGAGATTTTTCTTTGGATGACGGTCGATAATGTCCTGGTACTGTTCCAGTATCTGCTCTCCCTTTGGAGTCAATTTGTAACCACGAATTGAAAAGTAACTTGCTAATTCTTCTCCTGAAAAGTTGTCACGAAGGGATTGGTCCAAATCTGGAGCCCTCATCTTAGAAAGTACTGTAACTCTCCATACTTTTGAGGATATTCTCTTTCATAGTGGTATTTAGATGATCAAGCGAGTCAAACAACTAAAGAATTCTTTGAAGCAATGCATCGTATTTGGTTTGATAGTTTCGTTAATAATATTTGATGATAAAGAATTTTTGGAAAATCTAGACACTGTATGAATCTCTACTTTTTTTCTTAGGCTTTTATAAAGTCTGTCAGAATAGGCTTTGTAGGTGTAGAAGTTAATTTTTACAGAAGTGAAGTAAGCATTCAATACGAATCAATACATAAGAAAAACTCTGATTTCAAGCGTTTTTTCTTTTTTCAATTTTAATACATTTCACTATATTTCAGTCCAATCTCTACCTTCTTATCTATACTTTGATGGAGCTGAAGTTGACATCTACAAAGTTTAATGTTAAAATTCATTCAAAAATATATTTGAATGAGGTGTTTTATGATTCAAAATGTTGTTACTTCAATAATCCTGTATTCTGGGACAGCCGTAGACTTACTTATTATCCTAATGTTATTTTTTGCCAAAAGAAAAAGCAGAAAAGACATCATTAACATCTATTTAGGACAATTTCTAGGCTCTGTTAGTCTAATATTGCTAAGTTTACTTTTTGCATTTGTCTTAAATTATATTCCTAGTAAAGAGATTTTAGGTTTGCTCGGTTTGATTCCAATTTTCCTAGGGCTCAAAGTTTTGCTTTTAGGAGATTCTGATGGAGAAGCTATTGCAAAAGATGGTTTGCGCAAAGATAATAAAAACCTGATTTTTCTAGTCGCTATGATTACTTTTGCAAGTTGTGGTGCTGACAATATTGGTGTTTTTGTCCCATATTTTATTACCTTAAATTTAGCGAATTTGATAGTGGCTTTACTTACCTTTCTAGTCATGATTTATCTCTTGGTTTTTTCTGCCCAAAAATTGGCACAAGTCCCTTCTGTTGGAGAAACTTTGGAAAAATATAGCAGATGGTTTATTGCCGTTGTTTATTTAGGATTGGGGATGTATATTCTGATTGAAAACAACAGCTTTGACATGCTAAGGACTGTGTTCGGCTAGGAGAAAAAATTATGAAAAAAGATAGTATCTGCCAAGTGAATATTATAAATCAACAAAATGTTACAACCGCAACGAACTACCTTGAAAAGGAAAAAGTCCAAAAATCACTTCGCATTTTATCAAAATTTACCGATAATAAACAGATAAATATCATCTTTTATCTCCTTGCCGTCGAAGAACTCTGTGTCTGCGATATAGCCTGTTTACTAAATCTCAGTATGGCATCTGCCTCCCACCATCTTCGTAAACTAGCCAATCAAAACATCTTGGACACTAGAAGAGAGGGGAAAATTATATATTATTTTATAAAAGATGAGGAAATCAGAGATTTTTTTAATCAACTAGGATAACAACTATTTTTACTACTTTTCCATGATTATAAGGGATTATATATGAAATTTTTTGATGAAAATTTCCCATAAGAAATACCTACTCGTATCAAATGTTTAAGAAAAAAGTATAATTTAAAGCAAATCGACCTAGGTAATGCAGCTCAAGTTAGCCAAGTTGAAAAGGGAGGAATTTGAAAGAAAATGTATCTTTGATAGTAGTCATTTATTGTGAAATATGATATATTTATTAATTAGATGGATGAATATTTCTAAAGTTAAATAAAATATGACAGATACATGTTTTTTAGTGTATCTTGTTTGTACTCAAAGTATGAAATGAATATCTAATATTTAAGATTAATAAATATTATACGATGAGATAGAATGCTACAAAATGAAAGGTGATGTAATCTGATGAAGAAAGATAGATTAATTGCATTGACAGATGCGGTTCTAGCAATTATAATGACTATCCTAATCTTAGAATTAGAAAAACCAACGACACCAAGTCTTCAAGCTTTTTGGGATTTACGGCAAAATTTCTTTGCTTATTTTCTTTCCTTTTTCTGGTTAGGATCGTTATGGATGGCACTAAACACACTATGGGAAAAGGTTGAGAAAATTTCCCCACAAATTGTTTGGTGGAATTTGTTTCTTTTATTTTTTGTTTCATTTATGCCCTATGCTACTGGAATCGTTAGTAGTCATTTCATGAACCATACGGCACAGCTCTTTTATGGACTGATCGTTATTGTTTCAACGGTAGCAAACTGGTTTTTACATAAAGTAATTGATAAACCCAATATAGATCAGAAAGAATTACTTGAAGCTACCGCACAATATAGAAAGTTATTGATACCTGACCTAATAATTAAAGGAGTGGGATTGATTCTATCCTTAATTCTCTATCCTCCGATTATGATGTATAGTGTTTTAATTGCGGCATTTTACATCATAACTTTAAAAACACTATCTGAAAAAAGAGTGAATAACTAAAAAACGGTGACCAAAGTTAGGTGTATTATTTTAATGATTACAGACCTAAACTATTCCCCTATTTAGAATCTATTAATTCATATTTTATAAATTAATTAGTAGATATCGTTCTTAAAATCCTTGATATTTCGCTGTTTTTAGTTCAACTGAAACGCATACTTTCCAAACCAGATTTTAAGAAAGCTCGTAAAGCTAGGTAGTTTTCTAAACGTTAAAAACTAGCTACAATACAGCATTTACAACACTTCATGGTTCACACCATGGGGTGTTTTTGATGATTTTAAGCAAAATTCACACCATTTAATTGAAAGTTATTTAAATTAGATGAAAATTTATTTTCTGAAAAAGTGGGAAAACATTGATTTTAAGCGAATTTTGAATCATATTCGAATGGGAGTTTTTAAAATCATGTTTCGGTTGTAAAAGTGCCAAAGTTGATTCTCCATAGGAGAATGATATCTCCTGCTAGTAAATCATCTGCTAATAGGTCCATGTGTCATTTGGGAACGGGCTTGAGATTTAGTAGCCAAGCTTCGACATCACGATTAAGAGAGATATAGGGCTTGACAGGGTAGTTATCAAAAGTAGTATTCATAAATTTTTTCTTTCTAATTTATCTCTATTAGTCTAATAAATTTCTAAAAAATTTAAAAATTTTTAACTCTGTCAAGTTTTTTTCTTGACACCTGTCAGAAATCTGCTATAATAGAACATGTGCTAAATAGCTCAGCTATTTCACCGAAATAAAAAATAAGAAAAGAGACTTTAAAAATGGCAGTTAAAATTCGTTTGACTCGTATGGGTTCTAAGAAAAAACCTTTCTACCGTATCAACGTAGCAGATTCACGTTCACCACGTGACGGACGTTTCATCGAAACAGTTGGAACTTACAACCCACTTGTTGCTGAAAACCAAGTGACTTTGAAAGAAGACCGCGTTCTTGCATGGTTGGCTGATGGAGCTCAACCTTCAGATACAGTTCGCAACATCCTTTCAAAAGAAGGCGTATTGAAAAAATTCCACGATTCTAAATTCTCAAAATAAGTTTAAAGTAGGTTGACAGATGGATACGATTGAAAATCTCATTATTGCGATTGTGAAACCTTTAATTTCACAACCAGATGCCTTAACTATCAAGATCGAAGACACACCAGAGTTTTTGGAGTATCACTTGGATCTTGACCAAAGCGATGTCGGTCGTGTAATCGGTCGTAAGGGTCGCACTATCTCAGCGATAAGAACGATTGTCTACTCTGTCCCAACTGAAGACAAAAAAGTAAGAATCGTTATCGATGAAAAATAAAAAAAGCGGGACAGATGTCTCGCTTTTTTGTGAGGAGGAGAAGATGAAGGATTTAACATTTAGACAATTACAAGCTTACTTACTCGAACATTACCAGCAATCTCGAACTGAGGAAGGCCTCTTTATCAAGCTAGTGGAGGAAGTCGGAGAAGTAGCCGAGGTCTTGAATGGGGGCTCTGGTCGAAAAGAGGGTGTCCAGGACTCAAACGACGAACTAGCCAAAGAACTGGCTGATATCATTCACTACACTGTCGCAATTGCGGCCATCAACGATATTGACCTAACCAAAACCATCTTTGACAAAGATAAGAAAGCTGCCATTAAGTACCAGCATGAAAGAGATTTGGAAGAATTTTTGGATAGCTTCCAAGAGAATTAGGAGTAATCTCTTTTCACTGATATGAAAGGTTTCTCCTAGTTTATGCTAGCTTGTATAGAGAAAGCAATGAAATTGGCAGTTTATATTATTAAAGTAAGGAATCTCCAAGAGGCAGACAAGTTAGAACTTGTGAGACAAGAACGAGAAAAGCAGATCAGACTGGCTGAATCCTTTTTAACTAATGTAATAGATAAACGGTGAAAGAAGGCATAAAATACCAATCCTAGAAATAGCATCTAGGATTTTACTATGCTAAAATGGATAGACAGTCTCAAAGAATTCTAGTCAATCAATCTTGAGAATAGCTATTTTTAAATGGAGTGACCATCTATGAACGAGAAAACAAAAGCATACCTAGCAGCCTTATCCTTTTCAGCAATCATTGGTTTTTCTTTTTTATTTACTAAGATTGCTTTGGGCTATGCTAGTCCTCTCACAAACTTAGTACATCGCTATACAATCGCTGCTTTGGTATTGGTCATCCTTCATCAAACAAAACTTATCAATGTGAGTTTAAGTAGAAAAGATATTCTTTCAATTCTGCCTATGAGTCTTTTCTATCCACTCCTCTTCTTTATTTTCCAATCCTTTGCTTTACAGTATATATCGTCTTCTGAAGCGGGAATTTTACAAGCGCTTGTCCCGATTTTTACTCTCCTTTTGGCATCGGTCTTTCTCAAGGAAAAGACTGGTTTGCTACAAAAGTTCTTTTTAATTTTATCCGTAGCAGGAGTAGTTTTCATTTTCCTTAGCAAAGGAGCAAACTTTAGCACTGAAACTGCTAGCTTGGGCTTTCTCTTGATGTTGGGATCTGTTCTTGCCAATGCGATAAACAATATTCTCAGCAAGGTTAAAGGAGGCCGCTATCGGGCTATGGATATGACAGCTGTTGTGATATTTGTTGGCTTCATCACCTTTAATATGCTAAGCCTGACCTCGCACTATCTAGAGGGGAATATATTAGCTTACTTTGCGCCACTTGGACAGGTGCCCTATCTGCTTTCCATCCTCTATTTGGGAATACTAGCCTCTATCGTGACTGGTAGTCTCTCTATCTATGCTATCGTTCGCCTCGGGGCATCAACCGTCAGTGTCTTTGGTAATCTTGGAACAGTTTTGACCATTCTAGCTGGGGCTCTTATCCTCCACGAACCAATTTATAGTTACCATGTGATTGGAGCAACTTTGATTATTGCTGGAATTTTAGGCATGAATCTGATGAGAAAAAAGTAAAGATTGCTTAGTAGTCTTTTTCTTTATTTAAATGATGCAGAAAATTCAAAATTTTTAATGAAATTAGGCTTAGAAAACAAAGATTTTAATATAGCATGATAAAATAGATAAAAGAATGATACTAGGATAAAGAGGAGAGAGTGTAAAAATGAAGCCAAATGATATTGCTGAAGCTATTGCTTTTTATAACAGAGAACCCGAGATGTTGAAACGTCACGTTATAGCAGTCGTAGATTGTGATTTGGTTGTTTATCATCGTCCTGGAAACGCAAGTAAAGGACACATTATTTTTTATCATGGAGCTTGTGGCCGTAGTCAGATGTGGGCCCACCAGTATGATGCTTTCGATGGATTTGACCTTTACTTTGTCAATGTTAGAGGGCAGGGGGAATCACCTATGAAAGTTGGCCTTCCCGACTTGGAAGGCGCTGTTCAAGATGTAGATGCTATTTTGTCCTATTTCCAGCTAGATAAGGTGATATTGGTTGGTCATTCTTGGGGAGGAAATCCACTTCAAGAGTACACTTATCGCCATCCAGAAAGAGTCCTAGCCTTGGTCATGGTAGATAGTTGGGGACAGCATCGTTACCTATCAGATAAAGAAAGAGGTCGAATCAAATATAGTTCTCTTATGTACAAAACGATTCCTTGGAGGGTGATTGCAGATAAAAACTCAAAAATGTGTACTGATAACCCTATCACAAGAGAATTGGTCAAGACGGCCATTATAGAAACTGGGCGAGATGTTTTCTTGAACCTTGGAATCACAGGTTTCTTGGCAGTCCATGAGATAGAAGGATATAAAGGAAATCCTCCTATGCTTTTAGTAAGAGGAGAAAATGATTTCCCCAAACACCTGAAAATAATATATGATGGTATCATTGCCTTAAATCCCAATGCGCGTCAAGTAACGATTTCAGATAGCAAACACCAACCGATGAATGATCATCCTCAAGAGTTTAATCAGATAGTTGGTGATTTTTTTGAAGAAGTAGTAGCCTTGTAAGATAGGACCTATCCAACTTGTGAAAATCCCTGGAACGTGATAAAATAAAGGATAAGGGTTTTTAATAAATCATTGTTATAGAATGAGTGGATTTCTTTATGAAACGGTTTGAAGTAACTACAAAAATTGGCAGTCTCTCTGTTACTTATAAAAAGCAAAAGAAAGTGCTTGTTTGTTTAAATGGCGCAGGTTTGCTACCAAGTTATGAAAATTTTTCACTTATACTTGAAAAACTTCCTTCCACAATTGGTTATTTGACAATTGATTTTCCAAACACAGGTAGGAGTCCGATTCATGACCAAGCTGGAAAAAATCTGGACAATCTTGTAGACGCGGTTTATGAAGTACTTGAAGAATTGGCGATTTCTGAATATATACTTTGTGTACATAGTTTTAGTGGAATTTTAGCTTGCAAATTGCTCAACAAATCAATTAAGTGTCAGGCTTTACTAGCAATTGAACCAACAACTAAAAAAGTAATGTTTTCTGATTTTTCAGAAAATCCCTATCCAGAAATGGAAGAGCAGATGAGGTTGATTGACGAGTGTGGTCCTGAACTTTATTTTAAGAACTTAACTCAAGCAACATTTAGTCCTGAAACTAATAAAGAAATCTGGAAAATAATGCAAGAAAAAAGATCAGAGTTGGAAAATCAAGATACAAAATTTCGAATATCTGGAGAGATTACTGAGGAAGATTTTGAGAATGTATCTATAGAAGCTCATGTCCCTGTATTTATTTTTTGTCAGGCTTATAGAGAAAAAGAGTACAGAGACTCAGAATATTGGACTTCCAATACTAAACTTATTTTGGGAGGGAATCACCACTATTTACAATGGTCAGAATCAGAAAAAATTGCGACTATTATTCGAGAATTGTCAGAATAAGATGGAAAGAAGGAGAGTACAGGAGACAAGATGAACTACTTTAATGTTGGGAAAATCGTCAATACGCAGGGTTTGCAGGGTGAGATGCGAGTCTTGTCTGTGACGGATTTTGCTGAAGAACGTTTTAAAAAAGGGGCAGAACTGGCTTTATTTGATGAAAAAGATCAGTTTGTTCAAACAGTGACCATTGCTAGCCACCGTAAGCATAAGAATTTTGACATTATCAAATTCAAAGACATGTACCATATCAATGCGATTGAAAAGTACAAGGGTTATAATCTCAAGGTCGCTGAGGAAGACCTAAATGACTTAGATGATGGTGAATTCTATTATCACGAGATTATCGGTTTGGATGTTTACGAGGGAGATAACTTGATTGGAACCATAAAGGAAATCTTACAACCAGGAGCCAATGATGTCTGGGTGGTCAAACGAAAAGGTAAGCGAGATTTGCTTTTACCTTACATTCCGCCAGTAGTTCTCAATGTTGATATTCCAAACAAACGGGTTGATGTGGATATCTTAGAAGGATTAGACGATGAAGATTGATATTTTAACCCTCTTTCCAGAGATGTTTTCTCCGCTGGAACACTCGATTGTTGGAAAGGCTCGAGAAAAAGGGCTCTTGGATATCCAGTATCATAATTTTCGAGAATATGCTGAAAAGGCCCGTCATGTCGACGATGAGCCCTACGGAGGCGGTCAGGGAATGTTGCTCCGCGCTCAACCCATTTTTGATGCCTTTGATGCCATTGAGAAGAAAAAACCCCGTGTCATCCTTCTTGATCCTGCTGGGAAACAGTTCGATCAGGCTTACGCTGAAGATTTGGCTCAGGAAGAGGAACTAATCTTTATCTGCGGTCACTACGAAGGATATGACGAGCGCATCAAGACCTTGGTAACCGATGAGATTTCTCTAGGAGACTATGTCTTGACTGGTGGTGAATTGGCGGCTATGACTATGATTGATGCGACTGTTCGCTTGATTCCGGAAGTAATTAGCAAGGAGTCTAGTCACAAGGACGATAGTTTTTCTTCGGGATTGCTCGAATATCCCCAATACACACGTCCTTATGACTATCGAGGCATGGTGGTTCCAGATGTGCTTATGAGTGGGCACCATGAGAAGATTCGTCAGTGGCGACTTTATGAGAGCTTAAAGAAAACCTACGAGCGCAGACCAGATTTGCTAGAAAACTATCAACTAACAGCAGAAGAAGAAAAAATGTTGGCTGAAATCAAAGAAAACAAAGAATAAAGGAGAACCTTATGCAAGTAATCAAACGTAACGGAGAAGTTGCAGACTTTGATCCAGATAAAATTTACCAAGCTGTCCTAAAAGCAGCTCAGACAGTTTATGTTTTGACAGATGATCTACGTCAAAACCTAGCTCAAGTCACTAAAAAAGTAGTCTTGGACTTGGAAGAAGCAAAAGTGGAACGTGCAACTATTAGCATGATCCAATCAATGGTTGAAAATCGTTTGTTGGGGGCAGGATATATCACCATCGCAGAACACTACATTTCTTATCGCTTGCAACGTGATTTGGAGAGAAGTGGTTACGGTGATCACATCGCAGTTCACCTACATTTTGAACAAATTCGTTAAGAAAAAGAGTGGGATGAAAACATCTCACTCTTTCTTAAATAGACTTTTCTGAGCTTTTTGTACAGTTGAGGGAACGAAACGAAGTCGCTTAATGTCACTGATACGAATGATTCGAGTTACGTTTTTTGAAAAATTCTTGACGATGATTTGGTTGCGATTAGCATCGTGTTTGACAATATCACCCGTAAAACTTGTCTCAGCAAGTATGACATGAATAGCAGTTTTTTTCTGGATGGCTTGTTCAATTGTAGCAATGAGGGAGTCGTTTTCAGAATAATCTCGTTCATCCTGTCCACTGAGAAAGTCTTGTATCTTATCTAAGACATGCTTGAATGTATATCTCATAGGCTTCTCCCCTCTTATATAACCATATTATATAAAATTTTCGTAAAATCTACAAGATTTTACGAATAGACTATAGAAAGCATATCACATAAAGGAGTTAAAATGGCAGAATTTACATTTGAAATAGAAGAACACTTACTCACCTTGTCTGAAAATGACAAAGGATGGACAAAAGAACTAAATCGCGTTAGCTTTAATGGAGCACCAGCAAAGTTTGATATTCGGACTTGGAGCCCTGACCATACCAAAATGGGCAAAGGAATCACGCTTTCCAATGAAGAATTTCAGGTAATGGTAGATGCCTTTAAAGGAAATCAATAAAAGGATATTGAGTTTTTGACTCAGTATCCTTTTTGGGTTAAATTGAGAAGTATGCTTGTCCCCTAAGTCGTTGTAATAGTAGGCGACCAATGAAGCTAATCGTAATGATCTTACCAAGGTCAGGGAGGATAAAGGGAAGGACACCGACAGCAAGTGCTTTGTCAAGTGCCATACCAGCAAGGAAGTGGAGGCTGAGCATACCTCCGACAAAGACGAGGGAATCACCCAAGAGGTTGGCTAGGAAAATGCGAATATAGCCACTATTTTGATGGATGAGATAAGATGTAAGTCCTGCATAGACAAGATCGAACCAGAGATAGCCTGCACTTGGACCGACTAAAACGTGAAATCCCGCACCACCCCCTGCAAAGACTGGTAAACCAATGGCACCCAGCAGGAGATAGAGAGCTACAGATAGAACGGCTTCCCTAGGTTTAAAAACAGTTGCAATCAGACCGATCGCAAAGTTTTGCAGAGTGAAAGGTACAGGACCGATAGGGAGACTGATTTGTGCCAATACGGCGATGAGAGCAGCACCGATAGCAGGGATAGCATAGATATGAGCTTTTTTCAAAACTGTTAACCTCTTTTCAAAATCATAGTAACTATTATACTGATTCAGGAACAAAAGTCAACCTATTTTTAAAACACAGATAACAATTTTGTAACAGCCGATTTTGCAAGTAAAAAGAGACCACATGGGGTCTCTTGCGATAATTAGCGCATGGTTACAAATTCTTCTGAAGCGGTTGGGTGGATAGCTACTGTAGCATCAAAGTCCGCCTTGGTAGCCCCCATCTTGATGGCAACAGCGAATCCTTGAATCATCTCATCCACTCCGTAACCAAGTCCGTGAAGACCAACAACTTTTTCGTCAGCACCGGCGGTGATAAGTTTGAAGCGAGATTCTTGACGATGGCTTGTAACAGCAGAGTACATGGATGCAAAACTTGACTTGTAGACTTTGATGTTATCTTGGCCGTATTCTTTGATAGCTTGCTCCTCGGTCAAACCAACAGTTCCGATTGCTGGGTGGGAGAAGACTACAGTAGGGATAGTCGTGTAGTCCATCTTGGCATTTGTTTTCCCGTTGAAGAGGCGTTCAGATAGGGTACGTCCTGCCTTGATGGCCACTGGGGTCAGTTCTTTCTCACCAGTAACATCTCCAAGGGCGTAGATACCATCTACAACTGTATTTTGATACTCATCCACTTGGATAAATCCACGTTGGTTGAGTGTAACGCCAGCCTTTTCTAACTCAAGACCGTCTACATTTGGACGGCGGCCGGTAGCCCAGATAACTTGGCTAGCGGTGTGACTAGAACCGTCTTCGAAATGAATCGTAATGCCTTGCTCCGTTTCTTCGAGCTTGACGGGTACCTTATGCGTGTGCAAAGGTATGCCTGTTTTTTCCATTTCATTGACAAGACCTTCAACGATGTAGTTGTCAAAAGTGCGCAAGGGACGATCGCGACGCACAAACAAATCCGTTTTTACTCCTAGTGCGTGGAGAACACCTGCTAATTCAACAGCGATATAACCAGCTCCAAGAATCGCAACGGATTCAGGAAGTTGCTCCCAAGCAAAGACATCGTCTGAGCTACCACCGAGTTCAGCTCCAGGAATAGTTGGGATGCTTGGACGAGCGCCAGTCGCAATAACGATATGCTTGGCACGAATCAATTCACCATTGACGCTGACGGTGTGGGAATCAACAAAATGAGCACGCCCTTCAATCAAATCAACCCCGTTGCGTTTGAAACTTCCATCATAAGATGAGCGAGCACGGTCGATGTAGGCTTCACGGTTTTGGCGAAGTTTTGCAAAATCAAATTGCACATCTGAACTCGTAAAACCGTAGTCAGGACCGTAGTGGTGGAAGCTTTCAGCGATTTGCGCTCCATACCACATGATTTTCTTAGGAACACAGCCAACGTTGACACAAGTTCCGCCTAATTTTTTCTCTTCGATAACAGCTGCTTTAGCGCCGTGTTCACCAGCTCGGTTCATAGTGGCGATACCGCCACTCCCTCCACCGATGGCAATGATATCATATTCTCTCATGGAAAACTCCTTATAGTTTTGATAGTCATATTCTATCGTTTTTATTTTTTGAATGCAAAAATCTGCTACGCCCTAAAGAAATAGCAGAAATCACTTGCTAAATATAGAAATAAGGTGTATGATGTTACTAGTACAATTTCGCATAAATCAAATGGAAACAAAGCATGTTTCCTGAATTGTTCTCTTTTCTCTCTGAACAATCATTGTTTAGAGTAGGTAAATTTGCTATAATAGTCTTTGTATTGAAAATAAAATAGGAGTTTTGTGATGAAGGGGAATAAGAAAACTAAAAAATGGCAACTATACACAGCTATTGGTGCTGCAAGTATTATTATAATCAGTGCAGTGGGTATTTTGCTATTTAGACAGCCCTCTCAGGCTGCCAGTAAGGATGACACTTCGCATCTCGTAGTCGCAAAGGAAGGAACAGTTGCCTCCTCTGTTCTTTTATCTGGTACTGTCACCGCAAAAAATGAACAATATGTTTATTTGGATGCAAGTAAGGGTGAGGTGGATGAAATCTTGGTTTCTGTTGGAGATAAGGTTGACAAAGGACAAGCACTCGTAAAATACAACAGCACAGAAGCGCAGTCTGCTTATGATGCAGCTAACCGTGCCATAGCCAAGGCTGATCGTCGTATCAATGACTTGAAGGAATCACGAAACAACACTCTAGCTGATTCGGAAGAATATGATGATGGAACGCAGGGTTCTTCTGTCTCTTCCATAGATTCTCAGATTAGTGATGCTCGTGATAGTCGTGCTGATGCAGAGGCGCAACTTAAAAAGGCGCAGGCCCAATTGGACGCAACAAAGGTTTTGAGTACGCTAGAAGGTACAGTTGTAGAAGTTAATCGCAATGTATCGAAGTCCACAACTGCTGCAAATCAAGTGATGGTTCATGTAGTAAGTAACGACAATCTACAAGTCAAGGGAGAACTTTCCGAGTACAATCTTGCCAACCTTTCTGTTGGCCAAGAAGTGACCTTTTCTTCCAAGGTTTACCAAGATAAAACTTGGACAGGGAAGATCAGCTTTATTTCAGCTTACCCTAAAAATAGTGGAGAAGGAACGAATGCTATAACTGGGGGGAATACTGGTTCTAAATATCCTTATACGATTGAAGTAACGAGTGAGATTGGTGATTTAAAACCAGGTTTTACCGTTAGTGTTGAGGTTAAAAGTGACAAGAAATCAATCCTCGTACCCTTAACCAGTGTCATTACTGAAGACGGGAAAAACTACGTTTGGGTTGTTGACGAAGAGAATAAGGCTAAGAAGGTTGAAGTTAGCTTAGGAAATGCTGACGCAGAAAACCAAGAGATCACATCTGGTTTGACAGACGGAACCAAAGTCATCAGTAATCCAACGACTTCCTTGGAAGAAGGAAAAGAGGTGAAGGCTGATGAAACAACTAATTAGTCTAAAAAACATCTGCCGGAGCTATCGAAATGGTGAACAGGAACTGCAGGTCTTGAAAAATATTAATTTGGAGATTGGCGAAGGTGAATTTGTTGCCATTATGGGACCATCTGGTTCGGGTAAATCTACTCTGATGAATACCATCGGAATGCTGGACACCCCAACTAGCGGCGAATATTATCTAGAATGTCAAGAAGTGGCCCGTCTAGGTGAAAAGCAGTTGGCACAGGTACGTAACCAACAAATTGGTTTTGTCTTTCAACAGTTCTTTCTTTTGTCAAAGATGGATGCTGTTCAAAATGTTGAGTTGCCCTTGATTTATGCAGGAGTTCCAGCTGCCCAACGTCGCAAGTTAGCAGAGGAATATCTGAGTAAAGTAGAGTTGACTGATCGTATTCATCACCTTCCTTCGGAGTTGTCTGGCGGTCAAAAACAACGGGTGGCCATTGCGCGTGCTCTTGTTAACGATCCCTCAATCATCCTAGCTGATGAACCGACAGGTGCCTTGGATACGAAAACAGGAAGTCAAATCATGGAACTCTTGGTTGAGTTAAATGAAGAAGGCAAGACTATTATTATGGTAACGCACGAGCCCGAAATTGCAGCCTATGCAAAACGCCAGATTGTAATCCGTGATGGAGTTATTTCATCTGATAGCGCTCGTTTGGAAGGAAAGGAGAACTAAGATGCAAAATCTGAAATTTGCCTTTTCATCTATTATGGCACACAAGATGCGCTCCTTTTTGACCATGATTGGTATTATCATCGGAGTCTCTTCAGTAGTTGTCATCATGGCTTTAGGGGACTCTATGTCTCGTCAGGTCAATAAAAATATGACAAAATCTCAGAAAAATATTCAGGTATTTTTCTCACCAATTAAAAGTAAGGACGGTTCCTTTACACAAAAGCAATCTGCACTAACACTATCTGGTAAAGAAGAAGATGTTCACGTAGAACCACCTAAAACACAGGAATCGTGGGTTAAGGAAGCTGCCAAACTAAAAGGTGTAGATGGCTATTATGTGACTAATAGTACAAATGTTACTTTGACCTATAAGGATAAAAAGGTAGAGAGAGCAAGTCTAACAGGTGGCAATATGACTTATATGTCTGCTGTAGAAAATAAAATTATTGCAGGTAGGGATCTGAGAGAACAAGATTACCGAGATTTTGCAAGTGTGATTTTGCTAGATGAAGAACTCGCTAAAAGTCTTTTTGACTCGCCTCAGGCAGCACTCAATCAAATTATTTCAGCCAATGGATATAGCTATCGCGTGATTGGTGTTTACTCTAGTCCTGCTGTTAAAAGTGCTAAGATGTTTGGTGTAGGTGGCTTACCGATTACAACCAATGCTTCTGTAGCAGCTAATTTTAATGTGGAGGAAATTTCTAATATTGTCTTTCGTGTGAATGATACGAGTCTAACTCCGACTTTGGGGCCAGAACTCGCACGTAAGATGACAGAAATTGCAGGAGTACAGCAGGGAGAATATCAGGTTGTGGACGAAACTGCCGCTTTTGCAGAGGTTCAGCAAATCTTTGGTTTTATGACCGCTATTATTAGTGCTATCGCAGGAATCTCTCTCTTTGTGGGAGGGACTGGAGTTATGAATATCATGCTGGTTTCTGTAACGGAGCGTACTCGAGAGATTGGTCTTCGTAAAGCATTGGGAGCTACACGAGCTAATATCTTGGTACAGTTTTTGATTGAGTCCATGATCTTGACCTTGCTAGGTGGAGTCATCGGCCTAGTAAGTGCAGCGGGCTTGACCACGCTAGCAGGTGCTTTGTTAAAAAATATGATGGAAGGAATAGAAATTGGTGTCTCGCTACCGATTGCTCTCTTTAGCTTGGCTGTTTCGGCTAGCGTTGGTATGATCTTTGGGGTCTTACCAGCCAATAAAGCGTCTAAGCTTGATCCAATTGAAGCCCTTCGCTATGAATAAGATAGACAAGATGGACATTTGTCTATCTTGTTTTTGTATGGATTTCCCTATCGAAAATCACCGAAAATATGATATAATGAAGTGTTAGAAAAACAGGTTTCATTTGCCTGGAAAGGAAAAATTATGTCTGAAAAGAATTTTTATATTACAACACCGATTTACTATCCATCTGGTAAACTTCATATCGGTTCTGCCTATACAACCATCGCCTGTGACGTCCTAGCTCGCTACAAACGTCTCATGGGCTACGATGTCTTTTATCTGACAGGTCTTGACGAGCATGGTCAAAAGATCCAACAGAAAGCGGAAGAAGCTGGCATTACGCCACAAGCTTATGTTGATGGCATGGCAGTTGGCGTCAAAGAACTCTGGCAATTGCTCGATATCTCATATGATAAATTCATCCGTACAACTGATGATTACCATGAAAAAGTAGTAGCACAAGTATTTGAACGCTTGCTTGCTCAAGGTGACATCTACTTGGGTGAATACTCTGGCTGGTATTCAGTCTCGGATGAAGAATTCTTTACAGAAAGCCAGCTTGCAGAAGTTTTCCGTGACGAAGCTGGAAATGTGACGGGCGGTATCGCTCCATCAGGACATGAAGTGGAATGGGTTTCAGAAGAGTCTTACTTCCTTCGTCTCAGCAAATACCAAGACCGTTTGGTTGAATTTTTCAAATCGCACCCTGATTTCATCACTCCAGATGGTCGTCTTAATGAAATGCTTCGCAACTTCATCGAGCCAGGTTTGGAAGATTTGGCAGTTTCTCGTACAACCTTTACATGGGGAGTACCAGTCCCATCAAATCCAAAACACGTTGTCTATGTTTGGATTGACGCTCTCCTTAACTATGCGACAGCTCTTGGTTACGGTCAAGATGAGCATGGAAACTTTGACAAGTTCTGGAATGGAACAGTTTTCCACATGGTTGGAAAAGATATTCTTCGTTTCCACTCTATCTACTGGCCAATCCTTCTTATGATGTTGGATGTTAAATTGCCAGACCGCTTGATTGCTCACGGTTGGTTTGTCATGAAAGATGGCAAGATGTCTAAGTCTAAAGGGAATGTCGTTTATCCTGAAATGTTAGTAGAACGCTATGGTCTCGATCCACTTCGTTACTACCTCATGCGTAGCCTTCCAGTTGGTTCAGACGGAACCTTTACTCCTGAGGACTATGTAGGTCGTATCAACTATGAATTGGCAAATGACCTTGGAAACCTCCTCAACCGTACGGTTTCTATGATTAACAAGTATTTTGATGGACAAATTCCAGCCTATGTAGAGGGTGTAACAGAGTTTGACAAAGCTCTTGCTGACGTAGCAGAACAATCAATCGCTGACTACCATACAAACATGGAAGCAGTGGATTACCCACGTGCGCTTGAAGCAGTCTGGACTCTGATCTCACGTACCAACAAATACATCGATGAGACTGCTCCATGGGTCTTGGCTAAGGATGAAGCTCTCCGTTACATCGATGAGACGGCTCCGTGGGTCTTTGCTAAGGATGAAGCTCTCCGTGACAAATTGGCAAGTGTTATGAGCCACTTGGCAGCTAGCCTTCGCGTTGTCGCTCACTTGATTGAGCCATTTATGATGGAAACCAGTCGTGCAGTCTTGACCCAACTTGGTCTAGCAGAAGTTTCTAGCCTTGAGAACTTGAATCTAGCAGACTTCCCATCTGGTGTAACTGTAGTTGCCAAAGGAACTCCAATCTTCCCACGTCTGGATATGGAAGAAGAAATCGCCTATATCAAGGAACAAATGGAAGGCAACAAACCAGCAGTCGAAAAAGAATGGAATCCTGATGAAGTCGAACTCAAACTAAACAAGGAAGAAATCAAGTTTGAAGAATTTGACAAGGTTGAAATCCGTGTCGCAGAAGTCAAAGAAGTGTCTAAAGTGGAAGGTTCTGACAAGTTGCTTCAATTCCGTCTGGATGCTGGTGATTGCGAAGACCGTCAAATCCTCTCAGGAATTGCTAAGTACTATCCAAACGAACAAGAATTGGTCGGCAAGAAGGTACAAATCGTTGCCAACCTTAAGCCACGTAAGATGATGAAAAAATATGTCAGCCAAGGGATGATTCTCTCAGCTGAATATGATGGTAAACTAACCCTTCTCACAGTTGACCCATCCGTACCAAACGGAAGTGTGATTGGATAAAAGCAAAAAACCAACGTTAGACACGTTGGTTTTTCTTGTTATGTACGAGATTTTCTAAGAAGTAGTCCATCTCCTTTTGCGACCGGAGGACAATTACTTTCTCTGGATAGGTTTCTTGAACCCGTTGATAACGTTCTTTAGCATTCTTTGTCCGCCCATCCCAGAGAATCCATCTGATAAAGTCCCAGTCAAAGCGTTCAGGGCAACCTGCAGCCATGCTTTCTCTGACCTTGCCTCGGTATGTGAGATACCGTTTAAAGGCTCGAAAAAGACAAGTCCATGGGGAAAAATTGAGAAAGATGATTTGGTCAGCTTCCTGCATTCTTTCTTCATAGCAACACCAAGAGTAGTTGCCGTCGATGACCCAAACTTCGTGCTTTGTGAGAAAGTTTTTTATCTCGCCCAGCATCCATTCGCGGTCACTATCTTGCCAACCAGGTTGAAATTGAAGTGTATCCATATGCAGTTTGGGGATAGAGTAGTAGTTTGATAACGTTTCAGCTAGAGTTGACTTGCCGGCTCCAGAATATCCGATGATTGCTATTTTCATTTTCTACCTTTTTGTATTCAAGGACAAAAAAACAGCCTCTATGGACTGTTTCTTATTTAGCAAGTTTAGCTGAAAGACGAGCTTTATCGCGGCTTGCTTTGTTTTTATGAATCAAACCTTTAGTTTCTGCTTTGTCGATAGCTGAGCTAGCAGCACGGAAAAGTTCTTCAGAAGGGTTTGCTTCGAAAGCTTTGATAGCAGTACGCATAGCTGATTTTTGAGCTGAGTTTTTTTCGTTTTGTTTAACGTTCAATTCAGCGCGTTTGATAGCTGATTTAATGTTTGCCAATGTTCTTACCTCCATATTTACTAACTATACCATTATATATGAAAACTTAGGTTTTGACAAGGGGAAATTATTTTTTTAGGTAAATTTCATCGATTTCATGGTTTTTAGTCTTGTGGAGAATAACCTCGGCGCGATTCCTTGTCGGTTCGATATAGTTTTGTAGATTTGTGAGATTAATACTGGTCCAAACCTGATGTGCAAAGGCTTCAACTTCTCCAATCGGCATTTGCGTAAAGCGGTGGTAGTAGCTGTTGGGATCATTTTGGGCAAAGCTGAGCAGCTTTAAGAAACGATCCAGATACCAACTTTCAATGTCCTCAACTGCTGCATCCACATAGATGGAGAAATCAAAGAAATCAGTGATGTAAAGGCGCTCATTTTGAGGGTTTTGAAAGACATTAATCCCCTCGACAATGACAAAGTCAGCGGCTTTGACACGTTGCTTTTCTCTAGGGACGATATCATAAACCTCGTGAGAATAGACAGGAATATCGACATCTTGCCCATTCTTTAGGCAGTCAAGAAAATTCAACAAGGCTTCCATATCATAACTTTCAGGAAAACCTTTGCGATTTAAGATATCTTGGTCAATTAAAGTTTGGTTGGGATAGAGAAAGCCATCCGTTGTCACTAGTTCTACAGTAGCATCCGGGAGAGTACGTGATAGAAGAATCTGAAGTAAGCGACTAGTGGTCGATTTCCCCACAGCAACACTTCCAGAAACCCCAATGATAAAAGGTTGGGATTTGCTTTCACGTTGGAGGAAAATTCCTTTTGAAAATGCCAAATCATCCTTAGTGCGCTTGTAAATATGGATAAGATGGACAAGGGGAAGATAGACGTCCGTTACGTCCTGCAGACTAATCTGGTCATTGAAACTCTTGATGGAGTCCAGTTCTTCTTCCGTCAAGGGAGGAGTTGTTTTGCGATGCAATGATTGCCAAGTCTGGCGACTGATTTTCTCAAAATGTAAAAATTCGTTGGTCATTTGTTTTCCCCTAGATATTTTGTTTATCATACCATAAAAAGCTAAAAAAATAAAGCGGTTTCTTGATGGTAGTAAGTCAATATCGTATAATAGGGGTAGATGGAGGTTGAATAATTTAATGATGAGATAGGGAATTGTTTCTGAAGACTTATCAGTTATTAAAAGTGTTTTTTTAGTTCGCAACTTGTAGGAGGTATACAATGAAAATCTTGAGATGTTACTTATTGGAACTCTGTTTTATTTTAAGTTTTGCACTACCTTTTATAAGGGGAGCGAATGCGGATAATGGGAGACGCTTTGTAGAAACTTATTACGGTTTTACCTTCTTAATGGACCATCTCCTTGTAACAGTTGTCTTTATCTGTTCGCTCTTGATTGCTTGGCTACTAAAAAAACGGTGGATGAAATGGCTTGCTGCTGGTAGTTATCTATTTTTGATTTTGTGGATTGCTACAGAAGGATATCTATTCCGTATGTCACTAGAAGATTTGATACGACTTTGGACAAGTTTGGAAATCTTGACACAAACTTATCAGTTGGGTTTTTATCTAAACATCATATTGGGAATCCTGTTGATAATAAAGTGTTTTAAGGTTAAGCAATAGTAATAAAAATGCGCCTGATTACAGACGATCTGTTTTTTCCTGACTATGATAATTTGTAGTTCACGATCGATTGTAATGTATTTCTAATAATTGAAAGAGATTGAAGAAAAGGTTTTTTGACTAGGATTCTTCAGTCTTTTTCATTTTATCATCACTTTGTAAACGATTTACAATTCAAGCCAAATTATGGTAAAATAGTTTTATGAGTAAAATGTATTATGCAGAAAATCCTGATGCTGCTCACGACATTCATGAGTTGAGAGTGGAGTTGTTGGGACAAAAAATGACCTTTTTGACGGATGCGGGTGTTTTTAGCAAGAAAATGGTTGACTTTGGGAGTCAGCTTTTATTGAAGTGTCTAGAGGTTAACAAAGGAGAAGCGGTCCTTGATGTAGGCTGTGGATATGGTCCCTTAGGGCTTTCTTTGGTCAAGGCTTATGGAGTTCAGGCAACCATGGTCGATATCAATAACCGTGCCTTGGACCTAGCGCGACAAAATGCTGAGAGAAACCAAGTTTCAGCGACGATTTTCCAATCCAATATCTATGAACAAGTTGAAGGGAAGTTTGACCATGTTATTTCCAATCCGCCGATTCGAGCGGGTAAACAAGTTGTTCATGAGATTATCGAAAAGAGCAGAGAATTCTTGAAAGACGGAGGAGATTTAACCATCGTCATTCAGAAAAAGCAAGGAGCTCCAAGTGCTAAAAGTAAGATGGAAGACGTTTTTGGAAATTGTGAAATCGTAAAGAAAGATAAGGGATATTATATCCTTAGAAGTGTGAAAGAATGAGAGCAGTTGATTTAATCCAAAAAAAACGAGATGGTCAAGAACTGACTGCAAATGAAATCAAGTGGCTGGTTGAAGGCTATGTGGCTGGAACTGTTCCAGACTATCAGATGTCTGCCTTTGCTATGGCTGTTTATTTTAAAGGAATGACCACACGTGAGATTTCTGACCTGACGATGAATATGGTTAAGACAGGTCAGGAGTTTGATTTGTCAGCCATAGATGGTATCAAAGTAGATAAACACTCGACAGGTGGTGTTGGTGATAAGGTGACCTTGATTTTAGCTCCCCTTGTTGCTAGCTTTGGTGTACCTGTGGCAAAAATGAGTGGTCGTGGTCTTGGCCATACTGGTGGGACAATTGATAAATTGGAGTCCATTAAGGGCTATCAAGTCGAGCGAAGTCAAGAAGATTTTATTCGTCAGGTACAGAATATTGGTGTATCTGTCATTGGGCAGTCAGATCAGCTGGTTAAAGCAGACAAGCTTCTCTATGCCCTCCGTGATGTGACTGCAACTGTCGACACGATTCCTTTGATTGCTAGTTCTGTTATGAGCAAGAAAATTGCTGCAGGAGCGGATGCCATTTTGCTAGATGTGACTGTTGGTGAGGGTGCCTTTATGAAGACTGTTGACGAGGCGCGCGAATTGGCTCAAACTATGGTTGATCTCGGTAAGGCAGTTGGTCGAAAAACAGTTGCAGTCATTACAGATATGAGCCAACCCTTGGGGCGAGCTATTGGCAATCGTCTCGAAATCCTTGAGGCAATCGAGATTCTCCAAGGAAAAGGCCGAGAAGATATTAGTCATTTTATCTGCGAGCTAGCTCAGATTATGCTTGGATTGGCTGATGTTGAGAAAACGATCGAGGAAATCCGTAAACATCTTGAGAATGGCCAAGCACTGGCTAAGTTTGAAGAAATGGTAGCAGCACAAGGCGGTGATTTAGAAGACCTCTATCGCCCCGTCAAGGTTGCTCATGTGGTGGAAATTCCAGCTCAAGAGACAGGTGTTATTTCAGCTCTTCCAGCTATGGAATTTGGGCTCTATGCCATGAGACTAGGAGCTGGTCGTGCAGTCAAGTCTGATGACCTGGACTATGAAACAGGGATTGTTTTTGAAAAGAAAGTTGGAGACTCCGTTCAAAAAGGAGAAATTGTTGCAAAAGTTTATACAAATGGAAAAATTTCTTCTGAACTAGTTACAGAATTTCAAAAATATGTTAAAATAAATGATGGAGTGCAAAGTTTACGAGAAATTATAGAAATTATCTCATAAAACCAGGGAGAATCCGAATATGAAGTTAAATAAATATATCGATCATACGCTTTTAAAGCAAGATGCAAGCCAAGAACAAATTGATCGTTTGCTATCTGAAGCGCGTGAGTATGACTTTGCCAGCGTTTGTGTCAATCCCACATGGGTTAAACATGCGAAAACAGGACTTGAAGGCTCAGATGTAAAGATTTGTACAGTAGTAGGTTTCCCTCTTGGAGCAACAACTTCAGCTGTGAAAGCTTTTGAAACCAAAGAAGCTGTTCAAAACGGTGCAGATGAGATTGATATGGTTATCAATGTTGGTGCCCTCAAATCAGGCAATCTTGATTTAGTTGAATCGGACATCCGTGCTGTCGTAGAAGCAAGTGGTGACAAGTTGGTTAAGGTTATTATTGAAGCCTGCTTGTTGACAGACGATGAAAAGGTTGTGGCCTGCCAATTATCCCAGAAGGCAGGCGCTGACTTTGTCAAAACATCTACTGGCTTTTCAATTGGTGGTGCTACGGTAGCAGATGTTAAATTAATGCGTGAAACAGTCGGACCAGATATGGGAGTTAAGGCTGCTGGTGGAGCTCGCTCATATGCAGACGCTCTTGCCTTTGTGGAAGCAGGCGCTACTCGTATTGGAACATCTGCTGGCGTTGCGATTTTAAAAGGAGAATTGGCAGATGGCGACTACTGAGTTGATTGAACTAGCAATTGAAACCAGCAAGAAAGCCTATGTACCCTATTCTCACTTTCCCATCGGAGCTGTTTTAGTTGCCAAGAACGGTAGCATTTATACGGGTGTTAATATCGAGAATGCTAGTTATCCTTTGACCAATTGTGGAGAGCGTACTGCTATTTTTAAAGCAGTTTCGGAGGGGCAACGGGAGTTTTCAGAGTTGATTGTCTACGGACAAACTGAAAAACCCATCTCGCCATGTGGTGCTTGCCGCCAGGTCATGGTTGAATTTTTTGAACAAGATCTAAAAGTGACTTTAGTCGCTAAAGATAAATCGACGGTCGAGATGACGGTCGGGGAGTTACTTCCATACTCATTTACAGACTTAAATTAGTCTGAGCTACTCTTTGAGTGGCTGTGGTCTACGTGACCAAACGATCTATACTTGCAACATCGTTGCACATCTTATTTAGGAGGTTCAGTAATGAACAAGAAACAATGGCTAGGCCTTGGTCTAGTTGCAGTGGCAGCAGTTGGACTTGCTGCATGTGGTAACCGCTCTTCTCGTAACGCAGCTTCATCTTCATCTGAAATGAAGACGAAAGCAGCGATCGTAACAGATACTGGTGGTGTTGATGATAAATCATTTAACCAATCAGCTTGGGAAGGTTTGCAAGACTGGGGTAAAGAACACAATCTTTCTAAAGATAAAGGCTTTACTTATTTCCAATCAACAAGTGAAGCAGACTATGCTAACAACTTGCAACAAGCGGCTGGAAGTTACAACCTGATCTTCGGTGTTGGTTTTGCACTTCACAATGCAGTTGAAGAGGCAGCAAAAGACCACTCTGACTTAAACTATGTCTTGATTGATGATGTGATCAAAGATCAAAAGAATGTTGCGAGCGTAACATTTGCTGATAACGAAGCAGCTTACCTTGCTGGTGTTGCAGCAGCGAAAACAACTAAAACAAAACAAGTTGGTTTTGTAGGTGGTATCGAATCTGAAGTTATTTCACGTTTCGCTGCTGGATTTAAGGCTGGTGTTGAGTCAGTAGACCCATCTATCAAAGTACAAGTTGACTACGCTGGTTCATTTGGTGATGCTGCCAAAGGTAAAACAATTGCAGCAGCTCAATACGCTGCAGGTGCAGACGTTGTCTACCAAGCAGCTGGTGGTACAGGTGCTGGTGTCTTTGCTGAAGCAAAATCTTTGAACGAAAGCAAAAATGAAAACGAAAAAGTTTGGGTTATTGGTGTAGACCGTGACCAAGCAGCAGAAGGTAAATACACTTCTAAAGATGGTAAAGAATCAAACTTCGTTCTTGTATCTACATTGAAACAAGTTGGTACAACTGTAAAAGATATTGCCAACAAAACAGAAAAAGGTGAATTCCCTGGTGGACAAGTTATCGTCTACTCATTGAAAGATAAAGGGGTTGACTTGGCAGTAACAAACCTTTCAGAAGAAGGTAAAAAGGCTGTCGAAGATGCAAAAGCTAAAATCCTTGACGGAAGTGTAAAAGTTCCTGAAAAATAATGGATAAAAGTCATTTCTTAGGAAGCGGCCATCGGTCGCTTCTTTAAGAATTGAGGCAATTTTTGTCTCAATAGAGCTTGTTAATGTGATTAGCAGGTTTTATTGAAATAAAATAAACCTCTGAAAGGAAGAGCATATGGCACACGAAAATGTCATTGAGATGCGGGATATCACCAAGGTGTTTGGTGAATTTGTAGCAAACGACAAGATCAATTTGCAACTGCGAAAAGGTGAAATCCATGCACTTTTAGGAGAAAATGGAGCGGGTAAATCCACTCTGATGAATATGCTGGCAGGACTTCTTGAGCCAACTAGTGGTGAAATTGCAGTGAATGGTCAGGTTGTAAAACTAGACTCCCCTTCTAAAGCCGCTAGTCTTGGAATTGGGATGGTTCACCAACATTTTATGTTGGTCGAAGCTTTTACAGTAGCCGAGAATATCATTTTGGGGAGTGAAATCACTAAAAATGGTGTGCTAGATATAGCTGAAGCTACTAGAGAAATCAAGGCTCTTTCTGAACGTTATGGTTTGGCAGTAGATCCTGCTGCTAAGGTTGCGGACATTTCTGTTGGTGCTCAACAACGTGTAGAAATCTTGAAAACACTCTATCGTGGTGCTGATATCCTTATCTTTGATGAACCTACAGCTGTATTGACTCCTTCAGAGATTGACGAGTTGATGGCTATCATGAAAAATCTTGTCAAAGAAGGAAAATCCATTATTTTGATTACCCATAAACTGGATGAAATTCGTGCGGTATCCAATCGTGTGACGGTTATCCGTCGTGGGAAATCAATCCAGACGGTTGAGATTGCAGGGGCAACCAATGCAGACTTGGCAGAAATGATGGTAGGGCGCTCTGTCTCGTTTAAAACGGAGAAACAGGCACCTCAACCAAAAGAAGTGGTCTTGTCTATCAAAGACTTGGTTGTTAATGAAAATCGCGGTGTACCAGCTGTGAAGAATCTTTCTTTGGATGTTCGAGCTGGTGAAATTGTTGGTATTGCGGGTATTGATGGCAATGGTCAATCTGAACTCATTCAAGCCATTACAGGTCTTCGTAAGGTTGAGTCTGGTAGTATTGAATTAAAGGGCAAATCAATCGTGGGGATGCACCCACGACAAATTACGGAACTCAGTGTAGGGCATGTTCCTGAAGACCGTCACCGTGATGGTTTGATTTTGGAGATGATGATTTCAGAAAATATCGCTCTTCAAACCTACTATAAAGAACCACTCAGTAAGAATGGTATTTTGAACTATGCCAATATCACTTCACATGCCAAGAAATTGATGGAAGAATTTGACGTCCGTGCGGCAAGCGAATTTGTTCCAGCAGCAGCTCTTTCAGGAGGAAATCAACAAAAAGCGATTATTGCTCGTGAGATTGATCGTGATCCTGAACTCCTTATCGTCAGCCAGCCAACTCGTGGTTTGGACGTTGGTGCCATTGAGTACATTCACAAACGCTTGATTGAGGAACGTGATAATGGCAAGGCTGTTCTCGTTGTCAGTTTTGAATTGGATGAGATTTTAAATGTCTCAGACCGAATTGCTGTTATTCATGATGGTAAGATTCAAGGTGTTGTATCGCCAGAAACGACTAACAAACAAGAACTTGGTGTCTTGATGGCTGGTGGAGACTTGGGAAAGGAGAAGAGTGATGTCTAAAAAATTACAACAAATTTCGGTTCCCTTGATTTCCGTATTCTTAGGAATCTTGCTCGGAGCCATTGTCATGTGGATCTTCGGCTACGATGCTATCTGGGGCTATGAGGAGTTGTTCTATACAGCTTTTGGTAGCCTCCGTGGGATTGGGGAAATTTTCCGTGCCATGGGACCTCTAGTCTTGATTGGTCTTGGTTTTGCTGTTGCTAGTCGGGCAGGTTTCTTCAACGTTGGACTTCCTGGTCAAGCGCTAGCGGGATGGATTCTCAGCGGTTGGTTTGCCTTGTCGCATCCAGACATGCCACGTCCAATGTTGATTTTAGCGACTGTAGTGATTGCTCTGATCGCAGGTGGAATTGTTGGTGCGATTCCAGGTATTCTCAGAGCTTATCTCGGTACGTCAGAGGTTATCGTAACCATTATGATGAACTACATTGTATTGTATGTAGGGAACGCCTTTATTCATTCTTTCCCGAAAGACTTTATGCAAAGTACAGACTCAACGATTCGTGTGAGTGCCAATGCTAGTTACCAGACACCATGGTTATCTGAGTTGACTGGCAATTCTCGGATGAATATCGGTATCTTCTTTGCTATCATTGCTGTTGGGGTGATTTGGTTCTTGCTTAAGAAAACGACTCTCGGTTTTGAAATCCGTGCAGTTGGTCTCAATCCCCATGCTTCAGAGTACGCTGGTATTTCAGCAAAACGTACAATCATCCTATCAATGATTATCTCTGGTGCTTTGGCTGGTCTCGGTGGAGCGGTCGAAGGTCTAGGAACCTTCCAAAACGTTTACGTTCAGGGGTCATCATTAGCTATCGGATTTAACGGGATGGCAGTTAGTTTGCTTGCTGGAAATTCACCAATTGGAATCCTCTTTGCAGCCTTCTTATTTGGTGTTCTGCAAGTTGGTGCGCCAGGTATGAACGCTGCGCAAGTTCCGTCTGAGCTTGTTAGCATTGTAACAGCGTCTATTATCTTCTTTGTCAGTGTTCACTATATTATTGAACGCTTTGTCAAACCGAAAAAACAAGTTAAAGGAGGTAAGTAAGGATGTCTATTACAACATTACTCACCCTCTTGGTCTCTTCTATGCTGATTTACTCAGCACCACTTATTTTTACGAGTATCGGGGGAGTTTTCTCTGAACGTGGTGGTGTCGTTAACGTCGGTCTTGAAGGAATTATGGTTATGGGAGCCTTTTCTGGGGTTGTCTTTAACCTTGAGTTTGCAGAACAACTTGGAGCAGCGACTCCTTGGATTTCCTTGTTAGTTGCCGGTATCGTGGGAGCTATGTTCTCCCTCATCCATGCAGTCGCTACAGTTCATTTCCGTGCGGACCATGTTGTCAGTGGTACAGTATTGAACTTGATGGCTCCTGCATTAGCAGTTTTCTTGGTTAAAGTTCTTTATAACAAAGGACAAACGGATAACTTAAGCCAGACTTTTGGACGTTTTGATTTCCCTGTTTTGGCCAATATCCCAGTAATCGGCGATATCTTCTTTAAGTCAACAAGTTTGCTAGGTTATATCGCGATTGCCTTCTCATTCTTTGCATGGTTTATTCTCTTTAAGACACGTTTTGGTCTTCGCCTTCGCTCTGTTGGTGAACACCCTCAGGCAGCAGATACCTTGGGGATTAATGTATACAAGATGCGATATCTTGGGGTTATTATCTCAGGATTCCTAGGTGGAATTGGGGGAGCGATTTATGCTCAATCCATTTCAGTTAACTTCTCAGTGACAACTATTGTCGGTCCTGGATTTATCGCTCTTGCTGCGATGATCTTTGGTAAATGGAACCCAATCGGTGCTATGCTTTCTAGTCTCTTCTTTGGACTTTCACAAAGTTTGGCAGTTATCGGTTCTCAATTGCCTTTCCTACAAGGAGTGCCAGCTGTTTACCTTCAAATCGCGCCTTATGTCTTGACCATCCTTGTTTTAGCAGCCTTCTTCGGAAAAGCAGTTGCTCCTAAGGCAGATGGTATCAACTACATCAAGTCAAAATAAGCATACAAAAAAACGTCAGTTCAAACTGGCGTTTTATTTTTTAGGATTTTGATGAGTTAGGTTCAATCCCCAAGGGACGAGATTTTCAGTTTTATTTTTGATGCGTGTGATATTATCCTTGTGACGAATGATAATCAAGCTAGCGAGTGCTAGGATAATCAAAATGAAGAGAGGGTCATAGCTGTTCAGGATAAATCCAAATAGTGGAAATAGGAGAACTCCGATAACGGCTGCGATAGAAGCAGTAACGCTTGATAGTGAAATCATACTACCTAGATAGAGGCTTCCAAAGAATACGATTGCTAGATAAAGACAGAAAACAGGCGCAAATCCGAAAATCACTCCAGCACTGGTTGCGACAGCCTTACCACCTTTAAAGCCTGCAAAGATAGGAAAGGTATGTCCAATCACGGCCAAAAGACCAAAGACAAGAGGTGATACACCTTGAAGGTGGAAAAGGATTGGAAGGAGAGTGGCCAAGGTTCCTTTAAAGAAGTCAATCACAAAGGTTGCCATACCCGCTTTCTTACCTAAAATACGGAAAGTATTGGTCGTTCCGGTGTTTCCAGAACCATGTTCACGCAGATTTGTTTGAAAGAAAATTTGTCCAATCCATAGACCAGACGGAATCGAACCTAGTAGATAAGCTAGAATTAATAATACAAATGTCATCATAGACCTATTATACCATGAATAGTGTAGAAATGATGAGAATATCCTTTAAAATTGTGATAGCTGAACGGGAAAAACTTTGCAAAATCCCTAGAAAACCTGTAAAATAGAAAAGATGAACAAATAGGAGGTTCCTTGTGTCAAAAAAGGAAATCAATATTAATAACTACAATGATGACGCCATTCAGGTGCTAGAAGGGTTGGATGCGGTCCGTAAACGTCCGGGGATGTATATTGGATCGACCGACGGAGCAGGTCTCCATCACCTAGTCTGGGAAATCGTGGACAATGCAGTCGATGAAGCCTTGTCTGGATTTGGTGATCGCATCGATGTGACTATCAATAAAGACGGCAGTCTAACCGTTCAAGACCATGGTCGAGGAATGCCAACCGGGATGCACGCCATGGGAATTCCAACTGTTGAAGTTATCTTTACCATTCTCCACGCCGGAGGGAAATTCGGTCAAGGTGGCTATAAGACATCTGGAGGTCTCCACGGGGTGGGGTCTTCTGTTGTTAATGCCCTTTCTAGTTGGCTAGAAGTTGAAATTACTCGTGACGGTACAGTCTACAAGCAACGTTTTGAAAATGGTGGGAAACCCGTCACAACCTTGAAAAAAATTGGTACAGCACCCAAGTCTAAGACAGGTACCAAAGTCACTTTCATGCCTGACGCGACGATTTTTTCTACGACAGACTTTAAGTACAATACCATTTCAGAACGTCTCAATGAGTCAGCCTTCCTCTTAAAAAATGTCACCTTGTCATTGACGGACAAGCGAACAGATGAAGTGATTGAGTTCCACTATGAGAACGGAGTTCAGGACTTTGTTTCCTATCTGAACGAAGACAAGGAAACCTTGACGCCAGTCCTATACTTTGAAGGCGAAGACAATGGTTTCCAAGTGGAAGTTGCCCTCCAGTACAATGATGGATTCTCAGATAACATTCTATCCTTTGTCAATAACGTTCGTACTAAGGACGGTGGAACGCATGAGACAGGACTCAAGTCAGCCATTACTAAGGTCATGAACGATTATGCGCGTAAGACGGGACTTCTCAAGGAAAAAGATAAAAATCTTGAAGGGTCAGACTACCGTGAAGGACTAGCAGCTGTTCTTTCTATTCTGGTTCCTGAAGAGCACCTTCAGTTTGAAGGACAGACCAAGGACAAACTTGGAAGTCCACTAGCTCGTCCGGTTGTGGATGGAATTGTGGCTGATAAGTTGACCTTCTTCCTTATGGAAAATGGGGAGCTGGCTTCCAATCTCATTCGCAAGGCTATCAAGGCGCGTGATGCCCGTGAGGCGGCCCGCAAAGCGCGTGATGAGAGCCGAAATGGTAAGAAAAATAAGAAAGATAAGGGCTTGTTGTCTGGGAAATTGACTCCAGCCCAGTCTAAAAATCCTGCTAAGAATGAACTCTATCTGGTCGAGGGTGACTCTGCCGGTGGTTCTGCCAAGCAAGGCCGTGACCGTAAGTTCCAGGCTATCTTGCCCCTTCGTGGTAAGGTTATCAATACAGCCAAGGCCAAGATGGCAGATATCCTCAAAAATGAAGAAATCAACACGATGATTTATACCATCGGAGCGGGTGTGGGAGCAGACTTCTCCATTGAAGATGCCAACTATGACAAGATCATTATCATGACCGATGCGGACACCGACGGTGCCCATATTCAGACCTTGCTCTTAACATTTTTCTACCGTTACATGCGTCCGCTAGTTGAGGCAGGACATGTCTATATCGCCCTTCCGCCTCTTTACAAGATGTCTAAAGGCAAAGGCAAGAAAGAAGAAGTGGCCTACGCTTGGACGGACGGAGAGCTAGAAGAACTTCGCAAGCAGTTCGGTAAAGGCGCTACCCTCCAACGCTACAAAGGTCTTGGTGAGATGAATGCGGATCAACTCTGGGAAACAACCATGAACCCAGAAACGCGTACCCTCATCCGTGTTACGATCGAAGACCTAGCACGCGCTGAACGCCGCGTCAATGTCCTCATGGGAGATAAGGTCGAACCACGCCGTAAATGGATTGAGGATAATGTCAAGTTTACGCTGGAAGAGAGTGGGGAGATGGTGTTTTAGGAGTGTGCTGCAATAAAAAATAAATATACATTATAAAAAGGAGGTGGGGAGGTGTCTATCGGTAGAAACGATAAATGTCCATGCAATTCAGGCAAAAAATACAAACATTGCCATTTAAAAATAGAGAAGTTACGAAAACAAATGGAACGGGATAATCTTCGTGATATTTCGGAAAGTGAGAGAAAACAACTTCAATCCCACGATAGGAATAGAGTCAAGCAACTTTTCGATTCTAAAGGAAAAGAGTGCCTATATTCCAACTGTGATAGAAAACCGATTAAATCACACACTTTTCCTAGAAATATATTAGAAAAGCAGATTGCAAGAAAAACTGATAATGGATATTCGGTTTTTTCGACCGATATAAAAAATATTGTTAGTAATCTACAAAATCCTAGATCATATAGTGAATTATTTTATGAAGTCAATATAAATGATGCTGGAACTATGCCACTTTTTTGTGAAGAACATGACAATCAGATTTTTTCGCCAATAGAAACTTTTAAACCCATTCCTACCGAAAAACAATATATATTTTTATATGCTTATCGTTTCTTTTTATACCATTTTTCTAAAGAAAAATATGCCTTAATAGATTACCATGATGTGATTGCCTCAGAAAAAGGAGTAGGCAAATCACTTTCCTCAGATACAAGAAATAAAAGAAATTCCATTTATGCTAATGCAACAAAAATTGCAAATACTAAAACAAATATAACAAATTTAGATGTATTAAAGATTAAATTTGATCAAGTAATGAATCATACTCTACCAAGTGATGCTAAAATTGATGAACATTTTAAAGTATACGGTTATAAATTGAAAAACGATATTCAGTGGTGTGGTGCCGGCTGTACAGAGTTTTCTTATAACGATACTGGGGTTATGAATCATTTAGGCTGCAGTTTTGGTTTAATCCCACAAAATAGAGATTTTCCAGCATATTTTTATTGTGTTGTACCAAACGAAGAAAATGATTATTTGAAAGATAAATTGCTGAAGTTACTTAATGATAAGTATGATGGTTATAAGAACGAAAAAGATACTGCTTCTTTTGAAAATATTATAAAATATTACATTTTTGATAGTTCAGAAAATATTATAATTTCTCCTGATATTATTGATGAATTGAGAGATAAAGAAATTTGTTTTTTTAATGAAAAAGGTAAACTTCTAAAAAACAGTCAATATGAATGGCTTTTACAAGCGAATAGTCTATTAATTCAAGTTAAAGGAGTACAGAACGAGGAAGTACGTAATATTGTTTATAATATACTGGAAAAAATAGATTTGTTTTAAAAAACAGAGAGATTGGACTCATCAAATTTCCATCGTCAGATTTTTTGACAAGCTAACCAAATCTAAAGTGAGAACGTCCAATTTTCGGACGAGGCCTTTCATGGCAAATTCTGTTTGTTCGAAAATCGGACGAAGTAAAAAGTATATTAAAATAAAAAATTAGGAGATTATCCAGATGAAAAAAATTTATGGAATTAGCAGTTTAGATACAAAAGCTTTAGAAAACAACGAATTCTTCCAACTTCTATCTGAGAGCAAGGACGAGTTGGGGGCTTTTACAAAAGCTAATAAGTCTGAGCAGGTTTATGCAACGAAGCTTGGGGATATGGAAAAACTTCTTGAGAGATTGCAAGCTGGTTTGCACCGTTCCAAGGCCAGTCAAACGGTGGCTAGTCTGGAAGCGTCTGATCGTGAGCGTGATGATGCGCTTTCTACCTTGACTGGTTTGGTCAAGGCCTTCTCTCGTGTCAAAGAGGCAGGTAGCAAGGAAGCTTACGACAAACTCAGTAAACTTTTCAAACATTATGCTGGGCTAACGAGTATGAGCTACGAAAAAGAGACAGAAGCTATTAACCATTTGCTCAAGGAGCTAAAAGATACTGACTACCAAACTGCCCTTGCAACCCTGCATTTGACAACTCATGTAGAAACCTTGACAAAGGCGCAGGCTCAGTTTGAAAAAGCCTATAAGGAGCGTTTGGCTGAGCAAAAAGGCAAGGCACCTAGTCAAAACAAGGAAGTTCGTGCGAAACTACAAGAAATCTATGACTTCCTTGTGGATTTTACTGCAATCAACGCCTATGCTTATCCAGATAAAAAGCAGTATGCCGATCTCCGTGACCATCTCAACGCTATTCGTAGTCGCTATAAAAAAAACAAGCCAGCTAAGAAGGCGAGGGAAGAAGCGACGGAGAGCAACTAGAATATAACTAAATTTGAGTTGAAAAATTGTTAGTGGTCGCATCGGATTTGAAAGGAGTAGAAAATGATAATCAGACCTGCAAGCACAAAAGATTGTCAAGCTATTTATTCCCTTTATCAAAATGAAAAATGGATTTCTTTTACAGAGGAAAAAGTGACTTCATTATTTTCAACAAATCTGTCCCATTACTTGGTAGTTGAAGAGCACCAGAAAATCCTTGGTTTTGCCCGCTACTTGACAGATGAAGTCATGACGACCTTTTTAGCTGAGATTATCATTGATAAAGCCTATCGCGGAAAAGGATTGGGACGGCGATTGATCGCTGAAATTCATCAAAAACATCCTTTGACTCGCATAGAATTAATATCAGAAGCGGATGGATTTTATCAGACAGTAGGTTTTAAACCTGTGGGAACAGGGCTTAGAAAATCTATCTAAATGAAAAGAGCTGTATTTATGACGCTTGACAATAAACTTGGTCTGATGGATTCGCTTGAACTAGCAAGATGGAAGAAAAAATCAGCAAAACCCGAGCGAAAGAGCTTTTTGAAAAGCAGCTTCCTTAGAAAATATTGACAGGATGCCTCAACAGACCTTTGAGCAGATTGTCGAAAAGTACCTTGAGCTAAATATCGCCCACCCTTTTCGAGAAGGGAACGGAAGAAATATGAGGCTCTGGCTGGATCATCTCCTCAAGACTGAGTTGGGGCAAGTCGTGGACTGATCTCACGTGGACAAGGAAGATTACCTCCTAGCCACGAAGCGTAGCGCGGTATCGACTGGCGAACTCAAATATCTCCTCTTGAATAATCAAACTGAAGACCTCACTTAGGCCCGTTTTTTTAAGGGTGTGGATGCTTCATATTATTACGAAGGGGATAACCTTTACCAGAGAGGGGAGTTATAAAGTTCAAGTAAAGGTGATGATTATCTTTTTTTAGGTAAACAATCGCTAAAACTATTGGAGGTGCGGTATTGATTACGTTATTAATGTTACCTTTTTTCCTTGTTCTCCTAGCCATTTTTGGAATTATATATGATTTAATGACCAATAAAAGTAGAAAAGAGTGTGCTCGCACAGTATCCTTGTTTATATTGAACATCCTCACTATTGGTATCTGTCTATTAGATCTACCAATGGAAAGTAAACCATACTCAGGAATAGGGTTTATCTTATTTTATGCACTTGCCTTCACACCTTTGATGATTGTTTTCTCACTATATACCCTCTATCGGATTGGAAAACATTATAGGTATTTTAAGAGTAAGTTTGCTATAACACTCCTATTCAATGCTATTTTACTTTTCCTTCTTTCATTAGTAAATACTTTTGTATTATGGAGAAGCTTTCAAATATATCATAGAAACGATATTAATTTGTTTTATTTTATTTTAATCGTTTTGGGGATTTGTTCAACTATCCAATTGATAGTAGGAGAGCTTGAGAAGAAAAGAATACGAGGCATGCAAAAACAAGAGGAGCAAGACGGCAATGAAAAATAACTCTATAAAAGATATGTGCAGACAACATAGAAGTGAAGCGCAAATGCTGAGGTTGATTTCACAGACTGCTAAAACTTTACAAGTCGAGGCTGTCGCCATGTCTGGTTCACGGACAAATCCAAAAGCACCAAAAGATGAGTTTCAGGATTACGACGTGGTCTATGTCGTGGACGACTTAGATAATCTGACGAGTGACCTTTCTTGGTTAGACCAGTTTGGCACTCGTACCATTGAGCAGCATAATGTCCTAGGCAACCGTCGACTTTATCTGATGCTATTTGAAGATGGAAATCGGATTGATTTGACCCTCTGTCCTACGGAGTATATTCAAGAGTGGGTGGATAGTGAAGCAGGGTTCACCGTTTTAGAAGATCCTAAGGGTTTGTTTGAACCTTATCTACCGAGTCCTCAACGCTTTTGGACGAGCCCAGCTAGTGCAATAGAGTTTGACAAAGCCTGCAATGAATTTTGGTGGGTATCAGCCTATGTGGTTAAGGGTATTCGTCGTAAGCAACTCATCTATGCGACGGACCATCTCTACGGGATTTGTCAACAAGAACTCTTGAAGATCTTAGCTTGGCAGGTTGCAAGTGATAATGGAACAGTCGATATCGGCAAGAACTACAAGTATCTTTTCCAGTATTTACCTGCAGAGAAGGAGAAGGAATTCTCGAATCTGCTTGATTTTTCAAGTAAAGAGAAAATCACTCAGTCTTTGTTTGCTACGATGGACCTTTTCCACAGAGAAGCGCAGGCCTTCTCTCTTAAAACCGGCTTCCACTATGACAAAGTAACCGCAGAGAGGATGATCGAGTATGCTGAGGAGAGACTCGAAACAAATGAAACATTTACAAAATAATAAGACAACAAAATTTTTACTGATTAGTTTTCTCATTTCTTGGGGATTTGGTTGGGGATTGCTCGCTTTTCTGACGCAAATGAGCCTCTTAAGTCTAACAAGTCCACTAGGAGTTTTTCTCCATTTACTAGGAGGTTTCGGCCCAACCATTGCAGCCATTTCTTGTTTGCCTCAAAAATCCATTAAAAGCATAGTCTCTTTTATCTTAGGGGACTCAAGGAAATATATTTTGTTATTTCTTTTACTAATTTTCGTGCAGACAGGTGTCATTGCTTTCTCATCTAAGGAGCTTAATCCGGCTTTTCCACTAGGAAATTTGTTTGTTGTTTTTTTGAGTGCAGTCTGTGTTTATGGTGGCGAAGAAGAATTGGGATGGCGAGGCATCTTGCAACCAACTTTGGAAACTAGATTCTCCTTTTGGATTTCCGGTTTGATAACAGGTTGTATTTGGGCAATATGGCATGTACCTTTATGGTTTGTGATTGGAAGTTCCCAAAGTAGGATGCCTTTTATATTATTCAGTCTATTTGCAATTTATCTCAGTATTCTTCTAGCGGCTGTTTTCAAAAAGACTAAGTCGATCCTTTATTGCGCCATTTTTCACGGCCTAATTAATACCCTACTTAGCTTATTTGTTATTAAAATTAATCTTTTATTCATTCTAGGATTAGTAGGATTGCTCTTCTTTTCTCACTACCTACAAAGAAACAGTTAAATTTATAAAATATAGATTTACTTTACAATAAAACACTAAAAAGAGAATTATTATGTCCAACATTCAAAACATGTCCCTAGAGGACATCATGGGAGAGCGTTTTGGTCGCTACTCCAAGTACATTATTCAAGACCGGGCTTTGCCTGATATTCGTGATGGATTGAAGCCGGTTCAGCGTCGCATTCTTTATTCGATGAATAAAGATGGCAATACTTTTGACAAGAGCTACCGTAAGTCTGCCAAGTCTGTCGGGAACATCATGGGGAATTTCCACCCACACGGGGACAGTTCTATCTATGATGCCATGGTCCGTATGTCTCAGGACTGGAAGAATCGTGAGATTCTAGTCGAAATGCACGGTAATAACGGTTCTATGGACGGTGATCCGCCTGCGGCAATGCGTTATACCGAAGCACGTTTGTCTGAGGTTGCAGGCTACCTTCTCCAGGACATCGAGAAAAAGACAGTTCCTTTTGCTTGGAACTTTGACGATACCGAGAAAGAACCCACTGTTTTGCCAGCAGCCTTTCCAAACCTCTTGGTCAATGGTTCGACTGGGATTTCGGCTGGTTATGCCACAGATATACCACCCCATAATTTGGCTGAGGTTATTGATGCGACGGTTTACATGATTGACCATCCGACTGCCAAGGTTGATAAACTGATGGAATTCTTGCCTGGACCAGATTTTCCTACAGGAGCTATCATCCAAGGCCGTGATGAAATCAAGAAAGCCTATGAAACTGGGAAAGGGCGAGTGGTTGTTCGTTCTAAGACGGAGATTGAAAAGCTAAAAGGCGGTAAGGAACAAATCGTTATCACTGAGATTCCTTATGAAATCAATAAGGCTAATCTCGTCAAGAAAATCGATGATGTTCGTGTCAATAACAAAGTAGCGGGGATTGCTGAGGTTCGTGATGAGTCTGACCGTGACGGTCTTCGTATCGCTATTGAACTTAAGAAAGATGCAAATACCGAGCTCGTACTCAACTATCTCTTCAAATACACCGACCTACAAATCAATTACAACTTTAACATGGTGGCGATTGACAATTTCACTCCTCGTCAAGTTGGAATTGTCCCAATCCTGTCTAGCTATATCGCCCACCGTCGTGAAGTGATTCTGGCGCGTTCACGCTTTGATAAGGAAAAGGCTGAGAAACGTCTCCATATCGTTGAAGGTTTAATTCGCGTGATTTCGATTTTGGACGAAGTCATTGCCCTTATCCGTGCTTCTGAGAACAAGGCTGACGCTAAGGAAAACCTCAAGGTCAGCTATGAGTTTACTGAGGAGCAGGCTGAAGCCATCGTGACCTTACAACTTTACCGTTTGACCAATACAGACGTGGTTGTCTTGCAGGAAGAAGAAGCAGAATTGCGTGAAAAGATTGCCATGCTTGCGGCTATCATCGGTGATGAACGGACTATGTACAATCTCATGAAGAAAGAACTTCGTGAGGTCAAGAAGAAATTTGCGACACCACGTTTGAGTACTTTGGAAGATACTGCGAAAGCAATCGAGATTGACACAGCTAGTTTGATTGGCGAGGAAGATACCTATGTCAGCGTGACCAAGGCAGGTTACATCAAGCGTACCAGTCCTCGTTCCTTTGCGGCATCCACTCTAGAAGAAATTGGCAAGCGTGATGATGATCGTTTGATCTTTGTTCAATCTGCCAAGACAACCCAGCACCTCTTGATGTTTACTACTCTTGGAAATGTCATCTATCGACCAATTCATGAATTGGCAGATATTCGTTGGAAGGATATCGGGGAGCATCTGAGCCAGACCATTACAAACTTCGAGACTAATGAAGAAATCCTTTATGCTGAAGTCGTGGATCAGTTTGATGATGCGACAACCTACTTTGCTGCAACTCGTCTTGGTCAAATCAAACGTGTAGAACGCAAAGAATTCACTCCATGGCGGACCTACAAGTCTAAGTCTGTCAAGTATGCTAAGCTCAAAGACGAGACAGACCAGATTGTAGCAGTAGCACCAATCAAACTGGATGATGTTCTCTTGATTAGTCAAAATGGTTATGCTCTTCGTTTCAATATCGAAGAGGTTCCGGTTGTTGGTGCCAAGGCTGCGGGTGTCAAGGCTATGAACTTGAAAGCAGATGATGCGCTTCGGGCAGCCTTTATCTGTAACACCTCATCCTTCTACCTCTTGACCCAACGCGGTAGTTTAAAACGTGTTTCTATCGACGAAATTCCAGCAACCAGCCGTGCCAAACGAGGCCTACAAGTCTTGCGTGAGTTGAAAAACAAACCGCACCGTGTCTTTTTAGCAGGAGCAGTTGCAGAGCAAGGTTTCGTTGGTGATCTTTTTAGTACAGAAGTAGAAGAAAACGACCAAACGTTACTTGTCAAATCTAACAAGGGAACAATCTATGAGAGTCGATTGCAAGACCTCAACTTGTCAGAACGTACTAGCAATGGAAGCTTTATCTCAGATACCATTTCAGATGAGGAAGTTTTCGATGCTTACCTCAAAGAAGTCTTTAAAGAGGACAAAACAAATTCGTAAAAAGAATCAGTCCAGAGGGCTGATTTCTTTTGTGTTGAAAAAATTTTCAGAAAATTACAAATAATACTTGAAATTTTACTAGAAAAGTGTAGAATAGAACACATAGTTTGAATAGTATAAAGGAGAAACACATGACAGTTGCAATTGATTGGGAAAACCTTGGATTTTCTTATATGAAATTACCTTATCGTTACATCGCTCATTATAAAAATGGTCAATGGGATCAAGGAGAATTGACAGAGGATGCAACCTTGCATATTTCAGAGTCTTCTCCAAGTCTCCACTATGGACAGCAAGCATTTGAAGGATTAAAAGCCTACCGTACCAAAGATGGCAGTATTCAACTGTTCCGCCCTGATGAAAATGCCAAGCGTCTGCAACGTACCTGCGACCGTCTTTTGATGCCACAAGTTCCAACAGAAATGTTTGTAGAAGCTTGTAAAGCAGTTGTGCGTGCAAATGAAGAATACGTCCCACCATATGGAACAGGTGGAACCCTTTATCTTCGTCCACTTTTGATTGGTGTTGGAGATATTATTGGGGTTAAACCAGCAGAAGAGTATATTTTCACCATCTTTGCTATGCCAGTTGGAAATTACTTTAAAGGCGGTTTAGTTCCAACTAATTTCCTGATTCAGGATGAATACGACCGGGCAGCTCCAAATGGTACAGGTGCGGCCAAGGTAGGTGGGAACTATGCTGCTAGCCTCCTCCCAGGTAAAATGGCCAAGTCACGTCAATTTTCAGATGTTATCTACTTAGACCCATCTACACATACAAAGATTGAAGAAGTCGGATCAGCCAACTTCTTTGGAATCACGGCAGACAATGAATTTGTTACGCCATTGAGTCCATCTATCTTGCCATCTATTACCAAGTACTCTTTGCTTTACTTGGCAGAACACCGCTTGGGCTTGACTCCGATTGAAGGCGATGTCCCAATCGATAATTTGGATCGTTTTGTAGAGGCAGGTGCTTGCGGTACAGCAGCGGTTATTTCACCAATTGGAGGCATTCAACACGGCGATGATTTCCATGTTTTCTATAGTGAAACAGAAGTAGGTCCTGTTACACGTAAACTCTATGATGAATTGACCGGTATCCAATTCGGTGATGTTGAAGCCCCAGAGGGATGGATTGTCAAAGTGGACTAAAAGACATGAAGTAAAGAAGAACTCCGTAGCAGTTGTAATCGCTGAAATGGAGTTTTTTCTTGCTAGTTTGAGCATTTTCTTGTACAATAGAAAAAGTGAAAAGAGGTACAGTATGAGTAAAAAAGATAAGAAAATTGAAATCCAATTAACAGATGCAAAAGTGACTGTTGGAAAAGACAGTTATGAAGGTTACGTTTTGACAATTGGAAAAAAGGTCATTGGCGAAATTGCCGAATTAGATAGTCAATTTGCCATCATAAAGAATGGAAATGTCGATAGTTTTTATAAAAAACTTGAGAAAGCTGTGGAAATTTTGATTGAAAACTATAATTTAACAAAATAATGCTTGTTTTTTTGAAAATTTCATGATATAATAGTTTTCGTTAAGCATTGGAGAGATAGCGAAGAGGCTAAACGCGGCGGACTGTAAATCCGCTCCTTCGGGTTCGGGGGTTCGAATCCCTCTCTCTCCATCTCATCATTGGGGTATAGCCAAGCGGTAAGGCAAGGGACTTTGACTCCCTCATGCGTTGGTTCGAATCCAGCTACCCCAGTTCTTAGGTAATAAATTCAAGATAAAAAGAAAAATATCTTAGGGTATTTTATTTTTATATTGAAAGACGTGAACAATACGAACATGTTCTTGCGGGTGCTTAGGAAAAAAATTATAAGTATGTCAAGTTTTGAAAAATACTTGATTGTTGGAGGATTTTTTAGATGAACGAATTTGAAGATTTGCTAAATAGCGTTAGCCAAGTTGAGCCTGGTGATGTTGTTAGTGCTGAAGTATTGACAGTTGATGCGACTCAAGCTAACGTTGCAATCTCTGGAACTGGTGTTGAAGGTGTCTTGACTCTTCGCGAATTGACAAACGATCGCGATGCAGATATCAATGACTTTGTGAAAGTAGGAGAAGTATTGGATGTTCTTGTACTTCGTCAAGTAGTTGGTAAAGATACTGATACAGTTACATACCTTGTATCTAAAAAACGCCTTGAAGCTCGCAAAGCATGGGATAAACTTGTAGGACGCGAAGAAGAAGTTGTTACTGTTAAAGGAACTCGTGCCGTTAAAGGTGGACTTTCAGTAGAATTTGAAGGTGTTCGTGGATTCATCCCAGCTTCAATGTTGGATACTCGTTTCGTACGTAACACTGAGCGTTTTGTAGGTCAAGAATTTGATGCTAAAATCAAAGAGGTTGATCCAAAAGAAAACCGCTTCATCCTTTCACGTCGTGAAGTTGTTGAAGCAGCTACTGCAGCAGCTCGTGCTGAAGTATTCGGTAAATTGGCTGTTGGTGATGTCGTAACTGGTAAAGTTGCTCGTATCACTAGCTTTGGTGCTTTCATCGACCTTGGTGGTGTTGACGGATTGGTTCACTTGACTGAATTGTCACACGAACGTAACGTTTCACCTAAATCAGTTGTAACTGTTGGTGAAGAAATTGAAGTGAAGATCCTTGATCTTAACGAAGAAGAAGGACGCGTATCACTTTCACTTAAAGCAACAACACCTGGACCATGGGATGGTGTTGAGCAAAAATTGGCTAAAGGTGATGTAGTAGAAGGAACAGTTAAACGTTTGACTGACTTTGGTGCATTTGTTGAAGTATTGCCAGGTATCGATGGACTTGTTCACGTATCACAAATTTCACACAAACGTATCGAAAATCCAAAAGAAGCTCTTACTGTTGGTCAAGAAGTTACTGTTAAAGTCCTTGATGTTAACGCTGACGCAGAACGCGTATCACTTTCTATCAAAGCTCTTGAAGAACGTCCAGCTCAAGAAGAAGGACAAAAAGAAGAAAAACGTGCTGCTCGTCCACGTCGTCCAAAACGTCAAGAAAAACGTGATTTCGAACTTCCAGAAACACAAACAGGATTCTCAATGGCTGACTTGTTCGGTGATATCGAACTTTAATCAAATTGACAATCTCAAAATCCTTTGTTTAAAACAAGGGATTTTTCTTTTGTCTCTTTCTCATTTTTGATATAATAGTTCTATGTTAGATTCAGAAAAACAATCACAATATCAATTGTTAAACGAGGAACTCTCTTATTTACTAGAGGGTGAGAGCAACGTTCTTGCCAATCTTTCGAATGCTAGTGCCCTCCTAAAATCTCGCTTTCCGAATACTGTATTTGCAGGTTTTTATCTGTTTGATGGAAGCGAGTTGGTTTTAGGGCCTTTTCAGGGTGGCGTTTCTTGCATTCGCATCCCACTTGGGAAAGGCGTGTGTGGAGAAGCTGCTGAGTTTCAAGAGACTGTTTTAGTTGGGGATGTGAGCACCTATCCAAACTACATTTCTTGTGATAGTATGGCCAAGAGTGAAATCGTAGTTCCCATGCTTAAGAATGGTCGATTGCTGGGTGTCTTAGACCTGGATTCTTCACTTATTGATGATTACAATGCTGTTGACCGTGATTACTTGGAACAACTTGTCGCTATTTTGCTTGAGAAGACAGAATGGGACTTTACGATGTTTGAGGAGAAAGCCTAATGTATCAAGCACTTTATCGAAAATATAGAAGCCAGACTTTTTCACAACTAGTAGGTCAAGAAGTTGTGGCTAAAACCCTAAAACAAGCGGTCGAGCAGGAAAAGATTAGTCATGCCTATCTTTTCTCAGGTCCTCGTGGAACTGGGAAGACCAGTGTAGCCAAGATTTTTGCCAAGGCTATGAACTGCCCAAATCAAGTGGATGGAGAACCGTGTAATCACTGTTATATCTGTCAGGCTGTGACAGAAGGTAGCTTAGAAGATGTTATCGAAATGGATGCGGCTTCGAATAACGGAGTTGATGAAATCCGAGAAATTCGTGATAAATCCACCTATGCTCCTAGTTTGGCACGTTATAAGGTCTATATCATAGACGAGGTTCATATGCTGTCTACAGGAGCCTTTAATGCGCTTTTGAAGACTTTGGAAGAACCAACTCAGAATGTTGTCTTTATCTTGGCGACCACCGAATTGCACAAGATTCCAGCAACCATTTTATCCCGTGTTCAACGTTTTGAGTTTAAATCGATCAGAACGCAAGATATCACGGCACATATTCATCATATTTTAGAAAAAGAAAATATCAGTTCTGAACCAGAGGCTGTGGAAATTATAGCTAGACGGGCTGAAGGTGGGATGAGGGATGCCTTGTCTATTTTGGATCAAGCCTTGAGTTTGACGCAAGGGAATGAGCTCACGACTGCCATCTCTGAGGAGATTACAGGTACTATTAGTTTATCAGCACTTGATGATTATGTAGCTGCCTTGTCCCAGCAGGATGTTCCAAAAGCGCTTGATTCTTTGAATCTTTTGTTTGAAAATGGCAAGAGCATGACTCGTTTTGTGACGGATCTCTTGCAGTATTTGCGTGATCTACTAGTTGTTCAGACAGGTGGCGAAAATACTCATCATAGTTCAGTTTTTATGGACAATCTAGCTCTTTCCCAGGAAAGTCTCTTTGAAATGATTCGTCTAGCAACAGTAAGCTTGGCAGATATGAAGGCTAGCTTGCAACCCAAGATTTATGCTGAGATGATGACCATACGTTTAGCTGAAATCAAGCCTGAATCTGCTCTTTCAGGAGCTGTTGAAAGTGAAATTTCTGCACTGAGACAGGAAGTTGCACGGCTCAAACAAGAACTTGCTAATGTGGGCACAGCTCCTAAACAAGTTGCGCCTGTTCCTAGTCGTCCAGTCCCTTCCAAGACAGTCTACCGAGTGGATCGCAATAAAGTTCAGGCTATTCTGCAAGAAGCCGTCGAAAATCCTGATTTGGCACGGCAAAACTTGGTTCGCCTCCAGAATGCATGGGGAGAAGTGATCGAAAGCTTAGCTGGACCTGATAAAGCTCTTCTCGTAGGTTCTCAACCAGTTGCGGCCAATAAACACCATGCTATTTTAGCCTTTGAGTCTAATTTCAATGCTGGGCAAACCATGAAAAGGGACAACCTCAATACCATGTTTGGCAATATTCTTAGCCAAGCTGCGGGATTTTCACCTGAAATTCTGGCTATTTCCCTAGAGGAATGGAAAGAGGTTCGAGCAGCATTTTCAGCTAAAAACAAGTCTTCTCAAGCCGAGCAAGAGGTTGAAGAAGAGAGCCTGATTCCAGAAGGATTCGAATTTCTGGCTGATAAAGTCATGGTCGAAGAAGACTAAAAGTGGATTTCATGGTACAATAATCCTATGAATAGACAACAATTTATCATAATAGCATTATTCACGACTGCTGAGACTTATTTTTTCAATGAATCTTTGATGACTGGTCGCTATGTTATGGCAGCTTTTTGGGCCATTCTACTCTTTCGAAATTTTAGGTTAAGTTACGTGATGGGAAAAATCGTAGACGCTATTGATCAACACTTAAACCGCAAGGATTAGCCCCCAGCTTCTAGACAAAATCAAAGCCTTTTAGGCTTTTTTTTGTTATACTAGTAGAGTATATTTATTGACCTTTTGTCCTATTTTTTAGGGATTGTAAGCAATTTCCTAAAGTATTGAGCAAAATGTTTGAAAAAGAAAGGAACTATCATGTCAGTATTAGAGATCAAAGATCTTCACGTTGAGATTGAAGGAAAAGAAATTTTGAAAGGAGTCAATCTGACTCTGAAAACAGGAGAAATCGCAGCTATCATGGGACCAAATGGTACTGGTAAATCGACTCTTTCTGCAGCTATTATGGGGAACCCTAACTATGAGGTTACCAAAGGTGAGGTCTTGTTTGATGGCGTAAACATCCTTGAGTTGGAAGTGGATGAGCGCGCTCGTATGGGACTTTTCCTGGCTATGCAATACCCATCAGAAATCCCAGGAATTACCAATGCTGAATTTCTTCGTGCAGCTATGAATGCTGGTAAAGAAGATGATGAAAAGATTTCAGTTCGTGAGTTCATCACTAAACTGGACGAGAAAATGGAATTGCTCAACATGAAAGAAGAAATGGCAGAGCGTTACCTCAACGAAGGTTTCTCTGGTGGTGAGAAAAAACGTAATGAAATTCTTCAACTCTTGATGTTGGAACCAACTTTTGCCCTCTTGGATGAGATTGACTCTGGTCTTGATATTGACGCACTTAAAGTTGTATCGAAAGGTGTCAATGCTATTCGTGGCGAAGGTTTTGGTGCTATGATCATCACTCACTACCAACGTCTTTTGAACTACATCACACCAGATGTGGTCCACGTGATGATGGAAGGTCGTGTGGTTCTTTCTGGTGGTCCAGAATTGGCTGCCCGTTTGGAACGTGAAGGATACGCAAAACTAGCTGAAGAACTTGGCTATGACTACAAGGAAGAATTGTAATTCCCTCGTATCTTTTAGGAGAAGTAAATGACTAAAGAGAATATTAAACTTTTTTCAGAAATGCACGCTGAACCAAGCTGGTTGGCTGACCTCCGTCAAAAAGCTTTTGATAAGATTGAGAGTTTGGAATTACCAGTTATTGAGCGTGTCAAATTTCACCGTTGGAATCTGGGAGATGGAACCATCACAGAAAGTGAGCCTTCAGCAAATGTTCCAGACTTCACGGCTCTAGATAATCACTTGAAGTTGGTGCAAGTAGGAACGCAGACTGTTTTTGAGCAAACACCAGTTGAATTGGCTGAACAAGGAGTAGTCTTTACAGACTTCCACTCAGCTTTAGAAGAAATTCCAGAACTTATCGAGGAATTCTTCATGTCATCAGTTAAGTATGATGACGACAAGTTGGCAGCTTATCATACAGCTTACTTTAACAGTGGTGCTGTTCTTTATATTCCTGATAATGTTGAGATTACAGAGCCAATCGAAGGAATTTTCTACCAAGACAGTGATAGCGATGTGCCATTTAACAAGCATATTATGATTATCGCTGGTAAAAATTCTAAAATAAGCTATCTTGAACGTTTAGAGTCTCGTGGCGAAGGTAGTGCCAAAGCAACTGCCAATATTACTGTAGAGGTAATAGCTCGCTCTGGCGCTCAAGTGAAATTTGCTGCTATTGACCGGCTTGGTGAAAATGTCACGGCCTACATTAGCCGTCGTGGTAAACTAGGCAACGATGCAAGCATTGACTGGGCAATCGGTGTCATGAACGAAGGAAACGTCGTTGCGGACTTTGATAGTGACTTGATTGGAAATGGTAGCCATGCTGACCTTAAAGTCGTAGCTCTTTCAAGCGGCCGCCAAGTTCAAGGGATTGATACTCGAGTGACTAACTACGGCTGCAACTCTATCGGAAATATCCTCCAACATGGGGTTATCCTTGAAAAAGCAACTTTGACCTTCAATGGTATCGGCCACATCATCAAGGGTGCTAAGGGAGCAGATGCCCAACAAGAAAGTCGTGTTCTCATGCTTTCAGACCAAGCACGTTCAGATGCCAACCCAATTCTTTTGATTGATGAAAATGACGTTACTGCAGGTCACGCGGCTTCTATCGGACAAGTAGATCCAGAAGATATGTACTATCTCATGAGTCGTGGCTTGGATAAGGCAACTGCAGAACGCTTGGTTGTTCGTGGTTTCCTTGGATCCGTTATCGTTGAGATTCCAGTCAAAGAAGTTCGAGACGAAATGATTGCAACTATCGAAGAAAAATTGTCAAAACGCTAAGGGGAAGCCTATGTTAGATGTAGAAGCGATTCGCAAGGATTTTCCAATTTTAGACCAGATTGTTAATGATGAACCTCTGGTCTATCTGGATAATGCTGCGACGACACAAAAACCACTAGCAGTTCTTGAAACAATCAACCGCTATTATGAGCAGGAAAATGCCAATGTTCACCGTGGTGTTCATACCTTGGCTGAGCGAGCAACAGCTTCTTATGAAGCTGCTCGTGAAACCATTGGTAAGTTTATCAATGCAGGCTCTACAAAGGAAGTTCTCTTTACCAGAGGAACGACAACCAGCCTTAACTGGGTGGCACACTTTGCTGAGGAAATCCTGACTGAGGGAGATCAAGTTTTGATTTCTGTCATGGAACACCATTCTAATATTATTCCTTGGCAGGAAGCTTGCCGTAAGACTGGAGCAGAGCTTGTCTATGTTTATCTCAAGGACGGTGCCTTGGATATGGATGACTTGCGAGCTAAATTGACTGATAAGGTTAAATTTGTCTCCCTAGCTCATGCTTCAAATGTTCTGGGTGTGGTCAATCCAATCAAAGAAATCACTCAATTAGCTCATCAAGTTGGAGCCATTATGGTGGTGGATGGTGCTCAATCTACGCCTCATATGAAGGTTGATGTTCAGGACTTGGATGTGGACTTCTTTGCCTTTTCAGGTCACAAGATGGCTGGTCCGACTGGAATCGGTGTTCTTTACGGCAAAGAAAAGTATCTAGAACAAATGTCACCCCTTGAATTTGGTGGTGAGATGATTGATTTCGTTTATGAGCAGTCTGCTAGTTGGAAGGAATTGCCTTGGAAATTCGAGGCTGGAACTCCAAATATGGCAGGTGCAATCGGACTTGCTGCTGCCGTGGATTATCTAGAAAAGATTGGTATGGACGTCATTGAAGCCCATGAACAAGAATTGATTGCATATGTCTTTCCAAAATTACAGGCAATTGAAGGTTTGACCATTTACGGTTCCCAGGATTTAGCCCAACGTTCAGGTGTTATTGCCTTTAACCTAGGTGATCTTCATCCCCATGACCTAGCTACAGCACTTGATTATGAAGGGGTAGCAGTTCGTGCAGGTCATCATTGCGCTCAACCTTTGCTCCAATATTTGGAAGTCCCAGCAACAGCTCGTGCAAGTTTTTATATCTACAATACCAAGGAAGATTGCGACAAACTAGTCGATGCCCTACAAAAGACAAAGGAGTTTTTCAATGGCACTTTCTAAACTAGATAGCCTTTATATGGCAGTGGTAGCAGACCATTCGAAAAATCCACATCACCAAGGGAAGTTAGAAGACGCTGAACAAATCAGTCTCAACAATCCAACCTGTGGGGATGTCATCAACCTCTCTGTCAAGTTTGATGCAGACGATCGTTTGGAAGATATTGCTTTTCTAAACTCGGGTTGTACCATCTCAACTGCCTCTGCTAGTATGATGACAGATGCCGTTTTAGGAAAAACCAAACAAGAAATTTTAGAACTTGCGACTATTTTTTCTGAAATGGTTCAAGGGACAAAAGATGACAGACAAGATAGTCTCGGTGACGCAGCTTTCTTGTCAGGTGTTGCTAAATTCCCTCAGCGAATCAAATGCGCAACCCTAGCTTGGAATGCCCTTAAGAAAACAATTGAAGATCAAGAAAAACAGTAAGACAAGTTTCTTTTGTCTTACGAATCAGTAGAAATGAAGAATGAAAGAAAGGATATTATGGCTGAAGAAAGAGTAGAACCAAAACCAATTGACCTTGGTGAATATAAATTTGGTTTCCATGATGATGTAGAGCCTGTCCTATCGACAGGAAAAGGACTCAACGAAGGTGTTATTCGTGAATTATCTGCTGCTAAGGGTGAGCCTGAGTGGATGTTGGAGTTCCGTTTGAAGTCTTATGAAACCTTCAAGAAAATGCCTATGCAAACTTGGGGAGCAGACCTGTCAGAGATTGACTTTGATGACTTGATCTACTACCAAAAACCATCTGACAAACCAGCTCGTTCTTGGGATGAAGTTCCTGAAAAAATCAAGGCAACCTTTGAACGTATCGGGATTCCTGAGGCGGAGCGTGCTTACTTAGCTGGTGCCTCTGCCCAGTACGAGTCAGAAGTCGTATACCACAACATGAAGGAAGAGTTTGAAAAGTTAGGAATTATCTTTACAGATACAGATTCTGCCCTCAAGGAATACCCAGACTTATTTAAACAATACTTTGCGAAGTTGGTCCCTCCGACTGATAACAAGTTGGCAGCCCTTAACTCAGCAGTATGGTCTGGTGGAACCTTTATCTATGTACCAAAAGGGGTCAAGGTTGATATCCCACTCCAAACCTACTTCCGTATCAACAACGAAAATACTGGTCAGTTTGAACGTACCTTGATTATCGTTGATGAGGGAGCAAGCGTCCACTATGTAGAAGGATGTACAGCACCGACATACTCAAGCAATAGCTTGCATGCAGCCATTGTAGAAATCTTTGCTTTGGACGGAGCCTACATGCGTTATACAACCATCCAAAACTGGTCTGATAACGTCTATAACTTGGTAACCAAACGTGCTAAAGCAATGAAAGATGCGACTGTTGAGTGGATCGATGGAAACTTGGGTGCTAAAACAACCATGAAATACCCATCTGTTTACCTTGATGGAGAAGGAGCGCGTGGAACCATGCTTTCTATCGCCTTTGCTAATGCAGGACAACACCAAGATACAGGTGCTAAGATGATCCACAACGCTCCACATACAAGCTCGTCTATCGTGTCTAAATCCATCGCTAAAGGCGGAGGAAAGGTGGACTACCGTGGACAAGTAACCTTTAACAAGAACTCTAAGAAATCCGTTTCCCATATCGAGTGTGATACCATTATCATGGATGACTTATCAGCGTCAGATACCATTCCATTTAATGAAATTCATAACTCGCAAGTTGCTTTGGAACACGAAGCCAAAGTATCTAAGATTTCAGAAGAACAACTCTACTACCTCATGAGCCGTGGTTTATCAGAAACTGAGGCAACCGAGATGATTGTCATGGGATTTGTGGAACCCTTCACAAAAGAACTTCCAATGGAATACGCAGTTGAGCTGAACCGCTTGATTAGCTATGAAATGGAAGGTTCAGTCGGATAAGTCCAAAAAGGAGAAGCAAATGGGTTTCTTAAAAAAAATTATTTGGTAATGTTGAAAAAGCGAATAAAGGTGAAATTCCTGTCGAGGAAATTGTTCCACCTTTTACAGTTGATTTAGTAGAAGAAGCAGATGATTATTGGCGACAAATGGAACAAAACCTCTTGATAAACGCTGTAAAAGCTGCTGGTGGTCCTGAGGCAGTAGAATGTGCTTTTGTTCTCACCAATTTTAAGAAAAATCAAGAAACCTTTGAGCTCTTTTATCAGGTAAATGGTCAACTTCTTTCATGGAGAGAGATGGATGAGACTCTTATCGATAAAATCAGCAATCAACTCCTTCCACAAGCGGCAGAAGTAGCGCGTGCAGTAAATGAAAATTATGAAGAGACAGATGTACCAGTAATCCAGTACGCTATGCTTCAGTTTGAAACTGCAACCATGGCTTGGTTTGGACGGAAGCTGACAACAGCTTCTCCAGAAGCACAACTGACTTTTGAAGAATTGGTATCTGGTTGGCGTGCTATTTTGGAACAAGAAGTTCCAAATCGTCCTTTAGATAGTGACCGTCCGTTCCCTTACTTTGAAGTTTAAAAAATCTCAAATCCCCAAAAAACTTTCAATGGAGTGTACTGTTGAGCTTAATTGCTTGATAAGTAACTAATTGAAGAAATCAGTGGTTAAAAATGCAAAATCTGAACAGGAATCCTTTCTGTTCAGAATTTTTTTCAAAAAAGAACCTAATAAATATTCACAAAAATACTTTTATATGGTAAAATAAAACAATTACACTTAGTGGAGATGAAGTATGAATATTTTTAGAACCAAGGATGTTAGTCTGAGACAGACAGAGATGCATCGCCATTTGAAATTGTGGGATTTGATTCTTCTAGGGATTGGTGCCATGGTGGGGACAGGGATTTTCACCATTACAGGAACAGCAGCGGCTACCCTAGCTGGTCCATCACTAGTGGTTTCCATCGTGATTTCTGCCCTGTGTGTTTCTCTATCAGCCCTCTTTTTTGCAGAATTTGCCTCTCGTGTGCCTGCAACTGGTGGCGCTTATAGTTATCTCTATGCTATTTTAGGAGAATTGCCAGCCTGGATTGCTGGCTGGTTGACCATCATGGAATTCATGACAGCTGTTTCGGGTGTGGCGTCTGGCTGGGCAGCTTACTTTAAGGGCTTACTCAGTAATTATGGTATCTCCATGCCTCAAGCCTTGAATGGAACTTTTAACCCTGAACAGGGAACCTATATCGATCTTCTGCCTATTTTAGTACTGACATTGGTAACGGGATTGGTTTTGTTAAATTCCAAGGCAGCCTTACGCTTTAATTCGCTTCTAGTGGTCTTGAAATTCTCTGCTCTTGCCTTATTTATCCTAGTTGGCATTTGGTATATCAAACCTGAAAACTGGTCGAATTTTGCTCCTTTTGGTTTTGGTCAGCTTTATGGAGGAAGTACTGGGATTATGGCAGGAGCCTCTTTGATGTTCTTTGGTTTTCTCGGTTTTGAGTCGATTTCCATGGTAGTTGATGAAATTCAAAGTCCGCAAAAAAATATTCCTCGCGGAATTGTGCTTTCTCTGACAATCGTCACCATTCTCTATGCCTTGGTAACAATAGTATTGACTGGGATTGTTCACTATAGCCAACTCAATGTGGATGATGCAGTGGCCTTTTCATTGCGTAGTATCGGAATTGGCTGGGCAGCCAACTATGTTTCACTGGTAGCCATTCTAACCCTGATAACCGTATGTATTTCCATGACCTACGCTCTTTCTCGAATGATTTACAGCTTAGCACGTGATGGTCTATTACCTCGAAGTTTTAAACAGCTAAGTAAAACTAGCCGAGTTCCAAAGAATGCGACCATCTTAACAGGAGTTGCTTCAGCCATTGCAGCAGGAGTCTTTCCGCTAGCCAGTATCGCTGCTTTTTTAAATATCTGTACACTAGCCTATCTAATTCTACTTGCCTACGGTATTATCAAGCTCAGAAAGGATAAGGGCGTGCCAAAAGAAGGAGAATTCAAAACTCCTTTAGTGCCGCTCTTGCCAATCCTTTCCATTCTTATCTGTCTTTCCTTTATGCTTCAGTACACCAAGGAAACATGGATTGCCTTTGGACTTGCTTTGTTGGTTGGACTAGTGATTTACTTTACTTATGGCTATCGTCACTCTACACTTTCTGAAGAAAAATAAAAGCTGGAAAAATTTCCCAGCTTTTTATCTATTTTCTTTTTTGAAAGTGAATCCTTCGCCTAGTATTTCATGAGCTTCTGTGATGGTAATAAAGGCTTGAGGGTCTATATGGTGAATCATATCCTTCATTTTAACGATTTCATTTCGACCGACGATACAATAAATGATTTTCAAATCTTTCTTACTGTAGTAGCCTTGACCAGAGATATAGGTCACGCCACGTCCTAGTTCTTCATTGATTTTATCAGCCAATTGCTCAGGATACTGAGTGATAATCATAAATCCTTTACCAGCATAGCCCCCTTCTCCGATCAAGTCAATAACACGAGCGATGATAAAGTCAAACAAGAGAGTATAGGTAACGAGACGAAGATCTTGGAAGATAATTAAAATCAACATTAGGATAAAAAAGTCAATTCCAAAGAGTAATTTACCAATTGAGATATTGGTGTATTTATTGAGGATACGGGCAACAATATCTGAACCACCAGTAGTCCCACCAGCATTAAAAATAACTCCTAAACCGACTCCCAGTAAAACACCAGAAACTAGCGAAACGATAATGAGATCGCCTTGCAAGTCAAATTGTAAAGGAATTCGTTCAAAGACAGCAAGCCAGATCGAGAGGGAGATAGTTCCCAAGAGACTGGAGTAGAGAGTCTTAGAACCAAATATTTTCCAGGCTAGGATAAATAAAGGAATATTTATCAAGAGGTTCATCAATGAGACTGGAATTTTAAAGAGATAGAAGGTAATCAATGTGATACCAGTTGCTCCGCCTTCAAACAAATGGTGAGGAACTACAAAGTAGGTAAGACCAAAGGCATAAATAGCTGCCCCAAGTATGATAGTAATAATAGGCTGAACTTTTCGGATCATGACTTTCCCTCGCTTTTCTATAGATAGATTATACCAAAATTCCAAGCTTTTTCATTGGATTCATCATGATTTTTTAACAATTTTTTGATATAATAAAAGTGATAAATCCCTATCTTATTGAGAAGAATAGAAAGATTGAAGATATGACACAAGTAAAAATTGTAACTGATTCCTCTGTTACTATTGAACCAGAAGTAGTTAAAGAATTAAATATCACCGTTGTTCCTTTATCTGTGATGATTGATGGTATCCTTTATTCTGATGCAGATTTGAAAGAAGGGGAATTCCTTCATCTTATGCAGCAAAGTAAAAATCTACCTAAAACCAGTCAGCCTCCAGTGGGAGTATTTGCTGAAGTTTTTGAAGAACTAGGTAAAGACGGCAGTCAGATACTCGCTATTCACATGTCCCATGCCTTGTCTGGAACCGTTGAAGCTGCTCGCCAAGGGGCAAGTCTCTCAACTGCTGATGTGACCGTTATTGATAGTTCTTTTACAGATCAGGCGATGAAGTTTCAAGTTGTTGAAGCAGCTAAACTTGCCCAAGAAGGCAAAGATTTAGAAACCATCTTGGCACATGTGGAAGATGTGAAAAACCATACCGAACTTTATATCGGTGTTTCGACTTTGGAAAATTTAGTCAAAGGTGGTCGTATTGGGCGTGTGACAGGCTTGATCAGTTCTCTTTTGAATATTCGTGTCGTCATGCAAATGAAGAACCATGAACTCCAACCTATTGTAAAGGGGCGCGGTGCTAAGACATTTAAAAAATGGCTTGACGAGCTAGCCGAGACCCTTTCTCATAAATCGGTTGCAGAGATTGGAATTTCCTACGCTGGTACCAATGAATGGGCCAATGAGATGAAGAATGTTTTACAAACTTATGTCGAAAAACCAATCTCAGTACTGGAAACAGGCTCTATCATTCAGACACATACAGGTGAAAATGCGTGGGCTGTCTTGGTTCGATATCATTCCTAAAAAAATAGAGAAAAATCGTTAGAAATAGCGTTTTTGACTTGACCTGTGGGCAATTTTAGGATATGATTATATTTGTTAATTAGAAATTATTTGGAGGAATTATTAACATGGCAAACAAACAAGATTTGATCGCTAAAGTAGCAGAAGCTACAGAATTGACTAAGAAAGATTCAGCAGCAGCAGTTGATGCTGTATTCGCAGCAGTAACTGAATACCTTGCAGCTGGTGAAAAAGTTCAATTGATTGGTTTTGGTAACTTTGAAGTTCGTGAGCGTGCTGCACGTAAAGGTCGCAACCCACAAACTGGTAAAGAAATCAAAATCGCAGCTTCTAAAGTTCCAGCATTCAAAGCTGGTAAAGCTCTTAAAGACGCTGTTAAATAATGAATTTTCAAAAAGCCTGTCATATCAAGCATTTGAGCTTGTGAGACAGGCTTTTTTGTTTGCTTTGGGGCATTTTTGGGGCAAAGACTAATACTTTTCCATGACATCTGCCACCGTTGATTTCATTTGTTTTGTGATGTGAGTATAGATTTGTGTCGTTGTTTTTGAGTCCGAGTGGCCAACGCGATCCATAATAGCCTTGAGTGGGACATTGTTTTCAGCAAGTCGACTTACCAAAGTGTGACGGAATATGTGACTGGTAAGGTTTTTCTGGATTGGTGTTTCAAGTCTTTCATTGGCTTTTTTTAGAGCCAGGTTAAAAGAGTTTGTTTGCAATGGCACTCCATTTTTTGTTGTGAAGATGAAACCCATGTCTTTATAACGAGGATTGGTATTCTTCTCTAGTTCATTCATGAATTCCATCTCTTCCAATATTTCTTTCTCACGAGTAGTCATGACCGTTTCACGATAGGAGGCTAGAGTTTTTGGTGATGTCTTTTCACCTTTTTGATATCCATTCGTATGGTCGTATGTTCCATGAAGCTGCAGGGCGTTAGATTCATAATCAACGTTATGTGGTTCGATTCCAACAGCTTCACCGATACGACAACCATTCAAGCTCATAAATTCCGAGAGCAGCCCGATTCGATAAGTACTTGGCCTACGATACAACTCTTTCAGCAGCAGTTTGATTTCATCTTCTTCAAGATATTTTTGTTCTACTTTTTTCCAATCTTCCAAAGATTTTTTAACCCTTGGAAGCTTAGCTCTCCTAGCTGGATTGTCCTTGATAATGCCGAGGTCTATTGCATAATCAAAAGCAAGATTGAGCATGGACTTGTTCCGCTCTTTTTTATTTCTGGAGCAATCAAGTTTGTCCAGGTAAGATTGAACATACTTGGGATCAATTTTAGATACTTTGATACCTACTCCGAAGTCATCTTTTATCTCTTTGATATTCCCGCTTAAGGAAGCAATAGAAGAACGTTTAATCTCTTGTTGGTAGAATGGCCACCACTGGTCGAAAAGCTCTGTAAAAAGCATTTCTGAGCTTTCCAGATCGCTTAGAATATTTGCTATTTTTATTTCAAGTTGTTTCTGAGCTTCTTTTCGGATACGAGGAGTGTCTTTTTCCATGAGAATGGATACTCTGGCCCATTTTTCGGTGTAAGGATTTTTATACCTTTCAACAAAATTTGCTTTTCCACTTTTATGTTGTTCTACCCACATTGTATTTTCTCCTATAATTTGATAAAATGGGTATAGTAAAGAGGGCTTTTTAATGCCGTTTACTATCCTGATTGCCTCACGTTCAGACTCGCCAAAGTTTGAGAGCGTGGGGATTTTTTGTTTTCTATTTTTTAAATATATTTTTTATAGCATGCCACAGGTATCTCCAACGGTAATTTTTGTGGAAATTACGATGCCTTTGTAAATCTGTTTTTAGAACATCTTTTGGATATCCCATTTCGCTGGCTAAAACTAGCCAATCTGAGGGGTATGATGCATCATGCTCCTTTATAGAATAGAGACATAGTTCTAATAAGTCAAAGCCTGCTTTGTTATCAAATAAGGCTAAAGAATGGAAGAAAGTATATAAATCTCTTTGCCCTTTACCATTTCGGTAATCAGCCGGTGTTATCTTTATTTGGTTATGAAACTTTTTGTGGTAACTTAGACTCGCACTTGCTTTATAATTAAACATACGTCCTCCATGAGCAGCACGATTTCTGAATGCTAATATTAAATCGAGTATTTCTATAAATAAAGTTTTATCTGCTGGTGTTAGTTGAGAGCTAGAAAGACCTGTACAAAGAGAAATAATCTTGTCTTTTTGTGGACCTTTTAGGATTTTAATAAAATTGGTGATATTTCCTAGTGTCGTTTCTTTAAAAAGTATCCACGGAGGTATGTGCTTATGTTTGATTCGATAAGAGTTTAAAGGCTCTACAGGTCTATTGGCTGCGATGTCTTTAAGCATATCCAGAAGAAAATCTCTTTGATATTTTTTGTGTTTATGTTGAAATTTCCCTCTATTGTATTTTTTTCTATCCAGATAATCTGACTCTAAAATACCAAAATCTTCTGCTAGAGTATAAGCTAGAGCTGTTCTTAGAGACAACTCTACTTCCAAAGTCGCTTGCATTACCAAATTTCTGATTTGTTTGTCAAGATTATAAAGTGAAACAAGGTGTTCAAATGTTTCTTTTTCTAAAAATGTTTCAACTGTTTTGGATGAATCAAGTAAAAAAATCTTGTATCCATTTACTATTTCGTAATAACCGTAGTTTCTGAGAGCAAAGTTAGCTGCTTTTCTATCTAAAATAGTTAAGTTTCTATTTTCTAATATTTTAATTTGTTTATTAAAATCGGAAAAAGGTTTCATTTCTTCTCCTATAAAGCACGAAAGAGCCCCAATAATTTATTGAGACTCTTTCGGTAGGATGCATCGGGCATCCGGACCAATTCGTATAAATACATTATAGAGTCTTTTGTTATTTTTGTCAAGCAACTATTTCCAAAATGAAAATAGCTGTTTTTACTTCTCTCTATACAAATCCACGACTTCACCGATAATTCGGAAGTCTGTCTCTGGTGTGATTGGCATATCCTTGTACGCTAGGTTTAAGCTATGTAGGTATGCCTGTTCTTTATCAATGAAAAGCTGCTTGATATAAGCATCGCCGTTATAGTTGAATACACCTATAACTCCGTCGTTCAGATCCACGCTGGTCTGAATGAATACCAGGTCGCCATCGTGGTAGTCAGGTTCCATTGAGTCCCCTTTGATGGGAATAACAAAGTCGGCATCAACATCTACTGGCAACTCAATCTGTTCAACTCGTACATCGTTCAAATACTGCCCTGTACCTGCAGAAGCTGGGTGGTCGTAGTAGTCGTAACTATATAGCTGGATGAGCTCTGAAACTTCGTTTATCTTCGTTTCTTCTTCGTTTCTCTGCTCGTTCAGTTGCTTTTCAGCGTACGTCAAGACCTTGTCTTGTCTTAGTGGTTTTAGTTGGTTGTAGATGGTTTGGATTGAGGAAGTGGGAGAGATAGATATATTACATGATTCTCCCACCATCGAGTAAACCACAGGATTAGCAGTAACAAATCTCGGATCTAGAGTAGATTTTGGGACTCCAAAAAAATCTGCAATTTTTTGAACATTACCCGGGATCGGCAAAGAAGTTCCTTTTACATATCCTGTCAATGTGCTAGGCGGTATCCCTGTCGCTCGAGATAGCTCAGCTTGTTTACAATTTCTATCGGATAAAATTGAGTTAAGATTTGCAGAAAAGACTTTCATATCCTCTTTATCTTGAGGAGTTAATTTCCCTCGTCCTCTCGCCATATTTTCACCTCCTATCTTCTTTACTACATACTACCGTTTATTTTCGATTTTGTAAATAAAGAATTCCGAAAAAATTCGAAAAACTATTTGAGTATGATTTAAATCGTAACACAATATAATCAAGCTTAGAGATAAGCAAATAAAACGAAAGGAAAAAGAGATATGCGAAGACGCAAGAAGCCTGAAAAGGCAACAAAAAAAGAGCCATGGTTTAATAACAGTCCTAAGGCTCTGGTTATCTCAACAGTGATTACAGCCAGTGTTGAGTTAATCAAACACTTCTTGAAATAGAAGTGGGGTGAGCGGGGCAAAAGCCCCAAGACTCACTAATAGTATAGCATATCTCGGAGGTTTTGTCATGAAAGACAAGAAGAAATTTTGGAATGTGGTCTGTTTGCTACTCGCTGGGGCTATCTGGGTGTACTTCATCTGGAAAAGAAAATTAAAAACCACAAAGCGTGGTTTGATTCTGAGATAGAGCGTATCAAGAAAGAGTATCATTTGTGATTTTTCTTGGATAACTTTTTCACAAATTGTTTTTGAAGATTGGAAGGTTGTTGCTTGTTTGCGAATTGACTAAGAGTGCTTATATTTTTTATTGCTACATCTGCAGATATTTCTCCTGAAATAGCTTTAAAAATTAGGTCATTTATCTTTAAACCTTGGTCAGTTTGAGTGTCTAGTTGAGATACTTTTTCAAGTTCAAGTAATCTTAATTCGTGAGTTTGTTTCAGCGAATCAAGCTCTTGTGAGTGTTGCTTTTGCATTTTTTCCATATCTTGTTTAAATTGATTTTCGATATTTTCAAGCTCTTGTGAGTGTGCGATGTTAATTTTATCAATTTCATGCTTGCTGTTTTCTTTAGCAGCGATGTAAGACCACATAGCAGAAACAAAGGCAGGTATGGCAGCTATCGCAAGTGTTTCTATAAAACTAAAATTATTCATAAATTTTCTCCAATCATTTTATTATCTTTATTATACCAAATTTAGAAAGGAATGCTATGAACGAAAAAGAAACAGCAAATCATAAAGGCAATAAGCAGCAAAAGGATATTTTAAAAGACTTGTTGGTTTATTCTAAAAAGCTTAAACAAAATGATTTTCATTCAAAAATCATCATTTCAGCGGATGGAGTTTATCTAGAGCAAACAAAAGAGTTTCGCCCACTTGATGAAACTCTACTGGATTAGCTTACTCGTGTGTAAGGATGGTATTTAGACAATCTATGAATATTAGAACCGACAGATCCAATCAAGACAGAGCTGTATTCTGATTCACTAACATTATGGTAGTGATAAATACTACCGTTATTAAATTCAACTTCTAAGATTCCTGCCTGCCAACCAACACTACGAACATTAGTAGATGCAACATATTTTCTCTGCATAATTCTCTCCTTTCTGTTGAAATTTTGACTAAAACGGTGAGAGGTCCTAGTCAAAATATATTATATGATAAAAAACAACGTTTGTCAATATATTGTGCAAGCAAGGAGTGAAAATCTACAATGAACACAATATATAGTACAATAGCATATGTAAGCGCAAAAGATATAAAAATAAATCTAGATAAGGAGAAAACGGCTATGCTTTTGGAAAAAATATCCGAAAACTTTCAGAAAGAAATTGGACGGTTTATAAACTTTGTTTAAAAGCAGGTATTGGACCTGATGGAATCTATCGTTTAAGAGATGGAGAAGTGAAAGATTTATATTTTGACACAGTTAGGAAAATTGCTGATGCGTTGAAAATCAGCATAGATGAATTAAGATAAGGAGGTAAGAACGTGCAAGGAGAACGTTTAAAAAAGTGGCGTGAGACAGAAAAAATGTCTCAAGAAGAACTTGCAGAAAAGTAGAATGTTTCACGAATAACAATACATTTGATAGAAACAGGTCATTTTTCAATTGTCAAACTTCGAACACTTCAAAAACTAGCAAAAGTTTTCAACAAACATGTAAAAGATTTTTTTAAAACGAATGTTTAATGAGCTAAACGAAATTATACTCAAATTATGTTTAGAGAAAGGAGCAAATATGACGGATGAAAGAAAATATAAAACATCTTCATGAACGCATAAAGCATTTTCAGTCATTGATTGATTATATGTCTGAGTGTGGGCAAAAGTATTATTTAGAAAAAGATTGGTTTGATAACCCAACTCTAATTTCTATAGAATACGCAAAAAAAGAAGTAGAACAAGCTCAGAAAAAGCTTGGACTACTTTCTAGACGGTCTGTTATGAGATGTATTTTGCAATTACTGCACCGATTATTCCACCTAGGATAAGGTTTATAATCCATAGAATCATTTGTCCATAGGCTGTTTCTTGAAAAGTGGAATAAAGTCCCTTGACAGATACTCCCCTGATTGCCCATACAGATACATTTGTTTTCAAAGTTTTATTGATAGCATGTGTAACAAATGTGGAGAACAGATTCACTTTACTTGAGGTAGACATGCTGAGTTTTGCGTATTCTCCATTGGCGAAAGCTTCAGCTTCTTCTTTGCCAGTGAGGAATCGCTTTGGATTAAAATTATTCAAATGTAGCAATTTTTCGATATGTGGGTTTTCAATATAGTTACCACCGTATAGTAATTTAAATAAATGACCAAGATCTATTTTCTTGTCGTTATCAATAGCAACTGGTGAACCACCAAGAACCTTGAATCGTTGTTCTAAAGCATTAAAACCGAAGACGCTATCTCTCATATTCCAGTGAATCCACATTTTGTCGGAGTTTTTATCGACAAATGCAAAGAAATCATTTAACAATTCTTTTTCGATAATTCTGTAATTCTCATCTGTAATAGGGATGTCCAACATTTCAGAGTATTGATGAATAGAAAAGTTATTCGTTTGAGCATTATTGAATTGACGAACGGATATCGATGCAATTCTGGGACTTTTTCCCCCTAGATTATAGAAACTTTCGCACGAATAATGAATAATGAGATATTTTTCTGGTTTGTTTTCGACTTCTTTCAATACACCAGAAGCGTATTTGTAATCTGTATATCGGGACATCTTTAACCCCAGATAATATTTTTTATTAGTTATTATACCATAAATAAAAAGGAGGAAAGGAATGGAAGACGCTGTTAAATAATGAATTTAGAAAAAGCCTATTGTATCAAGCTTCATTGCTTGGTTGATAGGCTTTTTGTTTTGGAAAATATGATTTTATCGTTCTGTGCAAAAAGAAAAAGGCTCCCATGAAATGAGAACCTTCTTTTAATTAGTTTTTAGAAGCTGCTTGGAATTCAGGATTTTTCCATGCTTCATCAATGATTGCTTGCAATTCTTTAGCAGATGCTTGCATTTTTTGAGTTTCCGCATCGTTCAATGGGATGTTTACTGGACGAACGATACCGTGTGCACCAACAACAGCTGGTTGACCGATAAAGACGTTTTCAACTCCGTATTGACCTTCTTGGAAGACTGAAAGTGGAAGTACTGCATTTTCGTCATCAAGGATTGCTTTTGTGATACGAGCGAGTGCTACGGCGATACCATAATATGTAGCTCCTTTTTTGTTGATGATTGTGTAAGCAGCATCACGAACACCTTCGAACAATTCAATCAATTCAGCTTCTTGAACGTTTTGAGTGTCTTTAAGGAATTCTTCAAGGTTTACACCAGCGATATTTGCATGTGACCAAACAGCGAATTCAGAATCTCCGTGTTCACCCATGATGTAGGCGTGAACTGAACGAGCATCAACATCCAATTTTTCAGCAAGTGCTTGACGGAAACGTGCTGAGTCAAGTGAAGTACCTGAACCGATAACACGTTCTTTAGGGAATCCAGAGAATTTCCAAGTTGAGTAAGTCAAAACGTCAACTGGGTTAGCAGCAACAAGGAAGATACCATCAAAACCTGATTCAACAACTTGTGTTACGATTGATTTGTTGATAGCCAAGTTTTTACCTACAAGGTCAAGGCGAGTTTCACCTGGTTTTTGAGGAGCACCTGCAGTGATAACAACAAGGTCAGCATCTGCACAGTCAGAGTATTGAGCAGCGTAGATTTTTTTAGGTGAAGTGAAGGCAAGGGCGTGACTAAGGTCAAGCGCATCACCAACAGCTTTTTCGTGTAATTGTGGAATTTCGATAATTCCAAGCTCTTGTGCAATTCCTTGGTTAACAAGTGCGAAAGCGTAAGATGAACCTACGGCACCGTCACCAACAAGGATCACTTTTTTGTGTTGTTTAGTTGAAGTCATTATCTAAACATCTCCTTCATTTTTTTTAGGGGAATCCCTAGACACTTTCATTCTATCACTTTTAAAAAGCTTTGTCACGAATATTCTATTCGGTTATAGATGTAAACGTTTTAGTAGTTTCAGAAGCCTGAAATAAAGGACATTTTATGGTATAATATATCTAATTACTAATAGTGAAATGAGGCATTTATTAATGCAGGATAAAAATTTAGTGAATGTTAATCTGACAAAGGAGATGAAGACCAGTTTTATCGATTACGCCATGAGTGTTATCGTAGCGCGTGCTCTTCCTGATGTTCGAGATGGCTTAAAACCAGTTCACCGCCGCATTCTTTACGGGATGAATGAACTAGGTGTTACTCCAGACAAACCTCATAAAAAATCAGCCCGTATCACAGGGGATGTTATGGGTAAATACCACCCACACGGGGATTCCTCTATTTACGAAGCCATGGTCCGTATGGCCCAGTGGTGGAGTTACCGTTACATGCTTGTCGATGGGCATGGGAACTTTGGTTCTATGGATGGAGACGGTGCTGCTGCGCAGCGGTATACTGAGGCACGTATGAGCAAGATTGCTCTTGAAATGCTTCGTGATATCAATAAAAACACAGTTGATTTCGTAGATAACTACGATGCCAATGAACGTGAACCTCTGGTCTTGCCAGCTCGTTTTCCAAACCTTTTGGTCAATGGGGCTACTGGGATTGCCGTAGGGATGGCTACCAACATTCCTCCTCACAATCTGAGTGAAACTATTGATGCGGTGAAGCTAGTCATGGACAATCCAGATGTGACTACTAAGGACTTGATGGAAGTTTTGCCTGGTCCAGATTTTCCAACTGGTGCCCTTGTTATGGGAAAATCAGGCATTCATAAGGCTTATGAGACTGGAAAAGGTTCGATTGTTCTTCGTTCTCGTACAGAGATTGAAACCACTAAGACTGGCCGTGAACGGATTGTTGTAACGGAATTCCCTTATATGGTCAATAAAACCAAGGTGCATGAGCATATTGTTCGCTTGGTTCAGGAAAAACGGATTGAGGGAATTACGGCAGTACGCGATGAATCCAACCGTGAAGGGGTTCGTTTCGTAATCGAGGTCAAACGTGATGCATCCGCAAATGTTATCCTCAACAACCTCTTCAAGATGACCCAGATGCAAACCAATTTTGGTTTCAATATGCTGGCGATTCAAAACGGTGTACCGAAGATCTTGTCCCTTCGTCAAATTTTGGACGCTTATATCGAGCACCAAAAGGAAGTAGTTGTTCGTCGTACCCGTTTTGACAAGGAAAAAGCGGAAGCGCGTGCGCACATCTTAGAAGGTCTTTTAATTGCACTTGACCATATCGACGAAGTAATCCGTATCATTCGTGCCAGCGAAACCGATGCGGAAGCGCAAGCTGAGTTGATGAGCAAGTTTAAACTTTCCGAACGTCAAAGCCAAGCTATCCTTGATATGCGTCTTCGTCGTTTGACAGGATTGGAACGTGATAAGATTCAGTCTGAGTATGATGAATTGATTGCCTTGATTGCAGATTTGGCCGATATTCTTGCTAAACCAGAGCGCGTGGCGCAAATCATCAAAGAGGAATTGGACGAAGTCAAACGCAAATTTGGTGACAAGCGTCGTACGGAGTTGATGATCGGAGAAGTCTTAACTCTTGAAGATGAAGATTTGATTGAAGAAACGGATGTCTTGATTACCCTATCTAACAAGGGCTATATCAAACGTTTGGACCAAGGTGAGTTTACTGCTCAAAAACGTGGTGGCCGTGGAGTTCAAGGTACGGGAGTTAAGGATGATGACTTTGTGCGTGAGTTGGTTTCAACCAGCACCCATGATCATCTGCTTTTCTTTACTAATAAAGGACGTGTCTATCGCCTTAAGGGTTATGAAATCCCAGAATACGGTCGTACTGCTAAGGGCTTGCCAGTTGTCAATCTATTGAAGTTGGACGAAGGCGAAAGCATTCAGACCATCATCAACGTTGAGTCTGAACGTAGTGATGATGCTTATCTCTTCTTCACAACTCGTCACGGTGTCGTGAAGAGAACCAGTGTCAAAGAATTTGCCAATATTCGTCAAAATGGACTTAAGGCCTTGAATCTCAAGGATGAGGACGAATTGATCAATGTTCTATTGACAGAAGAAGACACAGATATTATCATTGGTACCAAGTTTGGTTATGCTGTTCGCTTTAATCAATCAGCCGTTCGTGGCATGAGCCGTATCGCGACAGGTGTCCGAGGAGTCAATCTTCGAGAAGGTGATACAGTAGTTGGTGCAAGTGTTATTACTGACCAGGATGAGGTCCTTATCATCACTGAAAAAGGTTATGGTAAACGTACCCTTGCTACTGAATATCCAACTAAAGGCCGTGGTGGTAAAGGGATGAAGACAGCCAATGTTGCTGAGAAGAATGGTCCTCTTGCAGGCCTCCTCACAGTTAAAGGGGATGAAGACCTGATGATTATCACAGATACAGGTGTCATGATTCGTACGAATGTTGCCAATATTTCACAAACAGGACGCTCAACCATGGGAGTTAAGGTGATGCGTCTAGACCAAGATGCCAAGATTGTGACCTTCACAACGGTTGCTGCAGCAGAAAAAGAAGAGGTAACAAAAGAGAAAACAGAGGGTGAAGCATAATGTCTCATAGAAAAATGAAGAAGAATAACCGTAAAAATATACTAATCAATATTTTAGCTGGATTTTTAATTCTTCTATCCCTTGCCTTGATTTTTAATGCTCAAATTCGTGACATCTTTATGGTTTGGAATACCAATAAATACCAAGTCAGTCAGGTGACTAAGGAAAAAATTGAGGAAAATAAAGAGACAGAAGGAAATTTCGATTTTGATTCTGTCAAATCCATCTCATCGGAAGCGGTGTTAGCTGCCCAGTGGGATTCTCAGCAACTTCCAGTTATTGGAGGAATTGCTATTCCCGAAGTGGAGATTAACTTGCCGATTTTCAAAGGGTTGGATAATGTAAACTTGTTCTACGGAGCAGGAACCATGAAACCAGACCAAAAAATGGGAGAGGGCAACTATTCTCTAGCCAGTCACCATATCTTTACTGCTGAAAATGCCAGTCAAATGCTCTTCTCACCTTTAGTTAACGCTAAAGCGGGTATGAAAATTTACCTGACCGATAAGGATAAGGTTTATACTTATGAGATTACGGAAGTTAAACACGTTACTCCGGACCGAGTAGATGAAATCGAAGATCGTGATGGTATCAAAGAAATCACATTGGTGACCTGTGTGGACTATAATGCGACAGAGCGGATTATTGTTAAAGGTGATTTTAAAGAAGTTAAAGCTTATTCTGAAACATCTGATGATATCCTAAGCGCCTTTAATAAGCCATATAAACAACGTTATTAACCTCAAAAACCAGTGAATTGTATTTTTCACTGGTTTTTGTCAAATAGAAGCGTCAGTCAAAGGAGAATGATGCATGTTCGAATATTTTTTGTTTGGAATGAAAACGATGTGGGAAAGTCCTGTCTTTAGTTTTGCCTTTTACTTATTAGCCTCTATTCTTTTACTAATCTTTTGGCGACGTTTTATAATTGTCCGTCGTAGTGGTGGTGATTTTTTTGCCCCGTTTCACATTGCCAATGGTAGACTTTATATTCACAATGCTTTTGTATTTGTGAAGAGAATCATTCCGCTGAATAACATCAAAATGATTGAAGTCAAATATATTCGAAGTGTCAAATTGAATGGGGCAAGGTATCATTTGTGTATCGAAAGAAAAGATGGAAAAGCTGTCAGTTTTTTCTTCGGACAATCAAAACAGAATGATCTGCTTGTGAAGAATCTAAAGAATGAAACTAAAAACTACCATATTAGAATTGTGATAGATGGATAAGTGTTTAGCTTAAGAAAGGAATGATCATGGATAAGCTACAAGAAGTCAGAGAAAATGAACAGTTAAGGACCTTACTGATGACTGAATGTGATATTTATTTTTATGACAAGATAAGTGAAGTTCAGTTTTCAGGGAACAATGAGGAATACTCTCTTGCCTGTAAGGCATTTGCTCAAGACGGTAGTGGGGGAGAATATGTTTTTCTCGAAGATAACAGCATAGGCTTTATCGGAAGTGAGGGCCAAGTGGGGAGAGTAGCAGAAAGTCTGGATGACTTACTGACATTCCTACTTCATGCAGGTTGTATTTCGGATTTTAGCTATCGGTATCTTTATCAGAACACAGACTTATTGAAAGCATTTTGTAGGGGCTATGTGTCTAAAATACGAGAAAGCTATCAGGTTAAGCAGGAAAATTGGGATCTGGTACGAGGAAGTATGGCTCAAAAACTATCACTTGATTTCAATCCTAAAAAACTAGAAGAAGTAGCCATGACATTTTATCAAGCGGCGACAAGGAAGCCTGTCTTTTCCTGTAAGTATATAGGCGGTGAAGAAGAATATACCTGTGATTCAGTCTTGTCGGACATTGTGGGCTTGTGGACGACAGAACTTGTAGGCATGAGTAGAGAAGAAATTGAAAACTATAAAATTTGATAATGTATGATGCTTGCAAGATGCTCATTCAACTTTAATGGTATCTTTTCAATATGAGAGAAATCTGGTCAGTAGGTTGAAAGGTTTATCGTAAGTAACCGAAGGATGCCTGGCATAAGAGAGGATAGATAATGAGTCAGTTAAGAGAAAAGTCTTTCGTTACGCTCAAAGAAGACATAACAAGTAGTTTTCCATTTGACAAGGATCTTCCTATGATATTCTTGGGAGGAATTGCCAATATGGCTGGACACTGAATCTTCATAGGAAAATCGGGGGAAGTGTTATTTTGGATATCATATTTCACATTTTAGAGAACTAAGTGAAGATGAGATATAGGACTTTCGCAGTAGGAAAAATAGATGAGGAGTTGAGAATGAATAATCAGATTGACTTGGTACTTCCAAACTTATACGCAGAATTCTTGAGTAAAATCGACAAAGCAGGAGAGTTGATAATAGAGAATACAGGTATCATCTTATACTCGAAGCTAGATTTGCTAGAAAGAAACTCCACCTACCAAATAGAAGAGTGGGAACCTGATTTTTTCCTGATTGGGCAAGATGGGGATGTCGCTTTTTTTATAAAAAAAGATTCTGACGACACTATTTATATGAATGATTTGGGGGCATTAGGTTCACTGGAAATGAAACCCATATCTTTGAATATTTTCGAGTTTGTGCAACAAGCAAGTGAACATTATGATGATATCTTCTAATCATTGCAAGCGTTGTTATTTTATCGTATGAGCGTGTAGAAGACATTTTTATGAAAGCATTTGAACATTTTGATTGGTGTAACTGTGGCTAGATGATTTTGTGACAGCTTAGAGTTAACAAATTTTTAGTAAATGATAATGATTTGGAGAGTGAACAATGAATTTTGATGAGAGTTTACAGCAATACACTTATGAACATGAGGGAGTGACCTTTGTTTGGGACGAAGAGCCTGATTGTGACTTTATAGATAAAGTTGAACTGTTATCAAAAAATTATCAGGAAAATCTCAATAGAATTATCAACTTCATGCTAGCTGATCTTAAGGAAATGTATGGAGAAGTCAGCGAGGAAGATGTGAAGAACAAGCTGGGGAAACCTATCATTGACTACAATCAAGGAACAGTTAGTTATTGTGAGCAAACCTTCGATGACTGGCACCTATTTGAGTTTGAATTTTGGGATGATCAATTTGAAACATTGAAATGTTTTTCTGTTAATGGGTAAAGGAGAGATTTATGGAATTCCCCCAATGCCTTGATTTTCTTTGTAGAAAACGTATACAAGAAAGGCTTTTCAAAATGCGTGCTTTATGTTATAATTATCACAAATAAAAGTTTTAGGAGTTTTTTATGGTCTCTTCAGAATTTATTTCAAAGATTGAATTTGCTTGCAAAAAGAAAGAAAGTCTTTATAGTCAAAGTAAGTTTAAGTATGCGATTCGTTCCATGTTTGCAGGTGCTTTTATGACATTTAGTACGGCTGCGGGCGCAGTTGGGGCTGACTTGATTAATAAGATCGCTCCAGGTAGTGGACGTTTCCTCTTCCCATTTGTTTTTGCTTGGGGATTGGCCTACATTGTTTTCTTAAATGCTGAACTGGTAACTTCAAATATGATGTTCTTGACAGCTGGTAGTTTCTTGAAAAAAATCTCTTGGAGAAGAACAGCTGAGATCTTACTTTACTGTACCTTGTTCAATCTCATCGGAGCTTTGATAGCAGGTTGGGGCTTTGCCCACTCAGCAGCCTATGCAAATCTAACACATGATAGTTTCATTTCAGGGGTTGTAGAGATGAAGTTAGGTCGTTCCAATGAGCTAGTCTTACTTGAAGGTATTTTAGCCAATATCTTTGTAAACATTGCCATTCTTTCATTTGTTTTGGTGAAAGATGGTGGGGCCAAACTTTGGCTTGTTTTGTCAGCAATTTACATGTTTGTATTCTTAACAAACGAACACATTGCTGCGAACTTTGCTTCTTTTGCGATTGTTAAGTTTAGTGTTGCTGCTGATTCAATTGCTAACTTTGACATACCTAATATTCTTCGTCACTGGGGTGTAACTTTTGTCGGAAACTTTATCGGAGGTGGTCTCTTGATGGGCTTGCCATACGCCTTTCTCAATAAAAATGAAGATACTTATGTCGATTAAAGAAATGAGCACGAGTTAATCGTGCTTTTTTGTTTGATGTGTAAGACTAGTCATAGTTGTTCCTTATATCAAAATATAGAAAATCAGTATTGGAAAAGACTGGCACAAGATGATACAATATCCCTAATGAAGCTATTTGGAGGTCGTCATATGACTCGTGATTTTAAATTTGAAACCCTACAATTACATGCTGGGCAAGTAGTTGATCCAGCGACCAAATCTCGTGCAGTACCGATTTATCAAACAACATCCTTCGTTTTTGATGACACGCAGGAAGGTGCTGATCTGTTTGCCTTGAGAAAGCCAGGGAACATTTATACCCGTATCACAAATCCTACAACAGCGGCCTTTGAAGAAAGAATCGCTGCTCTTGAAGGTGGTGTTGGAGCGCTAGCGACAGCATCAGGTATGGCTGCTGTAACCTACACTATTTTGGCGCTTGCTCACGCAGGTGACCATGTGGTGGCTGCGTCAACTATTTACGGTGGGACCTTCAATCTCTTGAAAGAAACCCTTCCTCGTTATGGGATCACAACAACCTTTGTGGATGTGGATAATTTGGAAGAAGTAGAAGCAGCTATCAATGACAATACCAAGCTTGTCTTGATTGAAACCTTGGGGAATCCCTTGATTAACATTCCTGACTTGGAAAAATTGGCTGAGATTGCGCATAAACACCAGATTCCTCTCGTTTCGGACAATACTTTTGCAACACCTTATCTAATCAATGTTTTTTCTCATGGTGTTGATATTGCAGTTCACTCAGCGACTAAGTTTATCGGTGGTCATGGTACGACTATTGGCGGTGTCATCGTGGACAGCGGTCGTTTTGACTGGGAAGCTTCAGGAAAATTCCCTCAATTTGTTGAGGAAGACCCAAGTTACCATAACTTGAGCTATACTCGGGATGTGGGTGCAGCAGCCTTTATTATCGCTGTTCGTGTTCAATTGCTTCGTGATACAGGTGCGGCCTTGTCCCCATTTAATGCATTCTTGTTACTTCAAGGACTTGAAACTCTCTCTCTTCGTGTGGAACGCCATGTGCAAAATGCAGAGAAAATTGTTGATTTCCTCGTTAACCATCCTAAGGTGGAAAAAGTCAACTATCCAAAACTAGCTGATAGTCCTTACCATGCCTTGGCTGAGAAATATTTGCCAAAAGGTGTTGGTTCAATCTTTACCTTCCATGTCAAGGGTGGAGAGGCAGAAGCACGCAAGGTGATTGATAATCTAGAAATCTTTTCTGACCTTGCAAACGTAGCAGATGCCAAATCGCTTGTTGTCCATCCAGCAACAACCACTCACGGTCAATTGTCAGAAAAAGATCTAGAAGCAGCAGGTGTCACACCAAACCAAATCCGCTTGTCTATCGGTCTTGAAAATGTAGAGGATTTGATTGAAGATTTGCGCTTGGCCTTGGAAAAAATTTAAAGTAACAGATATAAACAGTGGGTTTCGACTCACTGTTTTTGATTTTCTTTTAAGCATGATATAATGGTTAAAGAAGTCTAGAAAGAGGAAAGTTATGAACGAAATCAAATGCCCCAACTGTGGAGAAGTCTTTACAGTAAATGAAAGTCAGTATGCCGAACTCTTATCCCAAGTGAGAACGGCAGAGTTTGATAAGGAATTGCACGATCGCATGAAGCAGGAGCTGGCCTTGGCTGAGCAAAAAGCCATGAATGAGCAACAGTCTAAACTGGCTCAGAAGGATCAAGAAATCGCGCAATTGCAGAGTCAAATCCAAAACTTTGATACAGAGAAGGAATTGGCCAAGAAAGAGGTTGAACAGACGAGCCATGAGGCTTTATTGGCTAAGGACAAGGAAGTACAGGCCTTGGAAAATCAATTGGCTACCTTACGTTTGGAGCATGAAAATCAACTGCAAAAAACCCTTTCTGACCTTGAAAAAGAACGGGATCAGGTCAAAAATCAGCTCCTATTGCAAGAAAAGGAAAATGAGTTGTCTTTGGCTTCTGTTAAGCAGAATTACGAAGCCCAGCTTAAGGCTGCTAGTGAACAAGTCGAGTTTTACAAGAATTTCAAAGCCCAACAATCAACCAAGGCAATTGGGGAAAGTTTGGAACAGTATGCAGAGAGTGAGTTTAACAAGGTTCGTAGTTTTGCCTTTCCAAATGCCTACTTTGAGAAGGATAACAAGGTTTCTGCGCGTGGTTCTAAGGGGGACTTTATCTTCCGTGAGTGTGATGAAAATGGAGTGGAAATCATTTCCATCATGTTTGAGATGAAAAATGAAGCGGATGGAACAGAGAAGAAGCATAAGAATGCGGACTTCTACAAGGAATTGGACAAAGATCGTCGTGAAAAGAACTGTGAGTATGCTGTTTTGGTGACCATGCTTGAGGCCGATAACGATTACTTTAATACAGGGATTGTTGACGTCAGTCACGAGTATGAAAAGATGTATGTGGTCCGTCCTCAATTCTTTATCCAGTTGATTGGTCTCTTGCGAAATGCTGCGCTTAATTCCCTTAAATACAAGCAGGAGTTGGCCTTGGTTCGCGAACAAAATATTGACATTACGCATTTTGAAGAAGACTTGGATGCCTTTAAACAGGCCTTTGCTAAGAACTATAATTCAGCTTCGACCAACTTTGGTAAAGCAATCGATGAAATTGATAAGGCTATCAAACGCATGGAAGAGGTTAAAAAGTTCCTAACAACATCTGAAAACCAACTCCGCCTTGCAAACAATAAATTGGAAGATGTTTCCGTCAAAAAATTGACCCGGAAAAATCCAACAATGAAAGCGAAGTTTGAAGCGCTGAAGGGGGAGTAAGATTACCTTAAAAACAGGAGTTTCTATGAAAAAAGTTGTAGAAATTATCAGAACATGGTCAGCTGATAAAATAGAATCAATTTTTCTTAAAATTATATTTAAATATTTGCTGTATTTTTTAGTGTTTTCAACAGTAATGGTTTATGTCTATATTTTTAACCATTCATCGACTGTTTATACAAAGCTATTAACAGTATTTCTTGTCCTTCTTATATTGTTTATTCTTCTATCTAAACTATTACTTGATAAGGCTTTAATTGATATTTTATTTGAAGATATCAATTTAACAAAGTATCAGGATATAGTTGCTAGAGCTGAGGAAAATTCTTTAAATAGTAATGTTCAGATTCTTCCAAAATATTTGGCAAATGCAAGAGTATCCTTTTATAGAGGATACTTCCAAGATAGTTTAGAATTGCTGAATAAAATAAAAAATAGTAATCTAAAAAAATCCAAAAATCTCTACTATGTATTTCATATCAAGTATTATAGCATCCTAAACTTGGTTCATTTGAATGATTGTTTAGAATTGCAAGAATTAATGGTAGAAATTGAAGAACTAACAAGTAATGTTCAATCGCAAATTTTAAAATATCAGGAAGAAATTTTGAGTTTAAAGGCTATTGTTGATATCTATTGCAATAAAAAATCAAACGACTACTTCGACACCACTGAGCCAGAAAGTAAGCTAGCTCGAATCATGTTTTCTTATTACGGGGCTCTCAATGCTCAGATAAAAGGAGATGAAGCTCTTGCCCGTAGCTTGTTTGAAAGTATCGCCCATGAAAATCCAGAGCTCTTTTGTGTTCAGGAAGCGCAGAAATATTTAGAATCAGTGAAATGAGAGTAATATATGAAATTAGTAAAAAAAATAGTCAGTTCAGCGACGGAGAACACTCTTCTACAAATAGAGACTGTTATTCTAATTAGTTCAGTTGTAGCAATAGCTATTGGATCAATAGGAGTTTTTTTAGTATACCAACCTGATACCAAAATTTTGGGGGTGATATTTGCTTCACTGATGTGGGTTCTAATCATCTGGATCTTATACCTACGTTTTGTCCTAAACAAGGTTATTTATCTAATGTTAAACGATTCTATTAATCTTAAGCTCTATGTAGACATGTTCAGGGTTCAATCCGAGAAATCCATTAAGATTTTTAGGACAACATATCGTGAGTATTTTCAATTTATCCAAGGTCAAGTGGCTTATCTAAAAGGAGATTTTCAATCTGCCAAGGAAAATATGTCCAAGTATAATTTGAAAAAAATTTGGGGTAGATTAAGAGACTATACATTTTTAATATCAAGCTTTGAACTATTAAAAGTGTCTATTCATCTTCAAGATGCGCAAGATATTGCTTTCTTTGAGGAACAATTGTCCAAGGCGCCAGATTCGAAAGATGGGAAAGCTAAACTAATCGCCCAAACTCAAGCCATAAAAGATATTGTGTTTAATCAAGAAGTAAACGACTATTTCGACACTGCGGAACCCGAAAATAAGCTAGCTCGAATCATGTTTTCTTATTACGGAGCCCTCAACGCCCAATTAAAAGGAGATGAAGCTCGTACTCGCAGTTTGTTTGAAAGCATCGCCCATGAAAATCCAGAGCTCTTTTGTGTACGGGAAGCTAGGAAGTATTTAGAAAAATGAGCTGATATAGTTTTAAAATCTGTCTAAGATAGAATATGTTGATGTAAAGTGAAAAGGGAATTAGAAAGTAACAAATGAACGGTATTATCAACTTAAAAAAAGAAGCGGGGATGACTTCGCATGATGCGGTTTTTAAGCTGCGTAAGATTTTGGGAACCAAGAAGATTGGTCATGGTGGGACCTTGGATCCGGATGTGGTGGGTGTTTTGCCTATTGCGGTGGGCAAGGCGACTCGTATGGTCGAGTTTATGCAGGACGAGGGCAAGGTCTATGAGGGGGAAATCACTCTTGGTTATTCAACGACGACTGAGGATGCCAGTGGAGAAGTGGTCGCAGAGACACCCGTTTTGTCGCCCTTGGATGAAACCATTGTCGATAAAGCCATTGCGAGTCTGACTGGGCCTATTGTTCAGATTCCCCCTATGTATTCGGCTGTCAAGGTCAATGGTCGCAAGCTCTATGAATATGCGCGTGCTGATCAGGAAGTAGAGCGTCCAGAACGTCAGGTGACTATTTATCAATTTGAGCGGACAAGTCCGATTTCTTATGAGGGCGAACTTGCACGATTCACTTTTCGTGTGAAATGCAGTAAGGGAACCTATATCCGTACCTTATCGGTTGACTTGGGAGAGAAGCTGGGTTATGCGGCTCATATGTCCCATTTGACACGGACTAGTGCAGCCGGTTTGCAGTTAGAAGATGCCTTGACCTTAGAAGAAATTGCTGAAAAAGTGGAGGCTGGGCAACTGGACTTTCTCCATCCTTTAGAGATTGGAACAGGGGACCTTGTCAAAGTTTTCCTAACTCAAGAACAGGCTACAGAAGTACGCTTTGGTCGTTTTATCGAGCTAGAACAGTTGGATAAGGAATTGGCTGCCTTTGAGGGAGAAAAATTGCTAGCCATTCTTGAAAAACGGGGTGAACTTTACAAACCAAGGAAGGTTTTTATCTAGTCTAACTGAGATGTAGGGATTTGAATTGTTACCCATAATCTATCCAAAATCAGACTATAAATTTTGCTAAAAATGTGATAGAATAGACCACGGATAAAAAAACGGAGGATAGCATGCAAAATAGACCAATCATTATCGGAGTGACAGGTGGTTCTGGTGGTGGTAAGACCAGTGTTTCAAGAGCCATTTTATCGCATTTTCCTGATGAAAAGATTTCCATGATTGAGCATGATTCATACTACAAGGATCAGTCTCACTTGACCTTTGAAGAGCGTGTCAAAACCAACTACGACCATCCATTTGCCTTTGATACAGACTTGATGATCGAGCAGATTAAGGAATTGTTGGCGGGACGGCCAGTGGACATTCCGACTTATGACTATACAGCGCATACACGGAGTAACAAGACCTATCGTCAGGAGCCTCAGGATGTCTTTATCGTTGAGGGAATCTTGGTCTTGGAGGACAAGCGTCTGCGTGATTTGATGGATATCAAGATTTTTGTGGATACGGATGATGATGTGCGCATTATTCGTCGTATCAAGCGTGATATGGAAGAGCGCGGCCGTAGTTTAGATAGCGTTATTGATCAGTACTTGGGTGTGGTCAAACCTATGTACCACCAGTTCATTGAGCCGACCAAGCGTTATGCCGATATCGTCATTCCTGAAGGGGTTAGCAATACAGTCGCTATCGACCTTTTGACCACCAAAATTTCCAAGATTTTGGAAGAAGCTCGTAACAGCAAATAATCAGATGAGGAGGCATGACCTCCTTTTTCTATTTTTCCTTTAGTTTCAGTAGGAAAAAGGTGATTTTTAAGCATGTTTTTGGTATAATAATACCCATGGAAAAGCAAGAAAATGAGTAGTAGGTGGAGATGGAAAAGTATTTATCGGTAACAACTTTGACCAAGTATCTGAAAATGAAATTCGATAAAGACCCTTACTTGGAACGGGTCTATTTAACTGGTCAAGTTTCCAACTTTCGTAAACGTCCTACTCACCAATATTTCTCCCTAAAAGATGACCATGCGGTTATTCAAGCGACCATCTGGTCTGGGATTTATCAGAAATTAGGTTTTGACCTCGAAGAGGGAATGAAGATCAATGTGATTGGGCGTGTACAGGTTTATGAACCCAGCGGGAGTTACTCTATCATCATTGAAAAAGCTGAGCCTGATGGGGTTGGAGCGCTAGCGATTCAGTTTGAACAACTCAAGAAAAAATTGACGGAAGAAGGTCTATTTCAAGAGAGATTCAAGCAACCTCTTCCCCAGTTTGCTAAGCGAATCGGTGTGGTGACCAGTCGTAGTGGAGCCGTTATTCGAGATATCATCACGACCGTCAGCAGACGTTTTCCTGGTGTTGATATCCTTCTCTATCCGTCCAAGGTACAAGGTGATGGAGCAGCGGAGGAAATTGCTCGAAATATTGCGCGTGCCAATCAACGTGAGGACCTAGATGTTCTCATCATTGGTCGTGGTGGGGGGTCCATCGAGGATCTCTGGGCTTTTAACGAAGAGATCGTGGTACGGGCTATTTTTGAATCCCGTTTGCCAGTTATTTCTAGTGTTGGGCATGAGACAGATGTGACCTTGGCGGATTTTGTGGCAGATAGACGGGCTGCAACGCCAACAGCTGCTGCTGAACTGGCAACACCTGTAACCAAGTTGGATCTCTTGACCCATTTGCAAAATCAAGAAAAACGGATGGCAACAGCAGTCCGAAATGTCCTATCTAAGAAACAAGAAGCTCTGAAAAAATGCAGTCAGTCAGTTATCTTTAGACAGCCAGAGCGCTTGTATGATGGTTATTTGCAACGGTTAGATCAACTACAACTGCGCTTAAAACAAAGTTTGCGAACACGGATTTCTGATAACAAGCAATTAGTCCAAGCAAGGACGCATCAATTGGTCCAAATATCACCTATTACCAAAATCCAACGCTATCAAGACCGGCTTGGTCAGTTGGATAGGCTCTTACGTAGCCAAATGGCTCTTGTTTATGATGCTAAAGTTGCTGAAGTGAAGCGACTTTCAGAAGCTCTGCTGATGTTGGATACCAGTCGAATCGTGGCGCGTGGTTATGCTATTGTCAAAAAGGAAGAGTCCGTAGTAGACTCGGTTGAGAGTTTGAAGAAAAAAGATCAAGTAACGCTTTTGATGCGAGATGGTCAAGTAGAATTAGAGGTTAAAGATGTCAAAACAAAAGAAATTTGAGGAAAATCTAGCAGAACTGGAAACCATTGTCCAAAGTTTGGAAAATGGTGAAATCGCTCTAGAAGATGCAATTGCTGCCTTTCAAAAGGGAATGGTCTTGTCAAAAGAGCTCCAAGCGACGCTGGACAAGGCTGAAAAGACCTTGGTCAAGGTCATGCAAGAAGACGGAACAGAAAGTGATTTTGAATGAAGAAGCAAGAAAAATTATCTCTTGTCGAGTCTGCCTTGGAAGATTTTTATGGAGACCAGCAGTTTGCCTCTAGTTTGCGAGAGTCTGTTCTCTATTCTATTCATGCTGGTGGCAAGCGTATTCGGCCTTTTCTCTTGTTAGAAGTTTTGGAATCCCTGAGAGTGGTTATCCAACCAGCTCACGCGCAGGTGGCTGCGGCTTTGGAAATGATTCATACAGGAAGCTTGATTCATGATGATCTTCCTGCCATGGATGATGACGATTATCGTCGGGGGCGTTTAACCAATCATAAGAAATTTGGCGAAGCTATGGCAATATTGGCAGGAGACGCCTTGTTCCTAGATCCCTATGCCTTGATAGCGCAGGCAGATTTACCAAGTCAGATCAAGGTGGATTTGATTGCCAACTTATCCCTTGCTTCAGGGAGTCTAGGTATGGTGGCAGGGCAGGTTTTAGATATGGAAGGCGAACACCAGCATTTATCCTTGGAAGAACTTCAGACCATTCATGACAATAAGACTGGAAAATTACTAGCTTATCCTTTCCAAGCAGCTGCTATCATTGCGGAATTGGAACCAGAAATCCAAGCAAAATTGAAAACTGTGGGTGAATTGATTGGGCTGGCCTTTCAAGTCAGAGATGATGTGCTGGATGTAACAGCTAGTTTTGAGGAAATCGGCAAGACTCCGCAAAAGGATTTACAGGCAGAAAAGTCGACCTATCCAGCCTTGTTGGGCTTGGAGGAGGCTATATCCTTTTGTAACCAAACTTTGGATCAAGCCGAGGCTAAATTAGAAGAAATTGCCCAGCAAGTCAGCTTTGAAACAGCGCCGATTGTGAAAGTAGTAGAAAGTTTGAGAATCAATGGCTAAGGAAAGAGTGGATGTACTAGCTTATAAACAGGGCTTGTTTGAAACACGAGAACAGGCTAAACGCGGTGTCATGGCTGGTCTAGTTGTAGCAGTCCTCAATGGGGAGCGTTTTGACAAGCCAGGAGAGAAAATCCCAGATGACACTGAGCTAAAACTCAAAGGTGAAAAACTCAAGTATGTTAGCCGTGGTGGTTTGAAATTAGAAAAAGCCTTGCAGGTCTTTGGGTTGTCAGTTGATGGAGCGACCACGATTGATATTGGGGCTTCCACTGGAGGATTTACTGACGTCATGTTGCAAAATGGTGCTGAGTTGATCTTTGCAGTCGATGTTGGCACCAATCAGTTGGCTTGGAAATTACGTCAAGACCCGCGGGTTGTCAGCATGGAGCAGTTTAATTTTCGTTATGCTGAAAAGACTGATTTTGAGCAGGAACCAAGCTTTGCCAGTATTGATGTGAGTTTCATTTCCCTCAGTCTGATTTTGCCTGCTTTGCATCGTGTCTTGGCTGATCAAGGTCAGGTCGTGGCTCTGGTTAAGCCCCAGTTTGAAGCAGGTCGTGAGCAGATTGGGAAAAATGGGATTATTTGTGATGCCAAGGTTCATCAGAATGTCCTTGAATCTGTCACTTCTATGGCAGTTGAACAAGGTTTTTCAGTGCTTGGATTAGACTATTCACCAATCCAAGGTGGACATGGGAACATCGAATTTCTGGCATATTTGAAAAAGGAAGATGGGGCAAGTAACCAAGTTGCCCTAGAAATAGAAAAAGTTGTAGAGAGAGCACATAGAGAATTTAAAGATGAATAAAAAAGAAAGACTTGAAAAAATTAGAAGATTTGTAACGGATTATCAAATCGGAACCCAGGAAGAAATCGTTGAGCACTTAAAGGAAGCAGGCATCTCAGCCACTCAAGCGACAGTGTCACGAGATATTAAGGAACTGGGTATCGTAAAAATTCCCTTGAAGAACAATAAATATATCTATGAATTGCCAAAAACAATTGTAAGAAGTTTGCAGTTAGCCGAGAATAACATAGTAGGTTCTGAGCGCATGGGAAATATGATCAATCTGGATGTCATTCCTGGCAATACTGCCTTTGTCAAGAGTCAGCTGATGAATACTTTCTCAGAGAGAATTTTCAACTGTCTGGCAGACGACAACTCAATTTTGATTATCTTGAGAAATGAAGAAGACGCCAAGGAAATGTTTGAACAAGTAAAAAATTGGTAGGTTTATATGTTACTTGAAATTTCGATAAAAAACTTTGCCATTATAGAGGCGATTTCGCTCAATTTTGAAAAAGGCATGACAGTCTTAACTGGTGAAACAGGTGCTGGGAAATCGATCATCATCGATGCCATGAACATGATGTTAGGAGCTAGAGCTACTACAGATGTTATTCGTCATGATGCTCCCAAGGCTGAGATTGAAGGGCTTTTCTCTGTTGAAAATAGCCGTTCTTTACAAGAGCTCTTTGAAGAGCAAGGGTTGGAGTTGGGGGATGAGATTATCATCCGTCGTGAAATTCTTCAAAATGGGCGAAGTGTAAGTCGCGTGAATGGGCAGATGGTCAATCTTTCTGTTTTGCGTGCAATTGGCCAGCATCTTGTCGATATTCATGGTCAACATGACCAAGAAGAGTTAATGCGTCCGCAACTGCACATCCAGATGTTGGATGAGTTTGGTGATGCAGCTTTCTTGGACTTGAAGGAGACCTATCAGACAAGCTTTGACGCCTATCGCAAAATGCGCAAGCAGGTTCTTGAAGTCAAGAAAAACCAGCAGGAACACAAGGCTCGCATTGAGATGTTGGAATTTCAAATGGCAGAGATTGAAGCAGCAAACTTGCAGGCCGGTGAAGACTTGGCTCTCAACCAAGAACGAGATAAGCTTCTCAATCATAAAAATATTGCGGATACGCTAACCAATGCCTATAGCATGTTGGACAATGAGGAATTCTCAAGTCTTGCTAATGTCCGTTCAGCAATGAATGACATGGAAAGTGTTGAAGAGTATGACCCTGAATACCGTGAAATTTCAAGTTCTCTGTCAGAGACCTACTATGTTTTAGAAGATATTACCAAGCGTTTAGAAGATATTATTGAGGACTTGGATTTTGATGGTAATCGCCTCATGCAGGTTGAGAATCGCTTGGACCTTCTGAATACTATTACTCGCAAGTATGGTGGAACTGTAGACGACGTTTTGCTTTATTTTGCCAAGATTACGGATGAGTACAATCTCTTGACTGGAAATAACCTTTCTTCTGAAGACATGGAAGCAGAGCTCAAGAAATTGGAAGTTAATCTTGTTGATTTGGCAGGTCAGCTTGCATCTGCTCGTCATGATTTGGCTCTGCAGCTCGAAGCTGAGATTAAGCAAGAATTGCAAGACCTCTATATGGAGAAGGCACAGTTCCAGGTTCGCTTTAGTAAGGGCAAATTCAGTCGAGAAGGTAATGAAATGGTCGAGTTTTATATTTCGACCAACCCAGGTGAAGACTTTAAACCTTTAGTCAAGGTTGCATCTGGTGGGGAATTGTCTCGTCTCATGCTAGCTATTAAATCCGCCTTTTCTCGCAAAGAAGGCAAGACTAGTATTGTCTTTGATGAGGTGGATACGGGAGTTTCAGGTCGTGTAGCCCAAGCCATTGCTCAAAAGATTCATAAGATTGGCCAGCATGGTCAGGTTCTTGCTATTTCTCACCTTCCACAAGTGATTGCCATCGCGGATTATCAATTCTTTATTGAGAAGATTAGCGATGAGCACTCAACGGTGTCTACGGTTCGACTCTTGACTTTAGAAGAGCGAGTAGAGGAAGTAGCTAAAATGTTGGCTGGGGAAAATGTAACAGAAGCTGCCCTTACCCAAGCCAGAGAATTATTGCAAACGAGGGAGAAGTAAGATGACAGACTATTATGTAATTGGAGATGTTCACGGAAAGGCAGGTATGCTAGAAGATCTGCTCAAGACCTGGGATGGTCAAACTCAGTTGCTTTTTCTAGGGGATTTGATTGACCGAGGTGAAGATAGTCGCCGTGTTCTGGAAATGGTCAAAGACTTGGTTGACAATCATGGAGCTATCTGTCTATCAGGAAACCATGAATATATGTTTCTGACTTGGCTCGATGACCCAGAAGAAAGCTATGACCATTATCGTCGCAATGGTGGTGATACAACCATTAACTCTATCCTAGGTCGTCCTTTGGATGCACCAGTTGATGGAGTTGAGGATGCCAAGCGAGTTGCCACTGAAGCAGCAGATTTGGTGGAATTTATTCGCAAGATGCCGTTTGTAGTAGAGACAGACAAGTATATCTTTGTTCATGCTGGTATTGATTTGACCTTGGATGATTGGCATGAAACAACTGATTACAAGAAAGTCTGGCTCAGAAAACCATTCCATGAAGCCGAAAATCATACTGGAAAAACCATTGTCTTTGGGCATACACCGGTTTATGGTTTGCTAAAGCAAGACCGAGGTACAGCTGAGCTTTGGATAACAGATGATGGCAAGATTGGTATGGATGGAGGAGCTGTCTATGGTGGTGTCCTTCATGGTATCGTCTTTACAGACCAAGGAATGACAGAACACCACTTTATCGAAAATGATGGTTTTATTGCCGAAGATTAGTACTCCTAGCAGGGTATGGTCTTGTCAAAATATTAAAAACAATTTATAATTAATAGATACCCTGAAAGGAAGAGCATCATGAACTTAGAAGAATTAAAAAAACGACAGGAGAAGATTCGAAACTTCTCTATTATCGCCCATATTGACCACGGTAAGTCAACGCTTGCGGACCGCATTTTGGAAAAGACGGAGACGGTTTCTAGTCGTGAAATGCAAGCCCAGCTTTTGGATAGTATGGATCTTGAGCGTGAACGTGGGATTACCATTAAACTCAATGCCATCGAGCTGAATTACACTGCGAAAGATGGGGAGACCTATATTTTCCACTTGATTGACACGCCAGGGCACGTGGACTTTACCTATGAAGTGTCGCGTTCGCTAGCTGCCTGTGAAGGAGCTATTTTGGTGGTTGATGCGGCCCAAGGGATTGAGGCGCAAACTCTTGCTAACGTTTATCTAGCTTTGGACAATGATTTGGAAATTCTGCCAGTCATTAACAAGATTGACCTACCAGCAGCCGATCCAGAGCGTGTGCGTACAGAGATTGAGGATGTCATCGGACTGGATGCCAGCGAAGCGGTCTTAGCTTCGGCCAAAGCTGGTATTGGTATCGAAGAGATTCTTGAGCAGATCGTTGAAAAAGTGCCAGCCCCAACTGGTGATGTAACGGCGCCACTCAAGGCCTTGATTTTCGACTCTGTCTACGATGCTTACCGTGGGGTTATTCTCCAAGTTCGTGTCATGGATGGGGTAGTCAAACCTGGCGATAAGATTCAGCTCATGAGCAATGGAAAGACCTTTGATGTGACGGAGGTCGGAATTTTCACTCCGAAAGCAGTAGGGCGAGATTTCCTTGCAACTGGTGACGTTGGTTATATTGCGGCTTCTATCAAGACGGTTCAGGATACGCGTGTCGGAGATACAGTGACCCTAGCAAGCAATCCTGCAGCTGAAGTGCTAGATGGGTACAAGCAAATGAACCCTATGGTCTTTGCGGGTCTTTACCCAATTGAGTCAAACAAGTACAATGACCTTCGTGAAGCCCTTGAAAAATTGCAACTCAACGATGCCAGCTTGCAGTTTGAGCCGGAAACATCTCAGGCGCTGGGATTCGGTTTCCGTTGTGGTTTCCTTGGACTTCTTCATATGGATGTTATCCAAGAGCGTTTGGAGCGTGAGTTTAACATCGACCTCATCATGACAGCTCCATCTGTTATCTATAAGGTTAACCAAACTGACGGTGAGTCTATGGATGTATCTAACCCATCAGAATTCCCAGACCCAACTAAGATTGCGACCATTGAAGAACCTTATGTCAAGGCTCAGATTATGGTACCACAGGAGTTTGTTGGGGCAGTAATGGAATTGGCTCAACGCAAACGTGGGGACTTTGTGACCATGGATTATATTGATGACAATCGTGTCAATGTCATCTATCAAATTCCGCTTGCTGAAATTGTCTTTGACTTTTTTGATAAGCTCAAGTCTTCGACGCGTGGTTATGCAAGCTTTGACTACGAATTGTCAGAGTACCGTCCATCTAAGCTGGTCAAAATGGATATCCTTCTCAATGGAGATAAGGTCGATGCCCTCAGCTTTATCGTTCACAAGGATTTTGCCTACGAACGTGGGAAACTCATCGTTGATAAGCTCAAGAAAATCATCCCTCGTCAACAGTTTGAGGTGCCAATTCAAGCAGCTATTGGACACAAAATCGTGGCTCGTACCGATATCAAGGCCCTTCGTAAAAACGTACTTGCCAAGTGTTATGGTGGTGACGTTTCCCGTAAACGCAAACTTCTTGAAAAACAAAAAGCTGGTAAGAAGCGTATGAAAGCCATTGGTTCTGTCGAAGTCCCTCAAGAAGCCTTCCTCAGCGTCTTAAGTATGGATGAAGAATAGAAAGTTGAAACACAAACTCTTGAAGATTTTTCAAGAGTTTTTGCTTTAAATGAGAGCTATAAAATCGGAAACTAACAGAATAGATTAGGTTAGAATTTGACAGAAGTCCTTATTTTTCTTATAATGCGGATGGAAAGGTGGTAGGATGAAAAAATTAGTAATTTTAGGTACTGTAGTTACTGCTAGTGTTTTTCTAGCTTCATGCTCCAATAAATCACAAACAGCAACCGAAGAAAGTTCGTCTGCAGTTGTTAGTTCTTCTAGCAGTCAGGAAACGAGTAGCTCTAGCTCTGCCGTTTCTGAAGCGAAAAAGGAAGAGACGCAAACCATCGGTTCGAATGAATATGGTTTTGACAAGGTACCCAAATCATGGGTTCGATTCCATGAAGTAGAAGGTGGAAATGATATACAGTATTGCGATGGAACAGATATCAACATTGTTACGCTGAATACCTTCAAGGTTGAGCAGTTTAATATCAGCGAAGAAGAATATGCTAAACTGGATGTTGTGACTGTCTCATCTAGTATTTTAACTTCCAAAGAACAAAGCTCTGATTTCAGTAAGGTTTGGGGCTCCAAATCGACCATTGGAGGTTATGAAGCCTATGTTGTCAATGCAATTGCTAAGTCAGGGAAATATCTCGTTACCTGGGTTTTCCGATCAAATGATGGTAAAATCCGCTATGTTTCACTTGAAGGGGATGGAGAAACTTTAAAAACAATCTTACCAATGGTTGAAAGTAGCTGGTCAACTACTAAATCTGAATAAATGAAAAAAAGAAGATCAACTGGTCTTCTTTTTGCTATTTTTACGAATAGATAGATGAGTAGCAAAAGAAATGGAGTTGTATATGAAGATCACAAACTATGAGATTTACAAATTGAGAAAAGCTGGCCTGACCAATCAACAGATTTTAACTGTCCTTGAATATGACGAAACTGTAGATCAAGAACTTTTATTAGGAGATATTGCAGAAATCTCTGGTTGCAGAAATCCCGCTGTCTTTATGGAACGCTATTTCCAGATAGATGATGTGCAGTTGGAGAAGGAGTTTCAAAAATTTCCATCTTTCTCCATTTTAGACGACTGTTATCCTTGGGATCTGAGTGAGATTTATGATGCTCCAGCGCTTTTGTTTTATAAGGGAAATCTAGACTTGCTGAAGTTTCCAAAGGTTGCTGTTGTAGGGAGTCGTTCATGTTCTAGTCAGGGTGCAAAGTCGGTTCAGAGAGTCATTCAAGGTTTGGAAAACGAGTTAATCGTGGTCAGTGGTTTGGCTAAAGGGATTGATACGGCTGCCCACATGGCTGCACTCCAGAATGGTGGAAAAACGATTGCTGTGATTGGAACAGGATTGGATGTGTTTTATCCTAAAGTCAATAAACGATTGCAGGAGTACATTGGCAATGACCATCTGGTTCTCAGTGAATATGGACCTGGCGAGCAACCTCTGAAATTTCATTTTCCAGCTCGAAATCGTATCATAGCAGGACTGTGTCGTGGGGTTATTGTAGCAGAGGCAAGGATGCGTTCGGGGAGTCTCATCACCTGTGAGCGTGCTATGGAGGAAGGACGCGATGTCTTTGCCATTCCAGGGAACATTTTAGATGGCCATTCAGATGGCTGTCACCACTTGATCCAAGAGGGAGCAAAACTGATTTCCAGTGGTCAAGATGTGCTAGCAGAGTTTGAATTTTAAGGAGAAATTGTTCACTCAGATAAACTTTTCTTCTATACTATAGGAGTTAAGTCTTGACAGCTATAGAAAAATGGTTTACACTTTATAAAGTTTATTACTTTGAAAAGGTGTGATAGTGTGGCTACGGCAACAAAGAAGAAAAAATCAACAGTTAAGAAAAATCTAGTCATCGTGGAGTCGCCTGCCAAGGCGAAAACGATTGAAAAATATCTAGGCAGAAATTACAAGGTTTTAGCCAGTGTCGGACATATCCGTGATTTGAAAAAATCCAGTATGTCAGTCGACATTGAAAATAACTATGAACCGCAGTATATCAATATCCGAGGAAAAGGTCCTCTCATTAATGACCTGAAAAAGGAAGCCAAAAAGGCCAATAAAGTCTTTCTGGCAAGTGACCCGGACCGTGAAGGAGAAGCGATTTCCTGGCATTTGGCTCATATTCTCGATTTGGATGAAAATGATGCCAACCGTGTGGTCTTTAATGAAATCACCAAGGACGCTGTAAAAAATGCCTTTAAAGAACCTCGCAAGATTGATATGGACTTGGTCGATGCCCAACAAGCTCGTCGTGTCTTGGACCGCTTGGTAGGCTATTCGATTTCGCCAATTTTGTGGAAAAAGGTCAAGAAGGGCTTATCAGCAGGACGTGTGCAGTCTGTTGCCCTTAAGCTCATCATTGACCGTGAAAATGAAATCAATGCCTTTCAACCAGAAGAATACTGGACAATTGATGGTGTCTTTAAGAAGGGTACCAAGCAATTTCAGGCTTCTTTCTATGGTATGAATGGCAAAAAGATGAAATTGACCACCAACGAAGAAGTCAAAGAAGTCTTGTCCCACCTAACGAGCAAAGATTTTACAGTAGATCAGGTAGATAAGAAAGAGCGCAAACGCAATGCGCCCCTACCTTATACGACTTCAACCATGCAGATGGATGCGGCTAACAAAATCAATTTCCGTACTCGAAAGACCATGATGGTGGCTCAACAGCTCTATGAAGGGATCAATATCGGATCGGGTGTGCAAGGTTTGATTACCTATATGCGTACAGACTCGACTCGTATCAGTCCAGTAGCTCAGAATGAAGCTGCAAGCTACATTAACGACCGTTTTGGTAGCAAGTATTCCAAGCATGGTAGCAAGGTCAAGAACGCCTCAGGCGCTCAAGATGCCCACGAAGCTATTCGTCCATCTAGTGTCTTTAATACACCAGAAAGTATCGCTAAGTACTTGGATAAAGACCAGCTCAAGCTCTATACCCTTATCTGGAACCGTTTTGTGGCCAGCCAGATGACGGGAGCTATCTTTGATACCATGGCTGTTAAATTGTCTCAAAATGGGGTCCAATTTGCTGCCAATGGTAGTCAGGTTAAGTTTGATGGTTATCTTGCTATTTATAATGATTCTGACAAGAACAAGATGTTACCAGACATGGCTGTTGGAGATGTGGTCAAGCAAGTCAATAGCAAGCCAGAACAACATTTCACCCAACCACCTGCTCGCTATTCAGAAGCAACGCTTATCAAGACCTTGGAGGAAAATGGGGTTGGACGTCCATCAACCTACGCTCCGACCATTGAAACCATCCAGAAACGATACTACGTTCGTCTGGTAGCCAAACGCTTTGAACCGACAGAGTTGGGAGAAATTGTTAATAAACTCATTGTTGAATATTTCCCAGATATCGTAAACGTGACCTTCACAGCTGAGATGGAAGGAAAACTGGATGATGTCGAAGTTGGAAAAGAGCAGTGGCAACGTGTTATTGACACCTTTTACAAACCATTCTCTAAAGAAGTAGCCAAGGCTGAAGCAGAAATGGAAAAAATTCAGATCAAGGATGAACCAGCTGGATTTGACTGTGAAGTCTGTGGTAGTCCGATGGTGATTAAGCTCGGTCGTTTTGGTAAATTCTATGCTTGTAGCAATTTCCCAGACTGCCGTCATACACAAGCGATTGTCAAAGAGATTGGTGTCGAGTGTCCAAGCTGTCATCAAGGACAAATCATCGAACGCAAAACCAAGCGCAATCGTATCTTTTATGGTTGCAATCGCTATCCAGAATGTGAATTTACTTCCTGGGACAAACCGATTGACCGTGACTGTCCAAAATGCGGACACTTCCTTGTGGAGAAAAAAGTCCGTGGTGGTGGCAAGCAAGTTGTATGTAGTAATGGCGACTACGAAGAGGAAAAGATCAAATAAAATGCAGAGTCCTGAAAATGAATTTCAGGCTCTTTTTACTTGAAGCTTGACAAATTTCCTCACTGTATGCGAAACTAGAGGAAGAGTAATTTATCTAGGAGAAGTTATGCGCATTATTTATTTCTGTATTGGTTTTATTTCTTTGGCTCTAGCTCTTGTAGGTGTTGTCCTGCCGCTCTTACCAACAACTCCCTTTCTTTTGCTGTCTATCGCTTGCTTTTCAAAATCTTCTAAGCGTTTTGAAGACTGGCTTTATCACACCAAGCTCTATCAGACTTATGTAGCTGATTTTCGGGAAACCAAGTCTATAGCGCGTGAACGCAAGAAAAAAATCATCGTATCTATCTATATCTTGATGGGAATTTCTATTTATTTTGCCCCTCTTTTGCCAGTCAAAATCGGTCTGGGAGCCCTGACTGTCTTTATCACCTATTATCTCTTTAAAGTCATTCCTGACAAAGAATAGATAAAAATAGTAGTTATTTGCCTTGATAAAAATGAAAGCATATTTAAAGCAATATGATATAATAAATTTAAAGAAAACATCAAGGAGAATCAAATGATTTACGAATTTTGTGCTGAAAATGTGACCTTGCTAGAAAAAGCGATGCAGGCTGGAGCTCGTCGAATCGAACTTTGTGACAATCTAGCAGTAGGAGGAACAACACCTAGCTATGGAGTGACCAAGGCAGCGGTTGAACTGGCAGCTAACTACGATAGCATCATTATGACCATGATTCGTCCCCGTGGTGGCGACTTTGTCTATACTGATATGGAAATAGCAATCATGCTAGAAGACATTCGTTTGATTGCACAGGCTGGAAGTCAAGGGGTTGTATTTGGGGCTTTAACTGCTGATAAGAAGTTGGATAAGGCTAATCTTGAGAAGCTGATTGCCGCATCTAAAGGAATGGAAATTGTCTTTCACATGGCCTTTGATGAATTAAGTGATGAAGACCAGTTGGAAGCCATTGACTGGCTCAGCCAAGCTGGTGTCACTCGTATCTTGACTCGTGCTGGGGTGTCTGGTGACTCGCTAGAGAAACGTTTCGCTCATTATCACAGAATTTTGGAACATGCTAAAGGTAAAATTGAAATTCTACCAGGTGGGGGGATTGACTTGGACAACCGTCAAACCTTTATCGAACAGTTGGGAGTGACACAACTGCATGGAACTAAGGTTGTCTTTTAAAAAATAGAAAGGAACTGCTAGCTTTTGGTAGCAGTTTTCACTTATGTTTGAAATTTTTAAATCCTATCAGTTTAATAAAGAAAAAGCCCATGCCTATGGTTTTGTAGAAAATGAGGAAGTCTGGACTTACAGTTGCCAGATTTTTCAGGGTGACTTTTTCATGACAGTCTCTATCACTACTGATGATGTGAGTTTTCAGGTCTTTGATCAGGAAACGGGTGACCTCTATCCTCAAGTACATATGGAAAGTATGAGGGGAAGTTTTGTCGGAAGTGTTCGTAAGGCTTGTTTGGAGATTCTCTACCAGATTCGGAAGGCTTGCTTTGATGTACAGGATTTTATCTGTCCTCAGACTAAGCGTATCATGGCTCAAGTTCAAGAAAAGTATGGCAATCAGTTGGAGTATCTGTGGGAAAAGTCGCCTGATACAGCTGTATTGCGCCATGAAGGCAATCAAAAGTGGTATGCTGTTTTAATGAGAATTCCTTGGGATAGGCTAGATAAGGGGAGAGAAGGGCTAGTGGAAGCAGTCAACCTCAAACATGACCAAGTAGCTGCCTTGCTTTCGCAAAAGGGAATTTACCCAGCCTTTCATATGAACAAACGCTACTGGATTAGTCTTGCTCTTGATGGTACTTTATCTGATGAAGAAGTTCTAGATTTGCTGGAAACTAGTTGGAATTTGACTTTGAAAAAGTAAGGAAATACCTTTGTATTTTCAAATACTTTTAATTAACAAAATATTCTTTACTGAAGAAATTTTCAGAAAATAATGGATTTTTTCTTGACAAGTGTTTTTGGCTATGCTAAAATACTAAACAAGATATCAAACGAAGGAGAAAGTCAAACATGAAAACAGCTAAGTTTAATCAATTTGCTTTGTTGTTGAGGTACTCGGGCTAGTGCAGAAGCATTAGTCCTGTTTGGCTTACCAAGCGGGAGTAAATCAACATCTCGCTTGGGTTCCCGAGCGAGATGTTTTTTTAAAACCACATTTGGAAAAGGGGAAATCTTATGCGAACAGTTGAATTTTTTGATACAAGCCTTCGTGATGGGGAACAAACACCTGGTGTTAACTTCTCAATAAAGGAAAAAGTTTCCATTGCAAGACAGTTGGAGAAATGGGGTATTTCTGTAATTGAGGCTGGTTTTCCGGCTGCTAGTCCAGATTCATTTATAGCCGTTCAAGAAATTGCTAAAGTCATGAAAAAAACAGCAGTGACAGGATTAGCTCGTTCTGTAAAATCTGATATTGATGCTTGTTATGAGGCGCTTAAGGATGCCAAGTATCCACAAATTCATGTCTTTATTGCTACCAGTCCGATTCATCGCAAGTATAAGCTCAATAAGAGCAAGGAAGAGATTTTAGAAGCTATCAAGGAACATGTTTCTTACGCACGTTCTAAGTTTGAAGTGGTCGAATTTTCTCCAGAGGATGCGACCAGAACAGAGCTGGATTTCCTCTTACAAGTCGTTCAAACAGCGGTCGATGCAGGTGCATCTTATATCAATATCCCTGACACAGTTGGCTTTACGACTCCAGAAGAGTTTGCACGTATCTTTGATCACTTGACTGAAAATATTAAATCAGATCATAAAGTTGTCTTTGGTGTTCACTGTCACGATGATCTCGGTATGGCAACTGCAAATACTTTGACAGCAATTAAACACGGTGCTGGACGTGTCCAGGGAACTATTAATGGTATCGGTGAACGCGCAGGTAATGTTGCTCTTGAAGAAGTAGCTGTTGCTTTGAAGATTCGTGAGGATTTCTTCCAAGCAACTAGTGATATTGTTTTGGATGAAACAATGAATACGTCTGAAATGGTTTCTCGCTTCTCTGGTATTCCAGTTCCTAAAAACAAGGCTGTCGTTGGTGGCAATGCCTTCTCTCATGAATCGGGTATTCACCAAGATGGAGTCCTTAAAAATCCTCTCACTTATGAAATCATCACACCTGAATTGGTTGGTGTTAAGAGTAATAGTCTTCCGCTTGGAAAATTGTCAGGTCGCCATGCCTTTGTTGAAAAACTAAGAGAATTGGCCCTAGATTTTACAGAAGAGGATATCAAACCACTCTTTGCTAAGTTCAAGGCACTGGCCGATAAGAAACAAGAAATCACAGATGCAGATATTCGAGCTCTGGTAGCTGGAACCATGGTTGAAAATCCAGAAGGCTTCCACTTTGATGATTTACAACTTCAAACTCATGCAGATAATGACATTGAAGCGCTTGTTAGCCTAGCCAACATGGATGGTGAAAAAGTCGAATTTAATGCGACAGGACAAGGTTCCGTTGAAGCGATCTTTAACGCTATCGATAAGTTCTTTAACCAATCTGTCCGCTTGGTGTCCTATACCATCGATGCGGTAACAGATGGAATTGATGCCCAAGCTCGTGTCTTGGTAACTGTTGAAAACAGAGATACAGAAACCATCTTTAACGCAGCAGGTCTCGATTTCGATGTATTGAAGGCTTCGGCTATTGCCTATATCAATGCCAATACTTTTGTTCAAAAAGAGAATGCTGGTGAAATGGGGCGCAGTGTTTCCTACCGAGACATGCCTAGTGTGTAAAGGAGAAGGCTATGACAAAGAAAATAGTAGCTCTAGCGGGGGATGGAATCGGTCCAGAAATCATGGAAGCTGGTTTAACGGTTCTGGAAGCTCTAGCTTCAAAAACAGGATTTGACTATGAGATAGACAGACGCCCCTTTGGAGGTGCAGGTATTGATGCTGTGGGGCATCCCTTACCTGATGAAACCCTCAAGGCATGTAGAGAAGCAGATGCTATTCTCCTAGCGGCTATCGGTAGTCCCCAGTATGATAGTGCAGCGATTCGGCCTGAACAAGGCTTGCTGGCTCTTCGGAAGGAACTCAATCTCTATGCCAATATTCGGCCTGTAAAAATCTTTGAGAGTCTTAAACATTTGTCACCACTTAAACCAGAACGAATTGCTGGTGTGGACTTTGTCGTGGTGCGGGAGTTGACAGGCGGGATCTACTTCGGAGATCATATCCTTGAAGAGCGCAAAGCGCGTGATATCAATGACTATAGCTATGAAGAAGTAGAGCGGATTATTCGTAAGGCCTTTGAAATTGCAAGAAGTCGCAGAAAAATCGTTACTAGTATCGATAAGCAAAATGTTCTAGCAACATCAAAACTCTGGCGAATAGTGGCTGAGGAAGTTGCGCAGGATTTCCCAGATGTTAGCTTGGAACATCAGTTGGTGGACTCAGCTGCCATGCTCATGATTACTAATCCTGCTAAGTTTGATGTCATCGTGACAGAAAATCTTTTCGGAGATATTCTATCAGATGAATCAAGCGTTCTATCTGGCACACTTGGGGTTATGCCATCAGCCAGTCATTCTGAAAAGGGGCCAAGTCTTTATGAACCTATTCACGGTTCAGCGCCTGATATTGCAGGTCAAGGAATTGCTAATCCTATTTCCATGATTTTATCAGTTGCTATGATGTTGAGAGATGGTTTTGGACGTTATGAGGATGCGGAGCGTATCGAACATGCTGTAGAAGCCAGTTTGGCATCAGGAATTTTAACGAGAGATATAGGAGGACAGGCTTCTACTAAGGAAATGACAGAAGCCATCATTGAAAGATTATGAAGATAAATGAAGGAATCACGCTAGCTCTCTTGATTTGGAATTTGCTGATTTTCTTGATTTATGGCATTGACAAATCCAAGGCAAGAATAGGTGCTTGGCGCATCCCAGAGAAAATCTTACTCATTTTGGCTCTTACTTGTGGTGGTTTTGGTGCCTGGCTAGCAGGAATCACCTTTCACCACAAGACTAGAAAATGGTGTTTTAAAACAGTTTGGTTTCTCGGGATGGTGACCACACTAGTAGCCTTATATTTTATTTGGAGGTAATGGATGGCAGGAAAATCAATTTTTGATAAATTATGGGACCGCCATGTCATCACAGGAGAAGAGGGGCAGCCCCAACTCATGTATGTGGATCAGCACTATATTCACGAGGTGACCAGTCCTCAGGCTTTTCAAGGATTGCGAGATGCAGGTCGCAGATTGAGACGGCCAGACTTGACATTTGGAACCTTTGACCACAATGTACCAACTGTCAATATCTACGATATTCGAGATGTGATTTCTAAGGCTCAAATTGATAAGCTTGCTGAAAATGTTGAGGAGTTTGGGATTGAACATGCGGCCCACGGTTCTGAAAAGCAGGGGATTGTTCACATGGTAGGTCCAGAAACAGGACGGACGCAACCAGGAAAATTCATCGTCTGTGGAGATAGCCACACAGCTACTCACGGAGCTTTCGGAGCTATCGCTTTTGGGATTGGGACCAGTGAGGTCGAGCATGTCTTTGCTACCCAGACCCTCTGGCAAGTTAAACCCAAGAAAATGCTGGTAGAATTCACTGGTGTTCCTCAAAAAGGAGTTTATTCTAAGGATTACATTTTAGCCTTGATTGCCAAGTATGGCGTTGCTTGTGGTGTTGGCTATGTGGTGGAATATCGTGGACAAGCGATTGATGCACTAAGCATGGAAGAGCGCATGACTATCTGCAATATGTCCATCGAGTTTGGCTCCAAGATGGGAATCATGAATCCAGATCAGACCACCTATGACTATCTCAAGGGACGGGAATGTGTTCCAGAAGATTTCGAGGAGGCGGTTGCTGACTGGAAGATGCTTGTCAGCGATGATGATGCTGTTTATGATAAGGTTATCCATATGGATGTCTCTGACTTGGCACCTATGGTGACTTGGGGAACCAATCCTGCTATGGGCGTTGACTTTGACAGTAGTTTTCCAGAAATTAAGGATATGAATGATGAACGAGCTTATCATTACATGGACTTGGAGCCTGGTCAAAAGCCAGCGGACATTGAACTAGGATATATTTTTATCGGGTCTTGTACCAATGCTCGGCTAAGTGACTTGCAACTGGCTGCTCGATTTGTCAAAGGGAAGAAAATAGCTCCCAACTTAACGGCTATCGTGGTTCCAGGCTCTCGTCCTGTTAAACGAGCTGCTGAGAAGTTGGGCTTGGACAAGGTCTTTCTGGATGCTGGCTTTGAGTGGAGAGACCCAGGTTGCTCTATGTGCCTAGGGATGAATCCAGACAAGGTACCTGATGGCGTGCACTGTGCCTCAACCAGTAACCGCAACTTTGAGGATAGACAGGGATTTGGTGCTAAAACCCATCTCTGCAGTCCAGCCATGGCAGCGGCGGCAGCTATTGCAGGGCGTTTCGTAGATGTTCGACAGATGCCAGAGGTCCAGTAAGGAGAGGATATGGAGAAATTTACAGTTTATACGGGAACGACCGTTCCTCTCATGAATGATAACATTGATACTGACCAAATCCTCCCCAAGCAGTTTCTCAAGTTGATTGATAAAAAAGGCTTTGGTAAGTACCTCATGTATGCTTGGCGTTATCTGGACGATAAGTATACTGAGGACCCAGACTTTGTCTTTAACCGACCTGAATATCGCAAAGCCAGTATCCTCATCTCAGGGGATAACTTTGGCGCAGGATCGTCCAGAGAACACGCAGCTTGGGCTCTAGCTGACTATGGTTTTAAGGTCGTGATTGCAGGGTCTTTTGGAGACATTCATTACAATAATGAACTCAATAATGGTATGTTGCCTATCGTTCAGCCCAAGGAGGTTAGAGAGAAATTAGCTCAGCTAAAACCGACCGATCAGGTAACTGTGGACTTGGAACAACAAAAAATCATCTCACCAGTTGGAGAATTCACTTTCGAAATCGATAGCGAGTGGAAACACAAGCTCTTAAATGGTTTGGATGATATCGGTATTACTTTGCAGTATGAAGATTTGATTGCTGCCTATGAAAAACAACGACCGGCCTACTGGCAGGATTAGAAAAATAGAAAAGGAAATATAGAACTATGACAAAACACATTCAATGGAACGGAACACTTTCACAAGAAGGCTACGACATTTTAAAAGGTGAGGGCGGGTGCATTGTTTGCCCTACAAAAGTTGGTTACATTATCATGACTAGCGATAAGGCAGGTCTTGAACGCAAATTTGAAGCCAAAGAGCGTAACCGTAACAAACCAGGTGTTGTACTTTGTGGTAGCATGGACGAGCTTCGCGCTTTAGCACAACTTAACCCAGAAATTGAAGCCTTCTACCAAAAACATTGGGACGAAGACATTCTCCTCGGTTGTATCCTTCCTTGGAAACCAGAAGCTTTTGAGAAATTGAAAGCATACGGTGATGGCCGTGAAGAACTCATGACAGACGTTCGTGGTACTAGCTGTTTTGTCATCAAGTTTGGTAAAGCTGGTGAACAACTGGCTGCTAAACTTTGGGAAGAAGGTAAGATGGTCTACGCCTCATCAGCTAACCCATCTGGTAAAGGAAACCGCGGTAAGGTGGAAGGTATCGGAGAACGTATCGAAGGGGCAGTGGACCTTGTCATCGAGGCAGACGACTACGTGGCATCCATCCAACCGGACAAAACAATCGAAACTCGCTACGAGCAAGGTGTGATGGTGTCTATGGTTGATAAAGATGGTAAACTCATCCCAGAACAAGGAGGAGCACGCTCGACCTCACCAGCACCAGTCGTGATCCGTAAAGGGCTTGACATTGATAAAATCATGATGCATTTGTCAGATACCTTTAACTCATGGGACTACCGTCAGGGTGAGTATTATTAAGATTGAAAAGAAGTCTAGTGTTAAGAGACATTGAAGCTCCTAACACTGGGCTTTTTGTTTAGAATTTCTTTTCTTTTTTATATAGATATGATATTCTATATGTGAAATATATAGTTTTTATTTGAACATTATTATAAAAGGAGTAAGATTGATGGATAAAAGAAAGCTTGGCTTGGAAGATTTTTATGCTTGGTACCAAGAAAATAAAATAAGATTAAGAGAAGATGCATTTAAATATAGTATTCACAATGAAAAATTACGTGAAGAATTTCTTAAAGAATGGCCACTTGATAGAATTTTAACCATGTCTATCGATGAATATGTCATTGGGAAAGGCACTAAAAGTAATTCTTTTTGCTACGGTCTTGAGAGGGGGAAATACAAATCTTTATTTATGGGAATTGGAGGCGGAGGTTCTTCAAAATTTGGTATTTATTGGAATGAAAAAACAAAGAGTTATAAAGATCAAGCTAATAAAGTCATTCCAGAATCAGAACTAGAAGACCGATTTAACAAATTAAAATCGGATTTGTATGAGATCATCCAAGCTGGTAGAATGTTGGATTTCAATAACCCTATTTTTGACATAAAAAAGTCAAAGAATGAATTTATTGGGCGTTCTGCGGTAGTCACAAAACTACTTTGTATTTATTCGGAGAATCCTTCTTTTTTAGGAGTAAATATGAATAGTCAAAATGAATTTTGGAATAGGTTGATTCCCCAAAGTAATCAAGGAGGGCCCTATCGTCAGAATCATGAGATTTGTAAACTGTTTTCTAAAACATATCCTGAACTAGAATCTTCAATGTTGGGTAGTATTTTATTTGAGTATTCAAAAGATTTTATAGACAGTGATAATAAGCAAGGAGAGAAAGAAATGTCTGAACAAAATAATATTCATCATCCCTTGAGTAATATCTTGTTACAATCCAAAAACCTTATCCTCCGTGGCGCACCTGGTACAGGAAAAACTTATCTTGCTAAAGAAATTGCTAAAGAATTAACGGATGGCAACGAAGACCAAATCGGATTTGTACAATTTCACCCTTCCTATGATTATACGGATTTTGTGGAGGGGTTGAGGCCAGTTTCAAATGGGGATGGAGCTATTGAGTTTAAGCTAGAAGATGGTATTTTTAAGAAATTTTGCCAGAAGGCTAAAGAAGCTCAGAAAACTGGGGGACAAGATAATTTTGATGAAGCTTGGGATCTTTATCTTGAATATGTAAGTGGCAGAGATGAAAAAGAATATTTGACAGAATTTTCCTATCTCACAGTAAATAGTCGAAATAATTTTAATATCAATTATGAAACTAAAGCCCAAGGAACTTGCTTAACAAAATCTTATGTTTATGAACTCTATAAAGATGAAAAATATCTGAAACAGCCCTATTATCGTAATCAAGGAAAAAAAGTCCTAGAAACTTTAAAGAAAAGATTTGGTCTGAAAGATTATATTTCTCCAACAGAAATTGACACAGACAAGAAATTCGTCTTCATCATCGATGAGATTAATCGTGGGGAGATTTCTAAGATTTTTGGGGAACTCTTTTTCTCTATTGACCCTGGCTATCGTGGTGAAAGGGGGAGTATATCTACCCAGTATGCCAATCTACACGAAACTGATGATAAGTTTTATATCCCTAAAAATGTTTACATCATCGGAACAATGAATGATATTGATCGCTCGGTGGATACCTTTGATTTTGCTATGCGTCGTCGTTTCCGCTTTGTTGAAGTTACTGCTGAAAGTCAAGTTGCTATGTTGGATAAAGAACTGGGTATCCATGCAGAAGAAGCAAAACTTCGTCTTAGAAATTTGAATGCTGCTATCGAAAACGTTCAGGAGCTAAATAGCCATTATCATATCGGACCAAGTTATTTCCTTAAGTTGAAGGATGTAGATTTTGACTATGAATTGCTCTGGTCTGATTACCTCAAACCGCTTTTGGAAGATTACTTACGAGGTTCTTATGAAGAGGCTGAAACTCTGGGTACATTGAAAAAAGCATTTGATCTGACAAATAAGGAGCAAACAGTTCAGCAAGATACTGGTGATGATAATGCGGATAACTGATAATCAGCATAGAATTGCTAAAGAAGACTTTGTTGCAGAATATCCCAAACTAAGTCAAGCTCTTCTTGATAGAACACTGGATAACCTTTCTAGAGAGGATAATATCTTTATTTTTCCAAATGATTTGACTCATACTCCTGATTTGGATAAGGACCAAAAGATTTTGGAAACAGTTAATCAGGAAATCAAGACAGGGAACGTGATTGGTTTTCTTGGATATGGTCAGGAAAGATTAACGATTTCCTCTCGTTTTTCTGATGAAAGTAACGACCATTTTTTGCATTATCTTTTACAAAAGGTTCTCAATATTAACCTGACTAGTTTGGATGTCGGTCTATCTCCTGAAGATAAGCTCTATCAGCTTTTGGTTTACCTCTTTCCCAAGTATCTGCAAGCTGCTCTCCGAAAAGGTCTTTATAAGGAATACCAGAGATTTTTCCATAACGATAGTCATATAAAGGGAGTCGTTGATGTTGGAAATCATCTGAAAAAAAATCTTCCTTTTACGGGAAATATTGCCTATACTACTAGGGAGTTTACCTATGATAATCCACTCATGCAGTTGATTCGACATACGATTGAGTACATAAAGAATCAGAAAGGTTTTGGAGTTCTGCTCGATAGGAATCGTGAAAATATAACAGAAATTATTCGCGTAACTCCAGCTTATAAACTAGCTGATCGTGCCAAGATTATTAGAATGAATAAAATCAAACCCATCCGACATGCCTATTTTAGAGAGTATAGAAAATTACAGGAACTCTGCTTGATGATTCTGAGTAGAGAAAAGCATGGTCTTGGACCTCAAGCCCAAAAGGTACATGGTATTCTCTTTGATGTTGCCTGGCTTTGGGAAGAGTATGTTTACACCTTGTTGCCAAAAGGTTTCATCCATCCTCGAAATAAAGAAAAGAAAGGCGGCATCCTAATATTTTCTGGTGGGAAACGAAAAGTATATCCAGATTTTTATGACAGAGAACGAAAGATTGTTCTAGATGCAAAATATAAAAAACTGGAGTTTACTGAAAAAGGGATCAATCGCGAGGACTTGTTTCAGTTGATTTCCTATTCTTATATTTTAGAAGCTGGGAAAACTTGGAAAGCTGGATTGATTTTTCCTAGTATGGAGCAGTCAGTAAATAGTGAGATAGGAAAAGTAGTGGGGTACGGAGTCTTGTTTAAAAAGTGGTCTATCCAAATTCCTCAGAAGGCTTTATCCTACAGTGTGTTTTGTAAAATAATGGAAAATTCTGAAGAAATTTTTAAAAGGAATATTGATAATGAAGTGGAGTGAAACTACTCTCTCCACTTTACTTCTCTATTCCTTAAGTAAAAACCGAACGATGTAATTTGATTATTAAAAATATTTGACAAAAACTGTACTTTAGTTTATAATAAATCAAGGAAACGTCGGAAAAAGGCGTAGAGATGCGCAAGCATAGGTAGGTCATTACAAAAGAAACGAGACATCGATATGTTAAATGAATTTCCAATTTTTGATTACGAAGATATTCAGTTGATCCCTAATAAATGTGTCATTAAAAGCCGTGCAGAAGCGGATACAAGTGTCACACTTGGAAATCACACTTTCAAACTACCTGTTGTACCTGCAAATATGCAGACGATTTTGGATGAGAACGTAGCAGAGCAACTTGCTAAAGGTGGTTATTTCTACATTATGCACCGTTTTGACGAGGCGGGGCGCATTCCTTTTATCAAACGCATGCATGATCAAGGGCTCATTGCTTCAATTTCTGTCGGTGTTAAGGATTACGAGTATGACTTTGTTAGCCAGCTCAAGACTGATGCTCCTGAGTATATCACGATTGATATTGCTCATGGTCATGCAGATAGCGTGATTTCTATGATTCAGCACATCAAGAAAGAATTACCAGACACTTTTGTCATTGCTGGGAATGTAGGGACACCAGAAGCTGTGCGTGAATTGGAAAATGCTGGTGCCGATGCTACTAAGGTTGGAATCGGTCCTGGTAAGGTTTGTATCACCAAGGTGAAAACAGGTTTTGGTACTGGCGGTTGGCAGTTGGCTGCTCTTCGCTGGTGTGCAAAGGCTGCGCGTAAGCCGATCATCGCTGATGGTGGGATTCGTACTCATGGTGATATTGCTAAGTCTATCCGTTTCGGTGCTAGCATGGTCATGATTGGTTCCCTATTTGCAGGACATATCGAAAGCCCAGGAAAGACAATCGAAGTCGATGGGGAACAGTTCAAAGAATACTATGGTTCCGCTTCACAATATCAAAAGGGTGCTTATAAAAACGTGGAAGGCAAACGTATCTTACTTCCTGCCAAGGGGCATTTGCAAGACACCCTTACTGAGATGGAGCAAGATTTGCAAAGTGCCATTTCCTACGCAGGAGGACGCAAGGTTGCTGACCTCAAGCACGTTGATTATGTTATCGTGAAAAACTCTATCTGGAACGGGGATGCTTCCCACTAATAGACGCATACTCCACCCATAAAAAACTTGTTATTAGAGCAAATTTCTGTTATAATAAAACAAGTTTCCACCCTTAGTGTAATGGATATCACGTAAGATTCCGGTTCTTAAGATGGGGGTTCGATTCCCTCAGGGTGGATGTAAACAGCCTAAAAAAGCCTTTAAATAAGGCTTTTTTCTTTATATTGCCTCCAAAATTGGAAATTTTTTTTTTCAAAAACTATCCCACTCTCCCCTAGTCCCATTTTAAAGTGACTCAGAGGACTTTTTTTGTTATAATAGAAAGGATCGTAATTATTAGAAAGAGGTCAGTATGAAAGAATTACAAACTGTACTGAAGAAGCGTTTTGCAATCGAATTTGCAGACAAAAACTTACTGGAAACGGCCTTTACTCATACGAGTTATGCCAATGAGCACCGCCTCTTAAAAATTTCACACAATGAGCGCTTGGAATTTTTAGGAGACGCTGTTCTGCAATTATTGATTTCAGAATATCTGTATAAAAAATATCCTAAGAAACCAGAGGGCGATTTGTCCAAGCTCCGTGCCATGATTGTCCGTGAGGAGAGTTTGGCTGGTTTTGCGCGTGATTGCCAGTTTGATCAGTTTATCAAGCTAGGAAAAGGGGAAGAAAAGTCTGGTGGTCGCAATCGTGACACCATTCTTGGTGATGCCTTTGAAGCCTTTCTGGGAGCTTTGCTTTTAGACAAGGATGTTGCTAGGGTAAAAGAGTTTATCTATCAGGTCATGATTCCCAAGGTTGAGGCAGGTGACTTTGAGATGATTACGGATTACAAGACACACTTGCAAGAGTTGCTCCAGGTCAATGGAGATGTGGATATTCGCTACCAGGTGACTTCTGAGATGGGACCTGCCCATGATAAGGTTTTTGATGTAGAAGTTCTGGTTGAAGGCAAGAGTATCGGAAAAGGCCAAGGACGTTCTAAAAAATTAGCAGAGCAGGAAGCCGCGAAAAATGCAGTGGAGAAAGGGCTGGATTCATGTATTTAAAGGAAATTGAGATCCAGGGATTCAAGTCCTTTGCTGATAAGACCAAGGTCGTCTTTGACCAAGGTGTGACAGCTGTCGTTGGGCCCAATGGTTCTGGGAAGTCAAATATCACAGAAAGTCTGCGATGGGCCTTGGGTGAGTCTAGTGTTAAGAGCCTTCGTGGTGGCAAGATGCCCGACGTTATCTTTGCTGGAACTGAAAGTCGCAAACCACTCAATTATGCCTCTGTTATCGTGACCTTGGATAATGAAGATGGCTTTATCAAGGATGCAGGGCAAGTCATTAAGGTAGAACGGCATATCTATCGTAGTGGGGATAGCGAGTATCGAATTGATGGTAAGAAAGTCCGTCTGCGTGATGTGCATGACCTTTTCTTGGATACTGGTTTGGGACGGGATTCCTTTTCCATCATTTCCCAAGGGAAGGTTGAGGAAATTTTTAACTCCAAGCCTGAAGAGCGTCGAGCTATTTTTGAAGAAGCTGCAGGAGTTTTAAAGTACAAAACTCGTAGAAAAGAAACAGAGAGTAAGCTACAACAAACTCAAGACAATCTCGACCGCTTAGAAGACATTATCTACGAGTTAGATAATCAAATCAAGCCCCTTGCAAAACAAGCTGAGAATGCTCGCAAGTTTCTTGACTTGGATGGTCAACGCAAGGCGATTTACTTGGATGTACTGGTTGCCCAAATCAAGGAAAACAAGGCTGAACTAGAGCTGACAGAAGAAGAGCTAACGCAAGTTCAGGAACTCTTGACTAGTTATTACCAAAAACGTGAAGAGTTAGAAGAGGAAAATCAAAGTCTTAAAAAGAAACGCCAGGATCTCCAAGCTCAAATGGCCAAGGATCAAGGAAGCTTGATGGATTTGACTAGTTTGATCAGTGACTTAGAGCGAAAACTAGCCCTATCCAAACTTGAATCTGAGCAGGTAGCCCTCAATCAACAAGAAGCGCAAGCCCGTTTGGCGACTCTGGAAGATAAGAGAAAGGCTCTAAGTAAGGAAAAGGCTGAAAAAGAAGGGAATCTGGAACAGTTAGAGGAAAGTTTAGCTGAAAACAACAAGGAACTCAATCGCCTAGAGGCAGAGTTGTTAGCATTTTCAGATGATCCTGACCAGATGATTGAACTCCTGCGTGAACGTTTTGTGGCGCTTTTACAAGAAGAAGTGGATGTCTCAAACCAACTGACCCGCATTGAGAATGAGTTGGAAAACAGCCGTCAACTATCTCAAAAACAAGCAGATCAACTTGAGAAATTGAAAGAACAGCTGGCTACAGCTAAAGAGAAGGCTAGTCAGCAAAAAGACGAGCTTGAAACCGCCAAGGAGCAGGTTCAGAAATTATTGGCAGACTACCAAGCTAGTGCCAAGGAACAAGAGGAGCAGAAAGCTTCTTACCAAGCCCAGCAGAGCCAACTCTTTGACCGTCTGGACGCTCTTAAAAACAAGCAGGCTAGAGCCCAAAGCTTAGAAAACATTCTAAGAAATCATAGTAATTTTTATGCGGGTGTTAAGAGTGTTCTTCAAGAAAAAGACCGTCTTGGTGGGATCATTGGTGCAGTCAGTGAACATTTGACCTTTGATGTGCATTATCAAACTGCCTTGGAGATTGCGCTTGGAGCTAGCAGTCAGCATATCATCGTAGAAGATGAAAACGCGGCAACTAAGGCAATTGATTTCCTAAAACGTAACAGAGCTGGTCGTGCGACCTTCCTTCCGTTGACGACTATCAAGGCTCGTACGATTTCTAGTCAGAATCAAGATGCTATCGCTGCAAGTCCAGGATTTCTGGGAATGGCAGATGAGTTGGTGTCGTTTGATAAGAGACTAGAAGCCATTTTCAAGAACTTGCTAGCCACAACGGCTATCTTTGATACCGTGGAACATGCGCGTACAGCTGCTCGTCAAGTTCGCTATCAGGTTCGCATGGTGACACTTGATGGTACCGAATTGCGCACAGGTGGTTCCTACGCGGGTGGTGCCAATCGTCAAAATAACAGTATTTTCATCAAGCTAGAACTAGAGCAATTACAAAAAGAAATTGCTGAAGAAGAAACTAGTCTGCGTTCTGAAGAGGCAAGCTTGAAGACCTTGCAAGATGAGATGGCGGTATTGACAGAAAGATTAGAATCCATCAAATCTCAGGGTGAGCAAGCTCGTATTCAGGAGCAAGGCTTGTACCTTGCTTATCAACAAACCAACCAGCAAGTGGAAGAGTTAGAAACTCTTTGGAAACTTCAAGAAGAGGAATTAAATCGTCTTTCTCTCGGAGATTGGCAAGCGGACAAGGAAAAATGCCAAGAGCGTCTTGCTACCATTGCCAGTGAAAAGCAAAATCTGGAAGCTGAGATTGAAGAGATTAAGTCTAACAAAAACGCCATTCAAGAACGTTATCAAAACTTGCAGGAACAGATTTCTCAAGCGCGCTTGCTTAAGTCCGAACTGCAAGGACAAAAGCGGTACGAAGTGACTGATATTGAACGCTTAGGCAAGGAACTGGATAATCTGGATATCGAGCAAGAGGAGATCCAGCGTCTCCTCCAAGAAAAAGTTGATAATCTTGAAAAAGTTGATACGGATTTGCTAAGTCAGCAAGAGGAAGAGGCCAAAACTCAGAAAACAAATCTCCAACAAGGTCTGATTCGCAAGCAGTTTGAATTGGATGATATCGAGGGTCAGCTGGATGATATTGCCAGTCATTTGGATCAGGCTCGTCAGCAGAATGAGGAGTTGATTCGCAAGCAAACACGTGCTGAAGCTAAGAAAGAAAAGGTCAGCGAACGTTTGCGCTATCTACAAGTTCAATTAACTGACCAGTACCAGATTAGCTACACAGAGGCTCTAGAAAAGGCTCATGAACTGGAAAATCTCACTCTGGCGGAGCAAGAGGTTAAGGATTTAGAGAAGGCTATTCGCTCACTGGGTCCTGTTAACTTGGAAGCTATTGACCAGTACGAAGAAGTTCACAACCGTCTGGATTTCCTCAATAGCCAGCGTGATGATATTTTGTCTGCGAAAAACTTGCTTCTTGAGACCATTACAGAGATGAATGATGAGGTTAAGGAACGCTTTAAATCAACCTTTGAGGCTATTCGTGAGTCCTTTAAAGTGACCTTTAGACAGATGTTTGGCGGCGGTCAGGCAGACTTGATATTGACTGAGGGCGATCTTTTAACAGCTGGTGTGGAGATTTCTGTCCAACCACCAGGTAAGAAAATCCAATCTCTCAACCTCATGAGTGGTGGTGAAAAAGCCCTATCTGCTCTGGCTCTGCTCTTCTCCATTATCCGTGTTAAGACCATTCCTTTTGTTATCTTGGACGAGGTAGAGGCGGCGCTGGACGAAGCCAATGTCAAACGTTTTGGGGATTACCTCAACCGCTTTGACAAGGACAGCCAGTTTATCGTCGTAACCCACCGTAAGGGGACGATGGCAGCAGCGGACTCTATCTATGGAGTTACCATGCAAGAATCAGGTGTTTCTAAGATTGTTTCGGTTAAATTAAAAGATTTAGAAGAACCAATAGACTAGTTACCAAATGATAGCATCTCTTAGGAGGTGCTATTTTTTAAAACTAAAGTGCTAAATTTTCTCTTACGGTCAGTTCAGGGGCAAAAAAAGACATTTGGGATTTCCTCTTAGCGAAAAGACTTTCTCTATGATATAATAGTTTCATGATTACAACAGTACCTATTAAGAACGAAAAAGATATTGCAGTACCAGGGAAAACAGTCCTTGTACTAGGTTATTTTGATGGCATCCACAAGGGGCACCAGAAACTTTTTGAAGTAGCCAGTAAGGCTTCTATGAAGGATTATCTGCCAGTTGTCGTGATGACCTTTACAGAGTCGCCAAAACTTGCCTTACAACCTTACCAACCTGAGCTCATGCTCCATATTGTCAATCACGAAGAACGGGAGCACAAGATGAAGTGGCACGGAGTAGAGGCTCTTTTCTTACTTGACTTTAGTAGCAAATTTGCTAGTTTAACGGGTCAAGAGTTCTTTGATACCTACATCAAGGCTTTAAAACCAGCTATCATTGTAGCAGGATTTGACTATACGTTTGGTTCAGATAAGAAAACTGCGGATGACCTGAAGGACTATTTTGATGGAGAGATCATCATTGTTCCTCCAGTTGAGGATGAAAAGGGCAAGATTAGTTCCACACGGATTCGTCAGGCTATTCTTGATGGAGATGTCAGGGAAGTCAAGCATCTGCTCGGCACTCCGCTCCCATCTCGTGGGATGGTCGTTCATGGAAATGCTCGTGGGCGTACTATCGGTTATCCAACAGCCAATCTGGTTCTAAGAGATCGAACTTACATGCCAGCAGATGGTGTCTATGTAGTCGATGTAGAAGTACAACGTCAGAGATATCGTGGCATGGCAAGTGTGGGGAAAAATGTCACCTTTGATGGAGAAGAACCACGTTTTGAAGTCAATATTTTTGACTTTTCAGATGATATTTACGGTGAGACAGTCATGGTCTACTGGCTGGACCGTGTCCGTGATATGGTCAAATTTGACTCTGTAGAGGAACTGGTAGACCAACTCCAGAAAGACGAAGAGATTGCTCGGAACTGGAAGGATGGAGAGTAGAAATGTTTAAAAAAGTGAACCACATATTGTGTTTGCTTTTTTATTTTTGAAAGAAATGTTTATAGCGAGAAACATAATTGAAGCTTGATTGAAAATCTGTTAAAATAGTGATATTCATAACTTTAAAAACCAAAGAAAAGAGACTAGTATGATTACAGGCGAATTAAAAAGTAAAATAGATCAGCTGTGGGAAATGCTGTGGACTGAAGGAAATGCAAATCCTCTAACAAATATTGAACAATTGACTTATCTTCTGTTTATGAAGGATTTGGATAGTGTTGAACTTGGACGCGAAAGCGATGCTGAGTTTCTAGGAATTTCTTATGAGGGAATTTTTCCAAAAGATAAACCTGAATACCGTTGGTCGACTTTTAAAAATATAGGAGATGCTCAGGAAGTTTATCGTTTAATGACACAGGAGATTTTTCCATTTATTAAGAATCTTAAGGGTGATACTGACGATACAGCTTTTTCACGTTATATGCGTGAAGCCATCTTTCAAATTAATAAACCAGCTACGCTCCAAAAGGTGATTTCTATATTAGACGAATTTCCAACTAGAGGGTCAGATATAGATTTTGATAATGACACACAGGGAATTAATGATATTGGAGACATCTATGAATATCTGCTATCAAAATTGTCAACCGCAGGTAAAAATGGACAGTTTCGTACGCCTCGTCACATCATCGATATGATGGTTGAGTTGATGCAACCAACTATCAAGGATATTGTCTCAGATCCTGCTATGGGGTCTGCTGGTTTCTTAGTATCTGCTAGCTGTTACTTAAAGCGTAAGAAAGATGAATGGGAAACCAATCCAGATAATATCAACCATTTTCATAACAATATGTTTCATGGAAATGATACGGATACAACTATGCTGAGACTTGGTGCAATGAATATGATGCTACATGGGGTGGAAAATCCACAAATTAGTTATCTTGACTCACTATCTCAAGATAATGAAGAAGCAGATAAGTACACTCTAGTTTTAGCAAATCCTCCATTTAAAGGGTCACTTGACTACGATTCAACTTCAAATGATCTCCTTGCAACTGTAAAAACCAAAAAAACAGAATTGCTTTTCCTTGCTCTTTTCTTGCGTACCTTGAAACCAGGGGGGCGTGCAGCAGTTATTGTACCTGATGGTGTCCTCTTTGGTTCCTCTAAAGCCCATAAAGGAATTCGTCAAGAAATTGTTGAGAATCATAAATTGGATGCTGTAATCTCAATGCCTAGCGGTGTTTTCAAGCCTTATGCTGGAGTTTCAACCGCCATTCTCATCTTCACAAAAACTGGAAATGGTGGAACGGATAAGGTCTGGTTTTACGATATGAAAGCAGATGGTTTAAGTTTGGATGATAAACGACAACCGATCAGTGATAATGATATTCCAGATATTATTCAACGTTTCCATCAACTTGAAAACGAAGCAGAACGTAAGAGAACAGACCAATCTTTCTTTGTTCCAGTCGATGAGATAAAGGATAATGATTATGATTTATCGATCAATAAATACAAAGAAATAGAGTATGAAAAAGTTGAGTATGAACCAACAGAAGTCATCTTAAAGAAAATCAATGAACTAGAAAAAGAAATTCAAGCTGGCTTAGCAGAGTTAGAAGAATTACTCAAGTAGGGAGATGCATGTATGAAAAAAGTGAAGTTGGGGGAAGTGACAATTAATATAGATAATCGTAGGAAACCTCTTAACAATCTTCAACGATCAGAAAAATCGTTCTCAAAAAAATATCCGTATTGTGGTGCAAATAATATTATTGATTATATAGATGAATATATTTTTGACGAAAATGAAGAGATCCTTTGTATTGCTGAAGATGGTGGCAATTGGGGTAAAGATGAGGAATGTACTTATGTGATGAATGAAAAGTGTTGGGTTAATAATCATGCCCATGTGCTTAAAATGAAAACAGGTGTTGATATTAACTATATCAAACTTACTCTTGATTATTTAGATTTAACGTCATATATCACAGGTTCAACTAGAGGGAAGTTAACAAAATCCTCTTTAGATAAAATTGAGATAAATTTACCAAATTATCGTACACAGATTAGTATCTCAAAAAAAATATCTGACATTCAGAAATTAATTACAAAAAAGGAAACACAAATTCAAAAATATAACGAGCTCGTCAAATCCCGATTTAACGAGATGTTTGGGGATCCTGTTTTGAATGATATGGGGTGGGAGATTGAAACACTAGATAAAGTTGGAACGATTGGTAGAGGTGTTTCTAAGTATAGACCACGTAACGCTTCGGAATTATTTGGAGGAATCTATCCGTTTATACAGACAGGAGATGTAGCTAATTCAGGAAACTATATTGTAGATTATCATTCTACATATTCTGAGTTTGGTCTTAAACAAAGTAAATTGTGGGA
>NZ_RJPK01000003.1 GCF_003943415.1 Streptococcus oralis | reverse complement strand
TCTGTGTATGTAGTTTGCGCTGGTTGTTGAGCTGAAACAGAATCACCATTCACATATTTTGCACTGTCGCTTGGGGTCAATGCGGTGATGGCTGCTGGAAGTTGCTTACCTGCTGTTGCGCTTGCGAAGCTGTAAGTAGCTTGGTACTTGTTGGCTTCAAAGGCCCACTTACCTACAAACTCTACATCAGCCTTGTTGACAACGGCGCTAGCTGCGTCATAGCCCTTGAAGGTCCATGTGCCGTCGTTCNCAGTATCTGTATAAGTCGTTTGAGATGGTTGCTGAGCGGAAACAGAGTTACCATTCTCATATGTTGCACTATCGCTTGGGGTCAAGGCTGCGATGGCTGCTGGAAGAGATTTCCCTGATGTTGCGCTCTCGAAGCGGTAAGTAGCTTGATACTTGTTAGCTTCAAAGACCCATTTCCCTACAAACTCTACTTTAGCCTTGTTGACAACGGCGCTAGTTGCATCGTATCCCTTGAAGGTCCAAGTGCCGTCATTCACTGCGTCGGTGTAAGTAGTTTGAGATGGTTGCTGAGCGGAAACAGAGGCACCATTCACATAAGTTGCACTGTCGCTTGGAGTCAATGCTGCGATGGCTGCTGGAAGAGTCTTACCTGCTGTCTCGCTCTCAAAGCGGTAAGTTAATTGATACTTGTTGGCTTCAAAGGCCCATTTTCCTACAAACTCTACATTTGCCTTATTGACAACGGCGCTAGCTGCGTCATAACCCTTGAAGGTCCAGGTACCGTCGTTCACAGTATCTGTGTATGTGGTTTGAGATGGTTGTTGAGCGGAAACAGAGGCACCATTCTCATATCTTGCACTGTCGCTTGGAGTCAAGGCTGCGATGGCTGCTGGAAGAGCCTGACCTGCTGTGGCACTCTCGAAGCGGTAAGTAGCTTGATACTTGTTAGCTTCAAACTTCCACTTACCTGTGAAGGTCAAATCAGTTTTTTTCACAATCTTACTTTTGGCATCATAACCAACGAAAGTCCAGGTACCATCATTCACATCATCTTTGTAAGTCTTTGTTGTCGGCTCTTCTGCAAAAACTCTCGTCCCATTGAAGTAAGTTGAGCCATCTTTTGGTGCTTTCTTCTGGATAAATTCAGGCAAATCAACACCAGATGTAACACTTACAAAAGTATAGCTTACATGATGCGGTCTAGGCGTTACTTCCCAGATACCCGTAAATGTCACACGCTTGCCATTATAGGTCGCATTCTTCTGATCATAACCTTTGAAGGTCCAGACATAATCTTTTTCTTCGTCAACTACTGATTCTTTAGCAGGTTGTTTGGCTACAATGGTGTCTCCAACCTTATAAGAAGCCTCATCATTTGGAAGCATTCCCGAAATACTTTGTGGCAATGGAACACCTGCTTTAGATGATTTGAATACATATTCTGGATTTGGAGTAGGCACCCAGCTTCCAAGGAAAGTCTGTCTGCCTTTTCCTACAACAATTTTTTCTTTATCGTATCCTGCAAATGTCCAAGTTACCTTGTTTGCTGTATCAACATAAGTCGTTTCACTTGGTTGCTCAGCATCTACTTCTGTAGGGATCACACCCATCTTATAATCAATTGGGTTTTTCGGAGTCAACTTGGTGATATGATCTGGTAATACAAAATCAGGATTAGTTGATTGGAACTGATAGTCTATACCATTTGGCGTAAAGCTCCAAGTTCCTGTGATAGTCTTCACTTGCGTACCTGCAATAGCTTTTCCGTATCTATCTGCATCAAAACCATGGAAGGTCCATGTACCTGTCGGAACAGTTACTGTGGATGTGTCAAGTTTGCTTGCATCTTTGTAGTCGTCAGCTCGTGCAACGAAATCAATGCCAGCTGGAAGCATATCGCGAATCTTACTTGGAAGAGGATAAGCAGGAGTCGAGTTAGTAAACTTATACTCTAGTCGGTAGATCTTATCCGCCTGATCGGTAGGAACCAAGATCCATTTTCCTCTAAAGGTAATGTCTTCTGTTCCGACTGTTTTCACACGTGGAGAAATAGTCGTATTATCATATTCATAGTAATCATCAAATACCCAAGTCCCTCGGCCATCAGGATCCTCAAATCTTGTTTTAGATGGCATTTTAACGCGAGCTTTGTCACCTTTGACAAATTCTCTTTCGTAAGTGATTAGATCATACAAAGTTGATGGCGGATAAATCGTTTGACCAGAATCATCTTTTGAATCTGTATAGAAATCATAGTAAACACTATGCCTGTTCGGTTCAAATTTCCAATGAACAGTGTAGGTAGAATCCTCATCGTCAGCTGGTTTCTCAACGTCCTCCTTTCGCTGAGGAATCTGCTGAGGAACCCATGTACCATCATTTTCATTATCGACATATGAACTGAGATATTGAATTTCATTATAGACATTATCAGAATACTCATCTGGAGATGTCGTGATAGGAGCTGGAATTTGTGCCTTCAAATCATCAGGAATGGTCTTCCCTGGAGTATCACTGACAAAGTCAAAGGAAACTGTCTTATCGCGGTATGGAGTGAAAGACCAAGTACCTGTAAAGAGAACTTTATCTTGATTAACTACCTTGTTATTAGCGTCATAACCTTCAAATTTCCAAGTTCCCTTGTTGACAAAGTCCATGTAGGTCGTCTTCAGGGGAGCTTTTGCAAGGACAGTATCGCCATTACTATAGTTTTCTCCCGTGCTTGGAATATAGGTCGTGATTTCCTCTGGGAGAGACAGGCTAGGGTCTTTGCTGACAAACTTATAGTTTCCTGGGTAGGTTCCCGGTGTAAATGTCCAAGTACCTGTGAACTTGAGATTCCATCCATCGTGCTCCCAGTCGCTCACTGGTTTTTTATCAAAATCATAGCCCGAAAAGTTCCAAGTACCACCGTTAGCTGCATCATAGTAGGAATTATTAAGCGGTTTGACAGACTGAACTATATCCTTGCCTTTCGGATATGTCTTCCTATCCATATATTTCCATTCACTTGGTGCATATACCGGCTTCAGATTATTGATCTCAGCAGGTAGTGCTTTGCCAGCCGTTCCACTGACAAACTCATAAGTCGGTTTCCGAGGAACTGGTGTAAATTTAAACATCAATGGTATTGTAACTTTTGGTATTTCCCCATATGTAGCCGCCCGCTCTAGTTCACGACTGAAGGTTAAATCTACTACATCTTCCTCAAAGGTCCAATTTCCTTCATTTTCCGCATCATAAAAGGGTTTGTAGACACCTTGAACTTCATCGTAGCGAAGCAAGGCTGCTCGCGTATCCAGTATATCTTTAGGTAAATACTCATCACGTTTATCAAACTGATTGAGAGAAAGCTTGTAATCGTATAGCTTACTTTCTAGATCTTTTATCTCCTTAGGAAGAGGTAATTTATATTCGTCACGTGAGGTCTTAGGACTACTTGGTAAATGATAAAAATTCTCAAAATCGTGCTGGTTCATAGGCTTGTAGGATACAGTGACATCCTCAAAGTATTTCCAAGTTCCTACGAACTCTACATCGCCATTGTTTGCCACTTTACTTGGAGCATCAAAGCCAGTTAAAGCCCAATAGCCTTTTCGGTTAGGATATTCTTCTGAAGTATAAAAAACATAGTGAAATTCTTGTGCTTTTACTACTTCACCCTCAGCAAATCTTCTTTTATCTTCTGGGCTCCAATTTGCAACATAAGATGGCGGAGTTTTCCCAGGTGAGCCATTAACTGCTCTATAGGTAGCCTTGTATGGTGTTGGTGTATATTCCCACTTACCTGTGAAGAAAACATCATCTTTGTCAATCACCTGACTATCATGGTCATAGCCCTTAAAGGTCCATCTACCACTTCCATCATACTCTACATAAGTTGTTTCAGTTGGCTGGATGGCCTTTACTTTATCGCCCTTTTTGTAGATTTTTGTGTCTTCTGGCTTCAAGTAGTTCAGAGTAAGCGGAGTTGTTTTTCCTGGTGTAGCACTTTCAAACTCATAAAGTGCACTATGAGGAGTCTTATCCTTGTCTGGAATGAACTTCGGATTTTTATCACGAAGACCTGAATTGACAAAGGTTACGAGATTGCGATAAACTTTATCAATTTCTTCTTGCTTTGTCGCAGTTTGAAGCACGCTATCAGCAGCTGTCATCACGCCATTCAAGATTTCTAGACTATCGTCTGTCTTACTTGAAAAGTCCTTGCTGCGCAAGTTTTTGAGGTAGTTCTCTAAAGTGCTCTTGTTTAGACTAGCATTTGCTGAAGCTGGTTGAGCAGTGGCTGTAGCTGGCTGGCTTGTGCCTGTAGCTGGCTGAGCATTTTTAAAAGCAGTCGAATCTGTCGCTTGACTTGTCTCTGCTACCTCAGATGCAGTAGATTTCAAAGCAGCTTGGCTTTCTTTCTGGGATTCTGCTTGCTCTGTTGCAGAAGAGCCCACCGAGACCTGATTCTCTGCTTTATTCTCCACTTGTTCAGTAGCCGTAAGCTCATCAGCTTGAGCCACTTGAGCGGCTCCAAGCGCCGCAGGTGCAAACAAAAATCCAATCGCAAGTGATACAGTAGCAACTGACAATTTGCGGATTGAATATTTTATCTTTCTATCCTGAAAAAACATTTCAGTCCTCCTTTTCTTTTATAACTTTTATTCTACCATAAATAGTTGCTCTTATCTATTTTTTTGGCTCAGAATCTTTAAAAATTATCTATCTATTTTTACTCATATATATGCAAATATACAGGGAATTTTACTCAATTTTTCTTTTTAAAATACTAATCTTTCAGAAAAAATGAAAGGGGTTTCCCCTTTCGCTCTAAGTTCTTATTTCCAATTTAAAATCGCATTCAAACCATAGTGGTCACTGACTTGAGGACTATTCTGTCCATCAAAAACTACATGCAAGCTTTCTACTTCTAACTCTTTCGTTGTAAAGACATAGTCAATTCGAAGCGGTTCGGCATTGCCTTTCCAACCATCAATTTCTGGTGGAACGGTATAGCTACCACTTCTCTCCTTAGCAACTTCAAAAGCATCTTGTAACTCTAGAGGACTAGCTAGGATAGCTTGATAGCCTTCCTGTCCAGCTGGATTATTAAAATCACCTGCTAAAATTAGAGGTTTGTTCAAATCTTTCAGTACAGCCTCAAATCGTGCCCATTCTTCCTGAAAACCTTTATCCCACCATGAGAGATGGACGCTTGCAAGAGCGAGTTCCTTACCCTCAACCTCTGTCTCTACCAAGGCGATACGGCGAGTATGATAGTCTGTTGGATCATCTACATCCGAAACTAAAATTTCTCTGGCTTCAATAGGTGTTTTAGACAAAATAGCAACACCCTCATGGTAGCGGTCATAGCCAATATGATTATAAGCCCAAGTCCAGTAGTAGCTTCTTCCCTTCTCAGACAATTTTTCAACCAAAAGTCTAACATAGTGGTCTTGGTGAATTGGCTCTGCCGCTGGCAAAGCTTGATAGAGGTCATTAACCTCCACTTCAGGAGAAGTAATTTCCTGATTGATTTCTTGGAAACAAATCAAATCATAGTCTTTATCAAGAATATCTTGGAGCAAGAACTGGAATTTTTCTTCTGCTTCTTTCTCCATCCAACTATGGGTATTGAGTGTTAAAAATTTCATGCTTTTCTCCTAAAACAAGAGGTTGGAAAACAGCTTCCAACCTCAAGTATATTACAATTCTACTTTAGCAACTGCTGTTTTAGCTGCAAGAGAACCAGTTTGTTCTAATTTAACAGATTTGAGAACATCTCCATTTGTGAAGACAACCACTGTTGAAGTTTCACGACCTGCTGCACGGATAGCATCCAAGTCAGCTGTAACAAGAAGATCACCAGCAGCAACCTTTTGTCCTTCAGAAACGTGAACTGTGAATGGTTTACCTTCAAGGCTTACAGTATCCAAACCGATGTGAACAAGTACTTCAAGACCTGCTTCAGTCACAAGACCAAGAGCGTGTTTTGTTGGGAAGATACTTGATACAGTACCAGAAACTGGAGATACGATATTTCCATTGGCTGGTTCTACTGCAAAACCATCACCCATCATTTTTTGAGCAAAAACTGGGTCTTTCACTTGTTCCAAGGCAATGACTTGACCGTCAGCTACTGAGTAAACTTCCTCAGTTACACCCTTGAAATGTACAGTATTTTGTTGAGCTTCTGTCATTTGACTTGGAAGAGTTTCAGGAATAACCTCACCTGAGTCAAGGATATCTTGGATATCTGATTTCAATACGTCAGCTTTTGGTCCGTAGATAGCTTGGACACCTTGTCCTTTCATGACAAGTCCCATAGCTCCTTCTGCTTTCCACTCTTCCTCAGTACCAACGCGATCTGCATCTTTGACAGTTACACGAAGACGAGTCATACATGCATCTACATCTACGATGTTTGCACGACCACCAAGAAGGTTAATGATATTTACAGCTTGAGAAGCAGCGGCAACTTTTGTTTCACCTGAAGCTGCATCTTCTGATGCTCCTTCAGCAGTTTCATAGTTTCCGTTACGTCCTGGAGTTGCGTAGTTGAATTTCTTAATCATGAAGTTCGCGATGAAGTACATGATCACAGCAAAGAGGACAGTTACCCAGATAAAGTTAATGATATCCATACCAAGACCAGCGTTGATAGCTAGCGGAGTACGAGTCAAGAACTCGATTGAACCGAATGAGTGCATACGAAGGTGAACAATATCCGCCATAGCAAAGGCAGCACCTTGCACTAGTGAGTATACAAGGTAAAGAGGAGTTGCGATGAACATGAACATATACTCAATAGGTTCAGTAACCCCTGTCAAGAATGTTGCAAGGGCTGTCGCAATCATCATACCCTTGTATTGGTGTTTCTTGTCAGCATCAACATTGCGGTAGATAGCAACGATGACACCCATCAAGATACCAAATGAACCGATCATTTGTCCAACTTTGAAACGAGCTGGAGTGATAGTTGTAAGAAGGTGTTGGTATTGGTCAGCATTTGAACCTTTAAGGTTAACAAGGTCTGTTACCCAAGCAAGCCAAAGTGGGTCTTGACCAAATACTTGTGTGCCTTTTGCTGCACCAGTAAGGATTTCGTATGTTCCACCAAGAGCTGTATAGTTCATTGGGATTGTCAACATGTGGTGAAGACCAAATGGCAAGAGCAAACGTTCCAAAGTACCATACAAGAATGGTGCGAGAACTGGAGCAGTTTCTTGAGAGTTAGCAATCCAAATACCAAAGTTATTGATACCTGTTTGAACTACTGGCCAGAAGGCAGCAAGTAAAATTGCAGCGATTACTGAACGAAGAATAACTACGAATGGTACGAAGCGTTTCCCATTGAAGAATGAAAGTGCATCAGGAAGCTTACGGAAGTTGTAGTATTTGTTAAAGGCAGTTGCCCCTACAAAACCAGAGATAATCCCTACAAAAACACCCATGTTCAATGCTGGTGCTTCAAGAACACTGATGAAGTAATCAGCAACTTTGATTGATCCACCAAAGAGAGTTGTTACCATAGCTTCTGGATTTTTCAACATATCTCCTGATACACCAAAGATTGTACCAGTGATACGGTTAATCAAGATGAAGGCAAGACCAGCGGCGAAAGCACCACCAGCACGTTCTTTGGCCCAGCTTCCTCCAATGGCTAGGGCAAACAAAATGTGAAGGTTACCGATAACCCCCCAACCAATTTGCTCTAGTACACCACCAGTAATTACAAGTGGGGCAAAGTTAGGGTTGATCATCACAAGCGACTTACCGATTGAAATCATCAATCCAGCCGCTGGCATAACAGCGATAACCACCATCAAAGCCTTACCGAATTTTTGCCAAAACTCGAAAGACAAGACATTTTTGAATGTAGCTTTCATCATTCAAATCTCCTTTATTTTATTTAGGCAAACGTTTTACGAAAACGTTTGCACTTGTTTATACTCTAATTATACCACTTTATTATTTTTTGTAAAGGCTTTTATAAAAAAAAATTCCGTTTTTCTTAAATTTTTATGCGCTTTGCAATTGTTATGCGCTAAAAGAAAAAAGAGAAGCTCAAGAAAACTTCTCTTTTAAAATTATATTATTTCTGATTTGGTCTGCAAGTTGCATTTATATCCAACTAGATCTTCAAGAATCGACGCATAGAAATTCCTGAACCAAGTGAACCGATGAAAATACCGATTACAAATAAGAGAAGGGTCATTAAAGGAATGAACACATCTGGAGTAATCATAGATAGATTTTGTCCTACCAATGATTTATTGACCGATTGGTAAACCATATTGTAGACAAAGAATACAAGGACTGAAGGAATAGCTGCACCAAATAAACCGATAAAGGCACCTTCAAGTAAGAATGGCCCTCTAATGTAGCCATTTTTAGCCCCTACTAGACGCATGATTTGAATTTCACGGCTCCGAGAAATAATGGTAATACGGATAGTATTGGAAATCAAGAAAACCGCAATGAAAATTAAGAGTCCTGCAATGACCAATCCCCATACTCGGATAAAGGAAGCTAGTTCAAAGAGTCGTTGAGTGTTGGCTCCACCATCTTGAACTTCTGATACTCCCTCAATTTTCTTCGCTTCTTCAGCTACTGTTTTAACATCACTCGGAGAATTTGTATCAACGATATAAGCATCATAGAGTGGGTTGGCATCCCCTTCAAAGACCTTCCAATCGTCACCCATCGTTTCTGTCAATTTTTGATACTGTTCTTCCTTGCTTGAAAAAGTAACATTCTTAACACCTTGCATGGCTTTTAAGGCATCATAAACCTTGTGGTAGTCATTATTGGTAACTGTCTGACCTTCTTTTTCAATCGTTTCACTATTATCTGCTACATCCTTACGAATGTAAACCATGACCCGAACGTTGTTTTCAATGTCGGTAGCCAGTTTTGCTGTATTAAAAATTACAGATGCAAACAGGGCAACAAGTGTCAAGGTAATCATAACCGAACTCACTGCTGCTACTGTCATCCAGCCATTTCGTTTTAAACTTTTTAATGATTCAAATAAATGGCGAAAAAATCTACTAATCATCGTATCCATATTCTCCTTTTGCTTCGTCACGAACGACACGGCCATTTTCAATGGCAATGACACGGTGGCGCAAGGTATTTACAATCTGGCTATTATGGGTAGCCATCAATACTGTAGTACCTTGGAGATTGATGCGTTCCAACAGATTCATAATTTCCCAAGAATTATCTGGGTCCAAGTTTCCTGTCGGCTCATCAGCAATCAAGACTTTCGGATTGTTGACAATCGCACGAGCAATTGCAATCCGTTGCTGCTCTCCACCTGAGAGTTCGTTAGGGAAAGAGCGAACCTTGTGTTTCAAACCGACCAAGTCCAAGACTTCCATAACCCGTTTCTTAATATTGCGACGGTTCTCACCGATTACTTCCATTGCGTAAGCAATATTTTCATAAACGGTTTTCTTTGGCAAGAGTTTGTAATCTTGAAAGACTACCCCAACACTGCGACGGAGCAGTGGGATATCTTTCTTCTTGATTTTAACCAAATTAAAACCTGCAACTGTTAGGCTCCCTTTTTCAATCTTTACTTCTCGATATAAAGCTCGAATAAAGGTTGACTTCCCTGCTCCAGAAGGCCCAACGATATAGGCAAATTCTCCTGGTTCAATACTAAGAGAGACTCCACGAAGAGCAGTCGTTCCGTTATCGTATTTTTTGACAACATCTCGCATTTCAATGATTGACATGTGAGTTCCTTTCTATTCTTAGCTGATTCGCCACTTAAGATAAGCATCGATGAAACCATCAAGATCTCCATCCATGACCTTATCTACCTGAGCGACTTCAAAGCTCGTACGGTGATCTTTTACCATGGTATAAGGTGTGAAGACATAAGAACGAATCTGACTTCCCCAAGTGATTTCCTTTTTCTCACCTTTGAGGGAATCGACTTCTGCAGCCTTCTTTTCTTGCTCCATTTGATAGAGCTTGGCTTGCAACATCTTCATAGCACGATCTCTATTTCCATACTGGGTACGATCGACTGTCGATTGAACGACTGTTCCCGTAGGAATGTGTGTCAAACGCACACCTGTTGAAACTTTATTGACGTTTTGTCCACCAGCACCACCTGAACGGAAGGTATCCATCTTAATGTCATCCTCACGGATTTCCACTTCGATGGTATCATCCAACTCGGGCATGACTTCCACGGAGGTAAATGAAGTATGACGACGTTTGGCAGAGTCAAATGGAGAAATACGTACCAGACGGTGAACACCCATTTCTGACTTGAGAAGGCCATAAGCATTTGGACCTTCAAAAGACAAAGTTACAGATTTGATGCCCGCTTCATCACCAGCTTGATAATCCAAGACTTCAACTTTAAAACCTTTGGCATTTCCATAACGAGTATACATACGGAGCAACATATCACCCCAGTCCTGAGCCTCTGTACCTCCAGAACCTGGATGGATTTCCAAAATAGCATTATTATGGTCATAAGGTTCTGACAAGAGAAGCGTCATTTCGTAACTGGTCATCATCTTATCCAGTTCTGTCAACTGTTCAACCAGTTCATCACGTACAGACTCGTCTTCTACTAAAAAGTCCAATAAAATTTCAACTTCATCCTGCAACTCTTCCATCTTACGGAAGGTGTTGTAGGTGTTTTTTAATTCATTTAATTCTTGCGACGTTTTTTGGGCCGCGATATTATCGTTCCAAAAATCAGGTTCCGTCATCTTGTTTTCCAAGATGGCAATCTCTTCCTCTAGTCCTTCGAGGTCAAAGAGACCCCCTAAAAGAAGCTAATTTTTCACGATTTGCGTCAATTTTTTGACGAATTTCTGAAATGTCCATAAATACTCCTTTATTCACATCGTTTCATTATACCACATTCTCTCATTTCTTTCCATATTTTGCTTGTTATTTCAAATTGTATACAAAAAAGAGGGCTTTCACCCTCCATTTTATAACTTTTTAGCAGATGTTCGAGCAATCTCCTCTACTTGGATACCTTGCGCTTCAAATTTCTCCTTCAGGAAGGTTAAATCAATCGTCCCATCAATTTGAACTTCGATGACGACCTTGCCATCCTTGCGCGGAATATTGACTGTGTGTGAAATATTCAGATTTTCCTCTGCAATCAAGGTCACAATCTTGCCCAAAACCCCGACTTCATTTTCCGTAATAAACCGAACACGAATCCCTTCTTCTCCATAACCAGCGATTTCCAAAAAGGCTTGGAAAACATCACGATCTGTAATCACACCATAAACCTGTTGATTGTCCACAACTGGAAGAATACCGATTTTATTCTTTAACATGAGATAAGTCGCATCCTCTAAACTAGCATAACCTGACACTGTGATAACATCGCGAATCATGACGTCTTTAACTCTGGTCTTATTGAGAAGATAATTCATCTCATAGATGGAGAGACTGGTTGCTTTAGACGGACTGGCTTCAGCAATGGTTCCTTCTGTTACAAGACCAACCAATTGATCATTTTCGATAACAGGTAAACGGTGCAAACCTTGCTCGCGCATCAAATCTGCTGCATGTGCTACAGTCGTATCTGGACTGATATAAACTACCTTGCGGGTCATAAAATCTTTAACTGCCATGAGACTTCTCCTTCTTTATTGCTACTATAATTATACACTTTCTTACAAAAACTATCAAACGCTTTCATCTCTTTTTCAAGATTTTGTAACATTCAATCACAAAAAAGAGAGAAATAGCCTTCTCTCTTAAACTTAAATCGTAACGGAATCTCTATCCTTAATCATATAGCGTTTTAAAGAAGTCAAGCTAGCTAGCCAGTACAATAGACCACCAAAGATCGCAGTAAAGCCACTACCAGTTGTGAGCAGGAACATAGGACTCTGGATATGCTTTGTTATAGGGTTGTAAACAAATAGTACCGCAACTAACAAGGAAATGATTACACAAGATAATCCCACCAGGTTAAAGCCATTTGTAAACTCGTAAGCATCGTGTCCTTCTAGGAAATAGGCTGAGCGCAAATCAAGTTTTCGTTTTCTTAAGATAAAGTAGTCTACAACGATCATTCCGATAATGGGTCCTTGAATATAGGCAGCCAGCGAGATGAAGGAACCAAAGTATTCATCCACTCCTCCCCAAATCGTAAGTAGGCTCACATAAACCATCGCAATCCAAACCATTAGTTTATAGCTCACTTTGGGCATCCCGCTTTTGACAATCATACAGTTCACGTACGATCCTGTACCCTGGGTTCCAATATTGGCAAAGGCTACTAATAGTAAACTTAAAAGCGCAAAGGCAGGAGTGCTTAGAGTGGAAAGCATCGTCGTTGGGTCACTTTCATAGACACCTGTTTTGACAAACATAGCCAAAGCCATCACTCCACCTGTCGCAGCAAAGAATGGCGCAACAACCCCGTATGACAAGGCTGTAGCCCAATAGCCACTACGTTCTGATTTTGCCAAACGTGGCAAGACAAAGGCTTGTGTAGACCAAGAAAAGGCTACGGCCACATTTCCTTCCCCTGATATCATAAAACGTTCAATCGGTGTCAAATTTTCTTGGATGGCAGGCTGGACATTCATAATATCAGTTATAGGAACCGCAACAAAACAGATTCCAACAATGATTAGCCCGACCAATAACAAGGCTACCACCAGAAAGCGATTAGTACCTTTAATCACCTCTGGACCTCCAAGAGCAATCAGCGTTCCAAGGAGAACACAGAGGGTGCCTAGAATCGGTGCCCATACTCCCTTGTCTAAACCAAGTCCAAAATTATTTGCCAAATGAATCATGGAGCTGGCAAAAAGATTGGCGGTAACGGCATACCAACCAAAATTTGCCAGACTAATCACGGTTGATAGAATAGCCACCCCTTTTCTACCTAGAACGGCTCTCAACCAAATCCATAAATCAATTCCATATTTAACCGCAAACAAGATTGGGAGACATTCGATAAAAACCCAGATAATGTTGAAACTAAAAATATTAATCAACATTTGATTAAAGGTCAAATATTGAGCCACATAGGCTCCTTGAGTATAACACCAAGTTGCAATGGCAAAACCACTTGTCGATAAGAAGAGATCCCAGAAAGAATACTGACGATCCTTGTTGGTCATAGGAACGATTCCTGTTATGGTCTCCTGTTGAATAAAGTCATTCATCTTGGACATTTTATTGAATATCTCCTGTCATAGCAAAAATAATCAGAATGAGGTTAACTAAGTTCATGTCAATTACTAATATAAAATTAACTTTCAAAAAAGAGGAAGCAAATAGATATAGATTATGGCTTTCATTTATCCTTAAATCGTAACTGAGCCCCGATCCTTGATCATATAGCGTTTTAACGGAGTTAAGCTAGCTAACCAGTACAATAAACCTCCAAAAATCGCAGTAAAGCCACTACCCGTTGTGATTAAAAAGATTGGGCTTTGAATCTGTGCTGTTACAGGGTTATAAACAAATAGTACTGCAACCAACAAGGAGATAAATACGCAAGACAAGCCAACCAAGTTAAATCCTTTGGTAAACTCGTAAGCATCGTGTCCTTCAAGGAAATAAGCTGAACGCAAATCAAGTTTTCGTTTTCTTAAGATAAAGTAGTCAACAACGATCATACCAATAATTGGCCCCTGAATATAGGCGGCTAGGGAGATGAAAGATCCGAAATACTCTTCTACTCCTCCCCAGATAGTGAGTAGACTCACATAAACCATAGCAATCCAAACCATTAGTTTATAGCTTACTTTTGGCATCCCGCTTTTGACAATCATACAATTCACATACGATCCTGTCCCCTGGGTTCCAATATTGGCAAAGGCTACTAGTAGTAGACTTAAGAGGGCAAAGGCAGGTGTGCTTAGAGTTGACAGCATGGTTGTTGGATCACTTTCATAAACACCTGTTTTGACAAACATGGCTAGAGCCATGACTCCACCTGTCGCAACGAAGAATGGAGCGACAACCCCGTATGATAAGGCTGTAGCCCAATAACCACTGCGTTCTGATTTTGCTAAACGTGGTAAAACCAATGCCTGTGTAGACCAAGAAAAGGCAAAGGCTACATTTCCTTCTCCAGAAAGCATGAAGCGTTCTAATGGAGTTAAATCACCTTGGGTAGCTGGTTGAATGTTCATAATGTCAGTGATAGGCACAGCTACAAAACAGATTCCAACTATAATCAGACCGACAATCAACAGGGCGATGACCAAGAAGCGATTGGTCCATTTGATCACTTCTGGACCTCCAAGGGCAATCAGCGTTCCAAGGAGAACACAGAGAGTACCTAAAATCGGTGCCCATACTCCCTTGTCTAAACCAAGTCCAAAATTATTTCCCAAGTGGATCATAGAATTAGCAAAAAGATTAGCCGCAACGGCGTACCAGCCAAAGTTAGCCAAGCTAATAATGGTTGATAGCAAGGCCACCCCTTTTTTTCCTAGGACAGCCCTCAACCAAATCCACAAATCAATTCCATATTTAACCGCAAACAGAATTGGGAGACACTCAATAAAGACCCAGATAATATTAAAGCTAAAAATATTAATCAACATTTGATTAAAGGTCAAATATTGAGCCACATAAGCTCCTTGGGTATAACACCAAGTTGCAATGGCAAAGCCACTTGTTGACAGGAAGAGATCCCAGAAAGAATACTGACGATCCTTGTTGGTCATGGGAACAATTCCCGTTATCGTCTCCTGTTGAATAAAGTCATTCATCTTAGACATTTTATTGAATACCTCCTGTCATGGCTAGGATAATCAGAATAAGGTTAATTAGAACTAAGACGATGACTATAGTAAAATCACTTTTTAGAAATGGCTGAGCAAACACATAGTTTGGTGATTCCATTTCTTCTAGCCTTCTTTTCGTTTCATTTGCTACTAATTCTTCAATTTCAGATGTCGGTTTCATCTCAATTCTCCTCTAAGTATAAATCTAATGCAAGTTTTCCATACTGCTTGGTATAACGATACCAGATGTAAAGAAATTCACCTACTGGTTTTCCAACGCTTTCTTGGAACAGGGCCCACAAAAACCAATAATACGAAGTCACTGATACATAGGCAAAATAGTGACGTTTGGTTTTCTTGTCTGGAACTTCTTGTAGATAGATTTCAAGTACCTTTTCAGCTTCTTCTACTGTATAATTTGAACACCCGATAAAGGTTCCTAAATCTCCTGCTGGATCTCCCATACCAGAATATTCCCAATCAATCAAGCTCATTTCGCCAGCTTCATTCAACAAGAAATTCGGGCTATAAGAATCTCCGTGGCAGAGAACCTTTTTCGCTTGATCTTCTTGTAAAAGCTTCTCGAGAACTGAGACATTCTTATCCAACTCTTCAAGTCCATCAAACTCAAAACGATTGCTAGCCTTTAATTTTCGTCTAAAATCATCAATTCCCTCAAATTGATCAAAAGAATGATCCGTTTTTTCTCCAGATTGGTGCAAGCGTCTCAAAAGCTCCATTGCTTTTGCTACATCATCCCAATTATCATAATCTAGTTGCTTGGCATTAGGGATAAATTCTGAAATTTTCCAGCCCTCATCCTTGTTCATGGCAACAAAGGTACGGTCAATCTTCAATTTTGCAGCAATTTCCATGGAAGCCGCTTCACTAGCACGATCGATATAATTCTCCGTTCCTCTACCTGGATGACGGTAAACATATTTCTTACCTAGGCAGTCAAATGAAAACGAAGTGTTGGTTAAACCGTCTTTTAGGGGTTTAATATTGACAATATCTGAAGCTATACATCCTAATGTCTTACAGATGTTATCAATGATTTCCGAATTCGTATTCACCAAATAGTGTTCATCAAACTGACGCAACTCATCTAGTGAATCAAACTCCTTAACAATATCTGCTGAATAATGCCGAGCTTCCAAAGGAAGTTCCTTGACGTGACGACTATAATAATCTTCCCAGAGCTGTTCGCGATATGGTTCATGCTTAAATTCAGCTTCTAAAATGTCCACGAATTTTTCACTAAATGCACGATCAAAATAAACGTGCCCCACCATAGCCCAAGTATTCGTCCCACCGATTTGAATATCGATAATCGTGTGATTGGAGTCTTCCTTAGAGCAGTATTCGTCTGTATCCCCTTCTGCAAATATAGTCGAATAGTAACCCCTGTAAATGTATTGCTCAAACGGATTTTCCACAAAATAATTATCCGAAGAGCAAATATAAGTGTTAGAAAGTTGATCTCTGACTAGCATGAGAGAAGAACAGTTGTTGTACTTGTAGTAATCATTATTCACAACAATTTTAACGCCAAATTTTTCTGCTAGATAGAACATTTTTTCCTGCAGATATCCTACAATAACTGTAATATCCTCTATCCCAGCTTCTTGCAACTGCTTGATTTCTCTCTCAATCAAACGCTCACCTTTAACTTGAAGCAATCCTTTAGGTAGCTCATAAGACAGAGGAGCAAAGCGGCTACTCATACCTGCAGCCATGATAATGGCATTCTTCACCTGATACGGAGCTATAGCCTCCTCACCTAAGTCAGTTAAATGATTTTCCTCACTGATCCACTTCTCTTCTTTACATTCCTTGAGAAGATTATTTACCGTCCCCAAAGCGATATCTAGCTGTTCAGCCAATTGTCTCTGTGTAAAGTTTTCGTCTTTGTGAGTCAACAAAAAACGTAAAAGTTTAAATTGTTTTTCTGATAGCATATCTTCAGCCTCTTTTGTTCAATATTTTTATTTATTCTATTATATAATGAACACATGCTTTTGTCAAGTTAGATTCTATATTAAGAAAACGGGTGCTCAAATCAAGTCCATCAAAATAGTGACCAAACGAAGAAAGAGCCCCAAATTGGAGCTCTTCAAATTCATCTACAAAACAATCCAGTGGATTGTTTTAGCCACCTAGATATGCTTTTCTGACTTCATCTGATGCTGCGAGTTCTTTTCCTGTTCCTGATAGGACAATTTTTCCTGTTTCAAGTACATAACCACGATCAGAGATAGCAAGGGCCTTGTTCGCGTTCTGTTCAATTAGGAGAACCGTTGTTCCTTGCTTCTGAATATCTTGGATGATATCAAAAATTTCTTGGATAAAGATCGGGGCAAGTCCCATTGACGGCTCATCCAAGAGAAGGAGCTTAGGTGTTGACATGAGCGCGCGTCCCATAGCCAGCATCTGCTGTTCACCACCTGAAAGAGTTGCCGCATCTTGGTATTTGCGTTCTTCCAGACGAGGGAAACGTGAGAAGACTTTTTTCAAGTTGGCTTGATTTTCTTCACGATTTTTCTTTAAAAAGGCTCCCATTTCTAAGTTTTCCATAACAGTCAATCCTGGAAAAACATGGCGTCCTTCAGGAACTTGTGAAAGGCCACCTGCCACGATTTTTTGCGCTGGCATCTTTTGAATTTCTTTTCCTAAAAACTGAATTTTACCAGCACTTGGACGAACCAAACCTGAAAGGGTGCGAAGAATCGTTGTTTTACCAGCACCATTGGCACCAATCAAGGAAACAACTTCACCTTCATTAACCTCGAAACTTACATCACGAACTGCTTGGATCATGCCGTAATGAACAGAGAGGTTTTCAACTTTTAACATAGACATTAGGCTTCACCTCCTAGATAAGCTTCGATAACGCGTTTGTTGTTCTTGATCTCATCCGGAGTCCCATGAGCAATCAACCGACCATATTCAAGAACATAGATACGCTCAGTGACTTCCATAACCAAGTTCATATCGTGTTCGATGAGCATGATGGTAATTTTAAATTCGTCTTTGATACGACGGATCAATTCTGTCAATTCAGCCGTTTCTTGTGGATTCATCCCAGCTGCAGGTTCATCCAAAAAGAGGATCTTAGGTTCAGTTGCCAGAGCACGAACGATTTCTAATCGACGTTGTTGGCCATAGGCCAGATTCTTAGCAAGAGTATCTGCGTCACCATCCAAATCAAAAATCTTCAGTAAGTCCAAAGCTTTATTTTTTAATTCTTCCTCATTCTTATAGAAAGCAGGTAAGCGTAGAAAGCTAGCGAGAACATGTTGTTTATGATGATTTCCAAAAGCGATGAGAACATTGTCTAAAACTGTCAGATCCTTGAACAAACGAATATTTTGGAAAGTACGACTGAGTCCAAGCGAAGCAATCTTGTAGGGAGTTTTCCCATTTAGGAGGTGACCATCTAGTGTCACAGTACCTTCGCTTGGTTCATAAACACCGGTCAAGAGATTGAAAAGGGTCGTTTTACCAGCACCGTTTGGTCCAATCAAACCAACCAATTCTCCCTCGTTCAATTCAAGAGTGACATCTCCAACAGCTGTTAGACCGCCAAAATGTTTGGTTAACTGTTTAACTTCAAGTAATGCCATTAGTTTTGTCCCTCCTTCTTAGATTTTTTAAAGAAACGTGATAGACTCAATTCCCATGTCCCAAGAAGTCCACCTGGTCTGAAAATCATAACCAATACAAGAGCCAAGGCGTAGATGATCATACGTACGCTAGCTACATCTTGAAGGAGCATATTTAAAATTCCTAAAACAATCGCTGAAACAATAGTACCAGTAATAGAACCAAGTCCACCAAATACTACGATAATCAACACGTTGATGGAATTAATAAAGGTGTAATCTTTTGGCACAACAGATCCGATAAAACCAGCCTGAAGTGAACCAGCAATACTTGCTGTAATGGCTCCAAAGACAAAAGCGATAATCTTGATTTTTGTAGTGTTTACCCCAACGGACTCTGCAGCAATCTCATCCTCACGAACAGATAGAGTAGAGCGTCCAATTGGACTACGTAAGAAATTGAGAGTTGCAATAGTTGTGATCACCACAAATAGATAAACCATCTGCCAGTTGGTAAAGTTTGGAATACCCAAGATACCAGCAGCACCGTTGGTCAAACTTCCACCATTAATGATAAAGATACGAATGATTTCTGAAACACCTAGTGTCGCAACAGCCAGGTAGTCACCCTTCAAACGGAGTGTTGGAATTCCAACGAGCAAAGCGACTGCACCAGAAATCAAGGCGCCTAAGACCATTGCTCCAAAGAAGGCACCATAGGTTGGTGATTTTGAGCCAATAATCGCTGCTGCATAAGCCCCAATCGCCATAAAACCTGCATGACCGAGTGAGAATTGTCCTGAAAAACCAACGATTAGGTTCAAACCTACTGCAAGGATGATATTAATCCCAATTTGTTCTAAAATTTGGATATGGAATAGATTAAGAACACCAGCAGAAACCAATACGCTAACCAATCCATAACCCGCTAACAGAAGGAATAACCAGAGAATATTTACTTTAAGATTTGTCTTCATTGTTTACACCTTCTCTTTCACATTCTTACCAAGGATACCTGCAGGACGAACAATCAGAATCAAAAGCAAGATTCCATAAACGATGGCATCACGGAAATCAGACATACCAAAGGCAGTTGCAAAAGTTTCCAACAAGCCAATCACAAATCCTCCTAGAGCTGCACCAGGAATAATCCCGATACCACCAAGAACGGCCGCAACGAAAGATTTAAGACCCGGAGTCACACCCATCAAAGGTTCAAGAGAGTTGTAGTAAAGGGCAATGAGAACACCTGCCGCTCCAGCAAGGGCTGAACCCAAGGCAAATGTAAAGCTGATAGTACGGTTTACGTTGATTCCCATCAATTGCGCCGCGTCACTATCAACTGATACAGCACGCATGGCTTTCCCCATTTTTGTTTTTTGAACAATCACTTGCAATAAAATCATCAAGAGTAAGGAAACTGCTAAAATCATTAACTGGACGTTTGTCAAGCTGATTGGCCCCAAATCATAGCGAACTGTTTGAATGGCTTGAGGAAAGGCGCGAGTATTGGCACCGACCAAGTAGACCATTCCATATTCCAGTAGGAAAGACACTCCGATAGCAGTAATCAATACAGCAATACGTGTAGAGTGTCGCAAAGGACGGTAGGCAAGAAACTCAATCACAACACCAAGTAGTGCGGTTCCTGCCATTGAAATAATTAAAGCTAAAAAGAAATCCATTTGGAAAGAATTAATCAAAAAGTAACCAATAAAGGCACCCATCATATAAATATCACCGTGGGCGAAGTTGATGAGTTTGATAATTCCATAAACCATGGTATAACCCAGGGCCAAAAGTGCATAAACACTACCCAGAATTAAACCATTCACAAGTTGTTGGAGCATAGCATTCACTCTTTTCTATCGTTATTTTTTAGAAAATTTCTCAATTTTCACAAGTTCATAAACACCGAAACAGGGAGTGAGTCAAAGGCTCATTCCCTATTTCAACTACTATTCTAATGTTATGGTTTTACAACTTCTGCTGCTTCCACTTTACCATTGTTCATGGTCATCATGTAAGCCGTTTTCACTGTGTTGTGATCTGCATCAAAGCTCGTTTGACCAGTTACACCATCAAAATCTTTGGTTTTAGCAAGGTTGTCCTTGATTTCACCTGAGTTTTTAGCACCTTTTGCAGCATTGGCTACTAGATAAACTGAGTCATAGGCCAAAGCTGAGAATGTTGAAGGTTCTTCATTGTATTTTGCACGGTAAGCTTCAAGGAAAGCTTTAGCTTTTGCAGAAACATCAACGGTAGTTGAGAATCCTGAGATGAAGTAAATGTTTGAAGCTCTTTCAGCAGTTGCTTGTTGAACAAACTCTTCACCGTTAAAGCCGTCACCACCAACGATTGGTTTATCAATTCCCATACCACGCGCTTGGTTTACGATTTTACCTGCTTCTGTGTAGTAACCTGGAACAACGATAGCGTCAAACTCTTTCCCTTTCATTTTAGTAAGGGCTGCTTGGAAGTCTGTATCACCTGCTACAAAAGTTTCATCTGCAACAATTTCACCTTTGTATGCTTCGCGGAAAGATTTAGCAATACCTTTAGCATAGTCACTTGCATTGTCAGTATATAGAACAACCTTCTTAGCATTCAATTTGTTTGTTACATAGTTAGAAATAATCTTCCCTTGGAAGCTATCTTGGAAAGTTCCGATAAATAGATATTCTTGACCTTTGGTCAAACCGTCTTGAGTCGCACTTGGTGAAATCAATGGAACCCCTGCTTGAGTAGCGTTGGCTACAGCTGCAGCAGTTGCACCAGATGTCGCAGGTCCTACGATAGCTGTAACTTTTGATTGGGTCACTAGGTTAGTTGTAACAGAGGCAGCCTCAGCAGTTTCAGATTTGTTGTCTTTGTCTACAACTTCGATTTGTTTTCCGTCGATACCACCAGCAGCGTTGATTTCATCAACAGCAAGTTGAGCACCTTTTTGTTCAGCTGTACCGTAAGCCGCCACAGCACCTGTTTCTTCAAAGTTAAAACCGATTTTGATAGTCTTTTCGTCTACTGGGTTACCAGTCGTATTTGACGCTCCTGACTTGACCTCTCCACAGGCAGCGAGAAGAGCTACGCTAGCAAGAGCCACAAAAGATAGGGCAAATTTTTTCTTCATTTTTAATCTCCTTATAGTTGTTTCAAAAATAGTATGTTAAGAATATACCGAATTATCAGAAAATTGTCAACACATTTGTCTCATTTTTTAAATGATAACGTTTTCCTCAGTGCGATAGAGATTTCCAACGAAGGGAGTTTCTAGCTCTTGAATGTGACAACGTCTAATTTTTTTGATAAATCTTTCCTTACCTAATCTCTCAACTAAATCATCTAGCTCCTCAGTTGGAACATAGAGTTGCAAGTAGCGATGCTTCTTAGAATGGTAACAGATGTCACCGTATTCCTGAAGTTTCTTTGCATCCCGATTATAGTAAAGATAGATGATTAATCCTGAGCGATTGACCTTTTCAAACATGATGAAGCCTCTTTCTAAGAAATCTTATCCTATTATATCAAAAAAAGCAAACTCCGTCGAGTTTGCTTTCTAGGCTGCTTAGCTCAAAGAATTGTTAGCCATGATTTCATCAATAAAGCCATATTCCAGTGTTTCTTGGGCACTCATCCAGTAATCACGTTCTGCATCTGCATGAATTTGCTCAACTGATTTACCTGAGTTAGTCGCAAGGATTTGCTCCAAAGTCTTACGAGTTTTAAGCAAGTGCTCTGCAGCGATTGCCATATCTGTCTGTTGGGTACCACCACCTGTACCACCCATTGGTTGGTGAATCATATACTCTGCATTTGGAAGCATGAAACGTTTGCCTTTTGCGCCACTTGATGCAATGACAGTCCCCATGGATGCAGCCATCCCCATAACAATGGTTTGAACATCTGCCTTGATAAAGTTCATAGTATCAACGATTGCCAAACCAGCTGACACAGAGCCTCCAGGTGTATTGACATAAAGGTAAATATCTTTTGTGCTATCTTGGGCATCCAAGAAGAGTAATTGGGCAATAACTGAGTTGGCCATATTATCTTCGACTGGCCCAGTTAGCATGATGATGCGATCTTTCAGAAGACGGGAGTAAATATCATAGGAACGTTCTCCACGGCTTGTTTGTTCAATAACTACAGGAATCATTCATTTCTCCTTTTAATGTTGAATTTTCTTAGTCTCACGACTCAATACAGAACTATTATATCTTTTTGGTCAAAAAAGGTCAAATTTTTGCTCTATACTATCGACAGAATCAAAAATTCAACCTCCTTACGAAATTAGAAACATCCTCCAATTTCATCTTTAAGACTCTATCTGAGTCTTATTTCGTACCGAACAAGCGGTCTCCAGCATCTCCGAGACCTGGAACAATATAGCCATGTTCATTCAAGTGTTCATCCAAGGCTGCTGTAAAGATTTCGACGTCTGGGTGAGCTGCTTGAAGAGCTTTCACTCCTTCTGGAGCAGCTACCAGACAGACAAACTTGATGTTTGATGCCCCACGTTTTTTAAGGGAGTCAACAGCCAAGATAGCTGAACCACCTGTTGCAAGCATTGGATCAACGACAAAGATTTGACGTTGGTCAATATCCTCAGGCAATTTCACCAAGTATTCAACTGGTTGAAGGGTTTCTTCATCACGGTACATACCGATGTGTCCAACCTTTGCTGCTGGAACCAAGCTCAAGAGGCCATCTACCATCCCGATACCTGCACGCAAGATTGGGACAATCGCCAATTTTTTACCAGCCAATTGTTTTTGAACGGTCTTTGTGATAGGTGTTTCGATTTCCACGTCTTCAAGCGGAAGATCACGAAGTACTTCATATCCCATCAACATTGCAATCTCATCTACTAATTCGCGAAAGGCTTTTGTAGAAGTGTCTGTACGACGCAAGATTGATAATTTATGTTGAATGAGTGGATGATTAATGACTTCAATTTTTCCCATTTTCTGAATTCCTTCTTTCAATTTATTCTTCTTATTATATCAAAAAACGGTTTAAAAAGCTTTCTAAACCATTTATTTTTATTAATTTCTAAATCAAATCTGCCTCTTGGAGAGCTGTCTGAACAGTCTCTAATGGTAAATGGGTCAACTCGGTACCTTTTTCGTGATAAAGGTATTGGGCATAGTCATCCATTCGGTACTGGTTGATATAAACTACGCGCTTGCAGCCAACTTGTAGCAGTTGTTTGGTGCAGTTCAGACAAGGGAAATGGGTTACATAGGCTGTAAAACCTCTGGGAACCCCTCGTTCGGCTCCTTGCAAGATGGCATTGACCTCGGCGTGAAGGGTTCGGACACAGTGTCCTTCAATGACAAGACATTCGTGGTCAATGCAGTGCTCCGTTCCTGATACGGAACCATTGTAGCCTGTTGAAATGACTTTATTGTCCTTAACTAGGACAGCTCCTACTTTGGCGCGTTTACAGGTCGAACGATTGGCAATCAGTAAGGCCTGGGCTGCAAAGTACTCATCCCAAGCTAGTCTTTTTTCTGTCATAAGTCTTCTCCTTGTCCTCTATTTTTTGAAAAATGGCAAGCGTAAATCTGCAATCTTTTCAGCTGGAACCTTCATGCCATCCTTGATCCATTTGAGCAGAACCGATACGATGGCAGAACTCCAAAAGGAATGAAGGTAGCTGCTGACGCCTTTTGATTTTCCGTGGTATTTTTCCAGAAATTCCTGCATGGCTTGGACGAAAATCTTTTCCAAGTGGTAGTCCAGAGCAAGTTGGATAACCTTGGCTTCTTTCTTGGCTGCTCGAAAAAGGTGAACCCAGACTAGATAAAGGTCTGTTCTGACATCGTAGTGGCTCAATTGTTCCATGATATTATGAACACTGCGTTTAAAAACACTTTCTAAAATTGCTTCTTTAGAATCATAATTGCGATAGAAGGCAGCGCGTGAGACACCCGCCCGCTTGACCAACTCTGAGATACTAATCTTAGCCAAGTCTTTTTTCTCTAGAAGTTGCAAAAGAGCCGTCTCGATTGCTTCTCTGGTTAAAAAATTGGATTCTTGATTGGATTTTCTGAGATTTTCAAGAGATTTTTCAGATATTTTACGTTCAGACATAACAATTTCTTTCTACTTGTGACAACAGAGAGGTGGTACTTTTGTTTCAAGGGCTTTCATGATATAATTGTAAAAAAAGACAGAACCTTTGTCAATGTATAAGTGACAAAGATGGAGAATTTCTATGACTTGGAAGATTGTAGCTGACTCTGGTTGTGATTATCGTCAACTGGCAACTCCTGCTATTGATACTGAATTTGTTAGTGTTCCTTTAACCATTCAAGTAGCTGATCAGGTCTTTATTGATGATGCCAATCTCGACATTGACCACATGATGAAAACCATGTATGCGACTTCTGAGGCTTCAAAATCAGCTTGCCCTAGCCCTGATGATTACTTGCGTGCATTTGAAGGTGCCAAACATATTTTTGTCGTTACTATCACTGGTACTCTTTCAGGTAGTCATAATAGTGCACAACTCGCTAAAAATATCTACCTTGAAGAACACCCTGACACTCAGATTCATGTGATTGATAGTTTATCTGCAGGTGGGGAAGTTGACTTGATTGTCGAAAAAATCAATGACTTGATTGACCAAGGACTTTCTCATGAGGAAATTGTTGAAGCTATCACAGCCTACCAAGAAAAAACAAAATTGCTCTTTGTCCTCGCTAAAGTTGATAACTTGGTAAAAAATGGCCGTTTAAGTAAGCTTATCGGTACAGTCGTTGGTCTTCTCAACATCCGTATGGTTGGGGAAGCAAGTGAAACTGGAACCCTAGAGCTTCTTCAAAAAGCTCGTGGTGCTAAAAAGTCCCTTCAAGCAGCCTATGAAGAACTCATCAAGGCTGGCTATGCTGGTGGTCGTATCGTCATGGCTCATCGTAGCAATGAAAAATTCTGTCAGCAATTGTCAGAACGCTTGCTGGAAACATTCCCACAAGCCAATATCAAAATCATCCCTACGTCTGGTCTCTGCAGTTTTTATGCAGAAGATGGCGGTTTGTTGATGGGGTATGAAATCAACTAAGATTATTAGCCACAAGAGATGCCAAGCATCTCTTGTTTTTTGTGGTACAATAGAGCTATGAAACATTTTGATACTATTGTTATCGGTGGAGGGCCTGCTGGCATGATGGCTACGATTTCTAGTAGCTTTTATGGTCAGAAAACCCTTCTTATCGAAAAAAATCGGAAACTTGGCAAAAAATTAGCTGGAACAGGCGGGGGACGTTGCAATGTCACCAACAATGGTAGCTTAGATGACCTACTGGCTGGCATCCCTGGAAATGGGCGCTTTCTTTACAGTGTCTTCTCTCAGTTTGATAACCATGATATTATCAACTTTTTTACGGAAAATGGTGTTAAACTCAAGGTTGAAGACCACGGGCGCGTCTTTCCAGCCAGTGACAAGTCTCGGACCATTATCGAGGCCTTAGAAAAGAAAATCACTGAACTCGGTGGTCAAGTTGCTACTCAAACAGAGATTGTTTCTGTTAAAAAGGTAGATGATCAGTTTGTCCTGAAGTCTGCGGACCAAAGCTTCACTTGTGATAAACTGATTGTCACAACTGGTGGTAAATCCTATCCTTCTACAGGCTCGACTGGTTTTGGTCACGAAATTGCTCGCCATTTTAAGCACACCATTACAGAGCTTGAAGCCGCTGAAAGTCCATTATTGACAGATTTTCCACATAAGGCCTTGCAGGGAATCTCACTGGATGACGTGACCTTAAGTTATGGTAAGCATGTTATCACCCACGACCTCCTCTTTACCCACTTTGGTTTATCTGGTCCTGCCGCTCTACGCATGTCTAGCTTTGTCAAGGGAGGTGAAGTCCTTTCTTTGGATGTCTTGTCACAACTTTCTGAGAGCGACTTGTTGGCATTTCTAGAAGAAAACCGTGAAAAATCCTTGAAAAATGCTTTAAAAACTTTGCTTCCAGAACGCTTGGCAGAATTTTTTGTGCAAGGCTATCCTGACAAAGTCAAACAGCTAACTGAAAAAGAACGGGAACAACTTTTCCAGTCTATCAAAGTACTCAAAATCCCTGTTACTGGCAAAATGTCCCTTGCCAAGTCCTTTGTCACCAAAGGTGGCGTCAGCCTCAAGGAAATCAATCCTAAAACTCTGGAAAGTAAGCTCGTTCCTGGGCTCCACTTTGCTGGCGAGGTACTGGATATCAATGCCCACACGGGTGGCTTTAACATCACTTCTGCCCTCTGTACCGGCTGGGTGGCAGGCTCAAATTCAATAAATACCAAATAAGAAAGGAAGTCCTTTGGAACATATTATTTTACTAAGAGGCGTTACTCCTAATGGAAAAAATGCTATCCCAAAAATGTCTTATTTGGTAGATATTCTGACAGAAGCTGGTTTTCAACACGTTCGAACCTATATTCAAAGTGGGAATATCATTCTTGAAAGTGACTTAGATTTAGAAGAAATACGAGAACGTGTTCATACTCTGATAAAGGAAAAAATTGGAGCTGACTTAAAAATGGTTATCAAGAATAAGAACGATTTTGAAAAGATTGTTCATGAGAACCCATTTAGAGAAGACTATCTTCATGATCGTGTACATGTGATTCTTTATCAGGAATTTATCCAAAGTCTGCCACTAGAAAAATTGAAAGCTGACTACGGTGAGGAAGAAATTTGTGTAGGCGATCACTGTCTCTACCTTTATCTCCCTAGAACTGCAAAACGAAAAAAGCTCAATACCAACTATCTTGAAAAACTGTTTGGTATAGATTTGACCATGCGAAAGTTAAACGTCGTGGAAAAGCTACTAACAAAATAGGAAAAACAATATGAACAGACGAGAATTAGTCGAATTTGTCAACATGTGCATGATTAAAAATGGTGACAAGGTTCTGGTCCAAGATCGAGTTAATCCCGACTGGCCCGGAATCACTTTTCCTGGTGGTCATGTAGAGCGTGGGGAATCTTTTACTGATGCAGTTATCAGAGAAGTCAAGGAAGAAACTGGACTAACCATATCCAAACCTCAACTTTGTGGTATCAAAGACTGGTATGATGACGAGGATTATCGGTATGTCGTCCTTTTTTACAAGACAGAACACTTTACTGGTGAACTCCAGTCTTCAGACGAAGGGAAAGTCTGGTGGGAGGATTTTGACAATCTATCTCATCTAAAACTTGCAACCGATGATATGTCTGATATGCTTCGTGTGTTTCTAGAAGAGGATCTCAGTGAATTCTTTTACTATAAAGACGGCGATGACTGGCTTTATGAGTTAAAATAAAAGAGCAGAAGAAAATGACCTGAGCTTCAAAATTTAACTTTTGAAGCTCAGGTCATTTCTTAGTTCTTTTTAATCTGGTAATAAATAAGGTCCGCAACGTAGTCTTTTCTCTCAACCCCATTGGCAATGGTTTTTAGATAGGTCATTCCAGCCTTTTCCATGACTCGGCCTGAAGCTGGGTTGAGACTGGCATAACGTGCTTTAACTTTTTGAAATCCTGCTTGAGTAAAACAGAAGTCTAATACAGTTTTCAAAGCCTCTGTCATCATACCACGACCCCAATAGGTTTTACCTAAAATATAGCCAATTTCACAACAAGAATCATCCTCATCCATTTCAACGATACTGATATCTCCTATCACTTGCTCTGGATTCTCTTTGAGACAAATCGCCCATTTGTAATAGTTGGGATTGGTATAAGAGACAACCCAATTTCGAATCGAGTTCCGAGTCACTTCAACATCAGGATGAGGATCCCAGGTGACATAGGTCAGATTCTCAGCAGATGAAGCCCAATTTTGAAACATGGCTTCCGCATCACTCTCCACAAATCTTCTTAAAATCAAACGTTCTGTCTGTAACATTTGCGTACCGATTGCTTTCATAATGTTACCTCGCTTTCTAAGCTTAAGGCTCAAGCAAAAAAGGTTCAACAGAACCTTCTTCGCTTTCTCATTTCTAGGCTCAGGGTAAAAACCTCCACTGGAGGTTCCTCGTTTTCCCGTTTCTAGACTCGGGCTGAAAACCTCCACTGGAGGTTTTCACTCCCAAAAGTCATCAAAGACAGTAATTGGTAGGTGGCGTTTGTGTTGGCCTTTGTGCCACCAGTTTTCAATAGTTGCTTGAGCTTCTGGGCTGATTGTTTTGCCTTCTAGGTAGTCATCAATCTCTTCATAAGTGACTCCAAGGGCGACTTCATCAGCCAGCCCTGGTTTGTCTTCTTCTAGGTCTGCTGTTGGAATTTTTTCATAGAGGGCGGAGTCTGCACCAAGTTCCTTCAAGAGTTGTTTCCCTTGGCGTTTATTGAGGCGGTAAAGAGGGAGAATATCCGCACCACCATCACCAAACTTGGTAAAGAAACCTGTGATATTTTCCGCAGCATGATCTGTTCCAATAACCGCACCACTATGTGCCCCTGCAAGCGCATATTGAGCAATCATGCGACTACGAGCCTTGATATTTCCCTTATTAAAGTCTGAAACAGAGCTTCCTGTCGCTTCAACTGCTACTGTCATAGCGTCAGCTGATTCCTTGATATTTACAACTAGACTGACATCTGGTTGGATGAAAGCGAGGGCTTTTTGAGCATCTGCTTCATCAGCCTGCACTCCGTATGGCAGGCGGACAGCGATAAATTGGTAGCTGTCATCTCCTGTCTCTGCTCGCATTTCTTCCATCGCTAATTGCGCCAAGCGCCCTGCCAAGGTTGAGTCCTGACCTCCAGAAATCCCTAGTACAAAAGTTTTAAGGAAGGGGTGTTTTTTTAAGTATCTCTTTAAGAAATCAATCGAACGACGAATTTCTTCCTGGGCGTCAATCACTGGCTTGACACCCAGTTGCTGGATAATGGTCTCTTGCAAACTCATTCTTCTTCTCCTTCACCAAGGGCTTCTTTGCGCATCTTATCAATCAAATCCATCTTATCTTGCCAAATATCACGCGCCAAGTCTACTGGGTAATGTTGCGGATTGAGCACGCGCTTGTATTCATCCCATAACTTGTCGAATTCCTTACGAGCATAGGCCTGGATGTCAGTCAAACTAGGCAAGCTGTAAACTAATGTTCCTGCTTTGAAAATATCCACCAAGAGAGGAACCGCATCAAAATTTCGAACGGTCTTTTTGATATAGGTATAAGTTGGATGGAACATCTTGATTTCTGTCATGCTAGCAACATCTACACCATCATAGGTGATGTAGTCGCCTTCTGACTTGCCTTTTTCACGACTGGTAATGCGCCATACCTGCTTCTTACCTGGCGTAGACACTTTTTCAGCATTATTGGACAATTTGATGGTATTGCGCATCTGGCCATTTTCATCTTCAATAGCCACAATCTTATAAACTGCCCCAAGAGCTGGCTGATCATAGGCTGTAATCAGCTTGGTTCCCACACCCCAGACATCAATCTTGGCCTTTTGCATCTTGAGATTGAGGATAGTATTTTCATCAAGGTCATTGGAAGCATAAATCTTAGCCTCTGTAAAGCCAGCCTCGTCCAGTTGCTGACGGACTTTCTTGGAAATGTAGGCAATATCCCCAGAGTCGATACGAACACCCTTAAAGTTAATCTTGTCTCCCAACTCACGCGCTACCTGAATGGCAGCTGGCACACCGATTCGCAACGTGTCATAAGTATCTACTAGAAAGACACAGTCACGATGGGTCGCCGCATAAGCCTTGAAAGCCTCATAGTCGTTTCCATAAACCTGTACCAAGGCATGGGCATGAGTCCCCAAGACAGGAATGCCAAAGAGCTTCCCTGCTCGCACATTGCTAGTTCCGTTGGCTCCACCAATCACGGCTGCGCGTGTTCCCCAGATAGCTGCATCCATTTCTTGCGCACGACGTGTTCCGAACTCCATCAAGGGTTCATCCTCAATGACCGAACGAATACGTGCTGCCTTGGTCGCTATCAAGGTTTGAAAGTTAACGATGTTTAACAGAGCCGTTTCAACCAATTGACATTGGGCTAGAGGCCCTTCCACCTGCACAATCGGTTCATTGGCAAAAACCAAGTCCCCTTCCTGAGCGGAACGAACCGTCAACTCCAACTTGAAATTGCGGAGGTAATCTAAGAACGCCCCATGATAGCCTAGCGACTCTAAGTAGTCGATATCACTATCTGAAAAGCGCAAGTCTTTAAGATAATGTACAATTCTTTCCAAACCAGCGAAAACTGCATAGCCGTTGTTAAAAGGTTGCTGGCGGAAATAAACTTCAAAGACCGCCTTTTTATTGTGAATCCCTTGGTCAAAGTAAACTTGCATCATATTGATCTGGTACAAGTCCGTGTGCAATGTCAAACTATCATCTGGATACATCTGTTTTCCTTCTTCCTTCTTTACAAAGGTATGAACGTATTCTAGCACTTTCACACCGTCCGATAAATTAGTACTATTATAACACATTTTACCAAGATTGATAAAAAGATAACAAGCTATTCTCCATTCTCCAGTTCATCCATATCTTGCTCAAACTTTTTTTGAGCCCATTCGCCATAACTTTTAAGCCCGAGATTGCCGATAAAAACCCAAGGAAGGTAAATCAGATAAGTAATGACCCAAGCAGACAAGTATTTAACGTTCAGAGGATTGTGCTGATAAATTTCTATGTTGAATTGATAATTCTGTACCATCAAGAGAGTCGTAATAGCGAGAGTTACCAGCAAACATCCTACAATCGTAAAATGAAAACGACTATAGTAGGTCACTCCAAGTTGTCGTGCACGATTGAAAAAGAAGAAAATGCCTAAAAGAAGGGTAACCAGAAGAATATTAGGATTAAAAAGAGCAGGTGCTAATACAGCCACCAAATAACTTAGCATAATGAGCCCGATAAACACATAAAACTCTAAGCAGGCAAAGCCTGCTAACTCATGACAGAAAAAGAAGTTTAGCTTATAATTAAGCTGAACAACGCAAATCCGTGGTCTTTAATAGGGCTTTTCCTAGCCTGTACATAAAACTGGATGAACAAGAGTCATGAGATAACTCGAATACGTCTTGAAAGTGAAAATAAAATTACAATTAACCTCTTGTTCTATTGTTCAAATAGTTAACAAGAGGTTTTTTTAATGGAAGTCATGATTGAGACATGTTGTGGCATTGATGTTCACCAAAAATCCATTGTTTGTTGTATTCTAGATGGTCCACTAGATAGCAATAAACCAAAGAAAATTCAGAAGAAATTTGAGACAACTACTGTAGCTCTTCACAATGCCTTAGATTGGGTGGTAGAAAATCATGTCACACATGTCTTTTTTGAAAGTACTGGGCAATATTGGCTCCCTCTTTTGAATATCTTTTCAGATTCTAATCTAGTATTAGTACTTGCCAATCCTCAACATATCAAGAATGTACCCGGTCGTAAGACAGACAGATGTGAAGGACGCTGAATGGATTGCTCAACTCGGACGTTGTGGACTGATTGAGCCATCTTACATTCCTAGCTCTTAGGATGCTTCAAACTATTCCTGGTGTGAACGAAAACTGTGCTGAACTATTTTAGCTGAGATTGGACCAACTGTTACAGCCTTTCCATCCGATGCACACTTAGCATCATGGACTGGACTCTGCCCAGGGTCTTATGAAAGTGCTGGCATTAAAAAATCCTCACACATCACGCAAGGAAATCGATATACCAAACAGGCTTTGACCATGTCGGGATTGATCGCAGCACATTCTAAGGATCCAGCTTTTTCTTCTTGTTACAATCGAATTTCCCAAAGAAAACAGATTTAGCCACTATCACTGATGAGGCTTTGAACAAGGCCTTATATGATATCAATCACAGACCGCGAAAATGTTTAGCTTACAGAACTGCTTATGAGGCTCTAGTGGATGAGTTAGAGTAAATGTTGCACTTATTCTTGCAATTTATCAAATAAAAAAGAGAGCTAGCGCCCTCTCAAAGTTATTATTTTACATAGGAGAAAGGGATCTCACTACCACAAAGCCAGTTGTAGACTTGGTCATTGACAAAGACATTCATGGCTTCGTGGGCATACTCCGGCATGATACGATAGGCCTTATCGCAAGTCAAACGGTTGTAAATCGCGAACTGGGTAATGGGATAGCAAACATCGTCATCCAAGCCCGTAATCATCTTGACCTCACCTTTGATACGATGGGCAAGATTTTTCACATCGATATAGGCGAGGGTCGCCATGACTTCCTCCTCAGTTTCATGGAAGGGATCGTGGAACTTGAAATAACGGAAGAGTTCATCATAGGCTTCACTGGTATTGCCAATCTCAAGCACTCGTCTAAAGTCAGACAAGAAGGGATAGATAGCAACTGTTTTCTGAATCCGAGGATTGAGCGCTGCTGCAACCAGGGCTAAAGCACCGCCTTGTGAGGCACCATAGCTAGAAAGTCTTTCCTCATCTACCTGTGGCAGACTTGCAATAATTTCGATCAACTGGTAAATATCCAGATAGACATCCTTATAAAAGAGATGATCCCTGCCTTCAACTGCACCACGAATAATATGTCCCTTCACCGTATTTCCTAGTGGAGAGCGCAAGCCGTCTTGCGAATAGCCCGACTGCCCCCGCACATCCATAGAAACAACACCGTAACCAGCCACAGTATAGGCCAGCATGTCGGTCCAGTCCCAACCACGTCCCATATAGCCATGGAAATGGAAGATTAACGGAACTTTCTCCTCAGTCTTTGGAAGGACGATGCGTGCGTAGACCTTGCCTTCATTTGTTCCTTCAAATGTTAGCTCATAGCACTTGACTTGGGGAATGTGGAAATCTCTCTCCTCCAACTGGTAGGCTGGAAGAGATGAAACTTTTTTCACTTCCTCATCCCAAAAAGTATCAAAGTCTGCTGGAACCTCATCCCGTCCTAGATAGTTCTTGATTTCTTCTAACAAAGCTGGATTTTTCATAGCATACTCCTTTAGTTTTTGTAATCGCTATCATAACTCTAGCATATCTAGGAAGGCAATGCAAGAAAGAATGCTAAATAGAAAGTGATTTTAGATTCTCTTTCCTCAAACCTATCGTCTGAAAGTAGTTTTAAAAATAAAAAGAGCGTTTCCGCTCTCTGTGTATCAATAGGTGCTAGCTCCTTTCTCTAGTTTGACGGTTTGGAATTTCTTTTGGTAGGTTACTTTAATAGTCATGTGAGAGTCCTCATTTCTTTTTGATGACTCTAGTATAAGACCCAAACCTAAAAGCTAGCTTATAGATTTCTTAGAAAAGGCTTAATCCAGATGTTCTCTCTTTTCTAGGTGGAGAGCAATCATGCGCCATTCTGGATCCTCTTGCCAGCCTTCTATCGAACTAATGTAGCTGGCAACCTTTCTGGCTTCTTCTAAAATCGGAAAATCTTCGATAATATCAGCCACTTGAAACTCTGGAAGTCCTGACTGTCTGGTTCCAAAAATCTCACCAGAACCACGCATTTTCAAATCTTCCTCCGCAAGGACAAATCCATTGGTGGTTTCTGTCATGATGCGCATGCGATCTTTCCCAGAATCCGTCTTGGGATTGGCAACGAGAACAGCGTAGGACTGCTTGTCCCCCCGACCAACACGACCTCTGAGCTGGTGAAGCTGGCTGAGACCGAACCGATCGGCATCCATGATAATCATGACGGTCGCATTGGGAACATTGACCCCAACCTCGATAACCGTCGTCGAAACCAGAATATCCGTTTTTCTCTCTTTAAAATCCTGCATAATCTGGTCTTTTTCATCACTCTTCATTTTACCATGTAGAAGAGCTACTTCGGCCTTACCTGTAAAATGAGCTGTCAACTCCTCAGATAAGGCAATGGCATTTTTCAGATCCAGAGCTTCTGATTCTTCAATCAAGGGAGAGATGACATAGGCTTGAGAACCTTTTTGGATTTCCCCCTCTAACCAAGTCAGCACCTGAGGTAGTTGCTCATGTTTGATCCAACGTGTCACAATGGGTTTCCGACCCGCTGGCATCTGGTCAATAATGGAAACATCCATATCTCCAAAGGCTGTGATAGCCAAGGTTCGTGGAATGGGCGTCGCCGTCATCATGAGAACGTCAGGATTATCCCCTTTTTCTCGTAAAATACGCCTTTGCCCCACACCAAAACGGTGCTGCTCATCGATGATAATCAAACCAAGACGTGCATAATCAACCCCATCTTGTATCAGAGCATGAGTCCCGATAATCAAATCGGCCTCACCCTTTGCTATGGTCTCCAAGACTTCTCTTTTTTCTGCAGCTTTCAAGGATCCTGTCAAGAGAGCCAGTTTCAAGTCTGGAAAGAGACTCTGTAAACTTTCAAAGTGTTGCTCAGCTAGGATTTCGGTCGGTACCATGAGGGCCGCTTGGTAGCCAGCCGTCACTGCAGCAAACATGACCAAGCCAGCGACTACCGTTTTCCCGCTCCCTACATCTCCTTGCAGGAGACGATTCATGTGGTGGTCGGACTTCATATCAGTTAAAATTTCCTGCAAACTCTTTTCCTGAGCTTGAGTCAGAGCGAAAGGTAGACATTCCTTGACAGCCGTTACTTTTTCCTGAGACCAGTTCAGAACCAGACCGCTTCCCTGAACTCTATTTTCAGACTTGAGCGTCTGCAACTGCATTTGGAAGTAAAAGAGTTCCTCAAACTTGATCCGACGAAGTGCCTGCTTGTATTCTGCTAGATCCTTAGGAAAATGCATGGCACGAACGGCCTGACAACGGGACATGAGTTTGTATTTGTCCAGCAAAGACTGGGGAAGATTTTCCTCTATCAAGAGGTCCAACCCCTGATCAAAGGCTGTCTTAATGACCTTGACCAGCCCTGGCTGGCTGATTCCTTGAGCCAGACGATAGACGGGCTGGAGGTCGTCCTCCACCTGAGCCAGAACCTTCATCCCAGTCAGACTGGCCTTAGCACGGTCCCATTTCCCAAAGACAGCAAGGGTTGCTCCTAACTCTATCTTATCAGCTAGATAGGGTTGGTTAAAGAAATTCACCGCAAAAACGACTTCTCCCTGCTTGAGGCTAAAGCGCAGACGATTGCGCTTGAAACCATAATACTGGACACTGGCAGGAGTTACGACTTGACCAGAAAGAACCGCCTTTTCGCCATCTTCCAGATCTAGGACCTGCTTGGTCTTGAAATCTTCATAACGGAAAGGAAAGTAGAGCAAGAGGTCTTGCAAGTTTTCGATTCCTATTTTAGCGTACTTCTCTGCTGACTTTGGTCCCACACCAGGCAAGACATGCAAGGGTTGATGTAGATTCATGCTCCACTCCTTTCTTAGTTTTAATCATATTCTCTCGGAATGCGATCGCTGAGGAGACAAACCACCTCATAGTTAATAGTCCCACGGTAGACTGCTACCTGAGTAGCTGTGATTTCCTTATCTCCGTCGGAGCCAATCAGGGTTACTTTTGTCCCTAGCGGATAAACCTTAGGCAATCGAATAGTGATTTGGTCCATCGAAACCCTGCCGACGATTGGGCAAGCTTGTCCATCTACTAAGACAGAGAAATTCTGCATGTCTCGTGTCCAACCATCCGCATAGCCGATTGGCACCGTCGCAATGACTTGCTCTCTATCCGCCTGATAGGTCGCCCCATAGCCCATGAAAGCTCCAGCTGGAACTGTTTTGACATGAACAAGGGCAGATTGCAAGGTCAAGACTGGTGTCAAGTCATAAGGCAAGTCCAAGACCTCTCCGCTGGGATTCAGGCCATACATAGCGTCTCCCATACGGACTGCATTGAAAATAGTCTCTGCATGCCAAAGAGTCGTGGCAGAATTGCTGGCATGTACTAGCTCTGGCACTTCCTTCATACTTGACAGAATGATTTTAAATCGTTCCAACTGGCCATTAAAGTAGGTATCTGATACTTCATCTGCAGTCGCAAAATGGGTAAAAATTCCCTCAACGCGAGCACCCTTTTGCTTGAGCAAGTCTTGAGCCTCTTCAGCATCGCCAGCATCTCTAAAACCAATCCGTCCCATTCCTGAGTCAATCTTGAGGTGAACAGTCAAGCCAGTTAAATCTGCTTCCGTGTCTAACAGCGCTTGAATCCACTCCAACCCTGCCACTGTCAAGGTGATGTCGTATTCTTTAGCTAGGGAAACAGCTTCTAGCTCAGAAACTCCTAAGATGAGGATTTTCTTGTTTATACCTGCTTGACGCAACTCAATAGCTTCATCAATATTAGAAACACAAAAGCCGTCGACATCATCTTGAATCGCCTTGGCAACAGCTACCGCCCCATGTCCATAGGCATTGGCCTTGACCACTGCCCACTTGAGCGTTCCTTCAGGGATATGAGCCCCCATTTGCTGAATATTTTGTCGAATGGCTCCCAGATGAATCAGAGCCTTGGTTGGTCTATGTGGACTAGCTTTCATGATTTTCCTCCAAAATGACACTGGCTGTCACAAACTGATCTGTATGGCTGATCGACAGCCAAATCTTCCCTGAAAATGGCGCCTGACTAAAATAGGGAGCTCCTCGTTCATTGTTCAAAACTTCCAAATCCTGAAAGGTCAGTTTACCAATACCAGTTCCCAGAGCCTTGGAAAAGGCTTCCTTAGCCGACCAACGACCTGCCAAATATTCGATTTGTCTGCGCCCTTTGAGACTGGTAAAGCGCTCCATTTCCTTAGTTGTTAGCACCCGCTTGGTAAAGCCTGTGTGCCGTGTAACTGCGCCTTCTATCGAAGCCAATTCTTCGATGTCAATTCCATGTCCAACTATCATTTTCATCAAAAGGAGTTGAGATTCCCCCAACTCCATCCTTTTCACTTATTTTGTTAAGGTAGTATAAATTTCGTCTACCAAGGCCACTGTATTTTCCCAACCTAGACAAGGGTCAGTTATGGAGCAACCAAAGACCTCTGGTTGATTTTGGCGACCGTCTGCTAGGTAAGACTCAATCATAAAGCCTCGAACCGTCTTTTTAATCTTTTCATTCCAGTCACGATTCAGCAAGGCTTGACGAACAATGCGAATTTGTTCCATATACTGCTTGCCAGAATTGTCATGATTGGTATCGATGATAATGAAGGGATTTTCAAGTCCCATGGTCTCATAACGATTGATGGCATTTAAGAGGGTTTCATAGTAGAAATTGGGTTCGTTTTTTCCATATTCATTCATGGCTCCACGAAGGATAACGTGGGCCAAGGGATTTCCTGAAGTCTCCACTTCTTGGCCATGGTAAAGGAAGGTTTGCTTGTTTTGAGCTGCATAGATAGCATTAAACATAACTCCAAGGTTCCCAGATGTCGGATTTTTCATCCCAACTGGTGCATCAATCCCAGACGCAACAAAGCGGTGTTCCTGGTCTTCCACTGAACGAGCTCCTACAGCATGGTAACTGACTAAATCATCGACCAAAATGAGATTTGACGGATAGAGCATCTCATCAGCTGTCGTCAAGCCCGTTTCGGTAATCACACGGTAATGGAGCTGACGAACCGCCTGCAAACCATTGATGAGACTAGGAGCCTCGCTAGCATTTGGCTGGTGAATCAAGCCCTTATAGCCATCTCCATTCGTACGAGGTTTGGCTGTATAGACTCGCATGACGATAAAGATTTTATCCGCAACTTTTTTCTGCAAATCAGCTAAACGACGGGCATATTCCAAAACAGCCTCTTCATTGTCTGAAGAGCAAGGCCCCATCACCAAAAGGATTCGATCGTCCTCACCCGAGATGATAGCTGCTAACTCTCGATCTCGCGCTTCCTTATAACGCAAGACTTCAGGTGACAGCTGAGTTGCAGCCTTGATTGCTTCAATATCAATTTCTTGACCTTTTTCGATAAATGCCATCTTATTCTCCTAGCGTTTGGTAAATTTCGCGAACAAGTGCTTCTGTGTTGTCCCATCCTAGACAAGGATCCGTGATGGACTTGCCAAAAACTTCAGGTTCATTTTGACGTCCATCTTCTAGATAGGACTCAATCATGAAACCACGAACATATTTTTTGATCTTCTCATTCCAGTCACGGTTGATCAAGGTCTGACGAACGATACGGATTTGATCCATGTACTGCTTGCCCGAATTGTCATGATTGGTATCGATGATGATAAAGGGATTTTCCAAGCCCATCTTTTCATACTGATCAATGGTATCCATCAAATTGTCATAGTAGTAATTAGGAATATTTTTCCCGTATTCGTTCAATGCTCCGCGAAGAATGGCGTGTGACAATGGATTCCCCGTCGTTTCCACCTCTTTGCCGAGGAAGAGGAAACTCTGTTTATTTTGCGCTGCATAAATCCCGTTAAACATAACATTGAGATTTCCAGATGTTGGATTTTTAAATCCTGTTGAGAAATCTGCTCCGCTCGCTACAAAACGATGCTGTTGATCCTCTACAGAACGAGCTCCAACAGCCATATAAGAAATCAAATCATCCACCAGCGGAAGATTTTCAGGATAAAGCATCTCATCCGCTGTTGTCATACCCGTCTCGGTAATCACACGGTAGTGTAGCTGACGAACAGCCTTGATCCCATTGATCAAGCTAGGAGCTTCTGTCGCATTTGGTTGATGAATCAAGCCCTTATAGCCATCTCCATTGGTACGAGGTTTAGCTGTATAGACACGCATGACCATAAAAATACGATCTTTGACCTCTTCTTGCAAAGCAGATAGACGCTTGGCATACTCGAGAACCGCCTCTTCATTATCAGATGAACATGGTCCAATCACCAAGAGAATACGCTGGTCTTCCCCACGGATAATGGCTTCCAATTCCTGATCACGTTGGTTTTTTCTTTCAAGAGCTGCTCCTTCTAATTTAGACAAGGCACGAACTTCTTCAATGTTAATTTTAGGACTTTTAGCTGTAAATACCATGATTCATCTCCTTATAAAGCAAACGGACACCAAGCAAAAAATGATTTTTACCAGGTATCCGCCTGTATCTTATCTCATATTATTGTCTCTTACCATGACAGTTCTTGAATTTCTTACCTGATCCACATGGACATTGGTCGTTTCGTCCGATTTGGCTCAAGTCCACATCTTTTGGAAGCTGAGTCTGCTGCGCTGCGATATTACGAGTCGCAGTTGTACTGATATTGTGTTCAGTTTGCGGACGTTCTTGTTCGTGGATTTGTGCTTTCATCATCAAGCGGGTCACATCGAATTCAATCGATCCGATCATGTCGTTAAACATGCGGAAACCTTCTGCTTGATATTCTACAACCGGGTTGTTTTGGGCATATCCACGAAGACCAACAGCATTTCGCAACTGATCAAGAGCATCAATATGGTCTGTCCACTTGTTGTCTACAACACGTAAAATCAAGACTTTTTGGAATTCTTTCACTGCATCTTCATCACGAAGTTTAGCAACTTGGCTATCATAAACCTTCAATGCACGTTGATACAGCTCATCTTTGATGGATTGATCTGACAGACCTGCAAGATCTGAGCGGCTGATTGAATCTTCTGGAAGTAGGTTGTACTTAGCAAAGTTCAAGATTGCTTCCAATTTTTCATCTTCTTTTGAACGAGCATGTGCATCTACGATTCGTCCAATGGTACGGCGGATCATAGCATGAATCTCAGGTGCCAAGTCACGGTCGGCAGTAATGACATCATAACGTTGTGCATAGATAATCTCACGTTGTTCACGCATAACGTCGTCGTATTGAAGAACCTGTTTACGTGTATCGTAGTTATTCCCCTCAACACGTTTTTGAGCCGCTTCCACTTGACGCGTTAACATACGGGATTCAATGGCTTCGTCAGACATGTTGAGTCGTTCAAAGATACCTTTCAAACGCTCTGAACCGAAACGTTTCATCAAATCATCTTCAAGAGACAAATAGAATTGCGACTCACCTGGATCTCCTTGACGTCCTGAACGTCCACGAAGCTGATTATCAATCCGGCGGCTCTCATGACGTTCTGTACCAATGACACAAAGTCCACCAAGTTCACGAACTCCTTCGCCAAGCTTGATATCGGTACCACGACCGGCCATATTGGTTGCGATGGTAATCGCACCACGCTGACCAGCATTCATGATGATTTGAGCTTCTCTGTAGTGGTTTTTTGCATTCAAGACTTCGTGAGGAACACCTGCTTCGACCAATTTCTTAGAAAGGAAATCACTCGTTTCAACGGCAACTGTACCTACCAAGACCGGCTGACCCTTTTGATAACGTGCCTTCACATCTTCAACCACGGCCTTGAATTTTGCATCAAGACTTGCATAGAGAAGGTCTGAATGGTCGATACGCTGGATTGGGCGGTTGGTTGGGATTGGGATGACACGAATGTTATAGATTTCACGGAATTCTTCTTCTTCTGTTTTACCAGTACCTGTCATACCTGCCAATTTCTTATACATACGGAAGAGGTTTTGGTAGGTGATAGAAGCTGAAGTCTTAGTTTCGTCTTGGATTGGCACACCTTCCTTGGCTTCAATCGCCTGATGCAAACCATCAGAGTAACGGCGACCTTCCATGGTACGACCTGTAAATTGATCGACGATCAGGATTTCCTGCTCTTCGCTGACCACATAGTCAATATCGAGAATCATGATATAGTTGGCACGGAGGGCATTGTCGATAAAGTGAGTAAGAGCTACATTTTCGATGTCGTAGAGATTTTCCAGTTTGAAATAGCTCTCAGCCTTGTCAATCCCTGAATCAGACAAACCAATAGTCTTAGACTGAATGTCGATGATATAGTTATCTTTGTCCAAAGATTTGACAAAGTGATCCGCCATATGATACAGCTGACTAGTCTCCACAGCATTGGCTCCTGAAACGATCAAAGGAGTACGAGCCTCATCAATCAAGATCGAGTCAACCTCATCAACCAAAGCATAGTTGAGCGGACGCTGTACCATGTTCTCTGCCCGAACAACCATGTTGTCACGAAGGTAGTCAAAACCAATCTCTGAGTTGGTTGAGTAGGTGATATCGCAAAGATAAGCTTCTTTCTTCTCCATTGGTGACTTAGCAGCCAAATTAATCCCTACTGACAAACCAAGCCATGAGTACAATTCACCCATCTCAGTCGCATCACGTTCCGTTAGATACTCGTTGACCGTTACTACGTGAACCCCTTCACCTGCTAGAGCGTTGAGGTACACTGGCATGGTCGCTGTCAAGGTCTTCCCTTCACCAGTACGCATCTCTGGAACGTCACCATGGTGAAGAACAATCCCACCCATGACCTGAACCTTATAAGGGAAAAGTCCAAGGACACGTTTTGCAGCTTCACGAACTACCGCAAAAGCCTCATATAGCAATGAATCAAGTGATTCACCCTTGTTGTATCGTTCTTTAAATTCGTCAGTTTTTGCTTTTAGCTCTTCGTCTGACATTGCAGCCATTTGGCTCTCATAGTTAAGAACCTTGTCTGCCATCTTTTCCAGACGACGAAGTTCTCCTTTATCATTTTCGATAATCGTTTTTAAAATATTAGCCATTATTTTCCTTACTTTAGATTCTGAATATTTTAGAATGTTCTTTTAATTCTAGCACATTTACTCTTAATTTTCAAGAAAGAATCCGCGTTTAAACAGGGAAAAGAGGCTGACTTCTAGGTCAGCCTCTTAGCTTTTTATGGACTACATTTCACACAAAAATTTAATTGCCAAGCAAAGCTGGCAAAATTCCAAAAATCAGGAAAAGATTGATCCAGAAGGCCATGCAAAATAGCACTCCAAAGAGGAAGAGACTCATCTTTTTAGTCAGTACTGAGAAAAAGATTGCCAATACACCAAAGACGACAAAGAGTTTTTTCATGATGAAGAAATAAATCGAAACTCCTCCTATTTGCAGATCCCATGGAAGACAAAAGACCAGCAGCCATAACAAGCAAATCGTAAGAATGTAGGTTTTGTAGTATTGATGAATGAACTGCTTTATTTTGAACATCGGAACCTCCTCTAAACTTTAGCTATTGATGGATGTCCTCGTTTTGTTCTCTTGTTTCAGCTTGAACATTCTCTTTAGACAGGCATATATTTTCCAGTCATTCACAAGAGACAAAAAAACTAAAAGGAACCATATCCCCCACCTTGTTAGATCAGCAGGATTTTTCAAGACAATATTGAAAATTAAAAATGAAAAAATTGTAAAAGCGATACTGAACAAAGCCCACAGAGGGAGATAAATCCAGTAAAAGTAATAAAAGATTGCGAAATATTTACTGTCTTTATCTGCCTTCTCAATCCAATGGAAAAAATAAAAGTAAGGTGACAAAACCAATAGCTGCAATAATCTTTCCATCATGGCTTCCTCCAAGACTGTTTTTATTATATTATATCAAAAAGATCTGGAAAAGACTTTTCCAGATTTTGTTTGTTTACTTCCGTTTTCTTGCGATCAGATGAATCGGGGTTCCTTCAAAGACAAAGGCCTTGCGGATTTGATTTTCTAAGAAACGCAGGTAAGAGAAGTGCATGAGTTCTTCTTCATTGACAAAGATAACAAAGGTTGGTGGTTTGGTTGCTACTTGAGTCGCATAGAAGATTTTGAGGCGTTTTCCTTTGTCTGTCGGTGTTGGATTGATAGCAATGGCATCCATGATGACATCGTTCAAGACAGCTGATGGGATACGTGTGTTTTGACTCTCACTGATTTGCTTGATCATCTCAGGCAGTTTGTGGAGACGTTGCTTGGTCAAAGCTGAAACAAAGACAATCGGTGCGTAAGGCAGGTATTGGAACTGCTCACGAATATCTTCTTCCCATTTCTTCATGGTATGGTTGTCTTTCTCAAGGGTATCCCACTTGTTGACCACGATAATCATTCCTTTACCCGCTTCGTGGGCAAAACCTGCGATACGCTTGTCATACTCACGGATACCTTCTTCGGCATTGAGGACCATCAAGACCACGTCAGAACGGTCAATGGCACGCATGGCGCGCATGACAGAGTATTTCTCCGTATTTTCGTAGACTTTACCAGACTTACGCATACCAGCCGTATCAATCATGGTAAACTCTTGGCCATCCGCATCTGTAAAATGGGTATCAATGGCATCACGCGTTGTACCAGCTACTGGGCTAGCAATCACGCGGTCTTCTCCCAAAATGGCGTTGATCAAACTTGATTTCCCAACGTTAGGACGGCCAATCAAGCTAAATTTAATGACATCTGGATTTTCTTCTTCGACTTCATGTGGTAGATTTTCCACGATGGCATCCAGCACATCACCGGTACCGATACCGTGGACAGACGAAATTGGCAACGGTTCGCCCAAGCCTAGTGCATAGAAATCAAAAATATCATTTCGCATTTCAGGGTTGTCAACCTTGTTAACGGCAAGGATAACAGGTTTATTGGTTTTATAGAGTTTGCGAGCCACATACTCATCTGCATCCGTGATTCCTTCTTTACCAGACACCACAAAAACGATAACATCTGCTTCTTCCATAGCAATTTCTGCCTGGTGCTTGATTTGCTCCATGAAGGGAGCATCGACATCGTCAATCCCTCCCGTATCAATCATACTAAAGGAACGATTGAGCCACTCACCCGTTGCATAGATACGGTCACGTGTCACACCCTCGACATCTTCTACGATAGAGATTCGCTCACCAGCGATCCGATTAAATAGGGTTGATTTCCCAACATTGGGACGTCCCACAATGGCAATAGTTGGTAAGACCATGTTTTCTCACTTTCTACAATAACTTTTTCTGTTCTAGATTCTTCCGAGTTGAACTAGGTTCGGCTTGACCAAACTGCTCTGCCAAACGCTGACTCCAAGAGGTCGTCGTACGCGCACCAGCATAGTCTGCCTGTACTTGGTCATAGTCCAAAATCGCTTCAACTGGCTGTTCTTGGTATTCTTCTTCAAATACCACTTGGTTCAAAGGTAGTCTTGGTTTGACCTCATGTTGTTGATTTGGCACGCCAAGGGCAATCCCAAAAACAGGGTAGGTATAGTCAGGCAGGTTAAAAAGCACTGCAACTTCTTCTGACTTATAACGGACCAAACCGATAATAACACCACCATATCCCAGACTCTCAGCCGCAAGCAAGGTATTTTGGCCAGCAAGCGCAGCGTCCACAGATGTGATGAGGAGACCTTCCACTCCTTGAGGTTGGAAAGTGTCCGTATGGAGACGAGCTCCTTTTTCTGCACGGTTTAGGTCACCAACAAAGAGCAAAAAGGCAGCTGACTGGCGAATGGCTTCCTGCGGAACCAATTCATATAAGGCATCTTTTTTCTCTTGACTACGTACAAGAATCACAGAGTAGGATTGGAAATTTTTCCAAGATGACGCCATTTGTCCAGCAGTTAAAATCTCATCCAAGTCTGCCTGAGGAATTTCTTGCTCCTTAAAGCGACGAACAGAAGTATGAGCTTTCATCAGTTTAATGGTTTCTGTCATCGGCGATTTTCTCCTTCTAGTCTTGTCTCCTCAGCCAAATAACGAATTCGTTCCATAACTCGTCTAGCTTCCCAAGTCTCATCATTTCCATTCTTTCCTTTGGCAAAATGGTTTTCCAAATCTTGGAAATTAAAGTTGGAAGTAAAGAAGGTCGGCAAATCTTCCTGCATGCGATACTGGAGAATAACTTGGAGAATCTCATCACGCACCCAAGGAGTCGACTGCTCAGCACCAATATCATCCAAGATCAATACTTCTGCTAACTTGATGTCATCCACCAAGGTCTTCACAGATCCTTCACCGATGGCATTTTTCACATCAATGACAAAACTTGGATAGTGGAGAATGGTTGTTGAAGCACCACGTTTTTCAGATAGGTCATGTGCAAGGGCCGCCATCATGAAACTCTTACCAACACCAAAATCTCCATAAAGATAGAGACCTTTTCGGATGCTTGGGTAAAGATCGACAAAGGCATAGAGTCTCTCAAAAATCGGTAAACGACCTAGATCATCTAGGTCAATCTGAGCCAATTTTGCTTTCTTGAGACTTGCTGGTAGATTGATCAACTTGAGGCGATTCTTTATAGCCGCCTCTTTTTCAGCCGCGATTAGTTCTGGTGTTTCTTCATAAGATACATCTGCATAGCCGTGATTCATGACCAAGATAGGCTTGTAGCCACGCGCTATATAGTCCGCATCCCCACGAAGAAACTTGTCCCGTTCCGTGATATATTGGTTGAACTTGGAGATACTTCGATTTAACTCCTCTGGGCTGAGGGATTCTTTCTGGATAAAAGCCGCTACATCTGGGTCCTTCATGATCTGCTGGACTAGGTCCTGATACTGAAAACGACTTGTCTGACGTTTGATAACGTCACCCACACTTTCCATCTAGTCTCCTCCTTCTTCTAATCGAGCTAACATTTCTTGTTTTTTGCGTTCTAGTTCCAGACGAGTTTCCTCACTGGTTTGATTTTTGTATTCTGGATTGCTCCACTTGGGAACATTTGTCTTAGTCGAACTATTTTTCGATTTTTGGTCTTCCTGGCCTTTTTGCTGACGTTCTCGAATCCGAAGCACAGCCTCTTCTGCTGTTCGAATTTTTTGGTAAGCATAGTCATTTGCGACCTTCATGGCATATTTTTCATTGACATTAGCCGAATCAACCTTGTTAAAGGTTAGAAGTAAGACGATATTGATGACTTCATCCAACAAACCTAAAGATGCCATCTGGTGAAGGAGTGCTCGTTCGCTCTGGGTGATGTTCCCCTTACGCGTTTGCTTGATTTCCGCTAGAAACTGAAGGGGAGTTTTGTTTTTAGCTTCCCTGATAACGGTCATTTCTTTGGGGCTAAAGTCAGAAGAAACCTGCTTTTGTGCTATCTTTTCACGCATGCGTTTGACTGAAATGACCTGAGCTACAGCTGTCGCCTTAGCTAATTGATAGGTTTCAAACCAGGTCCATTTTTTTTCATCTGCAATGGCAAACAATTCCAGAACATCCGCCTGCTCGTTTTCAAAACGCAAACCATCTCGAGCCATCAGCCGCTGAAAATGCTCTAAATCAAAATCATTTTTTAACTTGCTTTTTGACTCGATTGCAGTCACTTCTTCAGTCAGGTTTGGAAAAACTTGGCTCAAGGAAACAGAAAGTTCTTCTCCCTCACTTGGAACCTGCTTCATAGTAGAAACAGCTGTATCACCTATCTTTTTCTCCAACAGTCTGCTATAGACAGAATGACTTAGAAAATCCTGACTGGAAAGGGGAGAATGAAGCTGCAATTCATAGGTTTCTCCCTTCTGATAAAGGGTCAACAAATCCAAAGCAGATAAAATTTTAAAGGATTGGAGCAAGGTCGGCATGCCGAAGTTTAAGTGGTTGAGGATATGGGAAAAGAGATGCTCCTTTTGCCCTCCATCCCAAAAGGTAATGGCATATAGATAGAGGCTCAGCGCCTCCTGACCGATAATCGGGAGGTAACACTGCACCAGGGAAGAGGTATCTTGTGACACCCGATTATTCTTTAGAAAAGAAAAACGGTCATTTGGCTTCATCTATTTTTCCTTTTTCTTTTTAGAGGACTGGGTGATTTGCTGGAGCAGGCTCTCCAACTCACTCACATCCTTAAAGCTACGGTAAACACTGGCAAAACGAACATAGGTAATCTCATCAAGCTCTGCCAATTCTTCCATGACTAAAGAGCCAATATATTCACTTTGGATCTCATTCTCACTGCGACTACGGAGTTTTTGCTCAATACGATTGACCACCATGTTGATTTCATCACTCGAAACAGGGCGCTTCTGGGCTGAGCGGATAATCCCATTAAAGATTTTATCTCTCGAAAACTGCTCTCGCGTACCGTCTTTTTTGACGACAACCAATGTTCTTTCTTCTACTCGTTCATAGGTTGTAAAACGATGCTGACACTCGTCGCACTCACGTCTTCGGCGGATGGTATTTCCTTCTTCGGCTTGTCGACTATCAACAACACTAGACTTGGTAGCCCCACATTTTGGACAACGCATGCATTTCCCTCCTTGTCGTTTTCTTTTCATTATACCATTTTTTGAGCAATTCCCAAAACAATTCTTATTTTTACTTGACAAGTTTTTTGTTTTATTGTATTATTTAATTAGAACAATAAAGAAAAAGAAAGGAGACTATGATGTCCTGGTCATTTGATAATACAAAACCGATTTATTTGCAGATTATGGAAAAAATCAAATTACAGATTGTTTCCCATGAACTGGAACCCAACCAACAGCTCCCAACCGTAAGGGAACTAGCGAGCGAGGCTGGGGTCAATCCCAATACCATTCAGCGCGCCTTGTCTGATCTTGAGCGCGAGGGCTTCGTTTATAGCAAGCGGACTACTGGTCGTTTTGTCACTGAGGACTTAGATCTCATCGTTCAGTCCCGCAAACAGCATTCTGAGGAGCAACTGAAAAACTTTGTAACGGGCATGCTTCAATTCGGCTATCAAAAAGAAGAACTGCCAAGTGTGCTTAGCGAATACATCAAAGGAGTGTAAAATTATGACATTACTAGCGTTTGAAAATGTATCCAAATCCTATGGGGCTACAGCAGCCCTTAACAATGTTTCCCTTGAGATTCCCGCTGGAAAAATCGTCGGGCTTCTCGGTCCAAACGGATCTGGAAAAACAACCTTGATCAAGCTGATCAACGGACTTCTCCAACCAGACCAAGGTCGTGTCCTCATTAACAACATGGACCCAAGTCCTGCTACCAAGGCCATTGTCTCTTATCTACCAGACACGACTTATCTGAATGAACAGATGAAAATCAAAGAAGCACTGACCTACTTTAAAACTTTCTACCAAGATTTCAATCTTGAGCGGGCTCAGCACCTTTTAGCAGATCTTGGCATTGATGAAAACAGTCGTCTCAAGAAATTGTCAAAAGGAAACAAGGAAAAGGTTCAGCTCATCCTGGTTATGAGCCGTGAAGCTCGTCTCTACGTGCTCGACGAACCGATTGGTGGTGTGGATCCAGCTGCCCGTGACTATATCTTGAACACCATCATCAACAACTACTCACCAACTTCAACTGTCTTGATTTCTACCCACTTGATTTCAGATATTGAGCCGATCTTGGACGAAATCATCTTCCTAAATAACGGAAAAGTTGTTCGTCAAGGAAATGTTGATGATATTCGTTATGAGTCAGGTGAGTCAATTGACCAGCTCTTCCGCCAGGAGTTCAAGGCTTAGACAAAGGAGATTATTATGTTTTGGAATTTAGTTCGTTATGAATTTAAAAATGTTAACAAATGGTATCTAGCTCTCTACGGTGCTGTGCTTGCAATTTCGGTTTTGATTGGTGCATCCATTTCTGGTATTAGTCAGACCTACACTAGCTATGGTAATGAGCCCTACTATCTGTTAGGCTTTCTGATCTTAGTTTTTGGGGGGCTCAGCGTTACTCTCTGGATCGCGACGATCTTTCTAATCGTTCGACGCTTCAAGGGAAGTGTCTACGATCGTCAGGGCTATCTGACATTGACTCTGCCCGTCTCTGAACACCAAATCATCACCGCCAAATTACTGGGTGCTCTCATTTGGTCAATCATAAGCTATATTGTATTTATCTTGAGTATCATTATTATCTTCTCACTCACCCCTGTAGTGAAAGATTTGCCACTCCTCTATCGATTTATCTCTCCTTATCTCGGTTACGGTTGGCTCTATGCCCTCTCTCTTCTGGTGGGTTCAATTACTTGGATTTTATCTATTTACCTTTGCATCTCAATTGGTCAACTATTTAACGAGTATCGTACCGCTATGGGAATTTTAGCCTATATCGTGCTTAACATCGTGATTGGCTATATTTCCATCTTCTTCCGAATGGATTATGATTTTAACCTCCTAATCAGCGCTGATATCCTCAAAGATTTCATTCTAGCAATTATCTACTACCTCGGAACCTACTACATCTTGAAAAATAAGGTCAACTTGCAATAAAAATGCCCAGCTAAAAAGCTGGGTTTTTCTTTAACTCAATATCAAGCTGGCCACGATGGGGCTTACAAATACGTAGAGAATACCAGTTACACCGATAGCCAAGCCACCCATGGCTCCTGCTACAGAACCATATCGAAAGGCCGTTCCCGTTCCGACAGCATGCCCTGTCCCTCCAAGAGAAAGGCCTACAGCCACTGGATCATCAATCTTCAACCACTTCAAAAGGGTTGGTCCAATAACACTTGTTAAAATCCCAGTTGCTACTACAACCACCAAGGTCACAGTCGTCAAACCTTGCAATTTTTCTGTGATTCCCACTGCCATGGCGGTTGTCACTGACTTGGGAAAGAGAGAAATGGCTAGGAAAAAGTCCATGCCAAAGATTTTCGCCACTATGGCAGTGAAGCTAGTATTGACAACTACTGCTAGCAGACTACCAAAGAGAATACTCCGAGCATGGTGCTTCATCAGATGAAAACTTTTATAAAGCGGAATCCCTAGAGCCACGGTCGATGGGACAATCAAGTTGTTCAGATAAACCCCGCCTTGGTAGTAATCTTGGTAAGAAATACCCGTCGCCTTAAGAAGGATGATAATGAAAATTGCCGACAAAAGCAAGGGCGTTGTTAATGGATGGGGGAAACGCCTGTAAATCAACATTCCCACTAGATAAGCTAGGATAGACAGAGCAATCCCAAACAGGGGATTGGAAACAAATTCACTCATTTGGCTTCTCCTTTCTCATAATCTCCCTCAAACCGTCGCTTGATAAACTGAACCACTAGGGCGATGAGGATAATGTTGATGACAGCCGCAAAAAAGACAATCAAGACAATGGGCAAGAGATAAGGGGCAATCACATCAAACTTTTCCATGATTCCAACTGCTGGTGGCAAAAAGAGAATGGTCATATTGGCCAGCAAGAAATTCCCGACCATGTTGACATGCCTGGTCCTTAGCCACTTGAATTGCAGGGCTAGAAAAAGAATAATCAAACCGATAATACTGCCTGGAATAGGCAGATGAAAGAAACTGGAGATTCCCTCACCGATTAGAGAAATCACAAAGAGAATCATTAATTGAACATATAACTTCATCTCAAACTCCTTGAAATAGAATTCTTGCATACCAGTTTACTCTTTTTTCAGAAAATTTCAAGGAAATATCGAAATTTTTCTTTCTTGCAAGGATTAGCTAAAAGTAGTATAATCATTGCATGCGCAATCATCTTATGTTACAAAGACAGTCAGCAATGATTTTGTGATTTTTACTTTGAAAAGAAAGGAGAAAGCAATGACCTACTTAGAAAAATGGTTTGACTACAACCGCCGTCAAAAGGAAATGGAAACTATGTTGGAAGAAACCATCGCCCAGCAGAGTGAACAAAGGCTGACCTTAAAAGAGTTTTACCTGCTCTACTATCTGAATCTAGCTAATGAAAAGTCCTTACGGCAGATTGACCTGCCAGATAAACTCCATCTCAGTCCGAGCGCTGTTTCTCGAATGGTGGCCCGACTAGAAGAGAAAAACTGCGGTTTGCTTAGTCGCCGATGTTGCGATCAGGATAGACGGGCTAGTTTTATCTGCCTGACTGACGAGGGACAGACAACTCTGGCTTATCTACAAAAGGTCATCGAAGAAAGACTGGAAATGAATCTTGACTTCATTTCTTAATCAGATTTTTTTAAAAAAGTTGCGTGCGCAATCATTTTTCTTGACATTCCTCGTTTCAAGGAGTACAATAAAGTCAAGATCGAATAAAGGAGTTTTATATGATCGAAATTACCTACCTAGACGCCAGCAAACAAGAGAGAACTATGACTTTCGAGTCTTATCAAGACTTTGAACGTTCTCAACAAGCCTGCCTTATCGGCGTCGCGGATTACTACACTGTCCAAAAATTAACTTACAATGGTCATGATTTGGACTACCATGGGACTTATGGAGATGTCTTCTTCTATCTCATGAAACAAGATTTAAGCCAATATAACTAAAAAAGGAGAAATACTATGGCAAAAGCAATTACAGATGCAACATTTGAACAAGAGACAAAAGACGGTTTGGTCTTGGTAGACTTCTGGGCAACTTGGTGTGGTCCATGTCGTATGCAAGGTCCAATCTTGGATAAATTGTCTGAAGAACTTTCAGAAGATGTCTTGAAAATCGTTAAAATGGACGTTGATGAAAATCCAAACACAGCTCGTGCCTTTGGAATCATGTCTATCCCAACTCTTCTCTTCAAAAAAGACGGCCAAGTGGTGAAACAAGTTGCTGGAGTACACACAGCAGAACAAATCAAGGCCATCGTTGCTGAATTGAGTTAATCACACTAGAGACCAAGTGCTTTATTTGGTCTCTTTTTTCTTGCCCTTTGCCATTTTTTAAAAAATATGCTAGACTGTAGGTAGAATATTACGATGTTTGGGACATGCCATCGCTAAAAAAAACCTCTACTTGGTATTTTTTAGCTCCCCTCAAGGGAGCTTTTTGCGTGCTCTGAACATTTCCCACTTTGGAAGGAGTACTATGAAACGTCAATCAGCCTTGGTCGTCTTTAGTGGTGGCCAAGATTCCACAACCTGCCTCTTTTGGGCTAAAGAACACTATGAAACGGTCGAAGCTGTCACCTTTGCCTACGGCCAACGCCATCATCTCGAAATTCAAGTTGCTAGAGAAATCGCTAAGGAGCAAGGCATTCGTCATCACATCTTGGATATGTCTCTACTGGGACAAATCACTGAAAATGCCTTGACTTCTGATCTGGAAATCGAGCAAAAAGAGGGAGAGATTCCCAATACCTTTGTTGACGGTCGCAACCACCTCTTTCTGTCCTTTGCGGCAGTTCTTGCTAAGCAACGAGGCATTAAAGACATCGTCACAGGTGTCTGCGAGACAGACTTCTCAGGCTACCCTGACTGCCGAGATGTCTTTGTCAAATCTCTCAATGTTACCCTCAACCTTGCTATGGATTACGACTTTGTTATCCAAACACCTCTCATGTGGTTAGACAAGGCTGAAACTTGGGAGTTAGCCGATCAACTCGGTGCCTTTGACTATGTTCGTGAAAAGACCTTGACCTGCTACAATGGGATTATCGGAAGTGGCTGTGGAGATTGTCCAGCCTGCAACCTACGTCAGCATGGACTAGATGTTTATCTCTCACAGAAAGGAGAGGGCTAATGTTTTTTGCACCCAAAGAAATCAAACAGGAAACTGGGGAGTCTCTTGTCTACAACCCTCACAGAACCTTAGTTTCAAAAGAATTTACCTTCGACGCTGCCCACCACCTCTTTCACTATGAAGGAAAATGCAAGTCCCTGCACGGCCACACTTATCATCTGCAGATTGCTGTTAGTGGATTTTTAGATGAACGGGGCATGACCTACGATTTTGGAGACATTAAAGCGATCTACAAGAACTTCTTAGAGCCCCACTTGGATCATCGCTATCTCAATGAAACCCTGCCTTATATGAACACAACTGCTGAAAATATGGTTTACTGGATTTTCCAAACCATGAGCCAAGAGTTGCCAGACGAACGCAGTCTCCGTTTGGAATACGTTCGCCTCTATGAAACTCCGACTGCCTTTGCAGAGTTTAGACGGGAGTGGTTAGATGACTAGGGAACGTGTCCTCAAACTACCGGTTCTTGAAATTTTCGGGCCAACCTTTCAAGGTGAAGGTCGTGCTATCGGGCAGAAAACCATGTTTGTCCGCACTGCTGGTTGCGACTACCACTGCGACTGGTGCGACTCTGCCTTTACTTGGGATGGTTCTGAAAAACCTACTCGTATGACAGCTGACGAAGTCATTGCCGCCTTAGATAAGCTGGGAAGCTACGACTATGTAACCCTGTCTGGGGGAAATCCTACTATCCTAGCAGCCAACATGGCTCAACTCGTCACCAAGCTCAAGGAACGTGGTGTCACTCTGGCTGTTGAGACCCAAGGCTCTCGCTGGCAAAATTGGTTAAAAGACATCGACCAAGTCACTCTGAGCCCCAAACCTCCTTCCTCCAAGATGGAAGTTAACTTCGAGACTTTAGACTTTATCGTTTCCCAATTGGATCCAGACAAGGTCACCTTTAAAATCCCTGTCTTTGATGATGCCGATTTGGCCTTTGCTAAAGGGATTCAAGAACGTTACCAACCAGATGTTCTCTTCTTATCGGCTGGAAATCCTGAGCCCAAGGCTACAGGTAATATCGTCCAAGACCAACTAGACCGCCTCAAAGAACTCTGGGAACGCATCGCTGCTGACGATAGCTGGGGCAATGTCCGCGTCCTTCCTCAACTTCATACCCTCCTCTACGACAACCAGCGTGGTGTTTAAATTAGAAAGAAAAAATCATGTCACAACAAGAAGAAATGAAAAATCTAAGCCTACTGGGCAACAAAGAAACTACCTACATTTTTGACTATCAACCAGAAGTCCTCGAATCCTTTGACAATCGTCATGTGGAAAATGACTATTTCATCAAATTCGACTGTCCTGAATTTACCTCCCTGTGCCCTATCACTGCTCAGCCAGACTTTGCAACCATTTATATTTCCTACATTCCTGACAAGCTCTGTGTCGAGTCAAAATCCCTCAAACTCTACCTCTTTAGCTACCGAAATCATGGAGATTTTCATGAAAACTGTATCAACACTATCGGGAAAGACTTGGTCAATCTACTAGACCCTCGCTATTTAGAAGTCTGGGGAAAATTCACTCCGCGCGGTGGCATCTCAATCGACCCCTACTACAACTACGGTAGACCTGGAACCAAGTATGAAGGCTTGGCAGAACAACGCCTCTTTCAACACGACCTTCATCCAGAGAAAATTGACAACCGCTAATACTCTTCGAAAATCTCTTCAACCCGCGTCAACGTCGCCTTGCCGTATGCATGGTTACTGACTTCGTCAGTTTCATCTACAACCTCAAAACCATGTTTTTAGCTGACTTCGTCAGTTCTATCTACAACCTCAAAGCAGTGCTTTGAGCAACCTGCGGATAGTTTCCTAGTTGGCTCTTTGATTTTCATTGAGTATAAACAGATACGAAAAAGCCCTGTTCCTCAAGATGAGGAGCAAGGCTTTTTGAATTTCAATTATTCTTCTGTTCCAAGGAAGTTTTTCGCAACAAGTGCTGCAAGAACACCACCAACGATTGGAGCAAGGATGAAAATCCATACTTGTTGAAGGGCTGCGCCACCTACAAAGACAGCTGGTGCCAAGCTACGAGCTGGGTTAACTGAAAGTCCAGTAATGTTCAATCCCACAAGGATCATTGCCATCAAGGACAAACCAATCACCAAACCAGCAATCGCACCATTACCTTTGCTTGCTGATGTTACAGTCATGATGACCAAAACAAACAAGAATGTTGCGATTGTTTCAAACAAGAAACCACCAAAGACAGTGACACCGTTTGCCAAGGCATTTTCACCAAGACTAGCAGTTGACACGCCTGAGTTAGACAAGAGGAAGAATACTGCAGCTGACGCAAGGAAAGCTCCAATTACTTGTCCAAGGATGTAGTTTACAAGCTCTGAAGATGACAAACGTTTGTTTACAAACATAGCGATCGAAACAGCTGGGTTCAAGTGAGCACCTGAAACAGTTCCGATTGAGGAAGCTGCGACTACAATTGCCAAACCAAAGGCAAAAGCAATTCCAAGGTGTCCAAGACCCTCAAGACCATTTCCAAAAACAACAGCTCCTGTTCCGATGAACACAAGCATAAATGTACCGATTAATTCAGCAACAAATTTTTTCATGATAAGTCTCCTTTTTTTAAAACTATGTATTAGTCTATCAAAAGAAGGAAAGGGTTTCAAGAAAATTGACTGGAAAGTTACTGGTTTGCCTTACTGTCTTTTAATTGAGGGATTCGATAAAAAATACATTCCCTCTATGGGAATTATCAGTTGCCTATCTCATTAGCATTTAGCAACTTAATATAATCCAGACCCCATTTCTCGACAGCATCTAAAACAACTCTGAATTCCTGCCCCATTTCGGTTAAGCTGTACTCAACTCGTGGTGGAACTTCGGCATAGACCTTTCGTTGAACAATCTTATCCTTTTCTAATTGACGGAGATGACGGGTCAAAATAGTTTGAGTAATCCCAGGCAATAATCTCTGTAATTCTTTAAATCGTTTAGTACCCGTACTCAACTGATAAATGATTACCAGTGCCCATTTCCCCGTTAAAACCCTCTGCGTTGTCGCAAATGGACAAATACCATACTCACTCACTTTATTTGGCATAAAATATCTTCTTTCTATTTTTTTAAAAAAATTTATCTTTTAGTATCAACAATAGTACTACTTTTGATACCAGCTATCGAAAAAGTGTCTACTTGTTTTTTCGATTTTAACTGTTACAATTATACCATAAAAAAGAAATGGAGAATAGATATGTCAACAAACTTAGAAATTTTCAATGCTTATAACCAAGCTTTAATTGCTGGTGACTTTCCTGGTGTCTTTGAAACTATGGCAGACGATATTGTCTGGCATCAACCTGGTAATCATAGTATATCTGGCACAGTTATTGGTAAGGACAAGCTAGGATCTCACCTGGCTACATTTGCTGAGAAAACTAATGGAACCTTTAAGGTGATAACAAATTGGGTTTCTGACAATAAGGATTTAATCGCAGCTAATGTTACTTTTCTTGGAACACGGGCTGATGGTACTGAACTCAATATGAACGGGATTGACCTCTTCCGTATTGAAGACGGAAAAATCAAAGAAGTTTGGCTCTTCTCTTCAGATCAAGCTGAAGAAGATAGCTTTTGGGGATAATTTAAGAGGCCGGGACAAAAAATTTTGATTTTAGGAATTCTTTATTATAAATTTCTAAAATCGATAGATTAGAAAAAAAGCAAACAAGACAGTATTCTGAGTGTCAGATAACTCGTTTTGTTCGCTTTTTATATTTAAGGTTAGACTTTTGTCCCAGACTCTTTTAATTTACTCTCCCAACTCAGCACTGTAGGCGATAATCTGGTCAACTGTGTCTGACAAGAACTGGATGGTATCACGGAGTGGTTTGTCTGTTGAGATATCCGCTCCGATAATCATGGCTGACTCAAGCGGTGTCTTACTACCACCTGATTTAAGGAGATTGAGCCAGTCTCTAGCTCCAGTCTCAGAGTTTTTCAGATGGAGGTAACCTGCAGTCGAGATGACAAGACCAGCAGAGTAAGTGTAACTATACAAGCCCATGTAGTAGTGAGCTTGGCGCATCCAAGTCAGTGCCGCATCGTCATCAATTTCAATAGCATCTCCCCAGAAATCTGTCAAAACTTCCTTCATAATGCTGTTGAGTTTGCTTGCTCCAAAGGTTTCCCCTTCTTCAATCAATGTATAAACCTTACGCTGGAAGGCTGCCTCCAAGAGGTGGGTGATGAAATTATGGAAGTAGGTATCTGTCAAGCGGTGGGCAAGAGCGAAACGTTTTTGACGAGGGTCGTCAGATTGGTGCTCCAAGTAATCACTAAGAAGCAATTCATTGAAGGTTGATGGCGCTTCGACGTAGTAGGTCGACATATGAGCATTGAAGTAACTTTGGTGATTGTCTGAAAAGATGAATTGACCAGAATGTCCGATTTCATGAATCAAGGTATAGACATCACTCAAACGACCAGTCCAGCTCATGAGGACATAAGGGTGCACGCGATACGGATCCGCCGCATAACCACCAGAATCCTTGCCACTATTAGCAGCAAAGTCCACCCATCGTTCCTCTTGATAACGAGCAACTTCCTGACAATATTCTTGTCCCAAAGGTTCTACTGACTTCATGACCAAATCATAGGCATCGTCAATAGTCACTTCAGGATTCAGGGCGCTATCCAAGTCCAATTTCCAGTCTGCAAAAGTCATCTTTTCAAGACCATTGACCTTGGCAACATGCTTGAGGTATCTCTGGGCAACTGGCGCAAAGTCCTTCATGATGAGGTCGATCTGGCGGTCAAACATAGCACGGTCCACTTCTTGCTCAGCCAGAAGATAGTCAAAAACTGAGTCGTAACCCTTCATATCTGCCAAGAGTTTTTCAGACTTGACTTGGGCTAGATAGGCTGTCGCAGCTGTATTTTGGTGCTTACGAAGTCCTTCTGAGAAAGAACGGAAGGATTTCTCACGAACCTCAGCGTCCTCGTGGTTTTGGTAAAAATTTTCATAGGTCACAAAGCTGTTTTTGTAGGTCTTGCCATGGGCCTCAAAGTCAGCCATTTCAAAATCCCCAGCTCGCATTTTAGTATAAATGTCCTGTGGACTATAGAAAACTTCACCGAGATTGGTCAAGGCCTTCTCAACATCTGCCCCTAGGTAGTGGGCTTTTTTGATCTTAGCCTGACGAATAGCTGCTGTCAAGTGGGGAAGTTCCCCCAAACGGTCCAAGACTTCCTCGTCTGCTGCTACCAAAGCGTCGTCAAAGAAGGTCAAGGCTACGCTGGCATCTGTTTCAAATTCCATCCCAGCTTGGGCAATGTTGGCAAAATCTTCGTTGCTATAGTCTGTCGTCTGAGGCATAAAGGCGTAATTGCCGATATGGCTCATCTGGATATAGATTTGTTCCAATTCTGCAAAGGCCTTCTCGAAATCTTCAAAAGTGTGAAGATTGCCCTTGTAATCACGGCTAAATTGATTGATGTCTTCGCGCGTTTTCTCGATTGCACGCAAGAAATCCTCACGGTCTTGGTATAGGGCGGTTAAATCCCAAAGTTCCTTCTCTGAGAATTCTGAACGGTGTTTTTGTTCCATTTTCTTCCTCTTATTTCTCTAATTCTACTAAAACACTAAGGGCTGATAAAGCATAAAGTGGTGCTGTTTCTGCTCTTAGAATGCGAGGACCAAGTCCTGCCAAGACGGCTCCTTTAGTTTCAAAACCCTCAATTTCTGCAGGTGAGAGACCGCCTTCTGGGCCAAAGATAAAGAGCAATTTGGCTCCTTTTTCAAGACCAGTAACTGCTTGTAAGAGTGCAGCGGCTTCTCCTTCTTTTGCTGATTCTTCATAGGCCACTATGATAGAGTCAAACTGGTCTAGTTGGGCTAGAAAGTCTGCTTTTTTCTCAAAAAGTGTGATGCTTGGAACGATATTACGTTTGCTTTGTTCAGCTGCTCCAAGGGCGATTTTTTCTAGTTTTTCAACTTTCTTGCCTAGTTTCTTGCCGTCCCATTTGGCAACTGACCAATCGGCAGGAAAGGCCCAGATTTGGCTAGCGCCTAGTTCCGTCACTTTTTGAGTAATAAACTCCAGCTTGTCTCCCTTGGGAAATCCAGATGCGATGGTTACTTGAACGGGCAGTTCTACATTGTCAGCTAATTCTTGAACCAACTCAAACTGACGATTTTCCACATCCAGCACGCGCGCCAAGCGCTTGACGCCATCATCAAAGACCAAGGTCACCTCATCCTCTTCTTTCAGGCGCATGACCTGAAACATGTGCTTGCTGGTTTCCTTGTCCTCAATGGTCACAGGTGATGTAGGACTGCCTTTGACAAAATACTGTTGCATGCTAGCCTCCAATCACACCTGAAATATCCTTAGTCTTCTTAAAGACACAGGCGTTCCATTCCCCTTGAACCATGTGAGTTTCGAGGAAAAATCCAGCTAACTCAGCCGACTCGCGCACCATGTCCCACTTGTCCTTGATAATGCCACTCATGATGAGGTAGCCCTCATCCTTGACCAAGCGATAAGCATCCTCTGTCAGATGAATGAGAATATCCGCCAAGATATTAGCCACGATGACATCTGCCTCAATTTCAACACCCTTAAGCAAATCTCCAGCCGCTACATGAATATTTTCCATGCCAGGGTTGAGTTCAATATTTTCCTGAGCGACCCGAACCGCCACATCATCGAGGTCATAGGCGAAAATCTCCTTAGCACCAAGAAGCGAGCTGGCAATGGAAAGAACTCCTGATCCAGTTCCCACATCAAGCACCGTTTCGCCACCACGAAGGACCTGCTCCAAGGCAAAAAGGCTCATCTTAGTAGTTGGATGCGTCCCAGTTCCGAAGGCCATACCAGGATCTAGCTTGATAATCTTTTCTCCCGTAGTCGCCTCATAGTCTGTCCAGGACGGCACGATGGTCAAATCATGAGTGATGCGAGCGGGTTCATAGTATTTCTTCCAGTTGTCTGCCCAGTCTTCCTCAGCCAAGGCGGTCGTTCCCATCTTGACTTCTCCCAAGTCTATAAAATCCGTCAAGTCTGCCAAGCGAGCCTGCAAATCCGCCTCAACCACTGCCACATCAACCGTATCAGGGTAGTAGGCTGTCACCACGATTTCTTCCTGCTGCTCGACCTCTGGGAAAATCTCACCAAAACGGTCGACATTTCCCACATAGTCCATGCTGTCTTCGATCGCAACACCTTGAGCACCTAGCTCAATCAAGAGATTGGAGACCAACTCCTCTCCCTCACGCTTCACTGTAACTTTTAACTCTTGCCATGTTTCCATAATTAAGATACCAAGCCCGTAAAACACAAAGCCAAAATAGGAAACTCTCTGAAGACGCTTGTGTCTAAGAGAAGTTTATCTTTTTGGCACAGTGTTTAGGGCGGGTTCAGTTTAGAAATTTAACTGAACCATCCTTTCTATTTGTCAATCAATTTTTTCATGTAGACCATATCCATACCTTCTTTTTCAGGTTCGATATGGGTTTGACGGTAACCATTTTTCTCATAAAAAGCGACCATGCCCGCATCCTGTAATACCGTACACAAATCCCACTGCTTAATCGTCGGAAATTCCTTTTCCAGCAATTCCAATCCTTCAGAACCATAACCTTTTCCTTGATACTGGGGTAAAATCGCTGCCGTTCCCAACCAAGCCTCCGTCAACTCTTCATTGGTCTGAACTCGTAAAAATCCGATATTTTCGTCCTTTTCTTTCACAAAGTAGTAATAGCTATTGGGACGCTCAACCAATTTCCACTTGATTCGTTCACGATCCTCGAGATAAGGATCATACTCATCTTGGTATTTTTCATAGACAGCCTTAAAGCTAGCTCTTTGAATCGCAATGATGGTCTCCAAATCCTCTGCTCCTGCTCTCTCAAGTGTTATCATAATTCTCCTCCAAATACTCCCTCACTCTGTCCTGCAACTGGGGGACAACCTTATCTGAGCTAAGAAACTCCTCAATGCTCATCAGTCTATATCCCTGCCCTTCGTCACCAAAGACAATCTTGTCAAATTGTTCCTGAGCCAACTTACCAACCAAAAAGACGGATTTCTTCCCCTCAAAAAGCATACTTGGATAAACCTTACTCAAAAGCAGACAATCTTTAGTCAGACGAATCCCCAGTTCCTCAAAAACTTCACGCGCTGCGCACTCAAAAGGACTTTCATCCCCTTCACGCCCACCACCTGGTAGTTCCCACATATTGGGCCATGGGATGTTTTCCTTGTCATCACGTAAGATAGTTAAGAGCTTATCACCACAAAAGAGGGCAATTTTGCAACCTGTGAAATCAGAAATTTCTATTTCCATGTTAGACTCCTTCAGCTAATTCCTTTTCCAGCTCTGCTAACCAGTTTTCATAATAGCGTTTCTCGTCCCGTAGCATTCGGCTGCTATTCATTTTCTGTCTAGCAATCTTCATAGCCTTGCGAGTTTGAGCTATATTTTTCTTTACCTTAAATTGATACCAGGCTTGAATCATCTGCACATCTGCCATTTTTAGAGATAAAAAGGATTTAACACTTCGAATACTTGCATATTTCTCCGCTTTCTCATTATCTCCTTCCAGCAAGGCGATTTGAAGAAGGTATAGCTGGCAAAAAGTTTCAGACAGCGAGTGTTCTGTTCTCTCTAGTAAAGATTGAAATAGCTTTTTAGCTGTCTCCAAATGACCATCCAATATGAAAACCACTCCCTGAAGAGTTTGAATACTTTCTGCAAAACTCCCACTTGCATCCTCAGGAACAGGCATGATAAAGTCTTTCAAATCATATTCTTGAGGAGCTAGCAGGGTCTGGGCAGAATGCCTCAACACCATGTAGGCGTATTTGGTATTTTCAGGGTGTTGTCGCAATTCCCATATTTTTGCTCCATCGGTGATGCCGACTGGCAAAGTGTTGTTTAGGAAGAAAGACAAATTCAGAAAAATCCAAGTACCAGCAAAATACCAGCTTCTTGTCAAAAATCCAAACAATATCGCCAATAATATCAAGCTAAGATGAACCAGCAAACCTCCTGAAAGCATCAAGATGATTCTTTGATCGCTTTCATCTTCTTTCAATCCAATATACTGAGCACCAACATTTTTCAGAACGGCTGTTCGACTAAGATGAAACCTGCCTGACTTTTTGGTCAAAAGAAAATGTCCTAATCCAAAAGCCACCAGCCGATAGCCTGTCAAGTAGCCACAAAAAGCATGACCCAGCTCATGAAGAATAAAGATTAAATACATACTTAAAAGAGCGAAGGAATAACCAAAAGTGAATGCTAAAACTGCGGAATACCCCAACTCTGCAAATGCGATAGTGCCACAAGCAAAAGCTAGCATAATAAAGGCAAAAGCTAGCACATAAACCAAATAAATCCCAATTTTCTTCATAAAATCTCCAACCAACTCCTAGTATCTCGGATAAGGATAAAACTCCCCTTCCTCCAAGCCAACTTTTCCTTCTTCAAAGACTTCTTGGTTCCATTCCATGACAAATTCTTCTGCTTCTGGGTCTTCCAAAAAGTCCATGAGTGCATCTAGCCCAACCTCTGCAGTGTCTTTGAGGAATAGAGCAAAATAAGCTAAAAACTCACGAGAAAAACCTTTTTTAGGTAGGTAAGGGATAGCTGTCAAATAGTCTTCCTCATTGACTGTTGACTTGGCAGGATTGTAGAAAAGGACTGCTTCCTCGAAGAGAATGTCGTCTGATGAGACCTCTCCGTCCTCGTCCAGCATCTCTACTCCCGCAGCATTTTGTGCTTCCAATAAAAAACTCACTTCAACCGCGTGGTTGCGCTTGTCCCAGCTAATCTCAAAGTCAAAAGGAAAATTCTTCTCCAACTCTTCCTCTAAAACATCTAAAAATCCGTATGTTGCCATTTTGTCCTCTTTCTATGCGACTCTTAAATCGCCCCGATTACTCGAAATTATGCTAAAATAGATACTACCATCTTACCACATATACATCAGAAAATCCATGTTAGAAAGGACTGCTATGCCAGACAATCTCGCGCTTCGCATGCGCCCAAAAACCATCGACCAGGTCATCGGTCAGGATCATCTGGTCGGATCAGGAAAAATCATCCGCCGCATGGTGGAGGCCAACCGCCTGTCCTCCATGATTCTCTACGGACCTCCGGGTATCGGAAAGACCAGTATCGCCTCTGCCATCGCTGGAACGACCAAGTATGCCTTTCGGACCTTCAATGCCACTGTTGATAGCAAAAAACGTCTCCAAGAAATCGCTGAAGAGGCTAAATTCTCTGGAGGACTAGTCCTGTTATTGGACGAGATTCATCGTCTGGATAAAACCAAGCAAGACTTTCTTCTGCCACTCTTGGAAAGTGGTCTGGTTATCATGATTGGGGCGACGACTGAAAATCCCTTCTTTTCAGTCACTCCAGCCATTCGTAGCCGTGTTCAGATTTTTGAGTTAGAACCCTTGTCCAATCAAGATGTCAAAGGAGCGATTCAGATAGCTCTATCTGACCCTGAACGTGGCTTTGATTTCCCAGTTGAATTAGATGAGGATGCACTGGATTTCATCGCGACCTCTACAAATGGAGACCTGCGTTCTGCCTTTAATTCACTAGACTTAGCCGTTCTCTCTACCCCTGAAAATGATAAGGGCATCCGCCATATCACTCTTGATATCATGGAGAACAGTCTGCAAAGGAGCTATATAACTATGGACAAGGATGGGGATGGCCACTATGATGTCCTCTCAGCCCTGCAAAAGTCCATCCGCGGCTCGGATGTGGATGCCAGTCTTCATTACGCAGCCCGCTTGATTGAAGCTGGGGATCTGCCTAGTCTCGCTCGTCGTTTGACTGTGATTGCCTATGAGGATATTGGTTTGGCCAATCCTGAAGCCCAGATTCATACCGTAACTGCTCTAGATGCTGCACAAAGAATTGGTTTCCCAGAAGCTCGCATTCTCATTGCCAATATCGTGATTGATTTGGCCCTTTCTCCAAAATCCAACTCAGCCTATGTGGCTATGGACAAGGCTCTTGCTGACCTCAAAACATCAGGGCATTTGCCCATTCCACGACATCTGCGTGATGGACATTATAGTGGTAGCAAGGAATTGGGCAACGCTCAAAACTATCTCTATCCACACAACTATCCTGGACACTGGGTCAAACAAGACTACTTGCCAGAAAAGATTCGCAATCATAGCTACTTTTCACCAGAGGAAACTGGCAAGTACGAACGGGCCTTAGCCCAACGTAAGGAAACCATTGATAAATTAAGAAACTTGTGAAATCCTTTTCAAAAAAAATAAATTTTCCTCTTGAATTTTTTAAAAAAAGTGGTATCATATAAATATAGAAACGCTGTGGTGTACGACTTCACACTTAAGTGTTGACCGACTATTTTTTGTATTATTAGGGAAACAAAAGTCTTCTAACAGCATGTAGGCCGTCTCACACGGAAACAGCTTCAGTTAGAGCGAGTTGCCCACCTGCTTAATTGCGCGGGTTCAATACAAACCGTGAAGTTTCGGCACCAATACAGCTTTTTTCTTTGCCTCCTTAGCTCAGCTGGCAGAGCAGCGGACTCTTAATCCGTGGGTCACAGGTTCGATCCCTGTAGGGGGCATCTAAATACAACAGGAAAAGCCTTGATAACCAAGGCTTTTTTGCTTATCTATAACTGATTTGCCTCATCATTTGCCCCACTTTTAAATCTATCTTTTCTTTTTGAACCAAATTACATCTTAACAAATAGTGTAAAGCCAGTTACTTTTGCTTTGATGCCATACAATATTTTCATGTAGAGAAGACAAATTTTATCTTCTCTTTTTATTTTCAAAATAATAAAAACTGATTTTCTTTTCATGAATCAGACTGAAACTTCCAAATTTTCCATTTAGTTTATTGACATTTCCTCTAAAAAGGTGTATAATATTTTTATTATCAAACTATACTATACTATATAGGGGGTATTGAAATGAAATTTTCTAATCGTTTACTGCTATTCCTTGCAGGAGTTGTTTTTGTCCTTTTAGGACTTTTCCTATTTACAAACCCAGTAGCTAATCTTGTTGCTTACAGCTGGTGGATTGCATTTGGTTTACTGGTTTCTTCTATAGCAGCTATTTTAGGCTATTTCTCTGTACCAAAAGAGCTTCGCTCACCAGCTCATCTTTTCCAAGGGATTGTTAATCTTCTCTTAGCTCTTTACCTCGTTGCCTATGGCTTTGTGACGCTGCCAGTTGTCATTCCAACTATTTTAGGAATTTGGTTAATTGTAGAAGCCATTATAGCTTTCTTTAAAGGCAATCGTCTGGGATTGATTTTCCCTATTATTGGCAACCATATCATGTGGATAGCGTTGCTTGCATTTTTACTAGGTCTAGTGATTTTGTTCAATCCAGTAGCTACAAGTGTCTTTGTCGTTTATGTCGTTGCCTTTGCATTTTTAATTGTTGGTTTCACCTATATCCTTGATGCCTTTCGTAAATAATCTAGCTGCCATTTTGGGCATATTAAAATAGCTGGGAAGTTACATTCTCAGCTTTTTCTGTTGCCTCCTTAGCTCAGTTGGTAGAGCAGTAGACTCTTAAGCTATGGGGCGCAGGTTCGAGCCCTGCAGGGGGCACATCTAAATCAACAGAAATAAGCCTTGAAACCAAGGCTTTTTTTAACGTCTAATAGCTTTTTGTAGAAAAGTATTTAAAAATAAAAGAGAAGAGAATCTCTCACTCTCTTCTCAGTATATCTTATTAAATTTAGTTTTTCTTAATCTACCTGATTTTCCTTTGCAACGACAAATTCTTTAACCAGTCGATAGATAACAGCAAATACGGGGGTAAAGAATATCATTCCAAGTAGTCCGAAAAGATTCCCTCCAATACTAGCAGCCGCAAGCGTGAAAATAGCTGGCAAACCAATAGACTGACCTACAACTCTAGGATAAATAAGGTTTCCTTCAATCAGCTGTATAACTTGATATAGAAGAAGAGAAAGTAAGGCTTGAGTAGGACTCACTGTGAAGATAAAAATCGCTCCCACAACACAAGCAATCATAGGCCCTACATAAGGAATGAACGATAGCACTCCTGCAAAGATACCTGTCATTACTCCATAGGGTATCCCAAACACGCTGTAACCAACCGCTATCATAACTCCTATGATAACTGCTTCAATCAGCTGACTCATCAAAAATTGGTCATAAGTCTCTAGTGCTACTTGTCCAATGTAAGTCAACTTTATCACCACCTTCTCTGGAAGAAAAACTTTTAGAAGTCGACTCGTCATCGCTGCCAAATGTTCCTTACTGGATAAAAATAAAAAGGTGAAGACTATAATCAAAAAGGCATTCATCAAACTTGAAAAAATATTGCCGATATTACTAGTCAGACCTGATAAAAAACCTATCAAAGCTTGGCTAATAGAACTAGATTGTCCCTGTATGCCTGATACGATAGTTGACAACATGTCTTTGGTTACAAATTCCGAGCTGCCTAGCAATTTCCCAAGTTGAGTAAGGACTGTTGAAAGGACTGTTCCCAGCTGACTAATAGTCTGGGCTAGGGTTGGCAGCACCAAAACCAAAAGAGCAATCACGATTAAGATAAGAGCTAGGAAAACAAGTACCATGGCAATCGGACGACGCAACTCTGCCTTTACCTTCAATTTAACTAAGTACTGTTCAATTTTTTTCATAGGAACATTAAGCACAAAAGCAATAACAGCACCATAAATCAAGGTTGATATTACATCAAAGAGAGAGATTGCTCCTGATATAAAGCTCGATGCATTCAGAATTACAAGAGCAACCAGCCCTATAAAAAGGATTAACGGAGTATATTTTTTAACTAAGTTCATAAATTTTCCTTAATAAACATGTTTAGATACGACTATACTATTTGGTTTTTCAAACTCTCGATCAAGGTAGGCTTGGTAAGTTCCTGGAGCGATAAATCCTTTGGGTGAGAGGATATCGGTGCCAGCCTGACCGACTATGGTATCAGCCAAGAGCACACAGTTTGTAGATAAGACAAAGTAGGATTTAAACTTAGATTTGATAAATTTATAAAGTTCCCCATCTGTCTCGTGTCTGATTTTATAAGCGTAGGTGTAGTCTTCCTTACCATCACCTGTCATGATTTTATCTGCACTTGGCTCCCATGGAATCGTCAGTTGTTTCAATTCAGCCAACTTTTTCTGAACTGCTTTTTCCATTTCAGGCGTCAAATCTATCCCATAACCAAAAAGCGTTTTTTGACTCTCACGTTTACATAGGTCAATGTACTTGTCACGATCACAGAAATATAAGACACCATCTCCTACCATGCCAAATAAGGTCTCAGAAGACGGATCATAGTTGCCATAAGAAATAACACGGCCCTGATAGCAGATATCCACATGACCAATTGCCGAAAACAGAGAGGTCTCAGCTGTATGAACAAAAATTTCAAGCTCCGCTGTCTTACCAGACTTCACCATTCCAAGATGGATATCCTCTCTCTCATCAGCATTTTCCTGCATGAATTTGTTGATTTTTGCTAAAGTTCTTGCAGGGATGAGAGCGGCTAGGACAATAGGTAAGCTCATTCTTACACGACGTTTGAGATGGTTTTTCCCAATTTCCTCCTCAAACAAGAAACCATCACGGATATTGGACACACCATAAAGGAAAAAATAAGCCCCTAATACAAAGAGTTGAAAGACAGAATTTCCTGTAGAGGACAAAAGACTAGTCCCACCAAGAAAAACTAGTACGAGTCCATCTAGTAAGAGACGAAAACGAGGTCGAATTTTGTTTTTGCGGTAGAGAACATAGGTGACAAGGTTAATACTAGCATGAAAAATCTGATAAACTCCAATCACAAGAGCCAAAATATAAATCGGCACATCCGTCGCAAGATTGGAGCCAAGCAAATATCCCAGCACTAACAATTTAACCAGTGCAACTCCCAAGGTGTCCGTTGACTGACTTTTTTTGAAAATACGTAATACTAAATCTAAGACCGTTGCTATCCAAGCTAAAAACAGAACCAGTCGAATAACCTTTACTGGCAACCAAGTCCCCGTGACCATCAAGATGAGACCTAGCAGAACAAACAAGAACCCCTGAGCAAGTAATTTCTTACCTGTCAGACCTAAAGATAGAATTTTCGCCATATAAAAACCTTTCAACAATAAAAATTAAACACTCCGATTAAACTGACTAGTAAATAGCCAACACTACAAACAGCCTGTGCCAGCAACATATGGTGACTAGAAATGACTGTAGTAATGTCACCATCTTGTCTTATGCACTTCTAAAATTTGTTATATTGATTAGAAACCAGAGCTTATAAAAACTAGCTAAACTCGAGAGATAGACACAATTGCGACGAAAAAATGTATAACCAATTCAACTTGTTAAGGTAAGAAAGCATTATTTCCAATCTATTAATTATTCATCTATTGCCTATTATGACACAATATTCCCTATAGTTCAACTTTTTACTTGTTTTTATATTACACGGACTAAAAAGTTTTCAACAGTTGATTGCATTTGTTTTAATAAGTTTTAACCTTTCTTGGTTAGATAAAAAAAGAACCATACAGTTTAGAATCTGTATGGTTTTTGCCCCACTTTTGTCCCATTTTTAAATCATGACATTGAAAATACCTAAAATCACTTATATTTCAATATTTTTAATTGCTCTCAATATGAAAGTCCTTTCCAAATCCCTGTAGGGGGCATCTAAATACAACAGGAAAAAGCCTTGATTTACTAGGCTTTTTTGTGTATCTGTTCTACTTTTGGTCAACTAATGGATATCAACGGTATAATTTTATGAACACCCTTCCCAGACAGCTCTAATCTGATTGCACTCAAAATTTTTTAAAATTTAAAACAAAAGACTTGCTTTTCTTTTAATTTATGTTATACTTGTTCTTGTATCTGATACAAGTTTATTAAGAGAGGGATTCATATGGATACAAAATTCTCAGTTGCTTTGCATATCTTAACAATGATTAGTGAAAGCAAGGAAACCTTAAGTTCTCAAGCACTAGCTATTAGTGTTGGGACTAACGCTAGTTACATTCGAAAAGTGATTGCCTTATTGAAAAATGCAGATTTGATTCATTCCCAGCAAGGAAAAACAGGTTATCAACTCAGTAAGTCTCCAAAGAAAATGACTTTACTAGAGATCTACTATGCTACTCAAGAAATCAATCACATTAGTTTATTCCCTGTTCATCAAAATAGCAATCCTGATTGCCCTGTTGGAAAACATATCCAAGGAGCAGTTTCACCGCTTTTCGCTAGTGCCGAATCTCAATTAGAGAAGGAATTAGCAAATCAAACTTTAGAAGATGTCATTGACAATCTATATAAACAAGCTAAACAAGTCCGAAACTGATTTGATAACAAGTCAGTTTTTACTGGAAATAACATATACTTGTATCAGATACAGGTATAAAATCATATAGAAAAAGAAAAGAGAAATCACATGAAAGCCGCACAACACACTACTTATAACAAAAACAATATCACACTGAACATCACAGAAATCGCTAAACCAAGTATTACAGACAAACAAGTCTTGGTGAAAGTCACCGCAGCCGGGGTTAATCCTCTCGATAACATGATCTCTCGTGGTGAGGTCAAGATGATTGTTCCTTACAAACTTCCTCAAACTGCAGGTAACGAGGTCGGTGGGATCGTTGAAAGCATTGGCAAGCAAGTTGACAACTTTCAGATAGGAGACCGTGTCTTTGGCCGTCTGCCACTTGATCATATCGGCGCCTTTGCAGAATACCTAGCTGTCGATAGCCAAGCCTTAGCCAAGGTTCCAGACTATCTATCAGACGAGGAAGCTGCTGCTGTTCCGCTTACTGCCTTGACTATCATGCAGGCTCTTGACCTCATGGGCACTCAAGCTGGGAAAACGATCTTTATTTCTGGTGGTACTGGAGGTGTCGGTGGAATGGCCATTCCGATTGCCAAGGCCAAAGGTTTGAAAGTCATCACCAACGGTTCTGGAGATAGTGCTGAGCGTGTGTTGAAACTAGGAGCAGATAGATTTATCGATTACAAAACAGAGGATTATACAAAAACTATTAGTCAGGTGGATTATGTCCTCGATACTCTCGGTGGAGCTGAAACTGAAAAACAAATGTCTATCATGAAAAAAGGTGGTCATCTTGTTTCACTTCGTGCCTTGCCAAACGGTGCCTTTGCCAAACGCATGAATCTACCAAAATGGAAACAGATTATTCTTGGCTTAGCAGGTCGCAAATTTGATAAAATGGCGGAAAAATATAATGTCCACTATCATTTTATCTTTGTAGAAAGCAATGGCGCTCAATTACAAGAGGTAGCTGACCTCTTTAGTAAATTAGAAATCAAACCCTCTATCGATACAGTTTATCCATTTGAAGAGGTAAATAGCGCCTTAGACAAAGTCGCTAATGGTCGCTCACGTGGAAAAACAGTCCTCAGCTTTAAGAAATAAAAAGGGAAACACAATGTCATATCTTACTACAAAAAATCAATACATCACCGTCCAAGAAAACCAAATCGCCTATCGCGAACTTAGTAAAGGCAAATCAAAACTACCTCTTCTGATGCTGGTACATTTGGCAGCAACTCTCGATAACTGGGATCCAAGACTATTAGACTTGATTGCTGAAAAGCACCATGTAATTGTTGTCAATCTTCCTGGTGTCGGTGCTAGTCAGGGAAAAGTGGCGCAAACCATTCCTGGAATGGCTGAGCAGACAATTGACTTTGTAAAAGCGCTTGGTTACGATAAAATCAATCTCCTCGGACTTTCCATGGGGGGCATGATTGCCCAAGAAATGGTCAGAAGTAAGCCTGATTTGGTCAACCGTCTCATCTTGGCAGGAACAGGACCTCGAGGTGGAAAAGAGGTCGATAAGGTAACAGGAAAAACCTTTAACTATATGTTTAAAGCCGGACTCGAACGTATCGATCCTAAACGCTATATCTTCTATAATCATGATGAACAAGGGAAAATCGAAGCCTTGAAAGTCCTAGGACGAATGGGGATGAGAACAAAGGAATTTGCGGATAAAGACATGAACCTATCAGGATTCCTAACTCAACTCAAAGCTATTAAACGTTGGGGGAAAGATCCTCAAGACGACCTAACATTTATCACTCAACCAACCTTAATCGTCAACGGGGACAAGGATATGCAGGTTCCAACGGAAAATTCCTATGACATGCATGAGAAAATCGAAAATAGTAAGCTGATTATCTATCCAAATGCTGGCCACGGTTCGATTTTCCAATATGCAGACGAATTTGCAAAAGAACTCATTGCTTTCTTGGAGGACTAATATGGTCAAAACGATTCTAATAACAGGTGCTACTGACGGTATCGGTAAACATTTGGCAAAGAAACTGGCCAGTGAAGGTCATCATGTCATCCTTCATGGTCGAAATCCTCAAAAACTTGAGCTGGCGCTTCAAGAAGTTCGTGCAGTCTCCTTGAGAGGCAGAGTTTCTAGCTACCTTGCAGATTTTTCAAAATTAGACGATGTTTATCGATTTGTAGAGGAAATCAAGCGAGACTTTCAAAGTATCGATATCTTGTTTAATAATGCAGGACTTTATGGAGGGAAAGAACGAAAAGCGAGTGCTGAAAATGTCGAATTGACTTTTATGTTATCCGTTCTCGTTCCCTATATTTTAACAATTGAGCTAAGTCCCTTATTAGAAAAAGCGCCTGATGGTCGTGTTATTAATACCTCTTCCTACATGCACCATTTTGCCAAGGTTAAAGATTTGGACTTTGGCTTTGAGAAAGGCTACAATCCTAGTTTAGCCTATAACAATTCTAAACTATACACCATTTGGATGACACGCTATCTAGCAAGAGAGTTCTTTCTAAAAGGTTCAAATGTTACTGTTAATGCCTATCATCCAGGACTCATCTCAACTAACTTGGGAAATGATTCCAGTGATGAAAAGACGAAAAAGTCTCTCTTTGGACGTTTGATGAAGTCATTTTCCAAAGATCTAGACGAGGGAATCGAAACAGGATATTATCTCACATTGTCAGAAGAAATCAGGGGCTTGACTGGCTACTATTTTGATGAGAAGAAAGTAAAGCCTGTATCTGAAAAAGGATATAATCTCAAAAACGCTCGGCATTTAATCAATTATTGTGATAATAAAATTGAGTTATTCCAAAATAAGTCCGAAACAGTTTAGCATTACTACTCCTTGATTACTATGCAGAGTTAATTTTCAAAACTAATTGATTCTCAATGTAAAAGTCTGTGTAAGGGAATAAACATCAACAGGAAAAGCCTTGGAGTCAAGGCTTTTTGTATCCTCCCTACTTTTATTCCATCAACGGATGCTCAAGATATATTTTGTGTGTAAAAAAATTCTTTTGCCCCTCAGTGATACAATCATTTTACTCAATTACAAACAGATCAAAAGCAAAAGACTTAGCTCTATTTCATACAGAACTAAGTCTTTTATTTAAACAATCTAATATTTCCACTTCATCTCAATCAACTCCAGACATTTATCTAGATCTACATCTCGTTCAAAATGTGCAGGAGTCCAAGGGACTTCTATATCAGGAAGAACACCTTTGTCCGTCATCCCTTTGCCTTTATCTATAGCCAACCAGCGAGAAGTTGGGAACATCAAAAAGTAATCATCATAATCTACCTTGCAACAATTTGAGTAGTCTAAAATACCAAGCGTTGGACGGCCGATAACTGTCACTTTCTTAAAATTCTTCATCATCTTGACAAAATTATCTCCTGATGATGCACAATAAATATCCGACAAAATAAAAATCTGCTCTGGATAGTGACCACCCTTAACACCTGGGAAAAGCTCGTCTTGATCATCCTGATACCGAACATAGCCTTTCCCTCGATTTTGGAGTAAATTATTACGAAAATCTTCAAGCAGTTTCACCGTATCAGGACTGATATTTTCTTGTTGAAGCCATGTTTCAAAGTCTTTTAAGCGTCGGTCGACATTTCCTTCTGTATAGAGAATTTCCATTCCATCATCCTGTAAATCAAGAGTGTCATAGCCTTTCCCTTCCTCCAAGCCAAGATGTAAGAGCGGAAAATACAAAGAATCCGTGCCCCCATTGTTGTAACGGACATCTATAATAAGAGTTTCTGTCTCAGCAATCTTCTGCAAACACTCTTGGTATAAACGGTTAATCACTTCTTCATCCATAAAATTATCTAAACGTAGATAGAGGATATCTGACTCCAACTCTTTCCAAAAAATCTGAGCTTTTTGAGCTTTCTGGCTAGCACGAACTGTAATAGACATCTCCTGCCCATCTCGCAAGACGGTCACTTGCTCTGCCATCAGTAGCAAATCTGCCCATTCTCGGTATCGTCTTTCTGGAGTCAGACTAATAAAGTAATTTGGGTGTTGCAAAGCTACTTGCTCCAAACTCATCCCGTCCAGACTGAGGATTCGATCCCCCACTTGGAGACCTGTATCTTGGTTTGCTTCCTCAACAAACATTTCCTGCTCACTTATCCTCAAAAGAAAACCTTTCGGACCTGATTTTTTATTATGGAAAGAAATATGCCCAATAATCCCAAAACTAGCAAGATAAGTCCTGACTTGATAAAGAAATTCTTGCTCAGTCATATCATCTGTAATCTTTTCTAGAAAAGGCTGAGGGTTGCACCCTTTGCGATCTTTTACTGTAGATGAATCATGTGTCATAATCCAAACAATGTCTTTAAAAATATCTGTTTTTTTCATACGAGCCATTCCTTCTACCTTTAAAGTAGTATAGCCTTCTTCACAACGAAAAAGGAGTTTTTACTACAAAGTCAATCTGCTATCTCCCCTTCTTCATGATGTATTTTCGTATAGGTGTTTCAACCATCTGAACGATTTCAAATCCTTCTTTTTGATAGAGGTGCTTGGCTCTTTGATTTGCCTCGTAGACATTTAGAGAAATAGTATCTATGTCTTCATTTTCAAAGGCCAAACTAACAAATTTCCTTAAAGCCTGGCTACCTAAGCCTTGCCCCTGTTTCTGGGGGTTGATAAAAAATCTCCCGATATGAAGATTTCTGTCTTCTAGCCTGATTTTCTGGATAAGCCCCACAAACTCTTGTCCATCAAAGATTGAAAAGATTCCTTCCAAATCTTGCAAGACTTGAATTGTCAAGGGAAAAGGAATCATTGTTCCCATCCATTGTTCTTGAAAGGATTTGCCAAGGGAGTTAGACCATTGGCATACGAATTGAGCGTTTTCTATACTTACCTTTTCTTCAAAACGAATTGTCATCTTGAACTCACCTTCTTATCTATGTTTCTCCATTATACCACTTCTCCTATTTTTTACGAATAGATAAGTATGATTGATTTTTATTTTTTTCTTGTCGGGAGCATTCTCGCTTCCTTTCTAGGTTTGGTCATTGACCGTTTCCCTGAGCAATCCATTATCAGCCCAGCTAGTCACTGCGGTTCCTGTCAGACTCGCTTGCGTCCGCTAGATTTGATTCCTATCCTTTCGCAGGTGGTTAATCGCTTTTGCTGTCGCTACTGCAAGGCTCGCTATCCTATCTGGTATGCCCTCTTTGAACTAGGCTTAGGACTCCTCTTTCTGGCTTGGTCTTGGGGCTGGCTTTCCTTGGGTCAAGTCATCCTAATCACTGCCGGCTTGACCTTGGGCATCTACGACTTTCGCCATCAGGAATATCCCTTACTAGTCTGGCTGACTTTCCACCTAATCCTCATGGCCTGCTCTGGTTGGAATCTAGTCATGGTCTTCTTCCTTATCCTTGGAATCATGGCTCATTTTATTGATATCAGTATGGGAGCAGGGGATTTTCTCTTTCTGGCTTCTTGTGCTCTCGTCTTTAGCGCGACCGAATTACTCATCTTGATCCAGTTTGCTTCTGCGACGGGCATCCTGGCCTTTCTCCTGCAAAAGAAAAAGGAAAGACTTCCTTTTGTGCCTTTCCTCTTACTTGCTGCTTGTTTGATTATTTTTGGTAAGCTACTGCTTGTTTGATAAAGTCCTGAATCGGCTCTCCTTGGTGGAGAGCTTTTACAATTTTCGAACCGACGATGACACCATCTGACACCGCATTGAAGCGTTCGACATCGGCTTGACTAGACACACCAAATCCTGTCAAGACTGGGATGTCAGCTACTTGATGCAATTGTGCCAAGTGCTTGTCCAAGTCTGCACGGTAATTTCCTGACTTCCCTGTTACCCCATTGATAGCAACGGCATAGACGAAGCCTTCTGCTCCCTTGATCAACTCTTTTTGTCGCTCAATTCCTGTTGTCAAGCTTACTAGTGGAATCAGGGCAATGTCTGTGTCTGTCAAAAATGGCTCTACAAAGTTGGCATGCTCATGAGGCAGGTCTGGGATAATCAATCCCTTAACCGCTGTATCTGCCAGTTCTCTGACAAATTTCTCCACCCCGTACTGAAAGAGGGGATTGAAGTAGGTCATGATGACCAGTGGCACCTCAGTCTGAATGGTTTTCAAGGTTTCAACCAAAGCTTGGGTAGAAGTCCCATGAGCTAGACTGCGCAAGCCTGCTTCTTCGATCACAGGTCCATCTGCAACAGGATCTGAAAAGGGAATGCCTACTTCGATTGCAGAAACGCCCAAATCTTCTAAAAAGTGGATTGTTTCAGCAAGACCATCCAAACCTTTCTCATGGTCCCCAGCCATGATATAAGGAACGAAAATTCCTTTTCCGGTTGCTTTGATAGCATTCAATTTTTCTGTTAGTGTCTTAGACATGGGCTTCTCCCTTCTTTGCTTCATCTGCTTCCAAGCGGTCTTTGACTTGAACTACATCCTTGTCCCCACGACCTGATAGACAGACAATCATAGACTTGTCTGGTCCGAGTTCTTTGGCCAATTTCACTGCAAAGGCAATAGCATGGCTTGATTCCAAGGCTGGGATAATCCCTTCCACACGAGACAAGAGTTGGAATCCTTCCAAGGCTTCTTCGTCTGTCACTGGAACATAGGTCGCACGTTTGATATCGTGGTAGTGAGAATGCTCTGGACCGATACCTGGATAGTCCAAACCTGCTGAGATAGAGAAGGCTTCAAGAATTTGACCATGGGCATCTTGGAGCACATCCATAAGAGAACCGTGGAGGACACCTGGACGCCCCTTGGTCAAGGTCGCTGCGTGATGCTCTGTATCCACACCAAGTCCTGCCGCCTCAGCCCCATACATGGCTACTGACTCATCTTCTACAAATGGATGGAAGAGACCGATAGCATTAGAACCACCACCAACACAGGCTACTAGGGCATCTGGTAAGTCTTGTCCTGTCAAATCACGGTACTGTTGTTTAGCCTCCTTACCGATGACACTTTGGAAGTCACGAACGATTTCTGGGAAAGGATGAGGGCCCAATGCTGAACCAAGGATATAGTGGGTATCATCGATATTTGCCACCCATGAACGAAGGGCTGCATTGACCGCATCCTTGAGCACGCGCGAACCATCAGTCACAGCCTCAACCTTGGCTCCCAAAAGCTCCATACGGAAGACGTTAAGGGCTTGGCGTTTGACATCTTCCTCACCCATGTAAATAGTACATTCCATGTTAAAGAGAGCCGCAGCTGTTGCAGTTGCCACACCGTGCTGACCAGCACCTGTTTCAGCGATAATTTTCTTTTTGCCCATGCGTTTAGCCAGAAGAACTTGTCCCAAGGCATTGTTAATCTTGTGAGCCCCTGTATGGTTGAGGTCTTCCCGTTTGAGGTAAATCTTGGCTCCACCAATATGCTGGGTCAAGTTTTTTGCGTAGTAAAGGGGAGTTTCACGTCCTACATACTGGCGCAAAAGTTGGTTTAATTCCTCTTGGAAACTTGGGTCTGCCTGACTTTCACGATAAGCCTTCTCCAGCTCCAAAACTGCTGTCATCAATGTTTCTGGGACAAAACGTCCGCCGAATTTTCCATAAAATCCATCTTTATTTGGTTCTTGATATGCCATGCTTTACCCTCTCTATAAATCTTCTAATCTTTTCATGATCTTTTTGTCCATCCGTCTCCACTCCACTTGATACATCTACTGCATAGGGAGTAAAATGTTGAATTGCTTTTACTACATTATCTTCATTAAGCCCACCTGCGATAAAGAAGGGCTGAGCTAGTCCCGTCGTATCTAGTTGACCCCAGTCAAAGGTCTGGCCACTCCCTGCCACAGGGGCATCAAAGAGTAGATAGTCTGCCCGAGAATTGGGGACATGACCATCTCCATCCACCTGCACCGCCTGAATGCTGGCACAAGGCAAATCCTCAAACAAATCAGCTGCTACCTGACCATGAACTTGAACCAAGTCCAAGCCAACTTTTTCAATCGCTTCTAGCAGTTGAGCCCGACTTGGTGAAACAAATACACCAACCTTTTGTACATCTACAGGAATGAGCTTTGCCAGCTCTGCGGCCTCTTCCAAGCTCACCTGTCTTTTACTAGGTGCAAAGACAAAACCGATGTAGTCGGCCCCTGCTGATACGGCTGTCTCTAACGCTTCTTTGGTCGATAGTCCACAAATCTTAACCTTTGTCAATCTGCAACTCCTTGATTCTTTGAGCCACATCTTCTGCCTGCATGAGAGCTGTTCCCACCAAAATCCCGTTAAAGTATGGTGCAACACGTATCGCATCCTGCCCTGTGAAAATAGCAGATTCAGAAATGTAATAGCGACCTTCCTTAAAGTGCTGGGCCAAGTCTACACTGGTTTGTAAGTCGACTTCAAAGGTGGTCAAGTTGCGATTGTTAACCCCAATAATCTCAACACCAAGTCTGTGGGCCACTTCAAGTTCAGCTAGATTGTGAGTCTCCACCAAGACTTCCAAACCAAGCTCTGTCGCGTAATCATACAGTTCTTTGAGGCGTTCTTCTGACAAGGCTGCCACAATGAGCAAAATAACTGTCGCACCTGCATTTCGAGCGCGGATGATTTGCTTTTCATCGATGATAAAATCCTTGTTCAGAGTCGGAATCTCTACCTGACTAGAAATCTCACGCAAATAATCCAAATGCCCTTTAAAGAAAACTTCATCTGTCAAAACTGAAATCATCACTGCTCCATTCGCTTCATAAGTCTGGGCCTGTTGTACAATATCCACATCGAGATTGATATCTCCCAGACTAGGGCTAGCTTTCTTGACCTCAGCAATCACCTGCAAATGGTCTTGGTGATTCTTCAAAAATTCAGCCAAGCGATAGGTCTGGCGCAAGGGCTGGATTTCCTCCAGCTCCATCTGCTCGACCTCACGTGCCTTCTGCTCTAAGATTCGTGCTAAAAATTCCTGACTCATTTTTGGTACTCCTGTAACAGTCTGAGTTTTTCAAGGGCCTTGCCACTAGCAATCACTTGACGAGCCAAGGCAACTCCTTCCTTGATACTAGCTACCTTACCATTGGCATAGAAACCAAGACCAGCATTTAAAACTGTCGTTTCCAAGAATGGACTTGGTTCGTTTTGAAGAACGCTGAGCAAAATTTCTGCATTTTCCTGAGCATTGCCACCACGGATATCTTCGATAGCGTAGCGTTCCATCCCCAAATCCTCTGGAGTAAAGCTTGACAAGGTGATTTTGCCATTCTCAAGAAGGGCAATGCTGGTAGCTCCATTCAAGCCAGCTTCATCCAGCCCTTCTGGTCCAGCAACCACGATGGCACGTTTGCGACCCATATTTTTCAAAACCTGAGCTGTACTTTCTAGAAGTTCTGGACGACTAATGCCAAGCAGCTGTGTTTCCAAGGCCATTGGGTGAATCAGTGGACCAGTCAAGTTCATAATTGTTGGAATTCCCAATTCCAAACGAGCTGGCATGATGTATTTCATAGCTGGGTGCATATTTTTAGCAAAGAGAAAGACGATGCCAGTTTTATCGAAAACCTTACCTAGTTCAGCTGGTTTGAGGTCAAGATTGATACCCAATGCTTGAAGGACATCTGCCGAACCTGATTTAGAGGAAATCGAACGGTTACCGTGCTTGGCCATGTGAATGCCGCCACCAGCCAAGACAAAGGCTGCAGTTGTTGAAATGTTAAAGCTGAAGGACTTGTCTCCACCAGTACCACAGTTGTCCATGGCGTCATGAATCTCAGTTGGAATGTGTTGGGCATGCCCTCTCATGACTTGTGCAATGGCTGTGCGCTCTTCCGGTGTTTCCCCCTTCATCTTAAGAGCTAAAAGGAGAGAAGCAATCTGCGCTTCGGTTACACGCCCAGTTACGATACGCTCAATGACGTCCGTCATTTCCACACCTGATAAATGTTCAAATTTTGCTAGTTTTTCAATAATCTCTTTCATCCTAGTTTCCTCACTTTACAACCTTCTCGATAAAATTCCGAATAGAAGACAAGCCATCTGGCGTTCCGATACTCTCTGGATGGTATTGGAAGCCATAAATCGGCAGGCTTTTGTGTTGAATTCCCATAATAGCCTGGTCATCAGTCGAACGAGCTGTCACTTCAAAGCCTTCTGGCATTTCTTCAATCAAAATACTGTGATAACGCATGACTGGACGACCATCCTCAATGCCTTGATAGAGAACAGATGGCGCTTCAAAGCTGATGTTGCTCTGTTTCCCATGCATGACTTTTGGAGCCAAACCTAGCTTCCCACCAAAGACTTCTGCGATGGCTTGGTGACCCAAACAAATTCCTAGAATCGGCTTCTTGCCGGCAAAATCACGAATCATATCTTCCATCTTACCAGCATCAACTGGCCAACCAGGACCGGGAGAAAAAACCAGACCATCTGCTTTTTCAGCTTCTTCATACAGCTTAGGATCATCATTTCTCAAGACCTGCACTTCTGCAAAATTCCCAATGTACTGCGCCAAGTTATAGGTAAAAGAATCATAGTTGTCAATCAATAAAATCATGGTCTTAGTTCTCCAATTCTAGTCATAGATTTAGCCTTGTTAATGGTTTCTTGGTATTCGTTTTGAGCGATAGAGTCGTAAACAATCCCTGCCCCAGCCTGCACATAGGCTGTTTGATTTTTGAGAATCATAGTTCGGATGGCAATGGCGAAATCCATATCACCCGTCGCAGACAAGTAGCCGATTGCTCCTGCATATACGCCCCGTTTTTCCGTTTCCAGTTCATAGATTCGTCTCATAGCTCGAATCTTTGGAGCTCCTGAAACTGTTCCAGCTGGAAGTGTTGATTTTAAAGCATCCATAGCAGTGAGTTCTGGAAGCAACCGTCCCTTGACCACACTGGTCAAATGCATGACATAGCGGAAGAGCTCCACTTCCATATACTTGGTGACTTGGACACTTGCCGTTTCAGAGATGCGACCAATATCATTGCGTCCCAAGTCTACCAACATCCGGTGTTCTGCTGTTTCCTTCTCATCAGAAAGCAGGTCAGTCGCCAAGGCCTTGTCCTCTTCATCCGTAGCCCCTCTTGGTCGCGTACCGGCAATCGGATTGGTTGTCACGATGCCATTTTTGACAGAAACCAAACTTTCTGGACTGGCACCGATGATTTGATAATCCCCAAAATCATAGAAATAGAGGTAATTAGATGGATTGGTCACGCGAAGATTTCTATAGAAGTCAAATGGATTGCCAGTAACCTCTGCTGAGAAACGCTGACTGAGCACACATTGGAACATATCACCATTACGAATCAAGTCACGAGCTGTTTCCACCATTTCCTCAAACTTCTGAGGAGCGATATGCGGTTTGAAGTCCAGCGGAGATAGATCCAAGTCTTCAAATTCATTTGGAGCAGGGATGCGTAATTCCTCAAGCACTTGCTTCAAGGTTTTTTCCAAGTCTTCTTGACTACGCTCGCTGTAAAGAGCATCCTCGATGACATGGATTTTTTCCTTCTTGTGGTCAAAGACCATATAGCTCTCATAAACAAAAAAATGCATGTCTGGCGTCCCAATGGTATCCTCAGGGATTTGGCCAATTTCTTCATAAAGCGAAATCATATCGTAACCAACAAAGCCAATAGCTCCCCCACCAAAAGGGAGGTCAGAATAGTGCTGGCTCTTATGAGTCACTTGATAAAGGAAATCCAAGGGATCCCGATCAATCACTTGACCATTTTGATAAAGGACTCCATTTTCAAACTTAATCTCAAAAACAGGATTATAGGCTAGGATAGAAAAACGAGCGGTTTCCTTGTCTCTCGGAATACTCTCTAAGATCACCTTGTGTTGCCCCTTTAGGCGCATATAAGCCAAGATTGGTGATAAGACATCTCCATGAATGATTCGTTCCATTGTAATTTCCCTTTCAGTTCTACTTCTAGTCCGTGGCGACTGTATGAAAAATCCCCACGCAAAACAACTTGCGTAAGGACGAAATTCGCGGTGCCACCTCAATTATAGGATTTCTCCTATCTCTCCTTCCTGTCTCAGAAACTTCCTGTAACAGGCTGTGCGATAAAGGGCACTCCCTTGAGAATTATGTTTTCTTCTCTCATGTCAGATGGACCCAACCTTACAGTTTTCTCTGCTTGTTTCCAGCAACCACAAGCTCTCTGTGAGAGAAAGGACTGTATTTTTTCCATCTGTTATTTTTTAGCTTCTAGGTAGTCTGCTATCGCAGATACGTCCTTGTCTCCACGACCGGAGACATTGATGATGATAATGTCATCTTTACTTAGTTTTGGCGCACGTTTAACTGCTTCTGCGATAGCGTGTGAACTTTCAATCGCTGGGATAATCCCTTCTGTCTTGCTGAGAAGGAGGAGGGCTTGAACAGCTTCTTCATCCGTCGCTGCCACATATTCCACGCGACCTGAGTCTTTGAAGTAGGCGTGTTCTGGGCCAACGCCTGGATAGTCCAAACCAGCTGAGATAGAGTAAACTGGCGCCAGCTCTCCATCTTCCTTAAAGACTGCATAGGTCTTCATCCCGTCGACAATTCCGACACTACCTTTTGTCATAGTAGCTGCATGCTTGTCTGTATCAAGTCCATGCCCAGCAGCTTCGACCCCAACCAATTTGACTTCTTCATCAGCCACATACTGTGAAAAAGCACCGATAGCATTGGAACCACCACCTACACAGGCAATGACGTAGTCTGGTAAACGGCCTTCTTTTTCTAAGATTTGACGGCGAGATTCTTCACTGATGACCTTTTGGAATTCATGAACAATTGTAGGATAAGGATGAGGTCCTACAGCAGATCCCAAAACGTAGAAGGCTTCAAGGTCATTCATCCATGCTCCAAAGGCTGCATCAACCGCATCCTTAAGAGTTCGTGTCCCCGTTTCAACTGCGTGAACAGTCGCTCCCATCATCTCCATACGGAAGACATTGAGTCGTTGACGCTCCACATCTTCTGCCCCCATGTAGACATCACAGGCCATACCAAACTTAGCTGCAGCAGCTGCTGTCGCAACACCGTGCTGACCAGCTCCTGTTTCTGCGATCACTCTTTTTTTGCCCATACGTTTGGCAAGAAGAATTTGTCCTAAAACATTGTTGAGCTTGTGAGAACCAAGGTGATTAAGGTCTTCGCGCTTGAGATAAATCTTAGCTCCACCTAGGTGGTCTGTCAAACTTTCCGCAAAATAAAGCGGTGTTTCGCGACCAGAATAATCCTTCAAGTAATGGCGAAATTCTGCCAAAAATTCTGGATCATCCTTGTATTTGTCAAATGTCACTTCCAACTCATCCAACAAAGCCTGAATCGGCTCCGGTACAAAACTACCACCAAATTGTCCAAAATAACCTTTAGTTGTCATAAAAGTTTTCCTCTTTCAGTATTAATTTAAAGATATGAAAAAAGCCCACACACAGAAATCAATCCGTGTGAGGGCGTTGGTAACGCGGTGCCACCTCAATTATAAAGGGACTATTCCCCTTTACATCTCTGCCTTGTCTAACAACAAGTTGCACTGTAAGGTGTGCGCACCGAATTTTCATTGTTTCAAATTCATTTTTAAAATCAGCCCACTTTCACTACTTCCAACCACCTGTTCACAATCACCACAGGCTCCCTGAAGATCGAATATAGTTACTTTTCTGATTTATTGAGAATATTATATGTTATTGTTCTATCTTTGTCAAGATTTTTTTATGATTTTTTTCCTGAACCGAGTATTTCTTCGGAAATTCTCACCAAAGTCTGAACGATATAATCAACCTCATCATCACTTAATTTTGTATGAAGAGGGAGCGTAATTTCATTTTCAAAGAAGGCATAGGCTCTTGGATAATCTGCCATATCAAAACCAAGATTCTTATAGGCTGTCAAGAGAGGAAGCGGTTTGTAGTGTACATTACTTGCAATTCCTGCTTTGGCCAATTCTTGGATAATACGATTACGATCTTCTAAACTAGCACCTTCTACATGGGTGATGTAGAGGTGACGACAAGATTCGACAGTATCAGTCTTGTGTGCCAGTGGGTGAATACGAGTACCCGCAAAGCCACGATTATAGCGATCCACGATGTCCTTACGACGTTGTAGCAAACTAGGGTAACGATCCAATTGTACCAAACCAAGCGAAGCCATGATATCCGTCATGTTGCACTTATAGGCTGGTGTTACGATATCGTACTCCCATGAACCCAATTGCATCTTGGCAAGAGCATCCTTAGTCTGACCATGAAGGGAAAGGATTTGAAATTCCTTGTACATTTCTTCGTCGTCAATCGCTGGATTGGCCTTCCAAGTCGCACTTCCTCCCTCAGCCGTTGTAAAGTTTTTAACGGCATGGAATGAGAAGGAAGTAAAGTCAGCGATAGAGCCAGCAGGGTGTCCTTTATAAGTTGATCCCAAAGCATGGGCACTATCAGAGACAAGCACAATACGGTTAAAGACCTTTTGCCACTTACTTGAAGCAGTAAAGAGATCGCGTTTCTTCTCCACAATTTGGAACAAACGGTCATAGTTGCAAACAATCCCTGCAAGGTCTACTGGGATGATGACCTTAGTCTTTTCAGTGATGGCTTGCTCAAGAAGGTCATAGTCCATCTCAAAAGTATCTGCTTGGATATCCACCATGACAGGGGTAGCTCCTACGTGAGTGATAACACTACATGAAGCTGTGTAGGTCATGGCTGGAACGATGACTTCATCACCAGGTCCCACTTCCAAAACACGCAAAATCAACTCAAGAGCAGCTGTCGCAGAGTTGAGGCAGACAGTCTTAGGCGTCTGTGTGTATTGAGACAAGCGACGCTCCAGTTCTTTTGTCTTAGGACCTGTTGTGATCCAACCAGAACGAAGGGTATCTGCTACTTCAGCAATTTCAGCTTCGGTAATATCAGGTGGTGAAAATGGAATATTGTAATTTGGCATTGATTTGCTCCTTTTATCTGTACTCATTTTCTTATGACTACTTTATTTTAGTACCTCAAACACGGTTTGAAACATGATTTTGATGTCTCCAAGGAAACTAAATTCTCGGAGATAGGCGAGATTATAGCGCATCTTTTCAGGGAGGACATGTTCGACATAGGCTTGGTCAACTGACAGGCCTTTTTCGGTCATTTGACTGATGATAGTGTCCTCATCCTTGTAGTTGATGCTAGCTGGAGAGGTGATTCCGGCTGGCAAGAGCAAGGTCGCCATCATTTCAGGGCTATACTGCTCGGTGTAGCGTGGCACCTCAGGTCTTGTACCGACAAAGGACATTTCGCCTTTAAGGACATTGACCAGCTGAGGCAGTTCGTCCAAGCGCACACGGCGAATGAAATTTCCCACTTTGGTAATACGGCTATCGTTAGCTGAAGTCACTAGACTTCCTTTTTTATCCGCATCCGTTACCATGGTACGGAACTTCCAAATCTTGAACGGACGATTGTACTGGGTCACGCGCTCTTGCTTGTAAATGACAGGTCCCTTGCTATCCAACTTGATCCAAATGCTCAAGATAAGAAAGATGGGAGAAGTCAAAAGTAGCAAAAACAGGGCCAGAACCCAATCCAGGCAACGCTTGAAAATCAGCGAACCCTTCCTTTTAGAGACAAGCTGGTAGTAAGACTCAACCTCGCTTGATTGCATTTCCACGGGTAGGTCTTCCCATTTCAGCATGCTGTTTCTCCTTTGTTTTTATTATACTATTTGTCAACATTTTTCATTATACCACAAAATGGAAAAGGCGGTGCAAGAAAGCTGTAATTTGGAGGAATTCTTATTAGGTCATGGTTCCAGCCTGCAAACGATACATCTTGTGATAGGTTCCTCCCAGGGTCAAGAGTTCCTCATGGGTTCCACTCTCAATGATGCGCCCCTTATTCAAGACATAAATGCAGTTGGCGTCTTGAATGGTAGAAAGGCGATGAGCGATAGCAATGGTCGTCCGCCCCTGTCTCATCTTAGCTAGGGAATCTTGAACCAAACTTTCTGTTTCAGAGTCAATATTGGCTGTCGCTTCATCCAAAATTAAGATTTTAGGCTGGCTGGCGACTGTTCTGGCAAAGGCAAGAAGCTGACGCTGTCCAGTAGAAAAGCTCGAGCCACGCTCAGACACAGGTGCATCATAACCCAAAGGAAGGTCATGAATAAAGGAATCTGCATCCACAAAGGTAGCCGCAGCCTTAACCTCTTCATCACTGATATCTTGGTACATGGCGATATTGGACTTGATAGTCCCATGATAGAGGAAGGGATCCTGCAAGACTAGACCAATATTTCTTCTCAGTTCTTCCTGGCTGTAGTTTCGGATATCCACATCATCCAAGAGAACTCGCCCTGACTGAAATTCGTAAAAGCGCATGAGGACATTGATAATCGAAGATTTCCCTGAACCTGTATGCCCCACAAAGGCAATGGTCTCACCCTTGTTAACAGAAAAAGAAATATCATCTAGGATCTGGTGTTTGCCGTCATATGAGAAACACACATGTTCAAAACGGATATTGCCTTCTTGGACTTTGACTGGTCCATCTTCTTGAAGAGGCTCATAGGTTGTCTCATCAATCAAGGCAAAGACACGACCTGCAGACACCATAGACGTTTGAAGAGTTGAAAAGTTTTGCGTCACCTCAATAAGGGGATCAAAGAGACGGTTGATGTACTGGATAAAGGCATACATGGTTCCTGCTGTTATTCCCAGATAAAGCCCACGGTAGCCAAAATAAGCCATCAAGACGGCATAGCCTAGCAGTTTCAGCAAACTCATGGCAGGACGTAAAAAGAGGGCGTCCAAGGCTACAGATCGGTTAGCATAGACCAAGTGTTCTTGGTTGATTTCATCAAATTCTGCCTGCAGGCGCTTCTCTTGATTAAAGGCCTGGATAATCCTGATTCCCTCGATATTCTCTGCCAGCTTACTATTGATATCCGACAAGAGACTTCTGGTTTTTTCGATAATTTTCACTGATTTTTTCCGATAGAGATTGACCAGAAGGAAAATCAAGGGGAGAAAGAGCAAGACTAAAGCTGTCAAACGAAAATCCAGTACCAACATGGTATACAGAGTTGTCAGAAAGATGAAAACTGCTGAAATAAAGCTGGATAAAATCCCCGAAAACATATCACTGATGGTCTCGGTATCATTTGTCAAACGAGAGACGATGGAACCTGCTGGCGTCTTGTCAAAATAAGACATGCCCAGTTTTTCCATATTGGCAAAGGCATCCCGACGAATATCCCTAACAATACTGTAGGACACCCGCGCAAAGAGAAGATTGCCGACATACTGAACTAGAGTTTGTAGGATGTAAAGACCATAGTAGGCCAGCAAAACGGTCACGGCAAGTTGGTTAAGATTACTGAGATACTGGTCGATAAAGCGGGAAGCCACGAGGGGAATGATGCTTTTAATAACCGTCGTCGCGAGGAGAAAACTTAATGCCAAAAAGGTCAGGAATCCATAGGGCTTGAGATAAGACATCAAGCGATTCAATACAGCCCATTGTTCTTGCTTATTCTGCATCTTCTTCTCCTTTCATTTCCAACTGCTGAGACTGGTAGGTTTGGGCATACCAGCCATCCATGGCTAGCAGGTCTTCGTGCGTGCCACGTTCGATAATCTGTCCATTTTGCAGAACCAAGATCAGATCTGCATGGACAACTGCACTGAGGCGATGGGCCGTGATGATGGTTGTCTTGTCCTTACGCGTTTCCTTGAGATTGTCGATAATCGCATACTCTGTCTTAGCATCCACGGCTGACAAGGAATCATCTAGAATCAAGATATCAGGGTCTAAAATCATAGCCCGACTCATGGCCAGACGTTGCTTTTGACCACCAGATAGACTGACCCCCTTTTCACCGATCAGCGTATCAAATCCCTGAGGCATGGCTACAATGTCTTGGTAAATTTGGGCTAGCTTAGTCGCTTCCTCAACCGTTGAAAGGGGCAAATTAGGATTGCCAAAGCGGATATTGTCTAAGATCGAAGTCGCAAAGAGGAATTGATCCTGAGGGACATAGCCCACGAGACTGCGAAGGTCTGTCAAACGATAATCGCGAATATCGTGACCGTTTAGGTAAATGGCTCCCTTGTCAACATCATACTCACGCAAGAGCAGTTTGATTAGAGATGTTTTCCCAGAGCCTGTTTGTCCAACCAAACCCAGCGTTTGCCCTTTTTCCAAGCTAAAGTGAATAGCAGTCAGTGTTTCTTCATCTTCAAAGGCAAAGCTATCAATATCGTACTCCAAACGCCCATTTTCAATACCATCCAGAGGAAACTCAGGATCTTTTACAGGTGATTCCTGAGATAAAAGATCCTCAATTCGCTGATAGGACACCTTCCCTCGCTGAGTAATATTAAAGAGGAAACCAATGGCCATAAGAGGCCAAACCAGCATATCCAAGTAGCTGATAAAAGTGACCAGATTCCCAACCGTAATCTGCCCCTCCTGAACCATCAAGGAACCGACCAAAAGGGTTAAAACATAGGACGAACCAACAAACAAGAGAACCATGGGGTCAAAAAGACTATCGTATTTCATGGTTTGCAGGTTCTTTTGGAAGGTCAATTCATTGACTGCCTGAAAAGACTCAAGCTCATCAGCCTGATAACCGAAAGATTTGGTCACTTTGATACCCGATACAGACTCCTGTACCTTGTTATTGAGTTCAGAAAAGGCAGCTTGGGATTCCCCGAAAGCCTTATGGGTCTTTCTCCCTAGACGACTAGTCGCATAAGCCATGAAAGGCAAGGGAAGAATGGCAACCAAGGTCATTTGCCATGAAATGCTAAAAAGCATGGTCAGCAAGGTCACTAGAGCCGTGATAGAGGCATCCACCGCAGACATAACACCACCACCTGCGAGACGAGTTAAGGCATTGATGTCATTTGTAGCGTGCGCCATCAAATCCCCTGTCCGATAGGTCTGATAAAAAGCTGGCGACATCTTGGTAAAATGCTCAAATAAGCGAGACCGCATGATCTGCCCCAGACGGTAGGAAGTTCCGAGGATATACATGCGCCAAACATAGCGCAGATAGTACATCCCAAAGGCTGCCAGCAGCAAATAAAATAGATTAAGAAGGAGGTCCTGCTGGTTTAATTTCCCCGATGTAATGGCATCAATGACCCGTCCCATGACCATGGGGGGAATGAGATTGAGGACGGAAACCAAGACCAAGGCCACAATTCCGACTAAATAACGGCGCTTTTCTAACTTGAAAAACCACCAGAGTTTTTGAATAATGGACATAAAATCCCTTTCTGATTGCAAATGGAAACCTGAGGCCAAGACTCAATGAAAATCAAAGAGCAAACTAGGAAACTAGCCGCAGGCTGTACTTGAGTACGGCAAGGCGACGTTGACGCAGTTTGAATTTGATTTTTGAAGAGTACAAGACCTCAGGTTTTTCTTATTCATAGGTTACGACTGAGACGACACCCTTGTCATACTCAGCAATAAAGATATTGGCCACATTGTCATACCCTTGTTTGCTTAGGTTATCAAGCAGCCATTCTTCGCTCCGACCAATGGTCTCCAAAATTTCAACTTGGATCACACCGTCTGTGACAACAGGATACTTGGGATTCTCATCTCCCATTTGGACTACGATGAGTTGACCGTTCTGCTCCTGCATAGCGCGTTTGACTTGTTTCATTTGGAAAATTCCCTGGCTACGGAGCTTAAGAGCTACGTCCGCTGCAGATAAACCAACCGAACGGCAGGCTTCTGGATCAATCTTCCCATTTTTGATGAGCAGGGTTGGCTTCCCATCAATCAAACGTTTCACAAAGTGAACATTGTTGTTAAGCCATTTGAGAGTCAAGACCAGAATGGTCCACATGATCAAGATGACTGCATACTGAAGGATGCTGATGGCGCTATTGTAAATCACCCCACCGATGATCCCCCCGAGTACATAGTTCTGAATTTGATCTATTGCTGAGTTAGGCGCTAGGTTACCCTTTCCGGTCACATTAATTACAAAAACCAGAGAAAAGAGACCCAAGGCTAGTTTGATTAAAATTTCGATATAATTGAGTGTCATTTGTTCACCTCCACCAGTTCAATTGCATCTGTTTTATACAATTCGACTTTCTCTAGCAGGTACTTGTCTGGCTCACTTCCGTTCAAGGCACGGTAATAGCGATCTCCGACCTTGATAAGTGCGCCATCAGTGTCGGCAGAAGTATTGACATAGACTTCTGACTTGTCTACTCCCAATTCTTTGGAAACAAGCTCGATGAAATGAAGTGAAGCTTGAAATTTATTATTAGAAACTTGATTGTTTTGATAAGTCGTGATACTGACCAAAAGCAGAGCTAATAAGGTCAAAGCTGAAATCATGACCAACTCACGAAATTTGGTCCCCTTTTTATCATGGTATGCCTTAAAAGCAAAAAAACCTGTAACAGCTAATAGGACAATCCCAAAGCCAACCATGATACCATTTTGCTGACCGATTTGGCTGAGGACATAGTCATAAGAATAGAATTTCATGTATTTTCACTCCCTTTCATAAAATCATTCTTAATTATAAACGAAAGAGGCTGATTTTTCAAACCATACGTTGGGGAAATGCGCCATTTTTTGGTATAATATAGTCTGTAATCTGAATGAAAAAGGTAACTTTATGAAACTAATCTCATGGAACATTGATTCCCTCAACGCAGCCCTAACGAGCGACTCTGCTCGCGCCAAACTGTCACAGGAGGTCCTACAAACCTTGGTAGCCGAAAATGCTGATATTATCGCTATCCAAGAAACCAAGCTTTCTGCAAAGGGCCCTACTAAGAAACACCTAGAAGTACTTGAAGAACTCTTTCCAGGCTATGAAAACACTTGGCGTTCCTCTCAAGAACCTGCCCGCAAAGGCTACGCTGGAACTATGTTCCTCTATAAGAAAGAACTCACACCAACAATCAGCTTCCCAGAAATCGGTGCCCCTTCTACCATGGACTTGGAAGGCCGCATCATCACCTTGGAATTTGATGAATTTTTCGTAACGCAAGTTTACACTCCAAACGCTGGCGATGGCCTCAAACGCTTGGAAGAACGTCAAGTCTGGGATGTCAAATACGCTGAGTATTTGGCGCAACTAGACAAAGAAAAACCAGTCCTTGCAACCGGTGACTACAACGTAGCCCACAAGGAAATCGACCTTGCAAATCCTGCCAGCAACCGCCGTTCACCAGGATTTACAGACGAGGAACGTGCTGGTTTTACTAACCTCTTGGCAACTGGATTTACCGACACCTTCCGTCATCTTCACGGCGATGTCCCAGAACGTTACACTTGGTGGGCGCAGCGAAGCAAGACTTCTAAAATCAACAATACAGGCTGGAGAATCGACTACTGGCTGACCAGCAACCGAGTGGCTGACAAGGTAACTAAGTCTGATATGATTGACTCCGGTGCGCGCCAAGACCACACACCCATTGTCATGGAGATTGAACTCTAAGGAGAAAACGAATGGACTATCAAGCTGTCATTCCTGAATTTGTAGTATCTGACATCGAAAAATCACGCCACTTCTACTGCGACCTGCTAGGATTCTCTGTCGAATACGAGCGTCCAGAGGAGAAATTTCTCTTCCTCTCGCTTGAAGACTGCCAACTTATGCTAGAAGAAGGCAGCACAGAAGAATTAGCCCAACTAACCTATCCTTTCGGGCGCGGTGTCAATATTTCCTTTGGCATTGAAGATGTTCCTCAGCTCCACCAAAAACTGCTGGAAGCTGACTATCCTATCCATCGTCCCCTGACAAAAAGAGAATTTCGAGTAGGAGATAGCTTTATTTACCCTCATGAATTTGCGATTTTGGATCCTGATGGTTATTTTTTAAGATTTAGCGAATAGAAGAATAAAAGGCTACAATACTTTCTAGCATTGCAGCCTTTTATTCGTTCGCTTTCATGATCTATTTACTAACAAAATATTTGATTTATAAAGCTAATTAGTGTAAAATAAAAACATTGGCAGTAGCCTATTTAAAATTGAATATCATTTTACTTGTTTATGTCGTGAATTGGCACGACGTTTCTACAAGGTGCCGGAACACCTAACAATGAGTATGTCAGCTGAAGGTATGGTGTTGGCCATGCCTATTTTGGGGACTTACTTAGGGGATTAAGTAGGTCCTTTTTCTATTTCTTGCTAGAAACTCTAAACAAGCAAATGAAGCATCTTTTAGACTTTAGGAGGTCTTATGAAATTATTAGAAGAGCGCATCCTTCAGGATGGGCATATCTTGGGGGACAACATCCTCAAGGTGGATTCCTTTTTAACCCACCAAGTTGACTTTAGCTTGATGCGGGAAATTGGTAAGGTATTTGCGGACAAATTCGCTTCTGCTGGCATTACCAAGGTCGTGACCATTGAAGCATCGGGCATTGCCCCAGCCGTTTTTACAGCTGAAGCCTTAAACGTTCCCATGATTTTCGCCAAGAAAGCTAAAAACATCACCATGAACGAAGGCATCCTAACTGCTGAAGTCTACTCCTTTACCAAGCAGGTGACCAGCACCGTTTCTATCGCTGGAAAATTCCTCTCACCAGAGGACAAGGTCTTGATTATCGATGATTTCCTTGCCAATGGACAAGCTGCCAAAGGCTTAATTCAAATCATCGAACAATCTGGAGCAAAAGTCGAAGCGATTGGTATCGTGATTGAAAAATCCTTCCAAGATGGTCGTGATTTGCTTGAAAAAGCAGGCTACCCTGTCCTATCACTGGCTCGCTTGGATCGTTTTGAAAATAGTCAGGTCGTATTTAAGGAGGCAGATCTCTAATGCAAAAACAAGAAAAACACTCGCAAGCAGCCGTTCTTGGCTTGCAGCACTTACTAGCCATGTACTCAGGTTCTATCCTAGTTCCCATCATGATTGCGACAGCTCTTGGCTATTCAGCTGAGCAATTGACCTACCTGATTTCTACAGATATCTTCATGTGTGGAGTGGCCACCTTCCTCCAACTCCAACTCAACAAACACTTTGGTGTTGGACTACCAGTCGTTCTCGGAGTTGCCTTCCAGTCAGTCGCTCCTTTGATTATGATTGGTCAAAGCCACGGTAGCGGTGCTATGTTTGGTGCCCTTATCGTTTCAGGGATTTATGTAGTTCTGATTTCAGGCATCTTCTCAAAAGTGGCCAATCTCTTCCCATCTATCGTAACAGGATCTGTTATTACGACCATCGGACTAACTTTGATTCCTGTCGCTATCGGAAATATGGGAAATAATGTTCCAGAGCCAACTGGTCAAAGTCTCTTGCTTGCTGCTATCACTGTTCTGATCATCCTCTTGATCAACATCTTTACCAAAGGATTTATCAAGTCTATCTCCATTTTGATTGGTCTGGTTGTCGGAACCGCCATTGCTGCTACCATGGGCTTGGTTGATTTCTCCCCTGTTGCGGCAGCACCACTAGTCCATGTCCCAACTCCCCTCTACTTTGGGATGCCAACCTTTGAAATCTCCTCTATTGTCATGATGTGTATCATTGCAACGGTTTCTATGGTTGAGTCCACTGGTGTTTACCTAGCCTTGTCTGATATCACAAAAGATCCAATCGACAGCACGCGCCTTCGCAACGGTTACCGAGCAGAAGGTCTGGCCGTACTTCTCGGAGGAATCTTTAACACCTTCCCTTACACAGGATTTTCACAAAACGTTGGTTTGGTTAAATTGTCAGGTATCAAAACCCGTCTGCCAATCTACTATGCAGCTGGTTTCCTAGTCCTCCTTGGACTCCTTCCTAAGTTTGGTGCCCTCGCCCAAATCATTCCGAGCCCTGTTCTTGGAGGTGCCATGCTGGTGATGTTTGGCTTTGTTTCCCTTCAAGGTATGCAAATCCTCGCCCGCGTTGACTTTACTAACAATGAACACAACTTCCTTATCGCCGCTGTATCAATCGCCGCTGGAGCAGGTCTAAACAATAGCAATCTCTTTGTCAGCATGCCAACAGCCTTCCAAATGTTCTTCTCAAATGGAATTGTCGTAGCAAGCCTACTGGCCATTGTACTCAATGCCGTATTAAATCGGAAAAAGAAATAAGAAAAAGAGGTGTGAGCCTCCAGATTGAAGAAAAGTTCATTTTGGACGATTTTTTCAATCTTTTTCTTTCGGTCCAAAATGAGACCACCCTTAAAAAAGTTGGAATAATAGCCCTTCTGAGAAAATATACGTTAAATCAGAAATTAAATTATTTCCAAAATAATTGTAAGAGTATCCACTTTCTAATAGGTCGCTCAAAAAGTTTTAAAAATCATAAAAACGCATAATATCAGGCATTCAAAAACCTTAATATTATGCGTTTTATCAGGGAAAAATTTGCTAGATTTTCTCCTCAAATTGAGTCATTACCCAGACTCTTCTATTATCTTCTTTTACCCTTTTTTACAGGCATGAGCGTAATATCTCTCAAGCTAAAGTAGGCTAGAGCCAGCATGGCGATTGTGACAAAGAATTCTGTCGGTAACTGGAAGATTTGCAAGATGGACAACATCAGCAAAATCAAGAGTGCAACAACTAAAAAGACCAAGATAACGATGTTGACTGTTCCTTTGATACTTTGGGGTGTCGCAAATACATAGAGTAGTAATAAGAGTATCCCTATGATTAAATAGACCATCTTTATCTCTTTCTAGCTGTTACTCAGCTGATTTTTTCTTTTTGTTGGCTTTCTCACGCTCTGCCTTGTTGAGGATTTGCTTACGCAAACGGATAGACTCAGGCGTTACTTCCATGTACTCATCGTCGTTCAAGAACTCAAGTGACTCTTCAAGGGTCAAGATACGAGGTGTCTTAATAACAGCAGTTTGATCCTTGGTAGCTGAACGAACGTTGGTCATTTGTTTGGCCTTAGTGATGTTAACTGTCAAGTCATTCTCACGAGAGTTTTCACCGATGATCATTCCTTCATAAACTTCAGTACCTGGGTTGACAAAGATCGTACCACGTTCTTCGATAGACATGATTGAGTATGTTGTAGCCTTACCAGCATCGATGGAAACAAGGGCTCCACGGTGACGACCACCGATTTCACCTGGAATCAATGGTAAGTATTGGTCGAAGGTATGGTTCATGATACCGTAACCACGAGTCATTGACAAGAACTCAGTTGAGTATCCGATCAAACCACGCGCTGGAACAAGGAAGACCAAACGAGTTTGACCATTACCAGTTGAAATCATATCCAACATTTCACCCTTACGCTCAGAAAGGCTTTGGATAACAGATCCTTGGTATTCTTCTGGAGTATCGATTTGAACACGTTCAAATGGCTCACATTTAACACCGTCAATCTCTTTTACAATAACCTCTGGACGAGATACTTGAAGTTCATAACCCTCACGACGCATTGTTTCAATCAGGATTGACAAGTGCAATTCTCCACGACCTGAAACAGTCCATTTATCTGGTGAGTCCGTTGGGTCAACACGAAGGGAAACGTCTGTTTGCAATTCTGCTTGCAAGCGTTCTTCCACCTTACGAGAAGTCACCCACTTACCTTCTTTACCAGCAAATGGTGAGTTGTTGACTAAGAAAGTCATTTGAAGAGTTGGCTCATCGATGTGTAGGATTGGAAGAGCTTCAACTGCGTCTGTCGGAGTAATGGTTTCACCGACAAAGATATCTTCCATACCTGAAACGGCAATCAAATCACCCGCTTTGGCTTCTTGGATTTCACGACGTTCCAAACCAAAGAAACCGAAGAGTTTTGTAACACGGAAGTTTTTGGTTGTACCATCCAATTTAGAAAGGGTAACTTGGTCTCCAACCTTCACAGTACCACGGAAGATACGTCCGATACCGATACGACCTACGAAGTCATTGTAGTCCAAGAGTGATACTTGGAATTGAAGTGGCTCATCAGAGTTGTCTACTGGAGCTGGGATGTGTTCGATGATGGTGTCAAAGATTGGCGCCATTGTTGCTTCTTGGTCAGCAGGATCATCAGACAAGGAAGATGTTCCGTTGATAGCTGAAGCATAAACAACAGGGAAATCAAGCTGGTCATCATCTGCACCGAGCTCGATAAAGAGTTCCAAGACTTCGTCCACTACTTCTGCTGGACGAGCTGATGGTTTATCGATTTTATTAACAACCACGATTGGAACAAGGTCTTGTTCCAAGGCTTTTTTCAATACGAAACGAGTTTGTGGCATGGTTCCTTCGTAGGCATCTACGACCAAGACAACACCATCAACCATTTTCATGATACGTTCCACTTCTCCACCAAAGTCCGCGTGTCCTGGTGTGTCCATGATGTTGATACGTGTGCCATTGTAAGCTACAGCGGTATTCTTGGCAAGAATGGTAATTCCACGCTCTTTTTCGATATCATTTGAGTCCATAGCGCGCTCTGCCAACTCTGTACGAGCGTCCAATGTTGAAGATTGTTTCAACAATTCATCAACGAGTGTTGTTTTCCCGTGGTCAACGTGGGCAATAATGGCTACGTTACGGATATCTTCTCTTAATTTTGTCATGATTTCCTCTATAATATTTAAAATTTATTTTCTAACTGAGCAATTATACCACATTTTCAGTCAAATAACATAACTCAAGCAAGTGTAAATGTTTTCACTTTGTTTTTCTCATCCAGTCATCCCTTTTCAAAGTCAGAGACTTATGATAAGATAGGCTGGTATGCGTTTAGATAGATTATTTGCCCAGGAAAAGATCAGTCGCAAGGGTATGAAACAGGCTCTATTAAAAAAAGAAATCCTAGTCGACGATTGTCCAGCTCGCTCCCTCGCTCAAAATGTCGATACAGGATTACAGAAATTAGTCTTTCAAGGGCGGCAAATCCAAGGATATGAGCACAATTATCTCATGCTTCATAAGCCAAACGGAGTCGTTACAGCTAGCAAGGATAAGAAACTTCCAACCGTCATGGACCTCCTTCCACCTGACATCCAGTCTGAGCAGCTCTATGCTGTCGGCAGATTAGACCGTGATACGACAGGGCTACTCCTTTTGACTGATAATGGACCTCTTGGTTTTCAACTCCTCCATCCCCAGTACCATGTCAACAAATCCTATCAAGTAGAGGTCAATAGACTGCTCACGTCAGACCATATCCAGCAATTTAAGGAAGGAATCGTTTTTTTAGATGGGACCACTTGTAAACCTGCTCAGCTTGAGATTCTGTCCTCTAGTCCTTCCTCTAGTCAAGCCACCATCACCATCTCTGAAGGCAAGTTTCATCAGGTCAAAAAGATGTTTCTTTCTGTCGGTGTCAAGGTGGTCTCTCTCAAACGAGTTCAGTTCGGTGATTTTACGTTAGATTCAGAACTTGCAGAAGGGCAATACCGATTCTTAAACCAAGAAGAATTAGAGATGATTAAAAAATACTTAGAAAAAAGTGGATAAAAGAAAAAAAGCTTTAAATTTAAAGCTTTTTTGTTTATTGCTTATCTAAAAAATACTGCGACAGCTACAATTCTAAAAAATACTGCGACAGTTACAATCCAGTTAAGTACAGAAACCACAAGTCCTACGATATTGAGAATTTTTTCTGTTTTATAGTCTAGTCCAGATTCTTTTTGGTATGAAAAAGCCAAGACCAATCCTATGATCCCCAAAATCAGACCTACTATTGGAGATAGCAAACCAAGGACGATAGATAAGATACCTAAAACAAGTGAGGATTTTTTCTTTTGTTGTGAATTCATATTACAAAATCTCCTTAAAATTAATATATATGATGATACCTTAAGATACTAGCTTTACCTACCATTCGACAGTTTTTAATAGAATGTTAACTCGTCTTCACTTTCCCTTTCCAAGAATCCAATCCATAAGAAAGAATATAAATCTCAGAGAAACCTTGTTTTTTCAGATAGAGTGCAGCATTAGTCACTCGTTGGCCGCGTTGGTTTTCGTAGAGAAGGATAGGTTTATCCTTGCGAAGAGCTGCAAGGCTTGACTTCAACTGATTTGAAGGAATATTGCGAGCTCCGAGGATATGTTTTCTGTGGAAATCTGCTGGTTCACGGACATCAATCAATTGCCCTTTCCGAATCAAGGCTTCAAATTCTGCATTGTCTACAATCTTAGCCGCACGACGAATACGAAGGTAGTTATACCCCATCCAGGCCGCCATTGCTAGTACGATTCCCCAAACAATCCAAATTGTCATAAGTTCTTATCTCCATTTTTCTCTAAATAGTCTAATTCTATCTTGTGCTCTCTACGAAGAACAGCTTCCGCCTCTAGATAGTCTAGCTTGTCCATCAGACCTGCATCATAGATCCGAGAAAGTTCGAGCTTCATCAGTTCAATATCATACAAGCGCTTCCCCACATAGACAATAATGCCAAACTGTTTGAGAAATTGCTGCACATCATAGAATGTTTTCATAGCTTCCATTTTAGCAGATTCTAGACTTTTTTTCAATACTGGACCGGCTCTTTCCCCCTATTTTCTTCGTCCTCATTGCCCATTCTTCCGCAAGTATGGTACAATAAAAACATGAGAATTCAACAACTACACTATATTATCAAAATCGTCGAAACTGGCTCTATGAATGAGGCAGCCAAGCAACTTTTTATTACCCAACCAAGTCTCTCTAATGCCGTTCGAGACTTGGAAAATGAAATGGGTATTGAAATCTTTATTCGCAATCCCAAGGGTATTACCTTGACCCGCGATGGGATGGAATTCCTCTCCTATGCCCGTCAAGTTGTAGAGCAAACCCAGCTTCTGGAGGAACGCTATAAAAATCCTGTCGCCCACCGCGAACTCTTTAGCGTGTCGTCTCAACACTATGCCTTTGTAGTCAATGCCTTTGTATCGCTACTTAAGAAAAGTGATATGGAAAAATACGAACTTTTCCTTCGTGAAACTCGAACTTGGGAGATTATCGACGATGTCAAGAACTTCCGTAGTGAAGTCGGTGTCCTCTTTTTAAATAGCTACAACCGCGATGTTTTAACGAAAATGCTGGATGACAACCACCTCTTGGCCCACCATCTCTTTACAGCACAACCGCATATCTTTGTCAGCAAGACCAACCCTCTAGCTAAAAAAGACAAGGTCAAACTGGCTGATTTGGAAGACTTCCCTTATCTGAGTTATGACCAGGGGACGCATAACTCCTTCTACTTTTCAGAGGAGATTCTTTCACAAGAGCATCACAAGAAATCCATCGTAGTCAGTGACCGTGCCACCCTCTTTAACCTCTTGATTGGTTTGGACGGATACACGATCGCAACAGGGATTTTGAACAGTAACCTCAATGGAGACAATATCGTTTCTATTCCACTGGACATTGACGATCCGATTGAACTAGTCTATATCCAGCATGAAAAAACCAGCCTGTCTAAGATGGGCGAACGCTTTATCGAATACTTACTAGAAGAAGTTCAGTTTGATAGTTGATAAGCCGTCAGACATATTTTATAATATTTCTTAGAAAATAATGATTGGAGAATATCGTTGAAAAAGTTTATATTGGCAAGTGCTGTTGTCCTTTCAATGGCAGGATTTGCCCAAGCACCTATCTACGCAGAGGAAAGCAATGCTAATCCTCCTGCTACCACCGAACAAAGCAACTCTAAGGAAGATAAGAAAGATCTTTCAACTAAAACTGAAGAGGAGGTTGCAACACTTCCAAAAGACAAGGCAAAAGAAGAAGCTCCTAAAAAAGAAGGATGGCAGGAAGAAAACAAACAGTGGCGTTTCTATGAAAACAATCAGCCTGTCCTCAAATGGAAAAAAAATTCAAGATAAGTGGTACTATTTTGACAACGATGGAAACCGACTCAATGATACCATTTTTGATGGCTATGTTCTCAATAAAGACGGGGTCATGGTAGAAAATGGCTGGGTAGCTCTTGAGGGTAAATGGTACTACGCCAGTGAGTCTGGAAAAATCATCCAACAAAAATGGGAAAAAATCGGAGGAGTTTGGTACTACTTTGACAAAGATGGTGTCATGCTCACTCAGACAATCGTTGATGGTTATCTCCTTACCAAAAGCGGGGCTATGGCGGAGAATGGCTGGGTAAAGGTTGACCAAAATTGGTATTATGTCACACCATCTGGCAGAATCTCGCAAGACAAATGGGAGAAAATTAATGGTTCATGGTATTATTTTGACAAAAACGGCGTGATGCTCAGCAAAACGACCCTTGGTGCTTACCTGCTCGGCAGTAGCGGGGCTATGGCGGAAAACTCCTGGGTGAAGATTGACCAAAATTGGTATTACGCTAATGAATATGGGAAATACAGCCGAGACAAATGGGAGAAAATCAAGGGAACTTGGTACGCCTTTGAACAAAATGGAGTCATGCTTTCCAATAAATGGAAAGGAAGCTACTACCTCAAATCTAGTGGAGCCATGGCTGAAAAAGAGTGGATCTTTGACAAGGCCTACAACAGTTGGTTCTATCTAAAAGCGAATGGAACCTATGCGGCTCGTGAATGGATTGGAGCCTACTATCTCAAGTCTGGTGGCTATATGGCCAAAAATGAGTGGATTTATGACGACTATTACAAGGCTCGTTACTATTTGGACGATAGCGGACATTATGTATCAGGAACCTACAAGATAGACGGCAAGGAACACCTGTTCCAAAAATACGGCCAATGGATTTCTGAAGTTTCAACAGAAGGTGGATTTGTAAAAGGTCAATACAGCAATACCATTTTCCTAGATCCCGGACATGGCGGTCGAGATTCCGGCGCCTTTTACTACAATGTAGCCGAAAAAGATCTCAACATGCAAGTCTATCGCAAACTGCGCGCTAAGCTAGAAGAACTAGGCTACAAGGTCCTCACATCACGTGACAGTGATATCGACGTTGATTTTAAGACTGAGCGTTCAAGAATGGTAAATAAAACCAACTCTGATATCTTTATCAGTATCCATTTCAATGCTACTGGAAACATTCACTCAAAAGCGAGCGGTATTCAAACCTACTCCTATAGCGATGAACCTGATTATCCAAGTAAGATTAATAAATACTGGCACAATCACCCTGATCGTATGAGTGAAAGCAAACGCCTCGCTGCTGCTATCCACTCCTCTCTCCTTGCAGAAACAGGTGCCAAGGACGCTGGCTTATTGGAAAGCAGTTTTGCCGTTCTACGCGAAACTGCCAAACCAGCCGTCCTCCTAGAACTCGGTTATATGGATAATTTCACTGAGAATCAACAGATTCGTGACGATCGATACCAAGATAGACTAGTCGCAGGTATTGTGAAAGGCATCCAAAAATACTACGCTGGTAAATAAAAACAAAGTCTCGAGAAACCTCGAGACTTTTCTATTTATCTTCTTTTTTATCCTTATCAGGAAAGAGGTAGCCAAGTCCTACACAAGCTAGCACTCCTGCACCAATCACCAAACCACTTGAAATTGGCAAAAGGTCCAAAATAGCATTTGCAATGATAAAGGCAATAATCAAGCACATGAGACTAGCCTTATAATCTTTTTTCAAAAAGTTTTCTAGAGTGAAATAGAGGAACAAACCTACTGGAATCAATGACCAGAGATTGACATCCAAACTTGGCCAACCAATATAGCCAAAATACAATACAACCGCTGCTGCTACTAAAAATACAAGTCCCAATAATTTTTTCATTTTTTTATCTCCATTTTCTTTTTTTGGTTCTTGAGTTGTCTGATACTGACCCCTCACGCCCTTTACAAAAATCATTATAGCAGAGGATTTTTTCAAGAACAAGCCCTTTTGCCTATCTGGTCTGTATCTCGGTCTAAGTGGTTGAATAGTAGTGATAAGAGAAAAGAAGCCCTAATGGACTTCTTGATTCTGCCGATTGCAGGGATCGAACCTGTGACCTACGCGTTACGAGTGCGTTGCTCTACCGACTGAGCTAAATCGGCGATTACTCTTTTAGTATAGCACTCTGAGAATAGATGTCAAGAAATTTTTATCTCCATTAGAAAAAGCCTGTCCTGAGACGAGGCTTTGAGATTCTTCCTTTTACGAACCCGCACTTTCGTAGGCATCCAAGCCCCTGTCCCATAGTTTCAAAGAAATGACAAAGAAAACAAGGGAAATCAGCATCAAACCACCAATGTTAAAGAGTACATCCTTGTCCTGCAAGAAATAGCTGGCAGGATAGTAGGCTGTAAAGGCAAAGGGGATGATAAAGCTAATCAACCAACGAAGAAGCGAATTGTAAATAGAAATCGGGTACTTAGCAAAGTCATTAAACATATAAAAAATGTAAATCATGGCGCCTGACTGCTTGGTCCAAAAAGCGATACTGGCAGTCGCGATTTTCAAGGAAGTATAGATCAAGGTCGCAAAAGGAATGCAGACTAGAAAAATCAGGAATTTTGGAAGAGTCCAAGCAATACTTGATACTGTTGTCCCTAGTAAAAAGCCACCGACCAAAAGTTCACCCAAGGCATCAATCTGAAAGGTCTCAACCAGAATGTGAAAAAGAGGATTGATAGGACGAGTCAGATACTTATCAAACTCTCCCTTTCTCACCAATCGTTGCCCCAGTGCCCAGAGATTGTCAAAAAAGAGATGGTCCAGACCCTTGGGAATCAAGGAAAAACCATAAATAAAAGCTATCTCTTGAAAAGTCCAGCCTTCTAGGGATGGAATATGTTGAAAGATGACATTGAGAAACAAGAGGTTCAAGCCTTGGGTCAGGAAAACACCTAAAACACCAACCACAAAATCAACCTTGTATTCCATGATTTGTTTGATGTATTGTCTGATAAAAATCAGATGCATGCGTTGATATTTTTTCATACTAACCTCCTTGAATGGTGATGAATGACTGAACCCGTTTCCAAATCAACTGAGACAAGCCCACCATCACTAAGAGCCAGAAAAACTGTAGCAAAAGCGCTTGAAGAATTTGACTGGCATCGTATTTCCCAACGATAATCATGACTGGAGTATAAATCAAGGATGAAAAAGGCAAGAAGGACAGAATATCTGAAACCACTTTGGGAAAGAAAGCCAAGGGAATCAAACTCCCAGACATAAAGGCCACTATGGAAGTCTTAAGTAGATTGGAACCCCATAGATTTTTAAATACAAAGGCTGAAAATCCAAAGCAGATATTAAAGAAAAAGTTAATCAGATAGGCCAGCGTCAAGCTAAATAGATAAAGGGTAGTTAGTCCCAGCACTTCTACAATACCTTGCCCTGATAAAATTTTCATCAACACAATGACACTTAAAAATGGCAGTCCAACAGAGATAAAAATCAACCACTTAGAACCAAGCTCGGTGAAGAGATAAGAGGCTGCAAAATGAACTGGTCGCAACAAGCGCATGATAATGGAGCCATCCTTAACCTCCTCCCCAATCATAAAGGAGCTATCCGACCTAGTCAAGAGATTGGTCACAAAACTCATGATGATGTAGAGGGTAATATCCGCCATACTGAAGCCCTGAATCAAGGACTCCTGCGAGGAATCAAAGACAGCCTTCCAGAGATAAAACGCCACAAAGGCCCCCATGACATCACCAATCCGATAGAGAATAAAGTTGACTCGATAGGTAATCAACTCCTGAATCCCTGCATTGATAAAGGGTTTATAACGTCTCCATAATTTGACCATCTTAGAGCTCCTTTCGATAGAAGCGACGGATAATATCCTCAATATCCGTATCTAGCATCTTCAAATCACGAATTTCAAAATCAGACAGGGTTTGCTTGATAATATCAGCCGACTGGTAGCGGGAACTATCGAATTCAATATTGAGACTGTTTCCTTGTCTATCAATAGTCATATCAGGCAAGCCTTCATAGTGAGAAACGAGATGACTTTGCCCTGGCACCAGTTCAAAGGAAAGAGTCTTCATCTTGCCAAAGGTCTCCTTGAGCTGACTCACCGTTCCATCAAAAATCTCCTGCCCTTTGTCAATCATAAAAATCCGATCACAAAGTTGCTCAATATCACTCAGGTCATGAGTGGTCAAGAGAATAGTAGTCTCTTCCTCCTGATTGATCTGGGTGATAGCCCGGCGAATGTTATCCTTGACCGAAACATCCAAACCAATGGTCGGCTCATCTAAAAAGAGAACCTTGGGATTGTGGAGCAAGGAAGCCGCAATGTCCGCCCGCATCCGTTGACCAAGTGAAAGAGTCCGCACGGGATCTTTGATAAATTCCTTCAAATCCAAGACTTCATTTAAAAAGTCCATACGCTTATGGAAAAGCGAATCTGGTACATCATAAATCTCCTTTAAGACCGTGTAGGTCTCTTGCAGAGCCAAATCCCACCACAGCTGGGTTCTTTGACCGAAGACCACTCCAATATCCTTGACATAGTCTTGGCGATTGTCCTGCGGAATCTTGCCGTTAATTCGACACAAACCAGAAGTGGGCTTCAAAATCCCGGTCAGCATTTTAATGGTTGTTGACTTCCCAGCACCATTAGCCCCGATAAATCCTAAAATCTGCCCTTTTGGAACCTCAAAAGTTAAATCCTTGACCGCCTCAAAAGTCTGCTTTTCAGGATGAATAAAGGAGCGCAAAGCTCCTTTCAAACCTGGTTCCTTAACTGTTTTTACAAAATTTTTCTGAAGATGCTCTACTTCTATCATTGCCATATCTATCTCCCTACCGTAAGGAATAGCAACATTGTATTTTTGACTACAAATATTCTAAATCCTTACTTTCTAAACTTTCTAATTGTTATTCTTACAGAAGGCTTTATACCAACCTATTATAGTCCAATAAAAAATAGAATGCAAGCGTTTGCCTGTAGATTATGAAATTAGAGATTCCGCTCTTAAAATAATACTTTTAAACAAAAATTCTGGTTTAGTAGTTTAGTTACAACTGCCACAAAACTTCCCCTTATACTTACTTAGATTTGGATGAAGTTTTATTAAAGAAACATGTACTAATAAATTCACCTAAATTATACTATTTGTGAAAATTCTTCAAAGTTAAGAAAAAACATCTAAAAATTCGTTTACAATACTAGGAAGATAATCAATTCTGTGGTAGACTAAATTATAAATAGTTTCATAGCGCTCTGTCAAGAAACTACAAAAAAAACTATTCATTTTAGTGATTATACAACATATATCTAACTATATATTTATATAAATACTAAATATAAGAGGAAAAGAATGATGAAAAATCCAAAGAATTATAACAATATTGATCGACTAAAAATGGATTTAGAGCTTCTAGACTCTCCCTGGGAATTTCAAGGTATCAAAAAATTAGTTAAGGTTGATACTAAAATTATTAAAGATATTAACTATAATTTTTTGGGTTCTATTAGTGATTTTTACTTCGTAAAATCAATAGATAAGCTAGAAAATTTTGCAGAAGAAAACATTGAAATAATAAATACTCTAGTAGAAATTTCTAATCATCATCGTTTTCTCTTATTTCTAAAATATTTCTATCAAATTGAGATAAAAAAATATTTGGACTATATAACTAAATCTAGTCATAAGAAGAAAAGTTTTATACTTAATTTTCAACCTTTTAAAACCTCCCTAGAAATTTGGGATTATCTTTTTTCAAAATCAGATAAGAATACATACCCCCTAAAAATATTGATTTTGACTCTACTTTATGATAATCTTCTATCTAGTTTACAGAACAAGGAATTATATGATATTATTTTTTTATCAGACGAATATACTGTTAGTCATATCAATAAAGAGTTAAGTTTATTAGACTCTCAATATAGCGTAGAGAAATATTTAGAAATAATAGTAGGTAATAATCTTATTAGAAATGGTATAAGCTCTTCAATCGAAAATTTAATTAAGGATTTTCAAATTTATTTGTTATCATTTAATCAAAATAAATCAATTCCTTCTGATGTGTATTTAATTTTCAATAAATTATCTTCACTAAAATTAACGATAGATAAATTCTCAAAAAAAATTGAAGATAATAACTTAAAGAATTTTTATAATTCCAAAGTTAACTGCTTGGCATCCGCATTCTGGAATAATAACAAATACATAGCAATTAATGGATTAGATACTAAACAAAAATCAGAAAAAATAATTGAAATTATCAATGAATTATCCACCCCTGAAAAATATGAATATATTAGGATTCCCTTGGAAACAAAATATTTTCTTAACAAGCATACTTCTCTGTCACATAAATTAAAAAATAATATTACATACAGAGAATTTAATATATATAAAGCTCATTTAAGAAAAAAGGATATTCCTAAAAAAGATATAAATGTAAGTAATAGAATGTTTACCTGCTGTGAAAGAAAGTTAATTAGTTATATTATAAATATAATAGAAACTAATGGTGTTAATAAAGAAAATATTCCTGCTCTTAAACTAACTATAACTATGAAACCTTGTAGCTTATGCAAGCGAACTATTAATATCATCTCTCAAGAAAATAAATTGAATCTTACTATAATTCACTCAGATAAATCTTCTGATTTACCAAACAATCAAATAAAAAAATATGATAATTTTGCTATTGAAATTATAGAATATTATGACCAATATATTAAATAAATAAACTTCCTGCAAAACAATATCTATATCATTTGTAATACAATTCTCTATCTACCCACGCCATTCTTTTAAAAATAGAGACTAGTCAAAAACTCTTTATAATCAGAAAAAATAAAAGATTTAATCATTCCTGCATTAAATTTGTTAACTAAATAAGTTCCCTTAAAACGCCAAGAAACCCACCCAATGGGCAGGTTTCTTTTTTATATGGTTAAGCTAGATTAAGCTTTACCTTCTGAACCGAATACGTCGATACGTTCTTCAACTGATGCTTGGATAGCTTTTACACCGTCAGCCAAGAATTTACGTGGGTCGAAGAGTTTCTTCTTGTCGTATTCTGCTTCGTTTGCTTCGTAGTCACGAGCAAATTTACGAGTTGCGTTAGCAAATGCGATTTGGCATTCAGTGTTAACGTTAACTTTTGCAACACCAAGTTTGATAGCTGCTTGGATTTGGTCATCAGGGATACCTGAACCACCGTGCAATACGATTGGGAAGCCTGGAACTGCTTCTGTCAATTTTTGCAAGTGGTCAAGGTGAAGACCTTTCCAGTTTGCAGGGTATGGACCGTGGATGTTACCGATACCAGCTGCCAAGAAGTCGATACCAGTTGCAACCATTGCTTTAGCATCTTCGATTGGAGCCAATTCACCATCACCGATGATTCCGTCTTCTTCACCACCGATAGTTCCAACTTCAGCTTCTACTGATACACCATTTGCGTGAGCAAATTCTACAACTTTACGAGCTTTTTCAAGGTTTTCTTCAACTGGAAGGTGTGAACCGTCAAACATAACTGAAGTATAACCAACTTGAATACACTCAAGTGCATCTTCGTAGTGACCGTGGTCAAGGTGGATAGCTACTGGTACAGTGATACCCATTGACTCAACAAGGTTAGCGATCAAGTTGCGAGCAACTTTGTAACCACCCATGTATTTAGCAGCACCCATTGAAGTTTGGATCAAAACTGGAGCTTTTTTAGCTTCTGCTGCGCGCAAGATAGCTTGAGTCCACTCAAGGTTGTTTGTGTTAAATCCACCAACTGCATAACCGTTGTCACGAGCTGCTTGGACAAATTTTTCTGCTGAAACGATTGCCATTTGTCAGGCCTCCTATATATTTTTTGGGACATCCCATTTACATTGTTCATTTTATCACTTTTTGATAAAAAAAGCTAGTTTTTCCCATACTTTAGATTGAATTTCTTACAATTAAAGCAATGTAAACCTTTTCTTTCCCCTAGTCTTGCACGACTTTAGGATAACGCATGAAGAAGGTCAATCGATCATCTTGCATCTCAAAATGATAAGGTAATTTCTCATGTTCTAATAAACTTTTGACCACAAAGATCCCCATTCCCGAACCCTTGGCCTTACGACTAGCATTGTCAGAAAAAGACTGGGCCATTTTTTCTTGTTCTTCAGGACTACAGCTATTCTCGATAAAGAGTTCTCCTTCTCTTTCTCCAATGCGGACCAGGCCACCTGAAGTGGAGTGCTTGATAGCATTACTGATGAGATTCGATAGGATTAATTTCATGACAGATGGGTTTATGTAAGCCTGCTGATGTGTTAGGCTAATCTCTATCTGAAGTTCTTTCTCCTTGGCGAGCAAAGCATAATCCTTGATCAGACTTTGCGTCATCTGAAGAAGGTCGACCTCTTCTTTCTCCTCTCGCAATTCCTGCACAGAAGAAAGAGAAAGTATCTGGAGAACGTGGTGACTGAGGTCGTCCACAATCCCCAAGGAAACTCCCAGATAATGGTCTCTATCCTTATAACGACCGATATTTTCTTTCATATTTTCGATTAGGATTTTCAAACTAGCCAGAGGGGTTTTCAGTTCATGAGAGGCCCCTCGTAAGAACTCGACTTTCATCTTCTCCAGCTGAAGAATAGCTTCATTCTTGTCATGCAAGTCCGCAATAACTGTCAAGAGATGCTGGTAAAGGCTATTGATTTGTTCCTTGAGATCACCTATCTCATCCTTAGAATCCACGCGCAACCGTACTTGAGCATCCAGTTCCATCATCCGACGGGTCACCCGCTTGATTTCCAAAATCGGGGCAACAATGGTTCGAGCGTAGATGTAGGCTACCAAGAGGGAAATCAGGAAGGATGCCAACAAGGTATAGGGGAGAAACTGGAGACTAATCTGCTCTGCTTCTTTTTGCAAATCCATGGAAGCTAGAAACTGAAGAGTCATAGTGCCACCATCTTGCGTTTTCACCTCACGCTCCTCGATAAAGAGGGAAGTAGTTTGACGGTCCGTGTCCAAAGGAAGGTTGTCCTTGACTTCTAACTTATCCTCAGTCATCTCTCCCTTGACGGCCCCCTTGATATCACTGGTCTGGGAATACAAGTCTAACACTTGCTCGATATTTTGCCTATCCTTTCCTTCTAGGGACTGGGAAATGGCTGTCGCTTTCTGACCAATGGTTTCCTGACGATGGCTCAGATAAGTTGAGGGAAAGAGAAAATAAATGGCTAAATGAAGACAGACGACCAGAACACTAAAAATCGAGAAGGTATAGATAAATATCTTTGTAAATAAACCTGTTCGTTTCATTTTCTCTCCAATTTATAACCAACATTGCGCACAGTGAGGATACAATCCAAGTCTAGCTTTTTCCGCAGTTCCTTGATATAAACATCAATGACACGGTCAAAGGGAACCTCATCTGTCACCTTCCAGACGGCATTGATTATCTGAGAACGAGTCAAGGCCCGTCCTTCATTTTTTACAAGATAGTCCAAAATTTCCAACTCTTTAGCATTGATAGCCACTTCTTGACCTGCTAGGCTTGCACTATAGCTCTCAAAATCCACCTTGGTATCCTTATAGGAGAAGACTCGTCCTGTATCGTAGTAGCGCTTGAAAATCGCGTCCACCCTTACTTTTAAAAGGGAGAGGGAAAAGGGTTTTTCTAGATAGCCATCTGCCAGAGAGGCAAAGGCGCTCATCTTGTATTCCTCATCCTGAAAGGCAGTCAACATCAAAACAGGGACCTGGCTAGTCTTACGAATCTCTGTCAGAACTTCCAGTCCATTCAGTTTTGGCATCTGGATATCCAGTAGAACCAAGGCAACTTCATAGCTGGAAAATTTTTCTAGAGCTTCTTGACCGTCCGCAGCCTCAATGGTCTCATAACCACAATCCGTCAAATAGTCACTGATCCCCTCACGGATCATCTCCTCATCTTCTACAATTAAAATTTTCATAGAAAAAACGTTTCACATTCCTTTAAATTTCTTGTAAATCTCTCTGTTCCCCCCTGATAGGAAGAAGCCTTATCAAGACGAAGCAGATAAAAATGCTACCTATATTATACCCCATTTAGGGGAGAATAGGTAGCAAGTTTTTTTATTCGCTATCGAGCAAGAGCTCTTTTGGTTGTTTTCTGAGGAGATTGCTTGAAGCAAGCGCCATAACGAGAACCACTAGAACCAAGGCAAGGACAAAGACGATGATGAAGTCTGATGTCTGAATAGAAATATCTAGGCTCGACAAGGTCTTGCTAAAGCCATCTACTTCAGCACCACCACCAAGGTTAGAGGCTTGAGCAGCCTTGCTGGCTTGCTTGGCAACACCTGAAGTGACATTGGCAAGAACAGTGTTCCCGATTGCACGAGCTGTGTAGTTGGCTAGGAAGTAGGCAGAAACAAGAGCAGGGACGGCAACCAAAATCGATTCAGTGATGAATTGACCCAAGATACTTGTCTGCTTGAGACCGATAGAGAGGAGGATTCCCACTTCCTTGCGACGGGCGTTGATCCAAAGGCTGAGTAAGAGTGCAAGGAGAAGGACTGAGAAACTCAAGCTACCCCAGAAGAGGAGATTAGCCATCTTGTACATACCAGAGATGGATTGCTCAAGAGCTGGGTAGTTAGAGGAGCTCTTCACAAGTGTGTAGCTCTTCCAGTTGATACCGCTGATGCCATTCAACTCTTTCATGACATCATCCAAGTTCTTGTCCGCTGTTACAAAGAAAGTTGCGTCCCCATAAATAGCTGTGTCTTCTGTGTATCCATAAAGTTTAGCAGCCGTATGGATGTCTGTGATAGCAGTATTTTCGTAGAGTTCTTGTGAGTAGGTTACTGCCGACTTATTGTGACCATCAAAGAGTCCCTTAATTGTCACTTCAACTGTTTCCTTGGCTCCTTTTTCATTGTCTGCATCATAGATATTGGAGTCCAATTTGACCTTATCTCCGACTTTCCAGCCGTGTTTAGCTGCCAAGTCCTTGTGCATGAGAATCTTGTCTTTGTCATCGTTGGTTAGGTGCTCACCTTCAACCAGCTTATATGAGCCAGAGACAAACTTATCTTCTTTAGAGGAGTCATTGACACCTGTAATCATCAAACTGCTTCCAAACCGTTTGGCACGATCTGCAGTGAGATTTTTCTTGGTTTCTGGCGTTTCAATGAGATCATATCCAGTTAAATCTCCGATAGCGTTGATACGTTTAACATAAGACTCGATGGCCTTATTTTCAGTGATTTTTTTGATATCCTCACCCTTGATATTCCCAGCACCACGTGGCGTTCCTTGATTGACGCGACGATTGATTTGCATGGAGAAGCTGTTGGTGATATTTTTAAAGGTCTCCTGAGAAGCCTTGGCAGTAGCTCCCTTGATCGACAAGCCGACCAAACTCAAGCTCGCCATGAGGAGAATAATCAGGAAGATAACAATTGATTTGAAAAACTTCCTTGTAACATAGGCAAATGCGTTGTGTAACATAGGTTCCCTTTCTAGATTTGATAATTCTATCAAAACAAGCTCATATTATTTAGTAGTATTGCGAGTTTCAGTCAGTTTCTTATCCTTCAACTCAAGTGTAATATCTGACGCTTGCGCCACTTCTTTACTATGTGTAACGACAATTACACATTTACCTGTTTTCTCGGCAAGTGATTTGAGCAGTTCAATAATATCTCCAGCAGTTTTAGGGTCCAGATTTCCTGTTGGCTCATCAGCTAGAATAACTGGAGCTTCTGATACCAAACTGCGAGCGATGGCAACACGTTGCTGTTGCCCACCTGATAACTGGAGAACATTCCGCTTGATCTGACTTTCATCCAAACCAAGCTCAAGAAGGGTATCCTTAGTCGCCTTTTTGTTGACCAAGCGGATATTTTCCAGTGGAGAAAGATAATCAATCAAATTATAATTTTGAAAGACCAGAGAAATATGGTGCATGCGATGGTAAGAATATCCCTTGTTCCGAATGTCCTCTCCTTGGAAAAGGATGGAACCTTCGACAGGACTATCTAGACCAGCAAGTAGGGACAAGAGAGTGGATTTTCCTGCTCCTGACTCACCAATGATACTATAAAATTTCCCAGGTTCAAAATTATACTTGATCTGATATAAAACTGCTTCAGCAGTGTTCTTATAACGGTAGGTAACATCTTGCAATTGTAATAAAGTCATGATTTCTCCTTCTTATACTCAATGAAAATCAAAGAGCAAACTAGGAAGCTAGTTGCAGGCTGTACTTGAGTACGGCAAAGCGAAGCTGACGCGGTTTGAATTTGATTTTCGAAGAGTATTAACTAATAGATGATAAAATTTCTTTTGGCGATTTTCTAAACAAGAATACGAAACAAAGGGCTACAGACAAGCAACTAATCAGGAGCAGAAAAACATAGGATTCTGCAAAGGATAGGAGACTAGTTGATAGACCGCTTGCTTTGGCCAGCGTGTCCTGTAAGCTTGCCTGATCTCCACTTGCTAGTACAGTTTGTAGCAAATAGGATGTAATGGCCTTCCCAGCAATAAAGGATGGAAGCAAAGCTCCAAGAGATACCAACACCACCTCTAAACAGAACTGTAGGAAGATTGAGCTCTTGCCTTTTCCAAGTGCCAGTAAAATCCCCACTTCGTAGACCCTTTCTCTCAACCAGAGAGACAAGACCAAAATTAAGGCTCCAGCTCCAGCTATCAACATCCCATAAAGGAAGATGGTGAGGAAGGTTTGGAAGGTTGCAACTGAGTCTTTGATTTGTTCAAAGGCCTTGTTTTCCTTCTCTACTTGATAGCCTTGACTTTCTAAAGCCAAGCTTTCCACTTGCTTCATGAGTCCGTCCATTTCCTTAGGATTTTCTACATAGAAGCGCGCTGCACTGACTTGCGGTTCACTATTTCCCAGAAGAGTTTGGCTACTTTCATAGTCTGTAAAGACTTGGTTTTCACTGAAGTCATAAGACAAGCCTGTGAATTTTTCTTGCTTTTTACCAGAAAAGATGCCGACAATCTCAAACTCAACTGTTTGCCCTTTTCCAGATTCTGACTGACCAGCATCCAAGCGAATCTTGTCATGAAGGGAAAGACCGTTCTTCTTAGCCAACTCTTCGTGGATCAGGATTTTCTTGGAATCCCCTTTTTGAAGGTGTCGGCCTTCTTTTAGATTGAAAGCTGAGCTGGTGAAGGTAACATCCTTGGATGAATCCTCAAGAGCCGTTAAGCTAACCAAGTTCTTGTCCGCAGCGGACAAATCATCTCGTTCTACGCTCTGCTCACCACTCACCGCTTCCTTGTCTTTCAGTTTTGCGACCGTCTCGAGTTCAGGAGAGACATTTTCCAGTCCCTTAATCTTACTCACAGATGCTAGGTCCGACAACTTGAAGGTCTGACCATTTTCTATCTTCTTAATAGAAAAAGAGGTATTGAGTGATTTGTAAAGATTCGTTTCTACTGTTTTGTTGGACTTCATCAGAGTCAAACAGGCTGAAATTCCTGCTAAAAGGACAAATAAAATCAGAAATAAAATAAAACTTCTCAGTCGTTTTCTGCTGACATAAGCCCAAGCTCTTTGGATTGGATTCATTTGTCACCTCCATATTTGTAAGACTATTATAAAATCCAAATATGAAATGTTTATGAAATCGAAAAAATTTTTCGATTTATTTTTTGAAAAAATGAAGAAAGCTAGCAACTGCTAACTTTCCTCATATTAGAACACGTTTTACCAATCAAAAATCGATTCCATGCTATAAATGATAGTTCTTGATGCCAAGTTCTTCCGATAGTCGAACTGTACCTCTAGCCTTCTTTGGAAAAACAAAAAGAGCTAGCCAAAGCTAACTCTTACCCTATGCGGAGAGAGGGACTTGAACCCTCACGACCTAAAGCGGTCACAGGATCCTTAGTCCTGCGCGTCTGCCAATTCCGCCATCCCCGCGTCGATTACTTTACTAGTATATCAACTTTCAAAACCTTTGTCAACACTTTTTTCAGATTTTTTTCATTTTTCCAAGGGAATCATTCTTTAATTTCAGCCAAATTTTCATCCAACAATTTGGCTCCCAGAGTATTCTTAAAATGTCCAAGAGCAAACTGATGATTTTCTGGCCAGATAGAGGCAACCGCAGGCTTGACAATCTCGATTTGATAACCTAGATTATAAGCATCAATAGCCGTATGAAGAACACAAATATCCGTCAAAACACCTGTTAAAATAACAGTATCAACCCGACGTTCCCGCAAACGAATATCAAGATCCGTTCCTGAAAATGCTGAATAGTGACGCTTGTCCATCCAAAAGACGCGACTATCCGCCTCATGCTCAACATAAAAGTCAGCTAGGGGGCCATAAAGGTTGCGACCACTAGTTCCAATGATATTGTGAGGTGGGAAAAGTTTACTCTCAGGATGAAAATCATCCCCTTCCTCATGAGCATCAATGGTGAAGAAAACATAGTCTCCACGATCAAAAGCCAGTCTAGTCACCTGAGCAATCGCCTCAGAAATAGCTTGAGCAGGAGCACCTGCTGTCAATTTTCCATGGTCTGCTACAAAATCCTCTGTATAGTCAATCGAGATTAAAGCCTTTGTCATTAGTAGTCCCTCTTTTTCACTTCCTCAAAGATATCTGAAATCAATACCTTGAGATAGGTCCCCTTCATTCCTAGTGAACGGCTTTCAATAATTCCTGCCGACTCTAGCTTACGGAGAGCATTGACGATTACTGAGCGCGTAATACCGATACGATCTGCAATGACAGATGCAGTCAATTGTCCTTCATTTCCATTTAGCTCAGATAAAATAGCTGAAACAGCACGAAGTTCTGAGTAGGAGAGGGTATTGACTGCCATAGTTACAGCAGTACGGCGACGGATATTTTTCTCATCTTCTTCACGTTGGAAGTTCAAGAGTTGAATCCCCACAACAGTACTTGCAATCTCAACAAGAATCAAATCCTCATCTTCAAATTTCTTATCATTACGCCAAATAATCAATGAACCTAGGCGAATCCCTGATACATGAATGGGAGCAATGGTTGTCAAACCATCTGGAAAATCCGCACGACTCTCTACAGGGAAAATGGTCAAATCATGTTCAATAGGAAGATTGGCCTCCGTATCGTAGATCATGTTTGCCCCTTGTACATAGTCATCTGGGAACGTCTTGGTTTGGAAAAACTGCTCTACACGGTCTGTATTGGTTTTATAGCGCATAAAGTAGCCCAAAAGACGGCCCTTGCTATTGACAATGCAGGCATTGCAATCAATAATGTCTGCTAGTTGACGTGTAATGGCATTGTATGGAAGTTCATCCTGCATTTGCTCTTCTGAGCGTTTTAAAATTGATGTAATTTTTCTTGTTTTTTCTAATAAATGTGCCATTTTTTACCTCGCATATAATCGCTTCCATTATAACATAGAAAAGTCTTTATTTCAATAATTATCTGAAAATTGCTTATTGAATTGCAATTTTTAAAAGCAAAAATATTTTAGAAAAATAGCAATTTTTTATTGACATTCCGTTTTGATTTTTATATAATAATATTATAAGAAGATGGATTAAAGTTCCCCTTCCCATCTCACCTTTCCTTTACTTTTATACATCTTCTTTTACCCTTGGTCTCCTTATATATAAAAGCGATTCACCCAGTGAATCGCTTTTTCCTATTTGTCTCCTTTGTTACGAATAACAAAGCCTGTTTTCTTTTCACTTGAAGTGTTGTGAGGTTTTTTATTGTCTTTATTACGATAGCGTCTGTCTTTATCAAAACGATCGTTCCCACGACTGCCTTTCTTGAACTCATCACGACGACCATTGCCACGGCGATCACGGTCTCGACGGTCGTCTCCACGACGGGCTCCTCGACCTCCCTTGCCTTTGCCACCAAAGCCATTACCTGATGGTTTAAATGGCAGTGGTTTTTCACGCGCAATTTCCACTTCAGGAAGGCTGTCTGGATCTTGGACTGTCAGACTCAAGATATACATAGCCAATTCTTCTGGACTAAATTCGGCAGCTAACTTACGAGCATCTTTAGCAAATTTCTCAAAATTCCCACGAATAGTTTCATCCGCAAAATCCCGTTCGATTTTCTTGAGCGCTACTTGTTTCTTAGCTTGGAAGGCTTCTTCTGCTGTTGCTGGTTTCAAGCCTTTCATGCGTTTCTTAGTCAAGTTTTCAATAATTTGAAGGTAGCCTATTTCATTTGGAGAAACAAAGGTAATAGATTGACCTGACTTACCAGCACGACCTGTACGACCGATACGGTGAACATAGCTTTCAGGATCTTGAGGAATGTCGTAGTTATATACATGGGTCACACCTGAGATATCCAAACCACGTGCTGCCACGTCTGTCGCAACTAGGACATCAAGATTCCCATTTTTAAAATCACGAAGGACACGAAGACGTTTGTTTTGGTCTAAGTCACCATGAATCCCTTCTGCACGGAAGCCACGGATTTTAAGACCACGAGTCAATTCATCTACACGGCGTTTGGTACGACCAAATACGATAGCAAGTTCTGGTTGTTCCACGTCCATGAGACGGGTCATGGTATCAAATTTCTCTTGTTCTTTGATACGGATATAGTACTGATCCACCAGCTCTGTTGTCAATTCCTTGGCAGCAATCTTCACATGCTCAGGATCCTTCATAAACTGAACACCAATACGTTTGATAGCATCTGGCATGGTTGCTGAAAAGAGTAAGGTTTGACGATTTTCAGGGACACGGGAAATGATGGCTTCGATGTCTTCAAGGAAGCCCATGTTGAGCATTTCATCCGCTTCGTCAAGGATAAGCGTTTCAATATCTTGTAATTTCAAGGCCTTGCGTTTAATCAAGTCCAAGAGACGGCCTGGTGTTCCTACCACGATATGGGCACCTGATTTAAGGGCCTTGATTTGTTTCTCAATGCTGGAACCACCGTAAACTGAGCGAACTTTCACTCCCTTGCTACGGCCAAATCGGAAAAGTTCTTCTTGGCTTTGAACAGCGAGTTCACGAGTTGGAGCGATGACCAAGGCTTGGATGGTCGCTTCTTCTGTACGGATTTTTTCAAGGGTTGGCAAGCCAAAGGCTGCAGTTTTTCCTGTACCAGTCTGAGCTTGACCGATAACGTCTTTTCCCTCAAGAGCCAAAGGAATGGTCTGCTCTTGGATGGGACTTGCTTCTACAAATCCAGCTTTTTCAATCTCTGCTAGCAAATCAGCAGACAAGTTAAATTCATTAAATTTCACGTTTTTCTTCTTTCTAAAGATGGTGCGAAGCCATCCTATAGGGCTTAGTATATACTTTTCTTTTCATGACGTATCTTTATTTAAAAATGAGATACCATGTTGCTTCTTTTCCACGAAAGAAAAGTACTAGTTCTTTGCAACCTATCTAGTATAACATAAGAGAGAAGCAAAAGATAGTAGAATCCTTAAGGAAAATCATGTAAACGATTTTCTAATAGTAAAGTGGCCTGAAACTGGTCTTTCAAAGGATTTGAAGGGACCATTTCAAACTCACTTCACTTCCCGTAGCAGATTTGTGCAAAAAGTGTTTTCTTATGCTAGAATGAAAATCGAATAGGAGGACTATAAATGTTAACATATGATTTAATCGTTATTGGATTTGGTAAAGCTGGGAAGACACTAGCTGGTAAATTGGCTTCAGCTGGCAAAAAAGTTGCCCTTGTTGAACGTAGCAAAGCTATGTACGGTGGAACTTGTATCAACATCGGATGTATCCCAACTAAAACCTTGCTAGTCGCTGCTGAGAAGGACTTGTCTTTTGAAGAAGTCATTGCTACCAAAAATACTATCACTAGTCGCCTCAACGGTAAAAACTATGCTACTGTTGCTGGTACAGGTGTGGATATATTTGATGCGGAAGCTCACTTCCTTTCAAACAAGGTCATCGAAATCCAAGCTGGTGATGAAAAACAAGAACTGACTGCTGAAACTATCGTTATCAACACTGGTGCTGTTTCAAACGTCTTGCCAATCCCTGGACTTGCTACAAGCAAAAACGTCTTTGACTCAACAGGTATCCAAAACTTGGACAAATTGCCAGAAAAACTCGGTGTCCTTGGTGGCGGAAATATCGGTCTTGAATTTGCAGGTCTTTACAACAAACTTGGAAGCAAAGTTACAGTCCTAGATGCCTTGGATACTTTCCTACCTCGTGCAGAACCTTCCATTGCAGCTCTTGCTAAACAATACATGGAAGAAGACGGTATTGAATTGCTTCAAAACATTCGTACAACTGAAATCAAAAATGACGGTGACCAAGTCCTTGTCGTAACTGAAAACGAAACCTACCGTTTCGATGCCCTTCTCTACGCAACTGGACGTAAACCGAATGTAGAACCACTTCAACTTGAAAATACAGATATTGAACTTACTGAACGTGGTGCTATCAAGGTCGACAAACATTGTCAAACAAACGTTCCTGGTGTCTTTGCAGTTGGAGATGTCAACGGTGGACCTCAATTTACCTACATCTCACTTGATGACTTCCGTGTTGTCTATAGCTACCTTGCTGGAGATGGTAGCTACACACTTGAAGACCGTCTCAATGTACCAAACACTATGTTCATCACACCTGCACTTTCACAAGTTGGTTTGACGGAAAGCCAAGCAGCTGATTTGAAACTTCCATACGCAGTTAAGGAAATCCCTGTTGCTGCCATGCCTCGTGGTCATGTAAACGGAGACCTTCGCGGAGCTTTCAAAGCTGTTGTGAACACTGAAACAAAGGAAATTCTTGGAGCAAGCATCTTCTCAGAAGGTTCACAAGAGATCATCAACATCATCACTGTTGCGATGGACAACAAGATTCCTTACACTTACTTCACAAAACAGATCTTCACTCACCCAACCTTGGCTGAGAACTTGAATGACTTGTTTGCGATTTAAGTTTTCAGATATTCTCCACAAGACAAGCATCCATTTCGATGTTTGTCTTTTTCTATCCAGTCTATCGTTTCCTTGCAAGATTATTTGTGCTTTTAGCTGTAAAAGCTTATAATATAGGTGTAGGATGTTGTCTTCATTTTCTGTTCAAAAAGGAGGCTAGTCACATGGGGAAGCAAGTTAAACTGTCAAAACACTCTCCTTTTTCCTTTCTATCCAAAGAAAAAAGTACGACTGTGAAAACACTGGTTTTCTGTGTCAGTATAGTCTTTATTTTTCTCCTGCTTTGCTGGATACTTTTTCGCTTGATTTCACCTCAAAAACAGCAATTCACAGTCAATCAGACTGCTGATTTTTACCTTGTCAATTCGAAATCAATCCAAAGTTATCAGTTGCAAAACGATCAGTTTCAGCTCATGAAGACTGAGGATGTCTCCATTGCAGAAGATGTCAATTTCTGGTTTCCTCAGGGACGGTTTGACAATCGCTATCTCGTCTTTTCATCTGGAAATACCAGAGGGAAGGCATCCACTCAGAACATCGTATCTCTTGACTTTCAGACAGGGGACATACGGAAAACTTCAACTCCCTTCTATGCTTATTCGGGAGCTGGAGTATCAGACAAGTTCTTCTACACAGGCCAAACTACAACTGAGGATGGGGTGCTCAGTATGTTTGACATCTCAGGAAAGCTGATTACTCATAAAACATTCTCCGAATCCACTTCCTTTCCGATCCAGTTTCATGGAAGAGGGAATCGCCTCTACCTCGGCCTGGGATTTCACGATGAGTCTCGCCAACGACCCGCTTTAGTGTTTGATGGATATTTAGTAGAATTAGACGAAAATGACCAACTAAAGGAATTGTCTCGCACACCTCTGACAAGCGAAGGAAAGATCGTTGAAATGTTGACGTCTTCTGAATTAATCGGTGACAATTATTACAGTAGCGTTGCTTATACCCGAAATACAGAAACTTTCTCCAAGGATCCAGACAATCGCATACTTGTCATGAACTTGTCTAGTAAGGAAAAGCACTTCATCACGCTACCAGAGAACAATCCAAATCTTCTTTATAAAACACCGAAAGAAGACCGATTGATTGTAAAACACGAGGCGGATGGAAATGATCGCTGTGCCTTATCTATTGTCAATCTCTCTGATGAATCTAGCTATCTAATCAATGTCAGAAAAGATTTGCCTGACTCTACAGAAGAAATAATACACATCGATACAAGTTTGACAAACAAGGTATTGGTCGTAACCAATCAACATTTCTTATTGTATTCCTTAGAAAATGGACAACTTCTAACCAAAACAAAACTGGAACTGAAGCAAAATGACTTCCCTGTCGTAACTTGGTTTCAGAACTAACCACTCACAGCCCTCATCGGGCTGTTTTTTTTCTGCGAAATCTCAAATCTGTCTTTTCCCTCTTTTATGATATAATGTCCACACTTTACTTAGCAGTCCTAATTATATATTGAGTCTCAGGTCGCTCTTTTAAATATCAGCAATACATATGACTTTAAATAACTTGCTTCAACTCATCGTTTTATGAGTAATTTAAAAAGATATTTTGCAATGATTGTTTCGTACCTAATTAGGTAAATTAGGCACTCTTCGCGCGGTCATGTGTGTATTTTCATCATTTGTGAGAAGATTTTACTGTTTGCAAATTGATGGCTAAGTCGATATATTTTTTCTTCTTAAATATTTTACAAATTATTTGATCTTTTTAAAGATAAGAATCACTTTCTAATCAATCAAAGGATACTTCAAATTTCTTCGTTCTTGATAATATGAGCAATACTCCGCAAAATATTTAAACTTTATCATTGTAAAAAATATCGAAAGAAATCCCATATTACATTAGTATATATTTGGTATAGGATGAAATTGACTTTCGAAAACATTAACTATATAATGTCTGTAAACAAGAAACAATGAGGTAACGATATGAATAAAACAGAATTACTATTACAAAGACTAAATGATATTGGTCAGTCTCTAAAAGATTCTAGACAAGCACTAGCTTTGCTGGCACTTGGTTCTTGCGGAGCAGAAAGAGAACGATTGGATCAGTACTCCGATTTGGATTTCTTTGTTATTGTAAAAGATGGCTACAAGCAGGCCTATATCCAGGACCTAACCTGGTTAAGTAAGCTAGAACCAATTGCATTTCACTACCAAAATACAGTGGACGGACATAAAGTTCTATTTGAAGATGATGTTTTTTGTGAATTTGCTATCTTTGAAGCTCACGAACTAGTAAACATTCCCTTCGCTGAAGGCAAAATTATCTGGAAGGAGGTCGGTTTTGATGGAACAATCTGCCAGCCACAAAGATTGCCATCAAAAGAAAATAGAGACCGTGAATGGCTGTTGGGAGAAATTTTATGCAACCTATATATAGGACTAGGTCGCTATCAACGAGGGGAAAAATTGGCTGCTTATGATTTCATCCAAAACAGATCTGTCAAGCTCTGGACTGAACTAATCAATTTGGAAAAAACTTCTAAATCTGATTTTATAGATATTTTTAACAGCAACAGAAGATTTGAAAAAGGTTATCCAAATGAGTCCAAACAATTGCCTCACTTCTTGCAAGGTTACGAACGAATTTCTGAATCTGCTCAGGCACTCCTAGAATATCTTGATAAACACTATCCTCTTAACGCATTTATAAAAGAAAAAATTCGTAATTTATTATAAAAGAGACTTTCCAAAAAATAATCTAAATCCCAAAAGTTAGGTATCTTTGTCAACTATAATGGATTAATGAAATTTTAAAACCTGTAGAGGATAATTGATGTCCTCTCCTTTTTTATGTTCATAGTGAGAAAGATTCATTTCTTAAAGTTGCCAAAGTTATCAAATCCAAAGATATTGTATTTGATTGGTTTAATCAGAACTTAAAAAGCACCTCTAAGGTTACTTCTTTAGTTGATCTTAGAGGTTACTTTAGTTATTGGACTGCTGGGCGCAGTATGATATAATAGAAACATGAAATTAAAAACTACTTTGGGCCTCCTAGCTGGGCGTTCATCTCACTTCATCTTGAGCCGTCTTGGCCGTGGAAGTACGCTCCCAGGAAAACTTGCCCTTCAATTTGATAAAGATATATTACAAAATCTAGCTAAGAACTACGAGATTGTCGTGGTCACTGGAACCAATGGAAAAACCCTGACAACTGCCCTCACTGTCGGCATTTTAAAAGAGGTCTATGGTCAAGTTCTGACCAATCCTAGTGGCGCCAACATGATCACAGGGATTACGACGACCTTCTTGACTGCCAAATCCTCTAAAACTGGGAAAAACATTGCTGTTCTAGAAATTGATGAGGCCAGTCTATCTCGTATCTGTGACTACATTCATCCTAGCCTTTTTGTCATCACCAACATTTTCCGTGATCAGATGGACCGCTACGGTGAGATTTACACAACTTATAAGATGATTTTGGATGCCATTCGTAAGGTGCCTACGGCTACTGTTCTCCTCAATGGCGACAGTCCGCTTTTCTACAAGCCAGCTATTCCAAATTCTGTACAGTATTTTGGTTTTGATTTGGAGAAAGGGCCAGCCCAACTGGCTCACTACAATACCGAAGGGATTCTCTGCCCTGACTGTCAAGGCATCCTCAAATATGAGCACAATACCTATGCCAACTTGGGTGCCTATATCTGTGAAAATTGTGGTTGCAAACGACCTGACTTGGACTACCGTCTGACAGAACTGGTTGAGTTGACCAACAATCGCTCTCGCTTTGTCATTGACGGCCAAGAATACGGCATCCAAATCGGTGGACTTTACAACATCTACAATGCGCTAGCTGCGGTTGCCATCGCCCGTTTCCTCGGGGCTGATTCACAACTCATCAAGCAAGGATTTGATAAGAGCCGTGCTGTCTTTGGACGCCAGGAAACCTTCCATATCGGCGACAAGGAATGTACACTCGTTCTCATCAAAAATCCAGTAGGTGCGACCCAAGCTATCGAAATGATCAAACTAGCACCTTACCCATTTAGCCTATCTGTTCTTCTTAATGCCAACTATGCTGATGGGATTGATACTAGTTGGATCTGGGATGCTGACTTTGAACAAATCATTGACATGGACATTCCTGAAATCAACGCAGGCGGTGTTCGTCATTCTGAAATCGCACGTCGTCTACGGGTGACAGGCTATCCAGCTGATAAAATCACTGAAACAAGTAATCTGGAGCAAGTTCTCAAAACCATTGAGAACCAAGACTGCAAGCATGCCTATATCCTAGCAACCTATACTGCTATGCTGGAATTCCGCGAACTGCTGGCTAGTCGTCAGATTGTTAGAAAGGAGATGAACTAATGGTTTATACTTCACTTTCCTCAAAAGCTGGCAACTACCCTTATCAGCTCAACATCGCCCACCTCTATGGAAACCTCATGAATACCTACGGGGACAATGGAAACATCCTTATGCTCAAGTATGTGGCTGAAAAACTGGGGGCCCATGTGACGGTTGACATCGTTTCTCTCCATGATAACTTTGATGAAAATCACTATGATATCGCCTTTTTCGGTGGGGGTCAAGACTTTGAACAAAGCATCATCGCAGGCGACTTACCTGCTAAAAAAGAGAGCATTGACAACTACATCCAAAATGATGGTGTGGTTCTAGCCATCTGCGGTGGTTTCCAACTATTGGGTCAATATTATGTTGAAGCTTCAGGCAAGCGCATCGAAGGTCTAGGGGTCATGGGCCACTATACCCTCAACCAGACCAATAATCGCTTTATCGGTGACATCAAGATTCACAATGAAGATTTCGATGAAACCTACTATGGATTTGAAAATCACCAAGGTCGCACCTTCCTCTCGGATGATCAAAAGCCACTCGGCCAAGTTATTTACGGAAATGGAAACAACGAAGAAAAGGTCGGCGAAGGGGTTCACTATAAAAATGTTTTCGGTTCCTACTTCCACGGACCTATCCTCTCTCGTAATGCCAATCTGGCTTATCGTCTAGTCACTACTGCCCTCAAGAAAAAATACGGTCAGGATATCCAACTCCCTGCCTATGAGGACATCCTCAGCCAAGAAATCGCTGAAGAATACAGCGACGTCAAAAGCAAGGCTGACTTTTCTTAAACCAAGGAAAATCATATCAAAGAACTCCGCTATCTTGTCGGAGTTCTTTTTTGCTTGCTCTTTTACCCTTCTCCCTTGCATTTTCTCTCATTTTTTGCCAAAATAGAGGGGTAGAAAGAAGGTAGCATATGTCTAAATTACAACAAATCGTAACATATCTTGAATCAGAAAAACTAGACGTCGCTGTCGTATCTGACCCCGTCACTATCAATTACCTCACTGGCTTTTACAGTGATCCTCATGAACGCCAAATGTTCCTTTTTGTCCTAGCGGATCAGGAGCCTCTCCTCTTTGTTCCAGCCCTTGAAGTAGAACGTGCAAGTAGCACCGTTTCCTTCCCAGTTGTGGGCTATGTGGATTCTGAAAATCCTTGGCAAAAAATCAAAAACGCTTTGCCTCAGCACGACTTCAAACGTGTCGCTGTTGAGTTTGACAACCTCATCTTAACCAAGTATCATGGTTTGAAAACGGTCTTTGAAACTGCTGAGTTTGAAAACCTCACTCCTCGTATCCAACGCATGCGCCTCATCAAATCAGCTGATGAAGTCCAAAAAATGATGGTTGCAGGTCTCTATGCTGATAAAGCTGTAAAAGTTGGTTTTGACAATATTTCTCTTGATAAAACAGAGACAGATATCATTGCCCAAATTGACTTTGCCATGAAACGTGAAGGCTATGAAATGAGCTTTGATACTATGGTCTTGACTGGCGATAACGCCGCAAATCCGCACGGAATTCCTGGTGCAAACAAGGTTGAAAAAGACGCCCTTCTCCTCTTTGACCTGGGTGTTATGGTCAATGGCTACGCATCAGATATGACTCGTACAGTCGCTGTCGGCAAACCAGACCAATTCAAGAAAGATATTTACAACTTGACCCTTGAAGCCCAACAAGCTGCTCTTGACTTTATCAAACCTGGTGTGACTGCTCATGAAGTAGACCGCGCTGCCCGTGAAGTCATCGAAAAAGCTGGTTACGGTGAGTACTTTAACCACCGTCTCGGTCACGGTATCGGTATGGATGTCCACGAATTCCCATCTATCATGGAAGGAAATGACATGGTCATCGAAGAAGGCATGTGCTTCTCTGTTGAACCAGGTATCTATATCCCTGGTAAAGTCGGCGTTCGTATCGAAGACTGTGGTGTTGTTACCAAGGATGGCTTTGACCTCTTTACAAGCACCAGCAAAGACTTGCTTTATTTTGATTAACCTAAACGCTCCCAAGCTCTTCCTTCAAAACAGCTTGGGGCTATTTTATTGTCATTTTTCTTCTATTATGCTAAACTAATAAAATATTTCAAAATAAGGAGATGTTTCATGGCTATTCGAAAAGCTAAACAAGAAGATATTCCTAAATTACTTGATTTGTTACAACAAATCCTTACAGTACACCACCAAGCTCGACCAGATATTTTTAAACAAACTGGGGCTAAATATAGTTCCTCTGACTTGCAAACCCTGCTCTCTCAAGAACATACGCCTATTTTTGTTTTTGAAGATGAAAAGGGACAAGTTCTCGGACATCTATTTTGTACCATCAAAGATAAAACTGATAACCCTGTTCTCCAAGAAATCAAAAACCTTTTTATCGAAGATTTATGTGTGGATCAAGATGCTCGTGGTCAAAAAATTGGTGATCAACTTTATCAATTTGCTCTCAATTATGCTAAAGAAATTGGCTGCCACAATCTAACCTTAAGTGTCTGGAATGATAACGAGGGTGCACTCCGCTTTTATCAAAGAAAAGGAATGAAGCCACAGGAAACAACCATGGAAGTGATTATTGATTGAAAATCTAGTGTATAAAAAATATTCAACTGAAAAATCTCAGTTGAATATTTTTTTATTTTATCTTCTTAATAGCTTGGACAAGTAGAAATCCTACAACCATTCCAACAAAATTCTGCAATAAATTATGAGGAACATCTGCCAAGGCTATCCCCCAACCTTTCATCCAAGCGGTAGCAAATGCATATCCAGCTACCATGATAATAGTTGCCAAAAGCAATCCAAGCCACTGCCATTTCTCTTTAAAGCCTGCAAAATATCCCTGCAAACCATGGAAAATCAAACTAAAGAACATCCAGTGAGGATAACCTGAAATAAGGTCAATGATAAAACCTCCTAAACCTCCAACGATACCTCCTTCACGTCTCCCAAAATAAAAGGCCGTAAAGAAAATTCCAGTATCCAAAAAAGTTAATATTCCTGTTTGAGTTGGGATTTTTACAATATAACCCAAAACTACTGATAGGGCTGTCAAGATTGATACAAGGGCGATTTTAGTTGTTTTTGTTTGCTTCATATTGTCTTACTCCATATTGATCTGCTTGTGCAATAGCACGGTAAACGAAAGCCTTAGAGCTCTCTACTGCTGTTAAAAGGTCATCACCTTTGACCAGATGACTGGCAATGCTTGATGCAAAGGTACAACCTGCACCAGCATTTTGGCCTTGGATGACGGGATTTTCTAGAACAGTGAAAGTTTGTCCATCATAAAAGACATCTACAGCCTTGTCCTGACTGAGGCGATTGCCTCCCTTGATAATAACTGCTGGCGCTCCTAAATCATGCAATTTCTGCGCTGCAGTTTTCATATCTTCCAAGGTTTTAATCTCTTGATCAGCTAATAATTCTCCCTCTGGAAGATTTGGCGTAATCACACTGACATGAGGAAAAAAGCGGATCAATTCTTGGCAGAGTTCACTGACTGCCACGTCGTGCGTTTCCTTGCAGACCAAGACAGGGTCTAACACCACAGGTACTCCTGGGCGTTGTTTGATAAAATCCAAGGCTTTCTCAGCCACACTGACAGTAGGGAGAAGACCAATCTTGATTCCCGCAAAGTCCACATCACGCAAACTATCCAACTCATGTTGAAAAATAGTATCGTCCGTTGGAAAGACTTCAAAACCCTTTTCTGTCAAGGCTGTCAAACAAGTCACTGCTACAAAACCATGCAAACCATTTAAAGTATAGGTAGCCAAATCAGCTGACAAACCGCCACAACTAAAAATATCATTTCCAGAAAGTGCTAAAATACGATTATTCCTCATAACGAATCTCCTTCAAATACAAGCCATTTGGTGCTGCAGTGGGACCTGCAAGCTGTCTGTCTTTTTTTTCCAAGATCAAGTCAATCTGCTCAACTGGCATTCGATTATTTCCGATTTTGAGCAGCGTCCCCACCATATTGCGAATCTGCTTATACAAGAAGCCATTTCCTGAAAAGGTAAAGGTCAAAAACTGCCCTGTCTCATCGACTGTTAAACTCGCTTCTGTAATGGTCCGAACCTTGTCCTCTACACTGGTACCAGATGCTGTAAAACCAGTAAAATCATGGGTTCCCTCTAGCTTTTTGATTGCCATCTGCATCCGCTCCACATCGAGCGGATAGGGAAAATGAGTGGCATAATGACGATGCATAGGATTTTTGGGGCGCCCTCTATCTACGATAAACTCATAGGTCTTGCTATGTTTTGCATAACGGCAATGAAAATCATCGGCCACAATCTCAATCAAAATCACATCGATATCTTCAGGAGACTGGGTATCTAGAGCAAAACGGAGTTTTTCCTCATCCATCTGATAGGGCAGGTCAAAATGAATCACCTGTCCCAAAGCATGGACCCCACTATCCGTCCTACCAGCACCGTGAACAGCGATGGCTTGCCCCTTATTGAGTCTCGTTAAGGTTTTTTCGATTTCCTCTTGAACGCTCCGCGCATGAGGCTGGCGCTGAAAACCAGCAAAGGCATAACCGTCATAGGAAATGATTGCTTTATATCTTGTCATAAGTCTTATTTTATCAAGAAATAAGACTGCAAACAAGTTTAAAAAACAATAATTGTCTGGGGACAAAAAACAAAAAGAAAAACTTAGGAAATCAATCCTAAGCTTTCTTTTGAAGTACAAACATGACAAATACGGAAGTCACTATTAACCAGCATCCTAGAATGGTGAAGACCAACATACCGTTTTGAGTCACCAAGCCAATCGCCCCAAGAATGAAAGGTGTCGTAAAGGCTCCAAAGCTACATCCTAGCACTGCGAAAGATGTCGCCTGATTAAGGAGGTTAGCTAGGATTCTTTCAGAAAGAAGCTGAAAGACAGTGGTCAAGGCTACGCTGTAGGCAAAACCTGCCACAATACTTCCAACTATCATCACACCCAATGACGGAGACAAAGCTATCACAATCTGTCCCAATCCAAAGGTGATACCTGACCAAAGAAGCAATCTTTCTTTAAAGAGAGAAATCAAGAGAGAAAAACTCACGCCAGCCACAATCCCAATCAACTGCATGACACTTAAAACCAAACTCGATAACTGGGCATCCCCTAGACCTCTTTCCACCATCAGACTAGGAATACGAATGGTGATAGCTGTGTTGGTGCAGACAACAACTGCTGCTTCGACAGCCAATAGAAAAATTAAGCCTTTCATCTGTCCTGTCAAACGAGTCGTTTCGGCCTCTTTTTTCTTTGTTTCTTTCTTTTCTTTCCCATAAGGGACAAAGAGCAGATAAAGAATCAATACTAAAAATCCCGCACTGTAGGCCAAGAAGGTCACTGTCCATCCCAAGGATAAGAGTTGACCTACCATTAGAGTTAAAATCGACGCCCCGACAACTTCTGCTGATCCGCGGAGACCCAGCATCTGGATCCGTGTCTTTCCATGATAGCGTTCGCTGATGATGGAAATAGCCTTGGCATTGATCATCCCAACACCCAAGCCAAATAAAATCCGCGTAGCAAAGACAAAGTTATAATCCTGATACCAGAAGGGAGCTGTCCCACCGATAGAGAGGATGAGAAGTCCCAGACTAATCTGAAGTCGCTCAGGAAGCAAACGCTCCAAAAACCCATTTAAAACCAGCATAATCATGATTCCAAAAGAAGGGAGACTGACCAGGAGCTCGATTTGTTCTTTGGGGTAGCCTTGATAATAGTCAAACATGGCTGGTAAAGCACTCGAGATGGAAAAGGAGGTAATCAAAACGAGGGAGAGGGCCAAAATACTAGCCCGTTCTAAATATTGTTTCATGGATTTTCTTTCTATATATTTCTCACTGTTGATCCTTTTAAAAGGAAGATGGCAAGAAAAGAAGGAGCCCGATTGAACTAGAGACTCCGTCCTAACTTTCCTAATAGGAAGACTATTTTCGCTTGATTTGCTTGATCAGATAGAAGATAAAGCCTGCAACCATATAAGCCACAAAAATGATCAAACACCATTTGATGACCACGTCCCAACCCTTGTTCACATTCAAAAAGAAATAGGGGAAGGGATTGTCCTTGGAATTCGGAATATTGAGTTTCAAGACAAGACCATTAAACAAGGCAAAAATCATATAAACCAAGGGCAAGATAGTCCACAAGACTGGATCCCAGATCTTGTATCGACCCTGTTTATCAAAGAAGAGGGTGTCAGCTAAAAACCAGAGTGGAACGATATAGTGGCAAAGGAAATTTTCCACACGGTAAAAGTCTGTCGCAATCGGAGCAAGCATAAAATGGTAAATCACACAGGTAATCATGATACTCATGGTAACACCACCCTTGAGGCGAAGCAAGGTCGGACTTTGCCAATTTTCACCTGAACGGCTCATCACACGGAGCAGATAGCCCGTGAAAATCGTTACCAAAAGATTGGACAACACTGTGTAGTAAAGAAGCATACCAAAGCCACCGTGCTTGGTAATCTCCAAATAAACTCCTGTAAATGCTGCTAAGAACAAGAGCACACGACTATAAAAGATAAATTTATAATTCAGTTTCATGGCTAGATTTTCTTAACAAATTCTGACTTGAGTTTCATAGCTCCAAAACCATCAATCTTACAGTCGATGTTGTGGTCACCTTCTACGATACGGATATTTTTAACACGAGTTCCTTGTTTCAAATCCTTTGGCGCACCTTTTACTTTCAAGTCCTTGATAAGGGTTACAGTATCGCCGTCGGCTAATTTATTTCCGTTGGCATCGATAGCAACAACACCTTCTTCTACTTCTGCAACTTCTGCAGGATTCCACTCATAGGCACACTCTGGGCAGACCAAGAGACTTCCGTCTTCATAGACATATTCTGAATTACATTTTGGACAATTTGGTAAGTTGTTCATGGGTTCTCCTTATAACATTTCACTATTTTTTGAAAATCAAAATTTCTCGAACAGCAACTATTATACCGTAAAATCCTACTTTTGACAATGTGTCCTAAGTCCAGCAGACAAAAAAGTCATGCAACTGTTTACAGTTACATGACTTTTAAAAGATGATTGGTCAGGGGCACTTATCAAGCACCTCATGATAAAAGGGGTAGCAACTATATCTTACAAACCAGGAGCTTGTCCAAGTTCTGCTGTAAGCATCCAAACTGTTTTCTCAAGTTCAGCCTTAGCCCCAACAAAGATATCGTTTGTAACATCATCGCCTTCTTCGTCAGTTACATCCAAAGCTTTTTGGAAAAGAGTGATGAGGTAGCGATAAATAGCTAGAACACGTTCCAAGCTTTCTTCAACGTTACGGAATTCTCCTTCTTCTTCTTCGATTTCACTGTGTTGAAGGAACTCTGTCAAAGTTGAGTAAGGTTTGCCACCAAGGGTAATCAAACGTTCGCTAATTTCGTCAAGATAGCCATCAAGACTGTCCATGTATTCATCCATTTTTGGATGCCATACGAGGAAGCCACGACCACGCATATACCAGTGAACTTGGTGAAGAGCAATGTGAGCCACATACAAGTCCGCTACTGCTTGGTTCAATACTTCCTTTGTTTTTGCCAATGCTACTGGCGCTGTCTTAGATAATGTTGTTACGTCTTTTAATGCATCTTTTTTCAATTCAACCATTTTTCTCACCTCATAATATTATTTTTGTAACCAATTTATTGATTACTACCTAAGTATACTACTCCTGGTATACAAAAGCAAGGAAATTAACTCATATTAAAAAAGTTGTAATTGACTGATAATTTAAGAAAAATTTAGCTTTATTTTATTAGCTGACTTGATCAGATTTGCTCGAAAATTGGCTTTGATAAAGATTATAATAAAAACCTTTTGCTTGGAGCAAGCTTTCATGGTTTCCCTGCTCAATAATCTGTCCATCCTTAAGAACGAGAATCTTGTCTGCTTCTTGAATGGTCGAGAGACGGTGGGCGATGACAAAGCTGGTTCTTCCCTTCATCAAGCGTTTCATGGCTTTTTGAATCAAGAGTTCCAAACGAGTATCAACTGAGGAAGTCGCTTCATCCAGAATGAGAATTTTAGGATTGGCTAGGAGAGCACGCGCGATGGTCAAAAGTTGTTTTTGCCCGAGGGAAATATTGCTTGACTCTTGGTTCATCTCCATGTTGTAACCACCAGGAAGAGTTCGGATAAAGTGGTCTACATTTGCCGCTTTGGCAGCCTCTACAATATCCTCATCACTGGCGTCAAGATTTCCAAAACGTAGGTTTTCTTTGATCGTACCTTCGTAGAGCCAAGCATCCTGCAAGACCATCCCAAACTGACGGCGGTAGTCTTGTCGTGACAACTGACGAATATCTTGTCCGTCAACCAAGATAGAACCTGCTGTAACATCGTAAAAACGCATGAGCAGATTGATTAAGGTTGTCTTACCTGCACCAGTTGGACCAACGATCGCTACCATCTCTCCTGGTTGAACTTCTAGATTAAAGTCTCGAATCAATGGTTTGTTTTCGACATACTGGAAATCAACCTGCTTAAAGGTTACCTGACCTGTTAAGGGTTCAAGGATTTTGAGTTCTTCTCCCTCTACTTCCTCAGTCTCATCCAAGATGTCAAAGATGCGGTCTAACGAAGACTTGGCACTTTGCATTTGACCCGCAAGTTGTGTAATGTTTTGGATAGGCTGGCTAACCTGCCAGACATACTGAACAAAAGCCTGCATATTCCCTACTGTCAAACGACCTGCAATAACCTGCAAACCACCAAGAACTGCAACGATCAGATAGGTCAAATCCGATACGGCATGAAGGGCTGGCATCATGAGTCCAGAGATAAAGCTGGCTTTAAAACCAACACGTTGGAGATCGTCTGTAATCTTAGAAAATTCTTTATGAGAAGTTTCCTCACGACCATAAAGTTTCAAGACATTAAAACCTGTAAGATTTTCCTGCACATAGCCATTCATCCGTCCTAAAATAGCCGCCTGTTCTTTAAAATAAGGCTGAGAACGTTTCAGGATGCTTCTGGCACCAAAATAGGTCACTGGAATGGATAGAATCACCACTATAGCCAACTGAAAATTCAAATATAATACCATTCCCATCACGAGGACAATCGTCAGAACGGCATTGACAATTTGGAGGAAAGACTGTTGAAGAGCGTTGGAGACTGTCTCAACGTCACTGGTAAAGCGCCCCAACAAATCACCAAACTGGTGTTTGTCAAAGAAAGACACAGGGATACGATTGATCTTTTCAGTCATTTCATTTCGCAGATCCTGAGTCATAGACTGGACTGCATTGGTCATGAAATAATTGGAATAATAAGACCCAAGTTCATACAATAGACCTCTAAAGAGGTAAATGATTAAAACAGTTCCGATGTAGCCAGTATTGATACCAGCACCTGCAAGACCATTAGCCATATCTAAGAGATTCTTTGTCAACTCCGTAATGGCTAGCCCCAAGACAAAAGGCTCCAAGACACTCATGACCACACTCAAAACTTTTAGAAAGACTGCAAAGAAAACAGAAAAATGGTAGGCTTTTAAATAGCTCCACAAACGAGCCAAACTAGATTGTGTTTTCATATTTCCTCCTATTCTTCTGTGAGAGATGCATTTTTCAACTGCGACTCAGCTATTTCACGATAGATGTCATTGGTTTCCATTAATTCCTCATGGCGACCGCGACCCACGATTTCTCCCTTATCAAGAACGATGATCTGATCCGCATCCATGATAGTTCCGACACGTTGAGCGACAATTAAAACTGTAGCATTCTGCGTTACTTCCTTGAGACGACGGCGTAAAATGGCATCCGTACGATAGTCCAGGGCTGAAAAGGAATCGTCAAAAATATAGATATCAGGATTCTTTATAACCGCTCGGGCAATTGATAGACGTTGTTTCTGTCCTCCAGAAAGATTACTTCCACCTTCAGCTAGATGAGTCGCAAAGCCTTCTTCTCGGCTTTCGATAAAATCTTTGGCTTGCGCCACGTCCGCTGCCTGATGTAGGTCTTTGTGACTAGCATCTTCCTTCCCATAGCGGATATTTTCAGCGATAGTTCCTGTAAACAGCAAGGCCTTCTGCGGGATAAAACCAATCTTTTGACGGAGAGACTTGAGGCGGTAATCCCTCACATCGACACCATCAACCTTAATTTTCCCAAGTGTGACATCGTAAAAACGAGGAATCAATTGCACAAGAGAGGACTTGCCCGATCCGGTCGATCCGATAAAGGCAATAGTTTCACCTGGTTTAGCGCTGAAAGAAATGTTGTGCAAAACAGGATTTTCCGTCTCACCAGGATAGGCAAAGGTGACATTTTCAAATTCCAAATATCCGTGGGTTGCTGTCTCTCTGACGCCTCCTTCATTAGGATCAATAGAAATCGGCATCTCCATGACTTCTTTCAAGCGTTCACTCGAAACCGCTGTACGAGGGTACATGGTAAAGAGGCTAGATAAAAAAAGGAAGGACAAGAGGGCGTGGAAACTATATTCGATAAAGGCCACCAGGTCCCCAATTTGCAAGCTTCCTTGTTTGATAGGATCCAGAGCAAACCAGACAATAGCCACAATCATAGCAATAATAATCTGAACAAACAAGGGTTCTGTCAAGCCAGTTAGTTTAAACAGACGATTGGAATTAGCTGCATAGACCGCATTTTGCCCTGCAAAGCGTTCCTCTTGAAATTCCTCACGAGCAAAGGCACGAATGACACGGAGTCCCATCAGATTTTCTCTAGCGTATTGATTGATCTTGTCTAAGGTAGCCTGCTGTTTCTCTGACAAAGGGCGAGTCTTAACAGCCACATAAATAACCACCACGGCCAAGAAAGGTACTGCAAAAGCTACTATCCAAGCTAATGACGGGCTGGTCAAAAAGATCATTAAAATACTAGACAGCATCATCATGGGAGTGATGACACCCAGTTTTAAGGTCTGTTCTGCAAACTGCATGAGAACAAAGGCATCACTGGTGATACGAGTAACCAGTGAAGATACTCCTATCTTTTCATATTCATGATGGGAATACTCTTGTAATTTGGCATAGAGATCATCCCTCATATCCTTGACCATATTGGTCGTCAGCTTACTAGCAGCATAAGCTAAGACTATACGTCCCAAGGTTCCACATAGGATAATCACCAGCATAATTGCAGCCCAAACATACAATTGCTGTTCATTCCCTTTATTCACACCTTCATCAATCATCCGAGCCAGAACAGTTGGCAGTCCAAGATTGACAATCACAAAGAAAACCGCCCCAAAGAAATCCAAGAATAACCACTTGGGATATTTTTTCAAATAAGACCAAATATAGAGCATAACTCCTCCTTTCATAACTTTTTGATACAGAAAAGAGCGCGCATCCGCACGCCTTTCCTTCCCTAAGGAACTTTCCTAATCTGAAAAAATCCTTTTCACAAGAATGCTCCAAGTAAAAACAAGACAGGCAGTCAAAGTCACCTGGTACTTTTGACTGTCTGTCTGGAAAAACTTAGATTATTTTACAAAATCAAGCAATGCCAAGAAGCTTTCAGCTTCAAGTGACGCACCTCCAACAAGGGCACCGTCAACGTCTGGGCAAGCCATGTATGAAGCAACGTTCTCAGGTTTAACTGAACCACCGTATTGAACACGAACTTTGTCAGCAACTTCTTGACCAAAGTCAGCAGCTACAACGTCACGAACAACTTTACACATTTTTTGTGCATCGTCTTGTGAAGCTGATTTACCAGTACCGATTGCCCAGATTGGCTCATAAGCGATAACTGATGCAGCAACTTGTTCAGCTGTCAATCCAGCCAAAGCAGCAGATACTTGAGCACCTACGAATTCAGCCGCTTTACCAGCTTCGTAAGTTTCAAGTGACTCACCACAACAGATGATTGGAAGCATACCATTTGCAAAGATTGCTTTTGCTTTTTTGTTGATATCTTCGTCAGTTTCATGGAAGTAGTCACGACGTTCTGAGTGACCGATAACAACGTAGTCTGTACCGATTTCTTTCAAAACTTGTGGGCTAGTTTCACCAGTGAAAGCACCTGCATTTTCAAAGTAGCAGTTTTGAGCAGCAACTTTAAGGTTTGAACCTTTAGCAGCAGCAAGAACAGCTGTCAAATCAAGAGCTGGAGCTGCGATACCTGCTTCAACAAGGTCTGATGAAGGAAGTTTTGAGGCAACGGCTTCAACGAATGCTTTTGCTTCTTCTGGATTTTTGTTCATTTTCCAGTTACCAGCGATAAATGGTTTACGTGACATTTCACATACCTCTTTTTTCATTTTATTTTCTATTATTTTATCATATTTATAAGGAGCTTGCAAATCCTACTCTAATTTACAAGATTTTTCAAGCGGCTACTCTTGCCACAAATTCATGGCATCAAGGAAATCAGCCGAAGCCTGAACTTGTTTAGGATTGTTTGCTTCTCTCTCTGCTCGTTTGGCCTCCACCTGAGCCACAGATTGAATGCCTTCATGGCGCCAATTCCGAAGGATGGCCTGAATATATTTCCAGTTTGGTTTGCCATTTAGAACCGCCTCTCGGAGAGCTTCCTTGATCAAATCCGCCTTAATTCCATCGTCTTTGACAGTCTTGGAAAGATCTTCGATTTCAAACGGCGTTAACAAACGTCCTAATTCCTGCTGGAAAGTCTCAACCAGATCCTTCAATTGATTTTGCGGGTTTGATGCTGTTGCAGCTGGAGTCTGACTATCCAACAAGTTATCCAAACGTTCAAAAGCCAGACTAGCATCAAAAATCAGCTCAATTTCCCCATTTAGTTCAATGGTCCGATATTGTAGCAAACCATTTTCAGTCAAGTTTGAAATGGATTGGTTGACATCTGCAAGTTCTTTTCCAATAGTTTCTGCAATTTGGCTTGGCGATAGCTCATCCAAAGCAGATGTATTTTGTAGATAAAAAAATTGCCAGACGAGAAAATCATCACTAGAAGGAAAGAGTTCCTTAAAATGCAAGAGCAGGGCACTTGGCAAAACCAAGTTCCCTGATTTGAAAGCGTCAAAATATGTCATAATTCCTCTTATAAATATCCAAATGAAGCTGCGTCATCCTCTACCTTTTTCCAGTCAAAGGGGGTTTCCTGATAAACAGCATAGTTAACCCAATTACTGAAAAAGAGGGCAGCTGATGAAGACCAACAAAGACACGGTTTCTCATTCACATCATCATTTTTGAAGTAATTTTCTGGAATGTGAGGATTAAGTCCTGCCTCACAATCACGAAAATACTCTTTTGCTAGAGTATCACGGTCATATTCTAAATGACCAAAACTATAAATCTCACGAAGATCCCGACTGGCTAAAATAGAAACGCCGACTTGTTCTCCCTCAGAGAGGATTTCCAGATTGGTTTTTCCTAAAATTTCCTCCTTATAGATTTCTGTATGACGAGAATGGGGAGCTACATAGCTATCATCAAAACCACGAAAGAGAAGATGGCCCTCTTTCAAGGTGTCCTGCGGGTAAATGCCTGACAATTTCTGAGCCATCTGATGCTTTTCAACTCCATAGCGAGCATAAAGACCTGCTTGGGCACCCCAACAGATATGCAGGGTAGAAAAAACATGCGTCTTGGACCATTCGATGACCTGTTTGAATTCTTCCCAGTAATCCACCTCCTCAAAAGGCAAATGCTCCACTGGTGCTCCTGTAATAATCATTCCATCAAAAAAGTCATCCTTGACCTCTGGAAAGGTCTTATAGAAGGTTTCCATATGTTCGGCACGAGTCGTCTTTGAACGATGCGTCTCCATATACAAGAAATCAATATCTAATTGCAAAGGTGTATTAGCCAAATGCCGCAAGAGTTGCGTTTCTGTTACCATCTTTTGAGGCATAAGATTTAAAATCAAAATCTTCAAGGGGCGAATATCCTGATGAGCGGCCCGTTGGTCGTCCATAACAAAGATATTTTCTGTCCTTAAAATCTCCACAGCTGGTAATTTTTTATCAATTCGAATCGGCATAATACCCTCCTAACAGTTCTCTATTTCGGGAATGATCTTGTCTGTTTGAAAGTAAAAACCTCCAAATACTTCTTCCCTTTATTATACTGTATGAAGATATAGTTTTCAATTATAGTTTTTCTCTAACTAGCTATAGTTTGTTTATATAGCAGATGAAGAGAAAACAGCCCCAAGGACTGTTTTTCATTAATAATGCATAAGTACCTTGTAATCGTAATCTCCGATTTTTTCACGGCCTTTAAGCTCATCAAGTTCAATCAAGAAAGCACAACCTGCTACAACTCCACCGAGTCTCTCAATCATTTCGATGGTCGCTTTAACTGTTCCACCTGTCGCCAAAAGATCATCTACAATGAGAACACGTTGACCTGGCTTAATCGCATCAGCATGCATGGTCAAGGTATCAATACCGTACTCTTTCTCATAGTCAGCAGAAATCACTTCACGCGGTAATTTCCCTGGTTTACGAACAGGAGCAAATCCAATCCCCAACTCAAAGGCAACGGGACAGCCAACGATAAAACCACGGGCTTCTGGTCCCACGATCATGTCGATTTTCTTGTCAGTTGCATACTGAACGATTTCACGAACAGCATAGCTATAGGCATTTCCATCTGCCATCAAAGGGCTGATATCACGGAAGGTGATGCCTTCCTTAGGATAATTTTCAATCGTTGCGATATAATCTTTTAAATTCATCTTTTTCTTTCTTTCAAAGTTTTTACTCTCTATTATACCACATTTTCTGTGAAAGAAGAAATAGAAGATTTTTATTTGCTAATCCAAGATTTCGTCCTGCTGATTTAAGATTCAAGCTTTAATTCAACCACTGAATATAGGCTGTTTTATCCTTACTATTATAACCAGCTCCTTTATAAAAATCCTGGGTGCTTGTATTTTTAGAACCTGTCAGGAGCATCATCTTATAACAATTTCCCTCTTTAGCTATTTGTTTAGCATATTCAAGACAAGCGCTTGCATACCCTTTCCCTCTATCTTCTTCTCGGGTCACCACATTTTCTATCAAAGCATAGGGTCTCACACCTCTTGTCAAATTGGGAATAATGACACAAATACAGGAGGAGACTATTCTTCCTTCCACCTCCTTCACGATAACATGATGGTGCTGGTCAGAAATCATCTCACTCCATACTTGCTGCAAATGAAGACTATCTTCTGGAATCTCTTTCTCATGTAAGGACAGGTAGAGATTTAATAATTCAAATAAATCCTCCTGTACAGCTTCTCTCAACAATTTTATTTCCTCCAATCCTTTGTTGATAGATTTGAATAAAAAAACTCTGACCGAAGCCAGAGATTTTAGTTGATTAAAGTGAGTTCACGTCAACCTTGATACCAACACCTTGAGTAGTTGTGATTGTCAAGTTTGTTACGTAAGTTCCTTTAGCTGTAGCTGGTTTTGCTTTTTGGATTGTTTCGTTGAAAGCTTTAAAGTTTTCAACCAATTTTTCAGCTTCAAATGATACTTTACCGATGATTGCTTGAACGTTACCTGCACGGTCAGCACGGTATGTGATTTTACCACCTTTAGACTCTTCAACTGCTTTAGCAACATCCATTGTTACAGTACCAGTTTTAGGGTTTGGCATCAAGTTACGTGGTCCAAGAACACGTCCAAGACGTCCAACAAGAGCCATCATGTCAGGTGTAGCGATAACTACGTCGAAGTCCAACCAACCGTCGTTGATTTTCGCAACAAGGTCATCTTCACCAACAAAGTCTGCACCAGCAGCTTTTGCTTCTTCAGCTTTTGCACCACGTGCAAAAACAAGAACGCGTGAAGTTTTACCAGTACCGTTTGGCAATACCATTGCGCCACGGATTTGTTGGTCAGCTTTTTTAACGTCGATGTTCAAGTTGTAAGCAACTTCTACAGTTGCGTCAAATTTTGCAAAGTTAGTTTCTTTTGCAAGTGCTACAGCTTCTTCTACACTGTATGCTTTTGTGCTGTCGATTTTCTCAAGAGCAGCACGAAGTTGTTTGCTTTTTTTAGCCATTTTCTATTCTCCTTGTAAGTGGTTCAATCGATTTTCATCTCCCACGTCACTTCTCGAAATGATGAAGTCTTGCGGGTTATCAGTCTATTGTTTTTCTTTTCCTACTTCGTTAAGTTCCTTTGCTGTACCTAAGTACAAGCATCAGTCACTTGCCTAGTATGAAAAGCAACTAATAGACTGCTGTGAGATTTTCTACTGTGTTATTGATTAGTCAACAACAGTGAATCCCATAGAACGAGCAGTACCTTCGATCATACGCATTGCAGACTCAATGTTTGCTGCGTTCAAATCTGGCATCTTAGTTTCTGCAATTTCTTGTACTTGTGCACGAGTAACTGTAGCTACTTTAGTTTTGTTAGGTGTACCTGATCCTTTTTCAACACCTGCAGCTTTTTTCAAAAGAACAGCAGCTGGTGGTGTTTTTGTAACGAAAGTAAATGATTTGTCTTCGTATACTGAGATAACAACTGGAATGATCATACCAGCTTGGTCAGCTGTACGAGCGTTGAACTCTTTTGTGAATCCCATGATGTTGATACCAGCTTGACCAAGAGCAGGTCCAACCGGTGGAGCTGGTGTAGCTTTACCAGCAGGGATTTGCAATTTTACAAGTTTTTCGACTTTTTTAGCCATTTTTAAATCCTCCTTTGTGGTTTTGGCGGTAATGTAAGATTTTTACCTCCCACAAGTATGCTTTACACATACCTTTCAATTATACACTATTTATCTAAAAATGCAAGAGAAAACTTTCATTTTTAATCGACATAATCTCCGCCTTCAAAGCCATAGTATTCTTCCAAACTGAGGCCACTTGCAGCAATTTCTTTGGCTTCTTTTCCAACGTAGCGGAGATGCCATTCTTCTGCCATGTAGCCAGTCTCTTTTTCCTTGCCTTTGAGATAGCGAACAACAAAGCCATAGTCAGCCGCATGATCCAAGAGCCACTGAGCTGCCTTCTCCTCTGTCACCAATTCTCCATTAGTCCCAATCAAATCAAAAGCAAGACCTGTTTGGTGTTCACTATAACCTGGGCGAGCTGAGTAGCGATCTGCTGCTTCCTTACCGTCTTGATTCACATAGTCTTGATAAAGCTTGGTTTGAGTTTCATAACTCCTAAAACCACTGTAATGATCGCTGATTGGGTAGCCAGCTGCTTGCATGGCTGCGATGAGTTTGACCAACTCTGCTTTAGCTGTTGGATTTTCTCCTGGATTGTAGTCTTTTGACAAAGGATAGTGCTTATTGGCTACGACGATTTCATCATATTTCCCTTGGATACTATAGTGGTCTCCCTTATTCACAACTTCTGCTTTTTTCTGACTAGAAGCTTGGGATTTACTTCCTACAGTTCCCTCAGGTTGACTGCTTTGCTCCGTCTTTTGAGTGTTTTCTTCATTTTTAGGTTTTTCTTGAGCACATGCTACTAGGGTTACTGCTAGCAAACCAGATAAAACGATGTATCTTTTCTTCATTTTTTCTTCCTCTCTTAAACCACGTGCTTCTCTAGTTCATCGGATAAGGCTCTTATCATTTGTTCCAGTTCAGGGGATTGCACTTGGTAATCTTCTGCCGCCATTTCTTCCCAGGGCACCCACCAGACTGGACCACGGCCATTAAGTCCATGACCCTTCATATCACCCGACCGTCTTGGAAAGAGGTGCCAGTGAGCGTGGGCATCTCCATTTCCTAGAAGTTCGATGTTCATCTTTTCAGCCTTAAACGCTTTGGCAACAGCTTCTTGGACCAGACTCATTTCCTCTAGAAAGCGAAGTTTCACAGAAGTCTCCATTTGATAGAGTTCTGTGACATGATCCTTTGCTAGAAATAAGGTATAACCCTTAAAGTATTGATGGTCTCCAATAACAACATAGCCTGTTTCTAGTTCTTTGACAAAGTAAGGATTTTCCCCTGCCTTGATCCATTCAATTCTTTGACAAATCAAACACATATTAGTCTACCAATGCACTCTTGAGATAAGCATCGACCATACGCTCAGTCGCCACTACTGAATCAATGTGTGTTCGTTCGTAAGAGTGACTGGACTCAATACCAGCTCCAAGGAGGGCATGCTTAACCTCTACTCCTGCTGACATAGCTGCGGAAGCATCCGAACCGTAAAATGGATAGATATCCAACTTAAATGGAATATCTTGCTCTTTCGCCAAAGCTACCAAGTGTTGACGGAAGTCATAGTGATAGGGACCTGAAGCGTCCTTGACACATATAGACACTGTATATTCATCCGTCTGCTGGTCATCGCCCATAGCTCCCATATCTACAGCTAGATATTCCACCACTTGAGTTGGAATATTGGAGTTAGCACCGTGGCCCACCTCTTCGAAGACTGAAAAAGCAAAATGAGTTGTTACTGGCAACTCAATTCCCTCTTCCTTATAAACACGAAGTAGATTGAGCAAAATCGCTGCGCTGACCTTGTCATCCAAGTGACGTGACTTGATAAAACCAGTCTCTGTCACGACAGTTCGCGGGTCAAAACTGATAAAATCACCGACCTCGATGCCCAAGGCGCGGGTTTCTTTTTCATTGGTCACTTTTGCATCCAAACGCACTTCCATATTGTCCTGTGTGCGTTCAGCAGTTCCTGCATCTTTGTAGACATGGCATGATGTCTGGTGGATGAGGATGGTCCCAGATACCTTTTGACCAGTGCTAGCCACATGAACGGTACAGTTTTCTCCTTCAATCATGTTCCAAGGAAAACCACCAATACGATCCAATTTGAGACGGCCATCTGGTTTGACTGCACGAACAATAGCACCTAGCGTATCCACATGGGCAGTCACATAGCGTTGTTGTTCATCATTTTGACCTTTAATGGTCACATTGACACCGCCCTTGGCTGTACGAACAGGCTGGTAACCAAGCTCTTCTAAAGTATGGACTAGGTAGTCTGAAATCTCACGAGTAAAGCCTGTTGGAGATGCAATAGCGGTTAGTTCTTTGATATAGTTTATAGTCTGATTCATTTCTTCACCTCTTTTGCTACCTATTATAGCACATTTCAGTAGAGAGGAAAAAAGAAAAATCACTCCTGTAGAGTTGACTTACAAAAGTGATTTCTATTTTTTATTCCATTTCAAAAACATCGCTTTCTTGCTTGTTTGGTAAAACCAAGGAAAGCAAAATTCCAATAATAGCTGGCACCAACCATGGTAGAGAGGCAGCTGCAAACGGAAGAGCATTGACGAGATTTGCTAGAAACTCAATTTTAAAGGAACTTCCAAGAACACTTGCAAGAGCAATAGCTGTAACAAGCCCAATAGTTAACTGCATGCCCGGTTTTGATAGGGCGACAAACTTATTAACAATCACGATCATCACAATGGCGATGGTGATTGGGTACAAGATTACCAGTACTGGCACTGAGTACTTGATAATGGCATCCAAACCAAGGTTGGCAATAGCAAATCCAATCAAGGTAAAGGCAGTTGCATAAATCTTATAGCTGATTTGCGGGAAACGTCCGTTAAAGAACTCAGCTGTAGACACAATCAAGCCAACTGTCGTTGTGAAGCAGGTTACAGTTACCATAACAGCAAGGAAGAGTTGAGCCGTTGAACCAAAGATTTCCTGAGTTGCTTGTGACAAAATATAAACACCTGGTGTTCCACCCTTGATGGCTTCTGCTGGTACTGGGAAATGATTTCCAAGGAAACCTAAACCAATGTAAAGAGCGCTAAAGGCAAGAGCTACAACGATACCAACCACCCAAATAGTTGAAATGTATTCTTTCTTACTGGAGAATCCAAGTTGTTTCAAGGTTTGAACAGCGATTACGCTGAAGGCCACTGAGGCAAGGGCATCTAAGGTGTTATACCCTTCTAGGAAACCTGTACCAAAGGCAGAAGCTTGATAAGCATCTGAAGCCGCTTGAGGACTTGTTCCACCATATTTAAAGGCACCTAGTACAACTAAGATAACGATAAGCAAAGCAAAGACTGGTGTCAAGATACGTCCGATTCGATCCAAAATCTTTGATGGATTGAGTGAAATCAGATAGGCTGCTGCAAAATACAGCACTGTAAAAATAATCAATCCTAGACCTTTATTTGCTTCAGACAAGAGGGGGCTAATGCCAACTTCATAAGCTGTTGTAGATGTACGTGGAATGGCAAAGAATGGGCCAATCGATAGATAGAGGACTGCAAGATAAAGCGTCGCAAACCAAGGTGAGATTTTCTTAGAAATCTCGTGAATGTATCCTTTAGGGTTTAGAGTTCCAATAATAAGTGTCAAGACGGCAATACCAACACCTGAAAAGACAAAACCTGCGATGGCAGGAAGAAACTGTTCTCCAGATAAAGCACCTAGAGAAGGTGGAAAAATCAAGTTTCCCGCACCAAAAAATATTCCAAACAGGAGCAAGCCTGTTAGAGCACCTTTTTTAGCCATAAAAATCTCCTTCATATTTCTAAAATACTGACCTAGTATACCATGATTAAGACTCTGAAAAAAGTATCCAAAATTAATCATTGAATGTTTTCAATATTTTTAAAAATAAGAATTGTCTAAAAACACAAGCCCTCACTCAGTTAGAACCTAGCAAGGGAAGATTAGGATCTATCGCCATACAGTTTTAAAGATTTTCAAAGGCCGTCATTCCACCTTGGACATTGATGACCTTGTATCCATGCTCCTCTAAGAATTGACAAGCACGAGCCGAACGAATGCCCGACTTACAAATGACATAATGCAAGAGGTCCTTGTCCAATTGATCATAGATATCAGCCAATTGACTAAGTGGTAGGTTCTGAGCACCTTCTAAATGAAGCATCTCAAACTCTTCTACTTCTCTCACGTCTATGACTGAAAGGGACCCTTTCTGGTAAAGCTGGTAGAATTTGTCAAAAACAATTTCTTTCATCATTTCTTCTTTTTGATGCCTTTAACGCAAAGTTAAAAACTTATAGGTAAATCCAATCGACTCTAAAAATCGGAACAAGTCTTTGCTTTTGATAAAGATGGTCTTTTCATTAGTATTGGGATGGAAAGTCATGATATCCTCCGATACAATGTCCTTATCAAAATAAACTAGAATATCTTTTTCTTCATTATTTAACAAACCAAAAGGTGATACAGTTCCTGCTGATAGGGTCATTTTCTCAGCCAAGGAGTCCAATGAGGCCATTCGAATCCGATCGGCTCCCACTTGAACTTTAAAGTCATCCATATCCAATCGTTTCTTGTCACCCATGATGAGCAGATAGTACTGGGTTTTCTTTCTATTGGTCAAAAACATGGACTTAGTCCGGACTCCTTCCATTCCTTCAATATAGCTATCTGCCTGCTCTGTCGTAAATACAGGTGGGTGCTCCACCACATCAAAGGTAATTCCCAACTCTTGCAACTTATTAGCTACTTGTTGATAAGCATCCATAGTTTTTCTCCTTTATTGATGAATAATCTTTTGTACCAACGCTTTCAAATCTGGCACCACTTCTGACTCAAACCAAGGATTCTTAGCCATCCAGATTTGATTACGAGGAGAAGGGTGAACTAGAGGAAAATATTCTGGCAAATAGTCTTTGTAGTGTTTTACCCGCTCTGCTACCTTGCCACTAACTTTCTCATGAAGATAGTAGGCCTGAGCATATTGTCCAATCAAAAGGGTCAATTCAATATTGGGACATTCCTTGAGGAGTTGTGGGTGCCATTTTTCGGCAAAGCCTTTACGAGGTGGAAGGTCGCCTGATTTTCCATGTCCTGGGAAATAAAAGTCCATGGGAATAACTGCGAAATAACCTGAATTGTAAAAAGTATCTTCGTCAACACCGAGCCAGTCTCGCAAGCGGTCACCACTTTTATCTTTCCAATAAAGACCTGCCTCCTGAGTCTTTAGACCAGGCGCTTGACCGACGATATTGATACGTGCTGTCTTTGGCGCTGCAAAGAGAGGCTCTATCCCCTGCTCTGTATAGCTTTTATTTTGCGAATCTGCCATAATGGCTTGTTTGATCTTTTCGATTTGAGACATCTAGTTTCCCTCCAAAAAGAAGTCCAAGCATAAAATCTCAGACTTCTATCGTTTTATTTGATTAATTCATAGATAGCTTCAGCATAGATTGCTGCTGCTCGGAAGAGATCGTCCAAGGCGATAAATTCATTGGCTTGGTGCATGGTGTCAATTGAGTCTGGGAACATGGCACCGTAGGCTACACCACGCTCTAACAAACGTCCAAATGTTCCACCACCGATGACTTGCTCATGACCTTGAAGTCCCGTTTGTTTTTCATAGACATTCAACAAGGTTTGCACAAGTGGATCTTCCATCGGTACATAGTGAGGCGTGTGTCCGTGTTCAGAAAGACTAACAGAAGCAACTGGCAAGTTTTCAAGAACTGATTTGATTTGCTCTGGACTTGTTCCTTTTGGATAACGGAAGTTGAGGGCAATAGTATTGTCAGCACTTGCTTCGTCAAAGCGGAAGACACCGGCATTCATAGAAAGGGCACCCATCTTTTCATCCACATGAGCAACCTTAAGATTTTCACCCTCATGGTCGTTCAAAAGAATCTTACCAGCGATGTCGAGGTAGTCTTTAGCAGGTCCAGCAAAGTCAAACTGACTGAGGAAAAGGGCAAGGTAAGTTGCACCATTGACACCTGAAGCAGGCATAGCACCATGGGCTGATTTACCAATAATCGTCACCTTGTATTGACCAGCTTCTTCTTGGAGTTCTCCTCTGAGTTTGTGCTCTGCAACGAAGGAATCTAGTTTAGCTTGTAAGTCAGCCAAGTCACCTGAAATAACTGCTGTTGCTGATTCAGGTACCATGTTTTCACGCAAACCACCTGTAAAGCTGTGAAGACGGGCTGCACCTGTATTTTCACCTGCAAAGTGGAGGTATTCTGTAATGTTTCCTTTTTCACCATTGATGATTGGAAATTCAGCGTCCGGAGAGAAGCCAAAGTCTGGTTTCGCAAGTCCTACATGTTCAAAATAGTAGTCCATGTCTGCCCAGCCTGATTCTTCATCAGTTCCGACGATGAAGCGAACTTTTTTAGAAGTTGGAAGGCCCAATTCTTTAATGATTTTCAAACCATAGTAACAAGCTATTGTAGGTCCCTTATCATCAGAAGCTCCACGCGCATATAGGCGACCATCTTTGATAGTTGGTGTGTAAGGATCTGTATCCCAACCGCTACCAGCTGGCACCACGTCCATGTGGGCGAAGATTCCGAGAACTTCTTCTCCATCACCAAACTCAAAATGTCCTGCGTAGTTATCTACATTGGTAGTTGGATAGCCATCACGGTCTGCGATTTCAAGGAATTTTTCTAAGGCTTTTACTGGACCAGGTCCAAATGGATGCTGCGCATCTACCTTGCTATCGTCACGTTCTGAGTTGATTTCCAAAAGGCTAAACAAGTCAGCCAAGAGGTCTTCTTTGCGTTTTTCTACTTCTGCTGTAAAATCAATTGCTGTCATTTTTTCTTCTTTCTATCTTTTCTCAATGATTTCATCTACTGGCAAGCGGTAGCTTGGTTCCAATTTTTCGTCTGTATAACCTACCGTAATCAAGAGTTCTGGGCGGAAACGGTCTTCAATTCCCAAAACCTCATTGACTTTTGATTTGTCAAATCCAAGAATCAGATTTGATCCGATTCCTTGATCTGTAAGAGCCAAAACCAAGTTCATAGCAACCAAACCTGCATTGAGGGCTAGGTAGTCGCTGACTTGTTGTTCACTGTAACGTGCAAACTCAGCAGGCAAATTTTTCATAAAGTATTGAAGTTGCTCTTCAGAAAAATTATTAGCACCGCCAACACGGGCAATCTTACGAGCACGTTTAGCCAAATCTGTATCGGTAAACAAGGCAATGGTCACTGGCGCTGACGAAACCTGCTCAAAGTTCGAACCATAAGCCAATTTTGCCAATTCAGCATTTTTCTCACGAACGACCACAAATTTCCATGGCTGGCTGTTGTGGGCACTTGGGGCTAAAGTTGCGATTTCGATAGCAGTGCGTACATCTTTGGGATCAACTGGCTTATCAGTGAAATGCTTGGTCGCATGACGTTTTTTATTTAATTCAAGAAATTTCATAATCGATTTCCTTTTCTAATTCTACTGCTTCCATTCTACCATATTTTGAAAGAGCTTGCAGGGATTTTTCATAGAATTAGTACTTCTTTCAAACTCTCTGCTATTAATTTGGAGCTATTTAAGTAGGTATCGCTTTAGATTTGAAGCAATCAAAAAGCAGGTGATCGAACACCTACTTTCTTATATTATTGACCAGATGTGTATGGAGCAATTGCTTTATAAGCCGCTTCCAGCGCTTTCTTCATTGTGTCACGTCCAGTTTTCAACTGTTGAACAAATAGAGTACGAGTTTGTTCTGGCACTACTGTATCATCAGAACCAATACTTGAAAGGCTTTCGTTAAATGACTCTCTTACAGTCTCCATAGACTTAAGCGCTGGTTCAACTTGGGCGTTATATGCTTCTTTTCCACTCTCTGGAATTTTTTCCCCAATTTCAACTGCATGCTTTTTATAATTGTCGACTAGTTTACCAAAGACTTTCTTCACATCTCCAACAGTTTTAGCATTGTCAATTTCTTCATCGGTGATCAAAACAACCTCATTATTTTCTGTCTTTGAACTAGACGTTGTTGATGAAGTCTCTGAGGAAGAAGTTTGTTCTACAGAGCTTGAAGTCTTAGTTGAAGAATCAGACGTTGTTTTCCCTGAACATGCTGCTAAAACAACAACAGATAAAAGAGCCATACTGGCTGTAATAATTTTCTTCATAATGTTCTCCTTTTTATTAAGAATTAAGTCCATTTTATAACAAAATAATTTCAATGTCAAACTTTAGCTAAGCCATCTTTTCTTCCTTATCGTCTGACTCTCTTCTAAGCAATTCGGCTACCACCTCACTTCAAATTAAGGGCGTCCATTTTATTTCTAACTTTGCAGAAAATTAAAATACTCCTTTACATCCTCTACATACCCATGCTTTTTGATTAAACTAGATAAAAGTTCCAGATTGTGCCCCTGATAATTGTCTTCTCGTCGTAGCTCTTCATACATTTCGATAAAGGGAAGCCCCTTGGACTTGGCCAATTCTAACTCCGCTTCATAGTCATAAGCGACTTTGCGGAATTGGATATTTACCAATTCCCCATCTTCCACTTCTATCACGGCGTACTGGGCACGATGATTTTTTAACGCCTCCCAGTTAAAATAGGGCATGCCAATCGAACCTGGATTGATGATTTGTTGCCCTTGACTGCCATAACGAAGCAACTGCTTGTGAACATGACCATAGACTGCCACATCAGTCTCCTCATCCAGTAGCCGGTCAAATTTCTCTGTATCATTGTCAACCAGTAAGTCACTCCCATAGTTCTTATCAGGCAAATTATGAGAAAGAGAAAAGTGCAGTCCGTCAACTTCTTTCTTTTCTAGCAAGGGTAAGCTTCGTAGCCAGACAATCGTTGCAGGATCCATTCGCTCCATCAAATACTGGGTCATACGCAAGAGCTGGACTTCCTGTGGATCTTCTAAGCCATATTGCCCATCTAAAGCCTCAAGGATACAATCATCCCAATTTCCTCGAACACTTGCTGTGATAGGAAGTTCCTTTAACAGAGCGACCAAGTCATTTGCACCTGGACCAGGTAGAAAATTATCTCCCATAAGCCAATATTCACTGGCTCCTTGAACTTTGGCATCTGCAATTACTGCTTCTAAGGCTGTCGCATTGCCATGAATATCTGATAAAATTGCGATTTTATGGTTCATAATAGTTTCCTTCCGTTTGGTAATCTACTCTCTCTTCTGCCACTTGAGCCAATTCCACTTCTTCCTGAGGGTTCAACTTTCTCTGCACAGCTTCTGCGACTGCTCTTGGCACTCCAACTTCGACAATTTCATCCACACTGGCTTCCTTGATTTTAGTGAGAGACTTAAAATGCTTCATGAGATTCTGTTTGCGTTTAGGTCCCAGACCGTCAATCCCATCCAATTGAGATGAAAAAGAATTTTTAGAGCGCAGTTGGCGGTGGAAAGTGATAGCAAAGCGGTGTACCTCATCTTGAATGCGTTGGAGGAGGAAAAATTCCTGAGAATTGCGAGACAACTCCACCACTTCCAGCGGATCTCCAAAGAGCAGTTCATGGGTTTGGTGCTTGTCATTCTTTTGCAGACCTGCAATTGGGATATCCAAACCTAGCTCTTCTTGGATGACTTGCTTTGCGATATTGACTTGACCTTGTCCCCCATCAATCACAATCAAATCTGGCGAGGTTAAACCATCACGTTGAACTCGGCCATAACGTCTGCGAATAACCTCTCGCATACTAGCATAGTCATCTGGGCCAACAACCGTTTTTATCTTGTACTTTCGGTAGTCTTTTTTACTCGGTTTGCCATTGACAAAGACCACCATGGCTGAAACAGGGCTAGTTCCCATGATATTAGAGTTATCAAAGGACTCGATGCGAACTGGAGTCGGTATTTGGAGCAAGCGTCCCAGATTTTCAATAGCTCCTTGGGTCTTTTCAACAGATTTCTCTAGCAGATTGAACTTCTGCTCCAGACTAACACGAGCATTTTTTATGGCTAGATTGACCAGTTGTTTTTTTTCTCCACGTTGGGGTTTGAGAATCTTGGTATCCACCAAGACCTTGACGGCTTCTTCATCGATATCCTGCGGAATCAATACTTCATTGGGAACCAGGTGAGATTTTTCTTGATAGAATTGTCCCACATAGGTCAAGAAGTCCTCATCCGGATCATTGTAGTAGGGGAAGAGGTTGACGTCCCGCTCAATGAGCTTGCCTTGACGAACAAAGAAAACCTGGACACACATCCAACCCTTGTCCACATAGTAGCCAAAGACATCACGGTTTTGGAGATCCTTTGCCATAACCCGTTGCTTGGTCCGAAGTGTTCCAATAGCCTGAATCAGGTCACGGTATTCCGCCGCACGTTCAAATTCCATAGTCTGAGCTGCCGTAGCCATTTTTCCCTTGAGGTCATCGATGATTTTGTCATCCTGTCCTTTTAGGAAATCAGAAACCTCCTGAGCCATGGACTTGAAATAGGCCTCATCTTTTTTACAGATAGTATGGGCCATACACTGGCCGATATGGTAGTAAAAACAGACCTTAGAGGGTGGATTAGTACACTTGCGAAAAGGAAAAATCCGATCCAGTAGTCGCTTGATTTCATTTGCTGCCCCCACATCTGGATAAGGGCCAAAATAAAGGCCGCCGTCCTTCTTGACCTGACGGGTGATAATCAAGCGAGGATAACGCTCATTGGTGATTTTGATGAAGGGATAGGACTTATCATCCTTGAGCATGATATTATATTTAGGCTTATTCTCCTTGATCAGGTTAATTTCTAGGAGAAGCGCTTCGATATTGGACTCAGTGACGATAAATTCAAAATCCACAATCTCAGATACCAGAGCTTCCGTCTTGGTATCGTGACTGCCACGGAAGTAGGACCGCACGCGATTGCGTAGATTTTTAGCCTTTCCTACATAGATAATGGTGCCGTTTTTGTCTTTGTGAATGTAGCAACCAGGGCTGGTCGGCAAGAGCTCTAGTTTTGATTTGATCAAGTTATTCATAGTTCTATTATAGCAAAAAGGCCGTAACAGGACGAACAAAAAGCCCCACCCACCGCTTGATGGAGGAGCTTTGATTTCATTTCGGATTGCACTGACTTCATCTAGTCGCTACTGGTATAGAGTTCTTGAACAGCGGTCACATCCCGAGGCTGAATTCCATAGTAGGAACCTGCTGGTTGCATGACAGAAGTTTCGTTGGTATGATCCAATCCGATGGCATGCCCCAGTTCGTGCTCCGCCGTGTGCACGATCCGTTCATAAGAATAACCATAGTTTGGATTGGATAGATAATAGTGATTCAGGCGAACCGTTACAGATATAAATTGATTGGTCAACAAATTGGTTTGACTCTCGGCTTGACCTGCTACAGCGGTCGATCCATCATTCATCTCACTTGCCACAATATCTGCCTGGCTAGGATCTGCAACCACCTCAAAGGTAAAGGCTCCCGTTTGATTCCAGTTTTTTATGGCTTCTGCATAGGCACCTTGGAAGGTCTCATCCATTTGAGGCTCAATATAGATGCGAGCTGAGGCCTGAGTCCACTTGCCTTCTGCATGTTGGTGACTGTCTGTCTGAGACAAGACTTCCAGCGTTCCCGTCTCCCTCCATTGATTCCAGCCACCTTGACCAATCTTGCTCATTTTTTCAACCTGATTGACCGCAGAATGAAAATCACCTGTCAGATACCATAGCACTCCAAAAGCAAGGAGAACGATGATGACCAAGGTCCAGACCAGACGCCAGAAGAAACGCCAAATTCCCAAAAGAAATCGGAACAATAATCGAATAATCCAGAACATGACGCTCCACCTTTCATAAAAATAAGAACCTATCTTGAAATCACATTCTCCTTGACCAAGATAGATTCTCTATTTTACTGAATAAAGCTGAAAGAAACCTAAAACTAAGATAAGCGCTCTTCCAAAACAAAGTTAATTGGTAGAGTAGCTAAAAAACGCTCCAATTGTTTTTCCCAGTAGTACCACTCGTGCTTACCTGGACTATGACTATAGGTCACCTCAAAACCAAGCTTTTTGAGATTCTTCACCGCTAGATTATTAGCAGAATAGAGATAGTCTTGCTCCCCACACCAAGCCCAAAGTTTGGTTTTTTTATCCGATTTCGCAGCAATACTTTCAAGCGAATGAGGGCTAGCTGTCCAGTCTTTGATTTCTCCAAAAACTCCCCTCCAGTAGGCAAGAGACCCCAAATCCTGACTTTCAGGAGAAAATTCCTGAAAACTGAGCGCACCAGAAAAACTAGCCGCATGAGAAAAATGATTGGTTGCGAGAGCTAGTTTGAAGGAACCATAGCCACCCATGGAGAGACCTGCTATGAAGGTCTTTTCTCGCTTGCTGGTCATGTTGGGGAAGAAACGTTTCATAACCTGAGGTAACTCTTCTGCTAGAGCAGTAAAGTAGTTAAAACCGTACTGGGTATCCGTGTACCAGCCATTATTTGTATTAGGCATGATAACAATGAGATTGGTTCCGCGCAACAAACGTTCGACATTGGTACGTTTGAGCCAGCTATTTTGATTTCCTGACATTCCGTGCAAAAGATAAAGGACAGGAATATCTGTGCAATCTGGTTCAGTCACCCGACTGGCATCCGGATAGAGCACAGTAACACCCCACTCCATATCCAAAACTTCTGAGTAATACTCAATATTCATAACTGCCATGGTTTTCTCCTTTTACTATTCTATAAGAAAAAGCCGAATTTCGACTTTTTCTGTAGGTATTCTGCTTATTATTTTGCTTCCATCACGACTGGCAAGATTGCTGGGCGACGCTTGGTTTGATCAAAGAGGTACTTGGTCAGATTGTCACGAACCTTGCCTTTGAGATCTGCCCAATCAAAGTCATCACCTTGAAGATACTCTTCTACAGTTTGGTTAATCAATTCTGAACTTTCACGGAGAATATCACGGCTCTTCTTGAGGTAAACAAATCCACGCGTATGAACACGGGCCTTGGCCACAATTTTCTTCTCACGACGGTTGACAGTGATCGCCACGATAAAGATTCCATCCTCTGACAAGACCTTACGGTCACGAAGGACCACATTTCCAACATCCCCGATGGCATTTCCATCAATCAAGACATCACCTGCAGAAACTCCTCCAGCTGGAACAAAGTCCCCATGTTCATAAGACATGGTCGTTCCCTTTTTAGGGATGAAAATGCGCTCTGGCAACATCCCAACTGCCATGGCAGCCTTGGCATGCGCATCTAACTCACGGTATTCCCCTTGGATAGGGAAAAGGTATTTTGGTTGCAAGAGATTGATCATCAACTGCAAATCACGCGCATTTCCGTGTCCTGATACTCGCAAACTTTGGGTAATGAGTTTCACCACACCACCAGCTTGGTAGATCATGTTTTCAACACGCGCCATGACGGCTTCTTTGGCGATAGATGGAGTCGTTACGATATAGACCAAGTCCCCATCTTTGATTTCCACATAGCGGTGGCGACCGATAGACATCTTACGAAGTCCATTGATCGGTTCACCCATACGACCTGTCTCAAGAATAATCAACTCATGGTCTTCAAAACGAGACATTTCTTTTGGTTTGATCAAGAGACTTTCATTAGCTAGAGACAATTTTTTGAGACGAATCGCTGTTCGGACGATATTTTCAACATCAAAACCAGTCAAAACAACTCGGCGACCTGTATCTGCAGCCGCATCAAAAACCTGCTGGATACGAGAGAGGTTGCTGGCAACTGCTGCAACGATGATACGACCTTCCCAGTCTGCAATGGTCTGAGTAATTTCATCCCCAACTTCACTCTCGCTCGCCACCTGGATATTGCTGTCTGCATTGGCGGAGTCACTGAGGAGCGCCAAGACACCCTCACGACCAATCTCCGCCAAACGAGCAAAGTCTGTCGCATAAGATTCACTAGCTGTCTGGTCAAATTTGAAGTCACCTGTATAAACGATACTACCTTCAGCCGTCTTCAAGACAACTCCCAAACTTTCTGGGATAGAGTGAGTTGTACGGAAGAAGGAAACAACAGTTCCTCCAAAGTCAATCTCCGTATCCTCATCAATCACATGGAAGTCATTGAATTTCTTAACCGTATCATTTCCTTTGACAAAGAGTTTTGCCAACTCAATGGTCAACTCAGAGCCAAACACAGGCACCTTAGCCTCTGCCAAAAGATAAGGCAAGGCACCAATAGCATCCGCATGCCCATGGGTCAAGAAGACCCCAGCGATACGATCACTATTTTCAAAAAGGTAGTCCATGTTTGGAATGACGACATCAACCCCTAGTTGTTCATTTTCAGGGTATTTAAGCCCTGCATCCAAAACAAAAATTGAATTGCCAATCTCAGCAATGTACATATTTTTCCCGTTTTCTCGTACACCACCTAGTGTTGTTAAACTGATATTACTCATTTTCCCTCCGAAACTTAATTTATCTTGATTATAGGGTAGATTTACCCTTTTATTCTAAAAGTTCTAAAACTTTCAGCCGAATCTTTTCCTACCATTATACCATTTTTTTGATGATTTTCAAAATGAAGATTTGTTTCCAAAAAAGAGCTGGTTGCCCAACTCTGTCCTACCTTCTAGTTTTCTGCCATTAAAAAATCATACATTTCCTGCACCGTACCCAGCGCCATCATTTCTTGATCTTTAACGGTTTGTTTGAGATTTTGGTAAATCCGACTTTCTCCTATCTCTCGCTTTGGCGCTTCCTTATTGACTGTCATGACACCATCTTTGATTGTCACAAAGCCCAGTTCTTCAAAGACTTGAATCATCTTGACCAGCAAGATTTGTTGGATATTGAGATAAGCCGCCAAATCCTTAAGCTTGTAGCGAATATCAAACTCTGGGAACTGGTAAATAGTCTTGTACAATTTTGCAAACTGTTCTCTAGTTCCATAACCTGTCAGATAGTAGGCCTTGTCAATGTCGTTTTTGAAATAGACTGCAGAGAAATTTTGTTCCTGAAAAATGGTCTTCAACAGGGTGATATCTTCAGGAATGGTTTTTACAACCACAGCTTCACTGGTCGCTAGATCTGGCAACTCTCCAGAGAAATCCAAGACTGGAACCCCTTCTGGCAAGGCTGCGTTCTTCCCACGAATGTTAAAGAGTTGAACGCCTTCCACACGCGCATCCACCATCATCAACTGGAGGGCAGTTTGGCCATTCCATTGATTGACAGACAAGGTGACTGCCAATTCAAGATTTTTTGTTTGAGCAAACTCCGTCGCCCATCTGCCTTGACCAAAGGCCACCACTTCAAAACTCGCTTCACCCTTGGAAATTTTTAGTTTGAGATGAGCATTACCTGCCCCCATGGTACGGGCACTTTCAACCTGAAAATCCTTGATATAAAAGACAGGTTTCTGATTGTCCATTCCAAAGGGTGCCAAGCGCTCAAAACTCTTGACTGTTTCAAGACTCAAAGTCTCCAAGTCTAGCTCTTCATCTAGGTTTAACTTGTTCTTACCACCCGCATCTGCGCCTTTTTCACGGACATAGTCTTCCAAAACCTGAGATAAATCTGAGAGCTTCTCAACTTCCAGCGTCATTCCTGCTGCACCAGCATGGCCACCGAATGCGATGAAGAGATCTCGATGAGGATCCAGAGCTTCAAAAATATCGACTGCTTCCACACTACGAGCACTACCCTTGGCACGACCATCTTCTATATTAAGAACGATAACTGTCTGCCCTAGTTCTTCCAACAAACGACCAGCCACGATACCCAGAACCCCAGGATTCCAGCCTTCCTTGGCCAAGACCTGGACCTTCTTCTCAGGATCCACCATAGTCTTGGCTTCTTCATAGATTGACTGAACGATTTCCTTACGTTCTTCATTTTTCTGATGAATCATGAGGGCAATCTCATGAGCTTCCTCGTCGTCAAATCCAGTCAACAAATCAATGGCAGGATTGGGATCATCCAAACGCCCCAAAGCATTTAAACGAGGAGCAATCTGGAAACCAACCGTTTCTTCTGTCACTTCATTAGCAGAAATCCCAGCCATTTCCAGCATTTCTTGCAAGCCAATACGCTGAGTATGCCCCAGCATTTCCAGACCATATTGAACCAAGATACGGTTCTCATCCGTCAAGCTCACCATATCGGCAATGGTACCGATAGCAACCAAATCAAGCAGTTCCACTTGCACTTCCTCTAAAAGGGCGCAAGCCAGCTTGAAAGCCACTCCACAACCAGCCAAATATTTGAAAGGATAGTCCGCATCTGGATGCTCGGGATGAACAATCGCATAAGCATCTGGCAGGGTTTCCGGCATGGAATGATGGTCCGTCACAATAACATCCACTCCCATAGACTGGGCCAGTTCAATGGCCTCGTGACCAGCAACTCCATTATCCACTGTCACAATCAAGGAAATTCCCTCTTGCTCGATAAAGTATTTATAGACACTGGCATTGGGACCATAGCCATCGGTAAAGCGATTTGGCAGATAAACACGGCACTCGGCGCCAAGCTGTTCCAAACTTTCCTTAACAATAGAAGCTGAGGTCATGCCATCCGCATCGTAGTCTCCATAGATGAGAATGTTTTCCTCTTCTTCAATGGCCTGACGAATCCGTTCCACTGCCTTATCCATATCATGGAGCAGATAAGGGTCATGCAAGTCCTCCAAAGAAGGTTCTAAAAACTTCTTTAGACTTTCTTCATCCTGAATCCCTCTTTCAAATAATAAGCAAGCCACCTCAGGACCCAGCCCAGCCTTCTTGGCTATCTTTGTAAAATCCGCATCTTCAACCTGCGGGGCAAACTGCCATTCATAAGTAGGAGTTATCAAAAAGACATCCACTCTTTCTAAGAATTCTATCGCTTCATTATAACATGATTTAGGCTTTTTCTCTATCCTGATTGCTTTTTTATAAAATTTTAGTGAATTTTTTCAGATATGATTTGACAAGAACATTCTTTTGGTGTAGAATCATGTTATAAAATCTAACACAAAGGAGATCTCTCATGGCTTTAGTAGAATTTAAAAACGTCGAAAAATATTACGGAGACTACCACGCACTCCGCGACATCAATCTCCGTTTTGAAAAAGGACAAGTTGTTGTCCTGCTTGGACCTTCTGGTTCTGGGAAGTCCACTCTTATCCGCACCATCAATGGTTTGGAGGCTGTAGACAAAGGAAGTCTTCTAGTCAATGGACACCAAGTAGCAGGCGCTAGCCAGAAAGATTTGGTGCCTCTTCGTAAGGAAGTCGGCATGGTTTTCCAGCATTTCAACCTCTATCCACACAAAACAGTGTTAGAAAACGTGACATTAGCACCCATAAAAGTTCTAGGAATTGATAAAAAAGAAGCTGAAAAAACAGCCCAAAAATATTTGGAATTTGTAAACATGTGGGACAAGAAAGATTCTTATCCAGCCATGCTATCTGGTGGACAAAAACAGCGGATTGCCATCGCACGTGGTCTCGCTATGCATCCTGAGCTCCTCCTCTTTGATGAGCCAACATCTGCCCTTGACCCTGAGACTATCGGAGACGTTCTAGCTGTTATGCAAAAACTGGCACATGACGGGATGAACATGATCATCGTTACCCACGAAATGGGCTTTGCCCGTGAAGTTGCTGACCGTATCATCTTTATGGCCGATGGAGAAGTTTTGGTGGATACGACAGATGTCGATGACTTTTTCGACAATCCAAGCGAACCTCGTGCCCAGCAATTCCTCAGCAAAATTATCAACCACGAAAGTGATAAAGTCAAATAAGGAGGCACCTATGAAAAAGAAATTCTTTTTATCCGCATTATTAATTAGCCTTTTCAGCCTTGTTGCTGCCAAACCAGTTCAGGCTGACACCAGTGTCGCAGATATTCAAAAGAGAGGCGAGCTAGTTGTCGGTGTGAAACAAGACGTTCCCAATTTTGGCTACAAGGATCCCAAGACAGGGACTTATTCTGGTATCGAAACCGACTTAGCCAAGATGATTGCAGATGAGCTCAAGGTCAAGGTTCGCTACGTTCCTGTTACCGCTCAAACCCGTGGCCCACTTCTTGACAATGAACAGGTCGATTTGGATATCGCGACCTTTACCATCACAGAAGAACGTAAAAAACTATACAACTTCACCAGTCCCTACTATACGGACGCTTCTGGCTTTTTGGTCAATAAATCTGCCAATATCAAAAGCATTGAAGACCTAAATGGTAAAACGATCGGAGTTGCCCAAGGTTCCATCACCCAACGCTTGATTACCGAACTAGGTAAAAAGAAAGGTTTGAAGTTTAAATTCGTAGAACTTGGTTCCTATCCAGAATTGATTACTTCCCTTCACGCTCACCGTATCGATGCCTTTTCCGTGGATCGCTCTATCCTGTCTGGCTACACCAGTAAACGAACAGAACTACTAGATGATAGTTTTAAACCATCTGACTACGGTATTGTTACCAAGAAATCAAATACCGAGCTCAACGATTATCTTAATAACTTGATTACAAAATGGAGCAAGGACGGTAGTTTGCAGAAACTCTATGACCGTTACAAGCTCAAACCATCTAGCCATACCGCAGATTAAGGAGGACACCCCATGACAGATTTATCATCTTGGACAGCCTATTTTCAGGATTTTGGACAATTTTTCAATGGTTTCCTCTTCACTCTTGCCCTAGCTATTGGATCCTTTATCCTAGCTATGGTCTTAGGAATCATCTTTGGAGTCCTATCAACTAGCAAACATCAAATTTTAAGAATTTTGGCTCGTATCTTTGTCGAATTTTACCAAAATACTCCCCTCTTAGTACAGTTTGTCATCGTCTTTTATGGTTTGCCTCTTATCAGTGACCATACCATCATGATTCCGATTTATTGGACAGCTGTTCTCTGCGTGGGACTCTATCACGGCGCTTATATCGCTGAGGTTATTCGTTCAGGGATTCAGTCTATTCCTAGCGGTCAGATAGAGGCCGCCTTGTCTCAAGGTTTTACCTATATCAGCGCCATGCGCTTGATTATCTTGCCTCAGGCCTTCCGTATCATTCTCCCACCTTTGACCAACCAAATCGTTAACCTCATCAAGAATACCTCTACCGTCGCTATCATTTCTGGAGTGGACTTGATGTTTGTGACTAAGTCTTGGTCAGCTCTCAATGGAAACTATATTCCAGCCTTTTTAGGCGCTGCCCTACTCTACTTTGCCCTTTGCTTCCCTGTCGCCCAGTTTGGTCGCAAGATGGAGCAAGCCAATAAAAAAGCCTATTCACTTTAGGAGGTTACTATGGAATCTATTTTAGAAGTTTTGACCCCAGATAACCTAGTCTTTATCTTTAAAGGCTTCGGCTTGACCCTCTATATTTCTCTGATTGCCATTGTCCTTTCTACCCTTATAGGGACAGTGCTAGCCGTCATGAGAAATGGGAAAAACCCTGTCTTGCGAATCATCTCCAGTATTTATATCGAGTTTGTACGTAATGTTCCCAACCTTCTCTGGATTTTCACCATCTTTTTGGTGTTTAAGATGAAGTCCACACCAGCAGGTATTACTGCCTTTACCCTTTTTACCTCAGCAGCCCTGGCTGAGATTATCCGAGGTGGTCTCAATGCTGTAGATAAGGGCCAGTACGAAGCTGGAATGTCGCAAGGATTCACTTCAGCCCAAATCCTCTACTACATCATTCTCCCACAAGCAATCCGTAAAATGCTGCCAGCTATCATTTCTCAGTTTGTGACCGTGATTAAGGATACCAGTCTCCTCTACTCTGTTATCGCGCTGCAAGAACTCTTTGGCGCTAGCCAAATCTTAATGGGACGTTATTTCGAACCAGAGCAGGTCTTCAGTCTTTATATCTTGATTGCTCTGATCTATTTCAGCTTTAACCTAGCAATTTCAAGTCTGTCTCGTATGCTAGCCAAACGTTGGCAACAAGCTGCAGAATAAAAAGAATGTGAACTCGAAACAAGAGTTCACATTTTTTGTTATAAATGAAAAAGCAACAACTTAATGCTATGCAAACGTTTTACTTTTTGATAAAATGACTTTAAAACCATAAAGCAAGGAGAAAAATCATGATCCAAGAACTTTATAAAGAATTCTCTCAATTGGAACAAGTAGAAGCCATCGCTCTTGGTGGTTCTCGTGCAGGACAAAACTATGATCAAAATTCTGACTATGACGTTTATGTCTATCTCAACTCTCCTATAGATGAGACGATTCGCCAAAACATTCTGAGTAAGTACTGCTCTTATATGGAAATTGGAAACCAGTTTTGGGAACTAGAGGACGACTGCGTGCTAAACAACGGTGTCGAAATCGAGTTGATTTATCGTTCACTGGAGTCGTTTGAGCAAGAACTAAACTCAACTGTTTTTCAGCATCAAGCCCAAAACTCTTATACAACCTGTATGTGGCACAATCTACTCCATAGCAAAATCCTATACGATCCAAATGGACGCTATGCTTCTCTCCAAAAGACTTACCAGATTCCCTATCCTCAGGAACTTAAAAAACATATCATTGAAAGGCAACTCCTTTTACTAGAACAAGCCATGCCTGCCTTCTCTCATCAAATTGAAAAAGCTATCAAACGTCAAGATCTTATCAGCATGAATCATCGTACAAGTGAATTTTTTGCTTCCTACTTTGACTTGCTGTTTGCCCTCAATGAGCAAACTCATCCAGGTGAAAAACGAATGCTCGACTATGCTAAGAGCAATTGCGCTCTCCTCCCTAAACAATTTGAAGAAACTATTCGCGACTATTTCCAACTACTCTACCAACCGCAACAAGGAAAGCAAGCAGTCGTAACCTTACAAACTATCCTGAAGGAACTAAAAGCCATTTTGCCATAAGCAAAATTGAATAATAATGACTACATGAATTTTACAAAAAATCTCCTAACGGAGATTTTTTTCATATATTACCATAAAATACCCCTATAAGAGAAAATCAGAGCTAGAATCAACAAAACATAGAAGGCGATAAAAATCCATTTTATCTTCACACAGAGGGCAATATATTCTCTGATAAAGGCCGATGGGATATAGTAGGCGGCAGTACGACAACCAAGACCATCTCCCTTCATCCCAATACGGCGGGCATAGGNACTGGTACGAAAAACATGGTAATCATTGGTCACAAAGAGAAAACGTGGATTTGCTACCAGTTTCTCTCCCATTTCTTTTGAAAAGAAGAGATTCTCATAGGTTGTCGTTGAGGCTTCCTCTAGAAGAATGGCTTCTCTCGGAATGTCCGTCTCTTCCAATAAATAGTCGCAAATCGCCTGAGCTTCAGAAATTTTCTCGTCCCCACCTTGACCTCCACTGGCGATGAGTTTAACGTTGGGATTGGACGACTGACGATAAACCTCTACAGCCTTGTCAATACGGCTCTTAAGTAAGGGAGTTACTTTTTCTCCATTCAACAAGCCTGCTCCATGAATAATAATAAAATCATAATGTTTTTTCTTAGGAATAAAAAGATACAGAATAGAATAAAGTAGAAACCCTGCAAAGGCAAAACCAAAAATCAAATACGAATAAATCAGAAAGAAAAAGAAAATATTCACTAGATGATTGGTGTAGAAGAAGCCATTGGTATCGCTCATTCGGATTGCCATGATCACAAAAAAGAATAGAATCACGCAGCCTAATCCTAGAGACAAATAATTTGCCTTGGATTTTCCTTCTTTTTTCAATAACACAAATCCATTATAAATCAGGAAAAAGCCACTTAGAAAAACTAAAAGAGGTAGCAGGAGAAAAATCCCTGCAAAGAAAATCATGTGCACTTCTTCCTGTCCAGCTTCATAAAAAAGATTGGCAATAGACAGGTAAGAAAAGAGCAGAGATAAAAGCAAGAGAGCTGGATTCCAGAGACTGCGATTGTCCCTAAAAAATGAAATCAGAAAAAGTAGGACGAAAAATCCTGTAATAAAGTACATAGTCTTCTCCTTTGATGACAACATTGTACCATAATTATGGTAATAGAAAAAGAGGACTCTAGCCCTCTTACTTTGTCATTTTATCCTGAGCATCTGCCACAACCTGAGCCAGACTCGTCTGACGAAGCTGGTTTTCCATCGCTTCTTGGATATCCAGCAATTTTTGATCCAAAACTTCATGAATATTGGCCCCTACTGGACAGTTAGGGTTGGGATTATCATGGAAACTAAAGAGTTTACCAGATTGTCCTAAACATTCAACTGCCTGATAAACATCAAAAAGACTAATATCTTGTAAGTCTTTGAGAATCTCGGTACCGCCCGTCCCACGCGCAACTGATATCAGTTTAGCTTTTTTGAGTTGAGACAAGGTTTTGCGAATAATGACCGGATTGACCCCAACACTGGCCGCGAGAAAATCACTGGTTACCTTGCTCTCTTGACTCTTGATGGCAATGATGATTAACATATGAGTCGCAATCGTAAATCGACTTGAAATTTGCATCTTCTTCTCCTTTCACATCCTATCTGATACCCATTATACCCTTTTACGTTGTAATGTCAATCGTTACCACAATCCAGCCACGCATCCAACTCAGCATCATGCCCCTGTTCTTGGGCAATTTCATACAAAAGTTCCTGATTATGAGTATGGTGAATCCCATTTACCAAACTTTCATAGTAAATCTGGAAATAGGGGAGTTTTAAATCCTTAGCCAGCTGCAACTCGGCTTCTACATCATAATCCACTCGACGAAAATCAACATCAGACAAACCAGCCTCATCAAACTCTAAAATCATATATTGAGCCCGCAGGTCCTTACGCAACTTCGCATCTAAAAAGAAGGGTTGCCCAATCGAACCTGGATTAAGAATCAACTGTCCGTCACTTCCGTAACGAAGAAACTGTTGGTGGATATGGCCATACACTGCGATAGAAGCATGCGGTTCCGTCACCAATCTATCAAAATCTTCTTGTTTTCCCGTATGAATCAACTCTCTACCCCAGTTTTTATCAGGGAGATGGTGAGTGATTCCTACCGTCAAATCACCAAACTGACGATGAACTTGCATAGGTTGATTGTTGAGGTCTTCGATTTCTTTAGGGCTAATTTCTTCTAAGATATACTGGCATTGGCGCAGGAGATATCGATGACTCGCTTTTGTAGGATCTAGCTTGCGATGCAAACCACGCCAGAGACTGTTCTCCCAATTTCCCAGCACTCTTGCAGTGATGGGCAAGCTAGCTAAGAGATCCAATATCCTTCTACGTCCTGTTCCAGGCATGAGAATATCTCCCAAAAGCCAATACTCTTCTACCTCTGCCGCTCTTGCATCAGCCAGTACGGCTTCCAGAGCTGTCATATTTCCATGTATATCTGAAAGAACTGCTATTTTAGTCATTCTTTCTCCTCATTTCCTCTTACTTCTTTTGTTAGTATTATAGCAGAAAACACTCCAAAAAATCGCTATCACTGCTTACCTAATTAACTTGTAAGGGTTTGCAAATTGTGCTATAATATAGGTAGAGAGTTCCCCTTCATTTAGGATTATGTGGTCTTCAACATCTCTCTATTTTTGCAGATTGGAGGACTATTGCCATGCGGAAATATCTTAAGTATATCCCATACTACCTTGTCATATTCTTCTTTTACTGGCCTCTCTATGAGTTGCTGTTACTGCTGATTTCTGACCCTTATACACTGAAAGGGCTCTACATTAACAACATCATCTTCTTTTCACCTTTGGCAACCTTCATCGTATCCCTTCTTTATAGCTACCGTTTCCAATTCTCACTGTGGTGGCTACTCGGTATTGGTCTGCTCTATTGCTTTACCATCATCACTTTCAATGAATTCATTCTCGTTTATTTCCTAGCTTATGAACTCTTTGCCCTACTTGGTATGGCTTCAGGTTCAGGTATTAAATATATGCTCCAGCAAGGAAAAAATAAAAAACTTTTACAAAATCCTTGAAAATTCTCGCAATCATGCTATAATAATGCATAGAGACAAGTCACTTAGTCCCTTTCTACTAGAGAGTGCGTGGTTGCTGGAAACGCATAGAGAGCCTAAACTGATACTACTCAACTGACTTTTATGAAAACATAAAACGGTGGCCACGTTAAAGCCAATCAGAGGTGTTCCTCTTTTTTGAGGAACATAAATGAAGGTGGAACCACGTTGCGACGTCCTTTCGAGGATGTCGTTTTTTGTTTTGTCAGAAGGAGGAAGAATAATGCTATATATGATTGGCGGATCGCCTTGTAGTGGAAAATCAACAATTGCCTCACTTCTTGCTAGACAGTATCAACTACTTCATATCAAACTGGATGATTTGGTGGAAGAGATGATGAGTCAAGCAAGTGCAGACTCACAGCCGATTTGCCTTCTGAGACAGGACAGAAGTCCAGAACAAATCTGGATGAGAAATCCAGAAGAGATGGCAGATGAAGAATGGCGCTTTTATGAAGAGATTTTTCCTTATGTAAAATCTTACTTGATAAAAAATCAAAACAGACCTCTCTTGGTAGAGGGAGCAGGACTTTTGCCTCACTTGGTAAAGAAGCTTGAATGTCCAGCGTCTTCCTATCTATGCTTGACTCCAACAGCCGATTTTCAAAAAAAGCACTATAAACAGAGAGAATGGGTTCCTTATGTCTTAGAGGGTACAACCAACCCTGAGCAAGCTTTTGAAAACTGGATGCAACGAGACATTCTTTTTGCTCAAATGGTTCGTAAGGAAGCGGTGTTATTAGGCTATCCTAGCCTCGTAACAGATGGTAGTCAATCAGAGAATCAGAATGCGGAAGAAGTTGCTCGGCTCTTAAAATTGTCCAACAAAAATAGAATAAATATTTAAGGAGAAAACTATGGTTAAGATTACTTTCCCAGATGGCGCTGTTCGTGAATTCGAATCTGGCGTAACTACTTTTGAAATTGCCCAATCTATCAGCAATTCCCTAGCTAAAAAAGCTCTTGCTGGTAAATTCAACGGCAAACTCATCGATACGACTCGTGCTATCACTGAAGATGGCTCTATCGAAATCGTGACACCTGATCACGAAGATGCCCTTCCAATCTTGCGTCACTCAGCTGCTCACTTGTTCGCCCAAGCAGCTCGTCGCCTTTTCCCAGATATTCACTTGGGTGTTGGTCCAGCTATCGAGGATGGCTTCTACTATGATACGGACAATACTGCTGGTCAAATCTCTAACGAAGACCTGCCTCGTATCGAAGAAGAAATGAAAAAAATCGTCAAAGAAAACTTCCCATCTATTCGTGAAGAAGTGACTAAAGATGAAGCGCGTGAAATCTTCAAGAACGACCCTTACAAGTTGGAATTGATTGAAGAGCACTCTGAAGACGAGGGTGGTTTGACGATTTACCGTCAAGGTGAGTACGTAGACCTCTGCCGTGGCCCACACGTGCCTTCAACAGGCCGTATCCAAATCTTCCACCTGCTCCATGTAGCAGGTGCTTACTGGCGTGGAAATAGCGACAATGCGATGATGCAACGGATCTACGGTACAGCTTGGTTTGACAAGAAAGACTTGAAGAACTACCTTCAAATGCGCGAAGAAGCTAAAGAACGTGACCACCGTAAACTTGGTAAAGAGCTTGACCTCTTCATGATTTCACAAGATGTTGGTCAAGGACTTCCATTCTGGTTGCCAAATGGTGCGACTATCCGTCGTGAATTGGAACGCTACATTGTCGACAAGGAAATCGCTGCAGGCTACCAACATGTTTACACTCCACCAATTGCCTCAGTGGAACTCTATAAAACTTCTGGTCACTGGGATCACTACCGTGAAGATATGTTCCCAACTATGGACATGGGAGACGGTGAAGAGTTTGTCCTCCGTCCAATGAACTGTCCTCATCATATAGAAGTTTATAAACACCATGTACACTCATACCGTGAATTACCAATCCGTATCGCTGAGATTGGCATGATGCACCGATATGAAAAATCTGGCGCCCTTACAGGCCTTCAACGTGTACGCGAAATGTCCCTAAATGATGGTCATACTTTTGTAGCTCCAGAACAAATTGAGGAAGAATTCAAGAAAATTCTTCAATTGATTATCGACGTGTATGAAGACTTTAATTTGACAGATTACCGTTTCCGCTTGTCTTATCGTGACCCAGAAGATAAACACAAATACTTTGACAACGATGAGATGTGGGAAAATGCACAACGCATGTTGAAAGCAGCTATGGATGATATGGAACTGGACTACTTTGAAGCTGAAGGTGAAGCAGCCTTCTACGGACCAAAATTGGATATCCAGGTTAAAACTGCCCTTGGTAAAGAAGAAACCCTCTCTACTATCCAACTTGACTTCTTGCTTCCAGAACGCTTCGACCTCAAATATATCGGAGCTGATGGCGAAGAGCACCGTCCTGTTATGATTCACCGTGGGGTTATCTCAACTATGGAACGCTTCACAGCTATCTTGATTGAAAACTACAAGGGTGCCTTCCCAACATGGCTAGCACCACACCAAGTAACCCTCATCCCAGTATCTAACGAAAAACACGTGGACTACGCATGGGAAGTTGCTAAGAAACTCCGTGACCGTGGTGTCCGTGCAGATGTGGATGAGCGCAATGAAAAAATGCAGTTCAAGATCCGTGCTTCACAAACCAGCAAGATTCCTTACCAATTGATTGTTGGGGATAAGGAAATGGAAGACGGAACAGTCAATGTTCGTCGCTATGGCCAAAAAGAAACACAAACTGTCCCAGTAGATGAGTTTGTAGCAGCAATCCTTGCTGATATCGCCAACAAATCTCGTGTTGAGAAATAAAACGATCACTGTCTGAGAAACATTTTTCAGTAAGAAAAAGCAACAACTATTTCAGTTGTTGCTTTTTTATATTTTATTTAACCTGAGCTAGTAGTGATTGGTCAAACCACCACAAATGGTATCCTCATCAACAATCCTTTCTATCCACTAACTGTTGAATATAGGATATCCTCCCAAAATTTGCTTCCATGAGTTAGATAAGTTCAATATCCTCAATCCTTGTCTGCTTCATTTTCTTTTACGAGATCTTTTTGCGAATCCTTTTCAGAGAGTTTTTGATCGATATACTTGTTAATGTTTTCATAAAATTCCTTGGTCATCTCACTATCTAATTTTGTCGAATTATGGACTTGATTGACTTTTAATTGAACAGATTGAATACCGTAAGAGGCTTGTTTTTGATGGAGCGTTTCTAATTCTTCGTCTGAAATCGGATCTCCAACAACCGTCAAGACCAATTCATTGTTTCTTGACTTGTAGACTTGATTAATGACCGTGTGATTAGCGAACTCTTTTGCTACAAACTGTTTGATTCCTTCTTTTCGCGCCTGATCTATTGTCAGAGTAACTGCTGAATAGCTGGCTGGAAGAACCAATAATACAATCAAGGATGTCAAGCCAATTTTCATTTTAATGTTTAGCTCTTTAAATGAACTTAAGGGAGATTTTCTCATCAAAATTCTTGTTCCAACAATGTTGGCTAGCATGATAAAGATACAGTTGATCAAGAAAAGATAGAGAGCCCCAAATAAAAATCGTACATTTCCATTAGCTAAACCATATCCTGCAGTACAGACAGGTGGCATCAGAGCTGTTGCAATGGCTACTCCTGGCACGATATTGTTTGCTTCTTTTTTCCTTGACCCAATTACACCTGCTATCCCACCAGCAATAGCAATGAGAACATCCCAAATGGTTGGAGTGGTTCGTGCAATCAGTTCGCTACTTGCATAAGATAAGGGAGAAATCCAGAAATACAGAGTCGAGACAAGCAAGCTGACCAATACTTGTGTAAATAAAACCTCTAGAGATTGCTTGATTAAACGCGTATCAAAAATAGCTAAACCAAATCCGAGTCCAACAATCGATGTCATAAGAGGGGAAATCAGCATGGCTCCAATAATGACAGCTGTTGAATTCATATTTAGACCGATAGAGGCAATAAAAATCGCACACATCAAAATCACTGTATCTCTTAATCGCACATGAAGGTCATCATATAATTTCTCTCGGTATTCACGTGTTGAATAATTTCTGGTCATTGGTTACTCCTTTTATTTCATATAATCTTGTTTCTGCTTGGATGATGGTAGAGAAACTTCTTTTCAATCTTACATATTTTTCTTCTCACCTGTTATTTTTTTGAAAATTATCCTTTAAGCATCCGTCAGTCTATCCTTAACATTATATCAAAAATTTTACAGTCTTTCTCTGGAAAAATATATCAATTTAAAAGATAGAGAAAGGAAGAAATTTTTGTTTCCTTATCCGAAAAAGAAAAAACGGTATCTCCTCTGAAAGAAGATGCCGTTTTAATCTTTAAACATGATGAATGTGTTTGACATTCCATTGCTCCATTTTTATTTTCAACCAGAAGCCATAGATCCCAAATGTGATGATGGTTAGAAGAAACCGCTTGATCTAGTTACCGAACAGTTGTGCTCCAGTCCCGTCAAAGTATAGACGTTGACCATCCACTACCGTGTGTTTGGTTTTCCAATTTTGCATCATGCAAACCGCCCAAGGTGTTGCGATCCCAAAAGTAAGTCCGCAAATTATGGCTGCTAAGATAGAGTATCCAATATAATCTAGGATTCCTCCGTCAAAATAACTTTCTTTCATTTTTGCATCTTTTATTTTTTGACTATATTCTAGTCTTTTCCTAGTGTAATATTTTTTACATCTGGACAATCTTACGGTAACTTCTAGACGTTATCATGAAAATAGAGATATAGACTAGAACAAAAATTCCACAGATGGATGAGGTTATCATCAACTATGCTCACTCAATCATCAGATTCATATCGGCAAACTTGATTCTTACTGTCGTTCCTTTTCCAATCTCAGACTCGATACGAATTTGATGGCCAAGTTCTTCAGAGATTTTCTTGGATAGGTAGAGGCCCAGTCCAGATGACTGCTGGGTCAAGCGACCATTGTAGCCTGAAAAACCCCTTTCAAAGACTCGGAGCACATCGCTGTTTTTAATACCAATCCCCGTATCCTTGATACAAAGCTCTTGATTCTCCATATAGATTTCCAAACCACCTTCCTTGGTGTATTTTAGGCTGTTTGAGAGGATTTGTTCAATGACGACCAATAACCACTTCTTATCGGTCACAATGGTTTTGTCTAAGTCATGTAGATTGACAGTCAGCCCCTTTTGGATAAAGAAAAGAGCGTATTTACGAACCATCTCCTTGACCAAGTCCTCCACTTGAACCTTTTCAAAGACCAAGTCATCGTGAAAACTCTCTAAACGTAAGTACTGCAAAACCAGATTGGTATAGGAGTCAATCTTAAAGATTTCCTGTTCCAGTTGCTGCTTGACCTCCCGATCAGAGACTTCTGCTACTAAAAGTCGACTAGCCGCAATGGGCGTCTTGATCTGGTGAACCCATAAGGTGTAGTAATCAAGCAAATCCGTCAGCTTGCTTTGGGCTTCCGACTTCTTTTGATACAATTCAGATTCAAGCTCTTCGAGCTTTTCTGCTAGCGCACATTCCAGAGGAGACTTGGGGTCTCGCTCAGCATAGAGTGCTTCCTGACGGTAAACCTGAGCTTCTGCAAATATATCCCAAGCCAAAAATAAGAAGGTCAAAAAGCCACTGAGCAGAAAGAAATAAAGAAAATAAGTTCCTAGACTAGCAAATAAAAATTGAAAGAGAAGGACGAGAAAGCCTAATGAAAAAATATAGGCAAAAACGCGACTGCGAGAACGCAGATAGGCTAGAAAAAATGATTTCCAATCAAGCATGTTTCAGTCCGTATCCTATCCCTTTCTTAGTCTCGATAAAACCTGCCAAGCCTTGTTCCTCCAACTTTTTGCGCAAACGAGCAACATTGACAGACAAGGTATTGTCATCGATGAAAAAGTCGCTATTCCAGAGTTCCCGCATCAGGTCATCACGCGCCACGATATTGCCCGCATGTTCAAACAAAACCCGCAAAATTTGAAATTCATTCTTGGTTAGGCTCAGGATTTCACCTTGATAGTGCAGATCCATAGACTTGGTGTTGAGGATCACACCCGCATACTCTAGCAAACTTTCATCCCGTCCAAACTCATAGGAACGGCGCAACAAGCCCTGAACCTTGGCAAGGAGGACCTGCTGGTCAAAAGGCTTAGTCACAAAGTCATCTGCTCCCATGTTGATTGCCATGACTATATCCATAGCCTGGTCTCTCGAAGACAGAAACATAATGGGCACCTTAGAAATCTTACGAATCTCCCGACACCAGTGGTAACCATTAAAAAGAGGCAGGCCAATATCCATGAGGACCAAATGAGGTTCCGACTGAACAAAAAGGCTCAATACTTCCATAAAATCTTCTACCAAAACGACCTCAAACCCCCACTCTGAGAGCAGTTTCCCCACTTGTTGCCGAATAACTTGGTCATCTTCTACTAGTAAAATCTTGTGCATGCGCTCCTCCTTTACTCTTGTTCAAAATATCAAATACCTTAATAAAAAATCTATGGATTAGTATCCCTACTGTTTATCAATCTATTTTTCAAATCCAGATTAGGAAACGAAAGCTAAATAGAGAATAATCCCATTGATATCATACCTTATTTTTAACTATAGTTCCAGCCTTATCCTATATTTCCCTTTTTTGTGCTCATTTGTTCTGTGTTTCTTTTACTTAAGGAATAGATTTTAAATGAGCTATCTCATTAAGGTAAATGCCTTGTAAGTTTATGTAACTCTTCTGTTCATAAATGTAATTCTTTAAACTAATTAATTTATCCTTCTTATTGACAAGCCAGCTAGGATTTGCTAGAATATGAATGAACTAAATATAATATTCATTCATGTCCGAAGGAGGTAAGGTCAGATTGGACAAAAAACAAGCTTTAAAGACAGCGGCCTATGAAGTTTTTTCGAAAAAAGGTTACAAGGCGACAGGAATTTCAGAAATTGCTAGGCAAGCTGGGGTGGCAGTTGGCTCTTTTTATAACTATTACGAGAGTAAAGAAGCCATTTTTCTAGATATCTATATAGATGAAAACAACCGTGTTCGCCAAGCTATGATCGAAGAACTGGATTGGGAAATTGACATGATCGACCTCATTGGTCAACTATTTGCTCAGTCCAGAACTCTCGTTTCTTCCAATAAAATCCTTGCAGAATGGTACAATCCTGCCATAGCAGATGAGTTGCACAGCTACTATTCCTCAGAAGAAGGCAAAGTCGCAAATCCATTTCATCAATTTCTAGTTAAAACTTTTACAAATCGTATGCAGGCTGAAGGGTATTCTCCAGAAAAGATTCAAGAGATTTTACAAGTTTATAACCTATTTTACTACATGGATATGCATATCACGGAAAAAGATTTTCCAGATATTGGCAAAACTGTCGAAATACTTGCAACCAACTTCATAAAAGGAGTTCTAAAATAAAGAATGGATTTCTTTATTTTTTGGAAAAATATGAATGAATTTGTTTTTAGTTCATTCACAAAATTGAGAACAGGAGTCATAAAAAATGAAAAGAGGTAAAAAAATGTTTATTATCATTCTATCAACACTTGGAGTCCTAAGCCTTATAACTTGGGCCACCATCGCTTATCTTGGACGAAGCCAGACATTATCGATAAAATCCATCGAAAACCCCAGCGGGGATCTGTATTTAATTCATATCACAAAACCGAGTCATCAAATCTGGAAAGCTGGGGCTTATGCTAAGTTCACACTCCCTGATACGTCGTCTGAAGCTAAGGGAGAGCAAACCAGTCGATGGCTAACCATTGCCTCCACACCTGATGAAGATGAAATTCTCATTTTGACTCATAATAGTGGTAGCCTCTTTAAGGAAACCTTGACACATTTACCGGCTGGCAGTGAGATTGAGATGAGTTGGCTGGATTCCTCTTTGACCGTTAAAGATATGAATCAGCCACTAGTTTGCTTTGCATCTGATGTCGGCATTTCTGCTCTACGCCCCCTTATCAAAGAATGGGCTGGTAAATGCCCGATTGTACTCAATCATTTTGACAAAGGAGTGACTATTTTTGATAAAGAAATGAAGGAACTAGCTCAGAAAACATCGAATTTTACTTATAAAACAAGCGATGAATTTTTTCAAAGTCAAGAATTTTTAAAACGTGCTATTGATGAATACGGCAATCAAGCCAGCTATCTCATCACAGGTCAGCCTGATGATGTAAATGAGATGAAGAATTTTTTAAAGGAAAATGGGATTGATAGCAAAAATATACAAGTAAGCTCGTTTAGAGGTTTGAAATAGGAGCAGCCTGTCTTCTATATATCTGAATCAATCCCTGCTAGGTCATCCAAACAAGCCTACTAGCTAATTCTAGGTAAATGTGATAGGATAAACATAGAGAAAGGAGCTTTTATGGCCAATATTTTTGACTACTTGAATGATGTAGCATATGATTCCTTTTATGACCTTCCCGTGAACGAGTTAGATGTTCTTGCCTTGACCGAATTAACCTATCTTCCTTTTGATGATTTAGTCGCTCAAGAACCCCAGCGCCTCATAGATCTTGCACCTCAAATCCCTAGAGAAACGACGATGCTGACCAGCAAAAACCGCCTCCAGTTATTGGATCAACTCGCTCAACACAAACGCTTTAAAAATTGCAAGCTCTCAGACTTTATCAACGATATCGATCCTGAATTGCAAAAACAGTTCGCAGCTATGACTTATCGTATCAGTCTCGATACCTATGTGCTTGTTTTTCGTGGAACTGACGACAGTATCATCGGTTGGAAAGAAGATTTCCATATGACCTATATGAAGGAAATCCCAGCTCAAAAACATGCCCTCCAGTATTTACAGGACTTTTTTGCTCAACATCCTAACCAAAAGGTTGTCCTAGCAGGACACTCAAAAGGAGGCAATCTAGCCGTCTATGCTGCTAGTCAACTCGATCCACTTTTACAAAAAAACATTGTCGCTGTCTATAATTTTGATGCGCCTGGGCTTCACAAGGAACTAACCGAAACACCAGGCTATCAAAACATGATGGAAAGAACGAAAGTATTTGTCCCACAAGGTTCTATCATCGGGATGATGCTGGAAATTCCTGATAAAAAAATCGTCGTTCGAAGCACTGCCCTAGGTGGTATCGCCCAGCATGACACCTTTAGTTGGCAGGTTGAAGACAAACACTTTGTCCAACTGGATGAGACCAATAGTGACAGCCAGCAAGTCGATACTACCTTCAAGGAATGGGTTGAAACAGTTCCTGACGAAGAACTGCAACTCTACTTTGACCTCTTTTTTGGAATCATTCTCGATGCAGGCATCTCTTCTATCAACGACCTTTCTTCCTTCAAGGTCATTGAACACGTTCACCATCTCTTTGTCCAAGCCCAATCCCTCACTCCTGATGAAAGAGAAACCATGGGACGACTAACCCAACTCTTGATTGACACTCGATACCAAGCTTGGAAAAATCGTTAAGGTAGAAAAATACTTTCTGATACTGTACCACACCAGCTTCTCTATCGCGCTTGACTTGAAGCCTGGTGCGGTACACTGAGAGGATAACAATAGACGGCTCTTGCTGACCACTAGACTCTCGGTAGAGCTCTAAGGTCCCTACACCATAGTCCGCAAGGAGTTTCTTACGACGGTTGAGTTCGCGCTCCATGATCCGCACAAACTTAGAAATCTTCTCTGCCTGATCCAAAAGCATGGTGTCTGCCACCTGCGGAAGCTTGGACAAGGGCGCCAATCCATTGGTCCCAAAGTCCATCAAGTACATGGTAAGAGCCTTGGGACTGTGCTTTCTCGCCAAGTCCATACCGGCTGTCTGAAGGAAGGTGGTCTTCCCTGTACCAGGACTTCCGTAAAGAAGAACATGCCCATCCTTGGAGAGGTTGATAGAGACGGCTTCCTGCTTCTGGGCCTGCGGGATATCCGCCATCCCAAGTAGGAAGGAAAGGGACTTCTCTTCTTTCCAAGCAACCGCTGGCTGCACCTCTTCCAGCTCCTCTAGCGCGATGCGCTCCTTAAGTGGTGGCAACCATGGCTGGGGTACTGGAGGAATTTCTTGTTCCTGACACAGATCTTGGATATGTTGCACTATCGCATCCAACTCTGTCGGAACTTCCTTGATCTCGTCAGCCTCTTCTAAGCCTGATAGGTCTTCATTCAATATCTCATATTGACCCAATTCATTGATTAGATAGATGGTATGATCCTCGATCCCCATATCGTCCTTGTCCAGCTGGTAATCCGCCCCTGACCAGGCTGAGGCGATGCTTCTCCGCATTGATCGAAGCCAAGGCCCGCATGGATTGGGCTCCATCCAAGTTGGTAATGGTTCCCAAGAGGTGGGGCAGGTTCTTAAAGAGATTGGCCATTCCACCACCCTTGTAGTCGATCAACAAGAAGGCCACATCATGAGGATGAAAATTGACGGCAAGGGACAAGATATTTTTTTGGAATTAGCAGAGCAGATAAACAAGCGGAAAATATAGAATTTTCAAGGTACTAGAAAGAAAATGTTCTTGTTCCATTATACCACAATATCAAAATAGCCCTCTTCCCATAGGAACAAAGCTATATTTTTGCATCATGAATTTAGACTTACAGCCATGCTAATTCATCTTACGACATAGAACAGACAAAAAACGAGAAGTTACTTTAATAATAAAGCGACTTCTCGTTTTTTATTTTTATTTAAAGCATAGTGATTTTTTCAACAATCTCTAAAAATATAGCTTATTCGAATTTTGTTACACTTTTTAATGGTTTTAAAACTTTCAGCAAAAAGACAGAATTAGCATACTACGTCCAATATAGAGAATCTATGATAGTTACTCCACTGTAATTCTATTTTATCTCTTTCTTAGGAACTGTGAGTGTTTTCGTCCATTCTCTATAAATTTCTGAAAAACGCTCCTCTTCCTCATCTGAATAGCCTACAAAAACGACTTTGTCAATATTTTCATGTTGAAAGAAAAGTGTCGATTCCGTTTGAAAGCCCATTGGGTACAAAACACCCATATAATCAGCAAATGCTTTTTCTCCAGTTTCCTCGTCGTCAAAGATAACTCCACGACCAATAATCATTAATTTCTGCGTTCCTTCTTGAAGATAGACAATACTACCTAACGGTAATAATTCTTTATTTTTATTTTTATTTTTGTTTTTATTATTCATTTTTTAATAACTCCTTGTGTTTTTTTTAATATTTTTTCCCATACCATTCTTCCACTGATTTTCCTTCCCACTCACGATACTCTTCAGGATATTTCCATTTGTAATAGCCTTCTAAAAAGAAAGGAAACTCCATAAATACAATCATGGCGATTATACCAATATTTAATAGAATCCAAAATATAAAGAGACCTGAAACAGTTACGGAATGTGAAAAATTAATAGAAAAAGCTTTGAAAATATAATTAACAATCACAGCTAAGCCCAATATACCTGCTCCATAAATAGCAATACCTTTGGCAATTTTATCTTGTAAGGTAGGTGACTTAACTTCTCCATACATTCGTTTTTTCAAACTTCTAAGCTCTGTTCTTAACATTACATAAGTCAACAATACTTGAAGCCCTAAAAGTACTAAGATCCCCCATATTGATAATATAGGTAAAGAGATAGTTGTTGCCAGCAAATTAAATTCAAACACAAACCATATCATAAAAGTTATAATATGAAATCGATAACGATAAGGGAGAATAAACGTCCGTTTAAAGAATTTACCCATTAATACCAATAACAACCAAATTAACAAGCAAATTAAATAAAGCTCGACTGTTAGCAAAGGATACTGAGAAACTGGTAACCTTAAATCTTTAGGATCAGAATTTTGGAATGATAGGGTAACAGCAAGGAGCATGAAATTTGCACCTATCGGAAACAACAGACTAAGAATAAAAGTTTTAATACCAAACCAAAAAGAGGGTTTCCCTTTCTTAAAGGCTTTCCCAAGTTTATTATAATAATCTTGTTTCTGATACTGCAAAAAACCATCATCCTCCAAATTTAAACTCTCTTCAAAACTTGCTTTAAAAATTGATTTCTTCCTCATACTTTTCACCCAACTCCTAATGCCTTACCGATTCCACCCATAAAATTAGATATATTTTTAACAGTTCCTTTTATACCGTTACCAACATCATCTATAATCTCTTTCGTTCCTTTAACAGGATCATCAAAAAATTTCGGCTTCCATGCTTTTATACCTTGAATAACACCTCCAACAACTGCTCCAACAGCTGCTCCTGGGAGACCACCTATTGCTCCTCCGATGGTTGCTCCTTCTAATGGACCCACGCTAGCTATAGCTGAAAGTGCACCTTTCCCAGCAGCTCTTCCTATATCCTTAGTTTTGCTATATTCGTCTACTCCACTAGAAATCGCTGTAATCCCAAGATCAGCAAACGTCATTACTGTCCCTACTTTCCCCAGAACCTTAGCTACTTTTGGGAAATATTTGAGCCCTTTTCCTAATAAGCCTGTTGCCTCTTCTCCCCCTTTTATATATTTGCCAAATTTCGCCATTCCAGCATCTCTGGCACCTTCCAATCCTTTTTTTACAATAGTTTCTACAGGGCTTGCGATATCAGAAATACCATCGAAAATCTTTTTCAGTGTCCCTCCCTTATTTCCTAATGATTCATACCAAGCCATGGTACTCATTACACCATTTACAAATTTCCTACCTTTTGTCCCCTTATCAACCGATCCCAGCAATCCTATGACACCGTCCGATTGTAGGAAAGCCTCAGTCAAGTTTTTCGGTGTTAATCCAAGTACTTGGGCTCCTCTCTTAAACCAGTCATTATCTGAGATTGCCGTAATTGCATCATACAAATTCATTGTATTGTACTTAACACCATCATCACCAAGTGCTTCAGCTAATGTCTTTTCATAGATGTGTTGCTCAATGGCATTAACTAATGTATCTGGTAACTCTTTACTTGGATGACGTTTTTTATAGGATTGAATTACTTCCATATCCTTCTCGGTCAATCCCTTACCATCCTCAATTTTTTTGAGGATATTCTTATAATCTCCATCAATCTTAACCTTATTTTCCCACTCACCCTCGATATTCTGTGCCCAGCCCAGAGTATGTACAGAGTGCTTGGGAAAAGTACCACTAAAACTTGCAAACTCTGTTTGGATTTGACTTAAACCCGTTTGGAGATTTTGAGCTAAGTTATCAACTAAGCTACTACCTTCCCCTACAGAAAAAACGTCATTGGAACTTCCAGCAAACATATTTAGCTTACGGAGTTTATCCATTTTTTCATTTCTTTGTTTTAGGAGGACATCCATACGATTTGAAAGACTACTTAAAGTGCTTGCACTTGTAGATTCGTCTCCAACCATAGCATTGTACATTCCTCTAATACTATGAAGACTAGATTCAAGACTACGAATTTCACTCTCAAGTACCTCTGAATCAAGGTCATCATCTCCGACTTCTGAACGATATTTTGAGGGAAGACCTGGAACAGCTTCGCTTACTAATTCTGAGTACATGATAGCTCCCTTGAGCAAGGGAGTGATTACATTCATACCATATTGTTTACCACTATCATAGGCTGCCCCTTGCAAATCTCCTGCATTATCAAATGCTGATAATGCAGAAATTGCTTGATCGTAGGAAGCTATTCTAGCTTCTCCTACCCTTGTAGTTAATCAACAAGAAAGCCACATCATGAGGGTGGTAGTTGACGGCAAGGGACAGGATATTTTTTGAAAATAGCAGAAGAGATAAACAAGCGAAAATATAGAATTTTCAAGGTACTAAAAAATGTTCTTGTTCTATTATACCACAATATCAAAATAGCTCTCTTTCCATAGGAACAAAGCTATATCTTTGTATCATGAATTTAGGCTTATGGTCACGCTAATTCATCTTACGACATAGAACAAACAAAAACGAGAAGTTGCTTTAATGATAAAGTAGCTCCTCGTTTTTGATTTTTATTTAAAGTATTGTGATATTTTTCAATAATCTTTACAGATGAACATTATTTTGTTACACCTTTTTTAATTGTTGTTGCATTTTCATCAAGCCAACGTTGATAAATTTCAGCGAACCGTTCTTCTTCTTCATCACTATAGCCTTTATAAACCACTTTATCTACATCATCACGATTGAAGTAAAACAACTGTTCTGGGTTTAGTCCCATTGGATAAAAAGCTGCAGAATAGTCAAACAAAACACTTTCACCATTCTGTTCTATAGTAACCCCACGATTGAGAATCATTAGTTTTTGACTCCCCTCTTTTAAATAAACAATTGTTCCAATTGGCAAAATAGACATTTATTTTTTTTCCTTTCAATTTATATTTTTCTAATTCTACAATACTCTACGCTATCATATTAGCAGTCTTGAACTTTAAATGAATCATTCACCACCCAAACACTTTCTGAATGGATTTAATACCTGAATCAATATCATTTCTAACTTCTCGGCATTCTGTATTTATAGCTCTTCAATTTCAGTTAATATTAGTGTCTTATAATATGAGGGAACTTGCGGCATTCTCATCATTACAAAGTAAAACCAAGAAATTATACCATTAATTATCAACAAGACTCCTTCTGAGCCATCATTATTTCCCAAAAAAAACATTAAACAAACAATATTAATTGCTAAAATTAGATACCAATCAATCATTCGTTTGCCTTTTGGTTCAAAAACAAGTCGAAATCGTTTACTATTTTGGGGGATTCTTGATTCGAACTTTCGTACCGCAGCTTTTTCATACCAGACAGCCATAAGATAAGACAAAAACACGGAGAAAGCAAACACACCTAATTTCAAAGAAAGTTGCTGACTTATCCCCCAATCAATAAATGCATCTTTTATAAGTCTATATGAGATAGCTACGAATGGCTGAACCATGATGACTAAAGCAGTAGACGCCCCTATTGGTGTCTTTGATTTTATTCTAAAACTATCATTTGATGGAGATAGTTCAACCATTTCAGCAGTAACTTCTTTAGGAAGCAAACCGAAAAAATAGGACTTTCCTTTTATGGAAGTAGGATCTAAGATATAATCTTTGTTCTTAAACTCAACGATCCTAAAAACTGCTAAATTCGAATTTTTAAATTTTAATTCCACATTTACCACCCAAACACTTTCTGAATAGATTTAATACTTGAGTCGATGCAATTTCCGACTTCCTTGATACCTGAATCAATATTGTCACCTACCCATTCTATTCCTTTATTAAGATTATCACCAAAATCATTTGCTATATCTTTAATACCCAAAAAGTTATGCTCATAAGCATATCCTACTGCATATCCTATTGTAACACCTGCTACGATAGTCCAACCAATTGGATTAGAGGCTAAAAATGTTGCAGCAGCTGCTACAGTTCCAGAACCTGTAGCTGTAGTCAAAAGAGCTGTTGTTGCAAAGTCTACCCCTACTACTGTCATTGCCGTCGTTGCTGCAGTATGTGTAAAGGCACGTCCTGCATTCTCATTCTGTAGGTTGTTCAAAAAGTCCATTCCCATAAATACTGAACTAATCCCTGAAATTCCAACAGAGGAGTTGGTTCCTGGTATAGGAATATTAATTTCTGAAGTTGTGAATTGCTTAAGTAGATTCGCAGCATTTGCTTTGAATAAAGCATCCGTATATCCTTTACTATCCCCAGAGTAGGTAATGTTTATATTACCAAACTTATCAGTAGTAGTAAGATACTTAAAGTACTCTGATAGCTTAGGATTCTTTGAGCTTAACTTAGAAATTGTTTCTTTAGCAATTTCCTCCAGAGACGTATCTCGTATAAGTTCAAATAACTCTCCAATTTTGTTGTCATTTATATCACTATTAACTTTACTCTCAACATATTTTCGTACAGCATCTTTAACATTCTCTGGCAACTCTTTATCAGGATAACGTTTTCCATACTCTGCAATCACTGCTATATCATTCTCATCCAATTCTGTTTTATTTTTAATTTTATCTAAAACATTTTGATAATTTTGGATCACCTCAGAACGTTTCGTCCACTCATTATTAATAGTATTAGCCCAAGGAGCTTGTCCCTCTACTTTAAAAGTTCCATCAAACTTTCCAAAGTCACCCGTGACTTGTTCGAAACCTTGAAAAACTAAAGTCTGTAAGCTTTCTGAATCCGAAAAATGACCACTGGTCGAGCTCGCAAACGACTGCAATTTTTCTAATTTCCTTTGTAACTCATCTCTCTTTCTCGTTGCATTTGAGATAATCCCTCGAACATTACTTTTATAAGTAGGATCGATGTCCTTTAGATTAGATAAACTATACAAAATAGCTTCATGAGTCGAAATGGTTGTATTCTTCGCTTCAATTTGCTTTTGAAGTATCTCCTCATCTAGACTTTCTCCACCGACTTGTGAACGGTAAAGAGTCGGTAATTCACTGGCTTTTCCTCCTAGACTCTCTGAAAATAGAATAACTCCTCTAAGTAGGGGAACCATTATATTTTCCGCATAGGACTTAGCGCTATCATAGGCTTTCCCTTTCAACTCCCCCTCTGTAATCAAATTATTAAAGGCAGTAATGACATCGTTATAATAATTCACACGGCTGCTTAATACACTATTCGCTGTACTGAACTATGAAATAACTCTTTTGCAAATCTTACATATATAATCGGAAATTTCTTTACCAAACTTAATAAGCATAACCAAGCAATACTGTTACCTGCCCTGTTCCTTCTGTTTGGAGAATATGATAAAAAGGGGTTTGTTGTTCGCGGTTATTCTTCTCTAAGGTCCATAATAATCTAGCATATGCTTCCTTGGTTAATTCCTCATAATCATGATTTAGAGTTACCATTATAATATTATTGATTTCAAAGTAAGATGAAAATTTCATCCCCTTGACTTCAAGAAATTCCTCCTCTAAGGGAAGAAAGAATTCAATATCCATATTTCCTTCATATGGCACATTATTTAGACTATATACAATAGGTCCTGCTGGATGACCTCCTGCTTCATAAATAGCTGTCATAAAAGCATCTAGTTCATTTCTCATCTGACTAACATGAAAAGTCTTACGCTTTTTAATCACATTCCGTGCCTCAAAAATGTTTTCATTGGTCACACCTTGTGCAACAACATATTTCATCACTCTACCTCCCAACTACTATATGCATCAACTACAATTTCTTTTCCAGGATGATAAAGCACATGATAAACAGCTAAATACTCCAAATTTTCTTTAGCATATTTTACACGTAAGGTATCATAATAATCCGCTAAATTTTCTGAGGAAAAAGTAGCGAAATCATTACTGTCTATAAAAATATTTTCTTGAAAAAGAAATGGTCCTTTATATCTATCTATTTGGGTATATGCATTGCCAAATGTTGTAAAAATAGAAATCGTTTTTTTATCCCCAAAAGGATAACTCTTAAAATATACTGGACCATCTGAAAAAACCATATCTAGCATATCCTCTATAAACTCCCAACATAAAGGATATACTTTATGACAAATCTGTTCGACTGGTACAATTCCCAACCCATTTTCTTCATAACCAAACTGATTATGAAGAACTAACTTTTTAGGTCTCACTTCCATATTTCTTAACTACTTTCTTAACTATTTTTATTTTTAAGCTAATTCATCATTGTTAGGATGCTTTTTTACATAAATAGCCGCATAAACAGCATCTACCATGACAGCTGGAAGGGTCAAGGTCAATAAAATCCCCAATAAAACACCAAAAGCAATCTGAATATAGCCTGTTAGGAGAGAGGGAATGATTGTTGCCCCAGCAAAAGCTATAGCAAAATTATTCCACCATGTTTTCTTTCTATCTTCCTCTTTTACTTGATTAAAAGCCCAGACTTTCCCCTGATTCTTTGGGAGATAGTACCAAGCATAGAGGCCACATGCAAAGATAAAAAGGAACATCATCAATATTACATAAAATGGAGTGAGAGGGGATTGATATATCTCCTTAGCTCCTATAGAACTACCGTCTGAAATAACTATTAGTAAACAAATAAAATTTGTAACTATCACTAAGCTTAACACTGTGAGGGCTATCAAATAATATGTTAAAGCCCTCCATGCGTTTACCAAATAGGGAATAAAAGAAATGATAATACCAAGTATATTCACAACACCGCAAAACAAAGAAAGTCCTTTAAAGATGCCTAGATTGTCTTCATAAGTTCCACCCACATACAGAAAACCAGTTAATGCTAAAGCAATCCATGGATATAATTTAATATAACCTAAACTGACACCATGTGTGATCAAAGGACCATGGTATCTTTCGCCTTCTATGCTAGTAATCTTTGCTTTATTTTTTCTATTTATCTTTGCCATTAGCTAAACCACCCTCCTATTGCTTTTAAGCCATTGCCAATTGCATCCTTAGCTGCATCCGTTACAGATTTATGATTCAATAAGCCAAACTTAACATTGTTCATAGCATACCCAATGGCTGCACCTAATCCTAACCCTACAACTGTTCCAATAGGACCTCCGATAACAGTTCCGATTGCAGCACCAGCGCTTGCAGCAGAGGCCCCTGAAATAAGGTCAACACCTTGGTCAACTACGAAATTTTGGATTTTTTCCCCAACGGAAGAAGTTTTATCATCAAAAAAGTTTTCTTTTATATTTCCCCCAACATTGAGAACTGTCCCAATGGCACCAAACGCTTTGCCAGCCTGTCCCCATTTTGAAAGCTGTGAAGCATCTTTCCAGTTGAAGTCATCCCAAAATTTCAAAGAATTTTTAAAACCGCTTTTAGCCGAATCCACAGCATCGCCAAGAGCAGCTCGCCAACCAGTTGTCTGAACCCCTTTGCCAATATTGGTATCAGTAGGATCAAACGCTTTACCTGTCTCTTGTCTATATTCTCCGCTTCCATTAGTATATACATGCCCTGTATTTTTATTATAAAGAAAACGAGAGCCTATCTTAACACGACCTCTGGAGTCAGAAATAATTTGTCTACCGTTAATAAAGTCTAATTCAGCCTTTGCCAAAATAGCTCTACCAACGATGTTCGAAAATTTTGAAGATTTATCGGCTGATTCTTCCTGCTTCAAAATAAAATCAATGGCTTTTTCAACAGAAATTCCCTGTTCCTTTGCAACATCTTGGGCCATCGTTAGCAATTCAGCTTCCGTCCTATCTACAAATCCCTGAATTGCATTCTTAACATTCTCTGGCATGCCCTTAGCTGGATAGCGGTTCTGATAAGCTTGGATTGCCTTTATATCCTTCTCATCCAATTCTGTTTTATTCTTAATTTTATCTAAAACATTTTGGTAATTTTGGATCACCTCAGAACGTTTCGTCCACTCATTATTAATATTATTAGCCCAAGGAGCTTGTCCCTCTACTTTAAAAGTTCCATCAAACTTTCCAAAGTCACCCGTGACTTGTTCGAAACCTTGAAAAACTAAAGTCTGTAAGCTTTCTGAATCCGAAAAATGACCACTAGTCGAGCTCGCAAACGACTGCAATTTTTCTAATTTCCTTTGTAACTCATCTCGCTTACTCGTTGCATTTGAGATAATTCCTCGAACATTACTTTTATATATGGGATCGATGTCCTTTAGATTAGATAAACTATACAAAATAGCTTCATGAGTCGAAATGGTTGTATTCTTCGCTTCAATTTGCTTTTGAAGTATCTCCTCATCTAGACTTTCTCCACCGACTTGTGAACGGTAAAGAGTCGGTAATTCACTGGCTTTTCCTCCTAGACTCTCTGAAAAGAGGATAACTCCTCTAAGTAGGGGAACCATTATATTTTCCGCATAGGACTTAGCGCTATCATAGGCTTTCCCTTTTAATTCTCCCTCTGTAATCAAATTATTAAAGGCAGTAATGACATCGTTATAATAATTCACACGGCTGCTTAATACACTATTCGCTGTACTGCCCTGCGAATCTGCTGAGCCTATGTCTACTTTAATCCCCATTCTTCTCCTCCTTCTCCTCATTTTGTGATTCAAGACGGCGTTGTTGAAAAAGAAGTTCCTCTTTTTCGTTCTCTAGCTTGCTCATTGCTTTTTTTAGTTCTTCTCTCCTCTCGGAGATAAAATCATCAAGTAGCTGTTCATTCCTTTTTAACATCTCTATATCTTCAAGACGATCCATCTCATCTTTAACTGATAACGGATAATATCCTAATTCTCTATATGGGATGAAGTTTGTTTGACAAAGATCTATGATCTCCGTCGCAACGTAAGAAAACTGATTTCTTTCTTCTTCTAGCTTTGATAATTTCGTTTGAATCTGTTGAACACTACATTGAATATCTTCTAATTTTCTAGTTTTTTCCATCCTCACTCCTTAAACAAATTATTTTGAGGAACAAATGATGGATTTGAATACAGAGAAGGTAGACCAGTTGTCCCCTTATTTTGACTCGACGGCAAATTATTTTGCCACAATGTACTTATCTTCTCATCTACTACTTCGAATTCATTTGCGACACCATGAATTAGTTTTACGAATTCACTTATTTTCGATTGAACATTTTCAGCCATAGAGGCCTCATTTATGATCAATCTTCTTCCTACCGTATTAGCGGTATAATAGCTTGTCTTATCTCTCGTAACTGTACCAGCAGTAGTAATGCTATTGCTTGCTGATACAATTCCAGTTGCAATAGTGCTTGCCTTGCCTTTTTCACTTTTTACTTGTCCCATATTCAATAACCTTTTCAATTATCCTTTCTACTATCAAATCGTCAAGAGATAGGGTTGAATCTTAAGTATCAAAAAATAGTTTTACTTATTCTTACTAATTTTGAGTTTGATGACTTCTTTCCGAGAATGCAAATAAATCTGATCGGGATCTGGAGCCACATCTCTGCTATACATTCCTTTATCTAAGAAGGTTTGATCCATTAGGCGCATACCAAAGATGACCCATTGGACATTTGTTTTAAGGTATCTAGGAATTGGATCAATACTTGTCCCAATATAAGTATAATCAGTACCAATAATAAACCTCATCCCTACTCGATACCCCTTCTCAAACATAAATTGAAGCTGTTGTTCATTTAGATCGCTTTCGGATACCAGTGCTTTCATATTTGGTATAAAAATGATCCATTCAGATGATATACCTTTTTCAAGACGGCGCTCTATTTCATAGATTAGATGATTTCCTATGTCCGACAGTTCCTTTTTACTTCCAACATAGGTTTTCACCTGCTTACTATATGCTTCATATTCTTGGAAAGCATCAATCAACATCATATAGACGTTAGGCATTCTAAGAATAGTTTTTATTAAATGATGAGTTATATTATCAAAAGCATCCTCTGCATTTGATACATAAGCCATGTGTTTAAATTTGCTAAGAGAGATATTGACACTTCCAACCATTTCTAGCTCCAAACCGATAGGAATCTGACCATTCTCAATAGCTTCTTGTACACTAGGCAAATTCAAAAATTCTTCCATCATCAACTCCTCCGGCACCATCGGAATGGCACTTGGGCGTTGACCTGTCCAGGCTTCTTGGAGGGAAGCCACTTCCTGGCGCAGGTTGTTGAGGACTTGGGTGTCATTGGCTCCATAAACTGGGAGAGCTAACTGGATCACATCCACCTCTTCACGCTTCATGAGCGCACGGCCCTTGATGTCTTCCATGGTCATGGCAAGGGGTGTAGAGCCCACGATTGCCCGCACCTCGCTCACATCATTCTGTGGAAGGCTCAACTGGTGCTTGAAGTTCGAGTAGAGCTGAGCCCGAAGGTTGGACTGTCGGCCCGCTGTCATCAAGAGATGCACTCCTATGCTGAGACCTTCACGAGAGATGCGCACCAAAAGTTTAAAGAGTTCTGCCTCATAAGCCTCCTCCTTGATGGCCTCATAGCTGTCTAAGAGGATAACGATAGCCGGCTCTTGCTGCCCACTAGCCTCTCGGTAAAGCTCCAAGGTCCCTACACCATAGTCCGCAAGGAGTTTCTTACGACGGTTGAGTTCGCGCTCCATGATCCGCACAAACTTAGAAATCTTCTCTGCCTGATCCAAAAGCATGGTGTCTGCCACCTGCGGAAGCTTGGACAAGGGTGCCAATCCATTGGTCCCAAAGTCCATCAAGTACAGGGTAAGAGCCTTGGGACTGAATTTGCGAGCCAAGTCCATACCAGCTGTCTGAAGGAAGGTGGTCTTCCCTGTTCCCGGACTTCCGTAAAGAAGGACATGTCCATCCTTGGAGAGGTTGATAGAGACGGCTTCCTGCTTCTGGGCCTGCGGGATATCTGCCATTCCGAGTAGGAAGGAAAGGGATTTCTCTTCTTCCCAAGCAACCGCTGGCTGCACTGTTTCCAGCTCCTCTAGCGCGATGCGCTCCTTAAGTGGTGGCAACCATGGCTGTGGTACTGGAGGAATCTCTTGTTCCTGACACAGAACTTGGATATGTTCCACAATCGCATCCAACTCTGTCGGAACTTCCTTGATCTCATCCACATCTTCTAAGCCTGATAGATCCTCATTTAAAATCTCATATTGCCCCAATTCATTGATCAGGAAGATGGTATGGTCCTCGATCCCCATATCGTCCTTGTCCGGCTGGTAATCCGCGCCTGACCAGGCTGACTGGAAGAGCTCATAGACTTCATTGTTTCCGACTTGCAGATAAGCACGTCCCGTCTGAGTGATCTCGGCCGCATCAGGTGTATGAAGCATTTCATTGGAGTCCGAACGATCCGCCACCTTAAGGGCTATCTTGAAGCGTGAGTTGGACCAGATCTGGTCATCGACCACACCTGATGGCTTCTGAGTAGCTAGGATCAAGTGAACCCCGAGGGAACGCCCGACCCGAGCGATAGACACCAGCTCCTTGATAAAGTCGGGCTGGTTGACCTTGAGCTCCGCGAACTCATCTGAAATGAGGAAGAGATGAGGGAGAGGTTCTGTTGCTTCTCCGTTTTTAAATTTCTTCTGGTATTGATTGATATGATTGACTTCAAACTCCCCAAAGAGTCGTTCACGACGATGGATCTCCGCATTGATTGAAGCCAAGGCCCGCATTGATTGGGCTCCATCCAAGTTGGTAATGGTTCCCAAGAGGTGGGGCAGGTCCTTAAAGAGATTGGCCATTCCCCCACCCTTGTAGTCGATGAGTAGAAAAGCCACATCGTGTGGGTGGAAGTTGACAGCGAGGGACAGGATATAGGATTGGATCGTTTCTGACTTCCCTGATCCAGTCGTCCCTGCGATCAAACCATGAGGTCCATGAGCTTTTTCATGTAGATTGAGCTGAACCAGATCATCCTGACCACGCAGACCAATCGGCACAGCCAAACTCTTGTAGGGTGCGTTCTTTTTCCAACGGCTCGATACCTGCAAATCCTCAAAGGTTTCCGCCCCATACATTTCCATAAAGGTCACAGAATCCGGGATCGAACTCTTAAGGTTTTGGAGGTGATTGAGCGGTGCCAAGGTACGGGCAATCCGCTCCTTATCATAATCTGTTGGAAAATGATCCAAACGGAAGTCCGTCTCTTTCAAGACCCCTTCTTCCATGACCAGTTGGCCCGTATTTCGGTCCTTGATGTTGATCACTGTCTGGATATTCTCAGACAAGGAACTCATGACATCCTCTACAAAGATAAGAGAACAGCCTAATTCCGTTGGATCTTCGGTAAAGAACTCCATAATTACATGATCCAAAATCAGCTTTTCATCGGTTACTAGAACCACGTAATGGGGATGGAAGAGGGTGCTCTCCTTGTGGGATGCTTCTTCCTTTTGGCTACGACGCAGTTTCAAGATTTGGTTCAAGCTATTGAGAACCTGGTCCCGTGTCCGTTGATTGTAGACAAAACCTCGAACATTGAGCTCTTGCAGTTTGGCATGAGGGAGCCAACGCATCCAAGACCATTGGTCTCTCTCCTCTTCCGACAAGATAGTAATAAACTGCACATCATGATAAGAATGAAAAGTCGCTAGTTGCATCACCAAAAGCTGCAGTTGTTCTAGGACGAGATTTCTAGGTCCAATATACCCCACCGGTCCATGGCTGAGATTCGCTGGAATCGGCATATCGGGAATCTTTTTGTGACGACTATAGAGAGCGTAGCCCTCTTCTTCCAGAGCATCCTTCTTACCGCTGCGTTCCTGTTGACCATAACTCAACTCATAGCTGGTAGGAAGTTTTCCTAAGCCCAAGCGATAGTATAGAAAGTCAAAATGCAAGGGAGTTTTTTCATAAATCCGGTGATTGTAACTCTCAACCAAGTCCGTCAACTCTGAAATAGTTGGAAAATGATAGTGCATCCCTTCTTTTTGTTCCCGTTCCAGACGAGTCAATTCCTTGACCTTATCTTTCAGGTAAAGACGATAGAGATCAATCCGCTCCTTCTTATCAGCCTTGTACTTTTTACGATTTTTGATAAAACCACGGATAGAAAAAATCATTGTGGTTATAGACATCCCTACTGTCGCAAGAATATAGATCCCTCGAGGTTGAATCAAGGTGATCAAGACGGTTACCCCTACCATCATAAGAGGAGGAACGATTAGCTTTAAGAGTTCATCACTGGGCTTACTTGGTTCCTGTCCAGGGGGATTGATCAAGATTTTATCCTCACTCCCACGATAGATGATTCGTGGAGAACGATGATAATCTGGATAATCTTCATAAAAGCCATATCGAGATGGTTCTCTCAGAGTCAGTTGTTTCCCAACTTGGGCAGGCCCCTGAATCCATACTTCATCTGGATAGAGCTTTATTGTCACCGCCCCTAGACTCAACTCATCCCCAAAGTGAAGCAGTTGCTGGTCCACCTGTTCCAGATGATTATTTCGATAAAATGCGCCTTTTAGTCTATTTAGCATCCATTGATTCTGAGATTTTTGGAGTAAGAGTTCAACATCTTCATCTAGTGTGATCAACGCACCTCTTTGAGAACCGATCTGAAACTCTGATAAATCCAAAAGATCATAAACCCTTGGCTCCCCTTCTCGGAGATAAAAGACAACCTCGCCCAAACGTAGACCATCTTTCAATATTCCTGCTTCGTCCTCATACTGATAAAAGACCTCGTCACCGTCAATCTTGAGCTGAATCGGGCTCTCTTGTTGAGAGAGGTAGACTTGTGCCTTTTCAGTAGCCCCAACCAAGACCGTCTTATCTGCACTCAGTTCTACTTCATAACGCAGACCTTGGCTGTAGAAAATGATTTGTTTTTTCATAATTTCTCTCCTTGGTCTACTTTAATTGCTAGAGGAGCTGCTAGGGCTAGATTTCTTCTCAGATGAAGGTTTGCTTTCAGAAGCCTTTTCTTGAGAATTTGGACTAGTAGATGCATTAGAGCTAGAATCACTTGTTAATAGTTCACTTCGGCTATCCCAGTATTTCTTATATTCACTCTCCAAAGTATTCAGTTTACTTTCACGATCTTTTCCTGACAACTTGCCATCTTCACGAACCTGCTTGATTTCCTGAGTCAAAGCATAGAGAATCAAATCACTGTCATTGATCCGCTTCGCTGTATCAAGAGCATCCTCAAAACGATTACGCCCAACTTGAATCCAATAGGTCAGATAGAGTTCATCCGACTTAAGGGTGACATTATTCAAGATGACCTTCTTTTGGTCTGAAGAAAATTCCAAACCTTGAATATAAGAGTAGGCCAACTCATACTTTTGCGTATTAGGAAGACTGGAAGGGGAAATCCCTTCTAACTCTGTAATCACACCACTGTAATCCACCTTGATAAAGGCCGTATCTGCCTGCAACATCTTTTCTTTGAAGGGATTTTGGATGAAAATCAGATAGATCAGAGGGACGACTAACAAGACGACACTCGCTGTCAACCAAATCGTCGCAAGCTTAAATACACGATGCCGTCTACTTGGAACCAAGACCAAATCCGCCTGTTCTTTCGCAGATTTCTCTACATAATACCGTTCCAAAATAGCAACTGCTGTTGCAATATCATCTGCCTGACACAGGTCATTTAAAAAGTCTGGCAAGGTCTCTAATTCTAAGGAACCATTGTAAAGGTCCATAAAATCCAAATCACTAAAGAGGGTTACCACAAAACACTTAGCCTGACGTAAAAAGTCCTCTGAGGAGACTGCTTGAGGAGTCATGAGGCCTGGTACCCCACGATAGGCAATCTTTGCTTGGGCATCCTTTGTGATAAAAAGATTCATCGGATGCAAAAGAAAGGTCACCGGCAAGGCCAAGGCTGCCTCTAAACCAAAGACATTTAAGGCCAAACGAATCCGCTCTGAAATGGTTCGGCTCTTCACTTCTTCATAACGAAGACCATGAGGCTCTAGCTGATACGTAAACGTCACACTATCCTCATCTGCCTCCATGGTCTGTTCCAAAAAGAGCGGATGATGCAAATCCAAAAGCAGGAGCTCCCGCAAATCCTGACTCGCTACATCTGAGCGCTTAAGGCTCAATTGCCAAGTTGTTTCATTTTTTTCATAGATAAATGGCTGCTCGCCAAATACAAATTTTTCCTCAGTCACCTATATCTCCTCTATCTCTACTAAATCTCCTGTCGTCATTGGATAATCCGACAGATACTTACCCTCATCAAGCAACAAGCCCTTATTAACAACTCGTAGTTGATATTTTTTTCGCTTCTTACCTGGATTAAAAATGGTATCCACTTCTCGGATTAATCGACGCACTTCAATCCGACGTGGAATACGAATATCCACATCCCTTTCTTTCAGGCGTAGGGTAATATTGATATGTTGCTCCACTTCTTACATGCCTCCTGTATCTGATTTATCTTTTTTCTCACAAAGTTGTCTTAATGGATTTACCAAAAGTTTAATCCACACTCTCTACCATCACGCGATAACTCATCACAGCGGTTGCTCCAAAAAGCAAGAAAATTAATGCTATATAGAATATCTCTGGAAGAAAGTCACTTAATCCACTTTTTTCTACCTGACCTATATTTGTTTGAAATTTAGCTATTTTTTTTGAATTTGGCTGAAACAACTGCTCTTCGGGAGATTTTTTCACTGACCCCTGTATAGCAGAAAACAGTTGGCCCCTTTCTGTGATCAACTGTTCCTCTTGATACTGCTGCATATCTTGCAACTTCTTTTGAGTCGCTTCGTTAAAAAGCTCCTTGATTTGTTCAGATTGTAATCCAAATTTTAATCCCTCTTTCTTCTCAAGTCGGGAGTCATCAATCTGGAGACTATTATCCTTCAAATCATCTGCAGCAGCCATTGAGACTGCTGCACATGCTACTAAGGTAAGAAGCAAAAGAATTATTTTTTTCATTTCCTATTCTTTCTCAGTTTGAAATACTTGAGGCCAAAAGCTTCTTTCTTTGATAAAAATATTCATAACAAGTAATCCAGCTACGACAATCGTCACTGCAACAAATGCTAAAATGTTTGCTGGTTGCCCATCAAAATATCCTGAGAGTAAAGCTTCTAATATTGATAAAGCATTGAGATTTTTGATAAAGGCTGGGAAACCTGTTAGACTGGCCGTCGTCCCAATTGCATTCGATAGATAGACAAAGCTAATCATCATAAAGAAGGCAAGACCCATTCCAATCACTCGGAAATGTTTGAGCAATAAATACTGGCCTTGAATCAGTACTAACGTAGCTAAAACAATCAGCAAGACCCATGACGGTTGGTATTCACGGCCAACATGAAGCTGTGCACTCGATACAATACCAACTACTAGACCAACTACTACAGCCAAAATCGAGAGTAGCCCAACTGTCATAATATCCGTATCATGTAGCTTATCTAGTTTGAACTTATCTTTAACTTTGCGAATAACATTTTGAGTTGCAAATAGGTAGGCTGTAAAGAGACTAATAATCTCCAATAGTAAAATCCATGTAAACGGACGGTAAACATTGACAGTCGCTTTTACTGAAGTAGAATTTTGAGCAACAGGGTTGGATAAGAAGTTCAGCAATACGTCGTTTGGTACCCCATTTTCATAGGCATTATTCAAAACCTTCACGAAGGATTCTACAAAGTTTCCATTATTAGTCAATTCTTCATTAAACTGTGTCATCAAAGATTCTGCATCCTGCGACAACTTTTCAGTACTTGTTTGAGCGTTTGATAATTCACGATTGAAATTGCCTAAAGTCTCATTAACAGACTCAGCCGCCTTAACATTGCTTTGAGAAGACTCTTTCACACCCTTAGTTTCAGATAAGAGAGCCGCATAATCAGTATTTAGAGCTGCCAATTGATCATCAGTATTTTTAAAGGCTTCATTTCCTCCGTCTTGTGCCTTTTCCAAATTCTCTAATTTCTCTTTTAACTGCTTGTACTTATCCAATTGGTCCTTTATTTTGGTATCCAATTCTTGGTTGGTAGTCAAAATATCTTGCACATTTTTTTCTAGAACAGGCTTCAGAGTAGTCAATTTTGATAAGGCTTTATCTACTTTTCCTTTAGTACCATCTGTATCTGTACCGCTAGCAGGTGCAGTTAAGCTGTCTTCATATTTCTTCAGATTTGAATCAATCGCTTCAAACCAAATATCCGATAATGCTTTAGACACATTACTATTTTTTAACTCTTTGACGGTATCGTATGCTTGTTTTAGTGATTCTACCTTTTGGTAGGCAGAAGCTATTTTCTGAACCTTTTGTCCGTAAGAAACTGCTGCTTTCTGAACGGCTAAGACATCTACCGGCGCACTGACTGCTTGAACATCATTCAAGGAAATATCAATTGATTTTAGCTCTGCTTTTGGAGTTGGGCTTGAAGTCCCAGTTGAACCTGTAGTTGAAGTTGAAGTTGGAGCTGCCTCTGCAACACTATAGGCTACTTTGAAAGTCCCACCAGTCTTCAAATCAATCTCGTCGCCTAAGGCAACCGGTGTGCCATCATAAGTGACCGAATGAACTGTCACTCCTGTTCCAGCCTTCCATGATACCTTAGCCTTTGTTCCTGTTCGTCCAACAGCACTCGTACTAGTAATTGCTAGATTTTCCAGATTCTTCAAATCCGTCAAAGAGATCTCGTCGCTAGGCTCTTTAATCGTTTTTAAATCTGTATAGTTTACAGAAGGTATTGTGATTGGTGTCATACCAAAACCACTAAATTTTTTTCCACTAAAGTCTTCTTTTGGTAATTCTGATATTGCAGAAGCCAGCTGCGTTTTTAGAGATTCCTCAACCTTCTCTAGATCCTTATTTGCAGCTCTATCCAAAAATTGACCGAGAGTGATTTTGCTCTTCTCACTTGTTCCATAGTAAGTGGCTAATTTCTCATCGATAAAGTTACGAATATCCTTTTTATGATTTTCAAACTTCGTTCTTTCATCTGTTAGATTGGTCTGTAAACTATCAATCTCTTTGCTGATATTTTCTGCCACTGTTTTATAGGAAGGCCCAAGTTCTGGTGGCGTTCCATCTATATTCGCAGTCAGACTACCATGAGCTTCAATTAATTTCTGATAAGTTTCAACTTGCCCCTGAACGTCTTCCCGACTCTGAGAGATAAGTCGAGTGATAATATTCGCATGATTTTCCTTCTCACTGATCCTATTTTTAAGCAAAGTTCCAAACTTCTCACCATAGGCAATCTGCGAAACATCAAAATGATCAAAAATCTGTGAGTAGCTCTCCAAACCTGTCTTTAAAGTACTGTTGGCGTCAACTGATGAACTAGACATACTATAGAGAGTTGGGAAAAGATTTTTAGAGTTGATAGCTGTCCCATATAAGTTCGTACGATAGTTTCCGATATTGGTCGCTTGTATCTGTGAGCTAGCTTGAACATTTTTTTGTGCTGTATAAAGGTTGTTCAAAATACTAGCCATATACATGTCGACTAACTGACCATTCAAATCAGCAACAATGTCTTTTGCTAGTTTATTTGCATCATTTTCTACTTGCAAATTTCCTTGCGCATTCACCTTATAATTGATGGTTGTCTTATCAACATTGATACTGTTAATATCGAGTATTTTTTCAGAAAAATCACTAGGAATTGTTAAAACGAGTTGGTATTTCCCACTTTCTAATCCAGAATCAGCTACTCCACGAGGCACAACAGACCAATTTTGTGAATTGTCACGCTCGATATTTTTTACATAACTAGCACCCAGATTATACTCTTTTGTATCAACATAGACTGACTTATCTTCATTTACAATAGCCACATTTAATTTGGTCTGTTGATTTGTTTTTGCACTATTCTCATTATGAATAGTCGTATTTTTTTGAACAGATAGATTCAAAAAAACCATTAGTGCAAGCAATCCTAATGCCAACAGACTACTTCCTATATATTTAAAAATTTTATTCTTCCTCATATTACTTTAAATCTTCTCCGTCATAAAAAATAGGAAGGCTCTCGCCCTCCTAAAGCCACTTATAACAAATTAATGAATTTGTGCTGCAATATCTTGGTCAGTTTGTTCAACGATGTCCGCAACTTTAAGCAACTGTGCATTGATTTCATCAAGCAAAGTCGCAAACTCATCAATTTTTGGAGACAATGCTGTAAACTGTTGATCAAAGCTATCAAAAGCTGAACCTTTCCAGTTACTTCTGATAGTTTCTTGTTCGTTGCTTAATGTACGAAGAACTTGTCTTACTTCTTCGGCACCACTAGTGTATTTTTGAGCAGATGTACGTAGATCTTCTGGTGTTAATTGAATTAAAGCCATGTGAATCTCCTTTAAATTAATTTATACCTTCATTATATCAACAATTTTAGCCAACCGCAAGCTTAAAACTCAATTTTATGATAATTAATTAAGGATAAAACCCTTTTCTATCTAAGGATAAGTAAAAAGTCTTGGATGTACTGCCCCTAAAAAGTTAGACAGATAATTCTAACCTTTGGGACAGTTCTTCCCTTTTTTGACATTCTTTTCTACTCAGTAATGATTAACCCGTTTCAGTATTTAAGAGCCGAAAAGTTCGGTAGAATGATATTCTTAATTATGTGATTGGTTTCATTTTGAAACTTGTAATTATAATGGTTTAAAATGAAACTAAAGATACAGCCCACGAATCAAAAAAGACGGAACTTCTAATACCCTAAGCCTTCTCTTCTGTGTTATACTGATATCAGTACATTCTTTGAGAGAGGAAATCCTATGAAAATCCATAAAACCGTGAATCCCGTTGCCTATGAAAACACCTACTTCATAGAGGGAGATCAACACCTGATTGTGGTTGACCCCGGTAGTCATTGGGAAGCTATTCGCAAAACTATCGAGAAAATCAACAAACCCGTCTGTGCAATTCTACTGACCCACACCCACTACGACCACATTATGAGCCTTGACTTGGTCCGAGGTACTTTTGGAAATCCCCCAGTTTATGTAGCAGAAAGTGAAGCCAGCTGGCTCTACACTCCTGTAGACAATCTCTCTGGTCTACCTCGTCATGATGATATGGCTAATGTCGTCTGCAAACCAGCTGAGCACACCTATGCCTTTCATGAGGAATACCAGCTTGAGGAATTCCGTTTTACAGTATTGCCAACACCTGGCCACTCTATCGGTAGTGTTTCTATAGTCTTTCCTGATGCCCGCCTAGTCTTAACAGGAGATGCTCTATTCCGCGAAACCATCGGACGGACAGACCTTCCTACAGGTAGCATGGAACAACTCCTCCATAGTATTCAGACTCAACTCTTTACTCTTCCTAACTACGATGTCTATCCTGGGCATGGTCCAGCTACGACCATCGCTCACGAAAAGACCTTCAATCCCTTTTTCTAGCAAGCAAAAAACCAAGGATGCTATCCTTGGTTTTTATCTTACCAAATAATCACACGGTCCTCTGGTGAACGCCACATACCATCGCCTTCTTTGACATCATAGGTTGTAAAGAAGTCATCGAAGTTTGGCACTTGCACATTGACACGGAGTTTGGCAGGCGCGTGCACATCGACACTGGCCATGAGTTTCATCAATTCAGGACGGCCTTTCATACGCCAGATACGAGCAAAGTTGTGGAAGAATTCTTCAGCTGAGAAGTCTGGTTCTCTCTTAGCAGCTTCAAGGGCTGCAGCAATTCCGCCCAAGTCAGCAACGTTTTCGGATACGGTTAGTTTTCCGTTGATTCTTGCACCGTAAGATTCTTGGCCATCAAACTGGTCGATAACTTTCTGCGTTTTTTCTTTAAAGGCAGCATAGTCACTCTCTGTCCACCAATCCTTGAGGCTACCATTTTCATCAAAGGACGCACCATTTGTGTCAAAGGCATGAGAGATTTCATGGGCAATAACAGCACCAATACCACCGTAGTTAGCTGAAGACGACTGATGCAAATCATAGAATGGAGCCTGTAAAATGGCAGCTGGGAAGACAATCAAGTTCTTCTGAGGATTATAGTAGGCATTGACCATGTGAGCAGGCATCCCCCACTCCTTGTAGTCAACTGGCTGGTTCCACTTGCTCCAGCTGTGCTTGATTTCCACACGCGCAAAGGCTAGGGCATTCTCAAAGAGACTGGCAGTTTCGTCCACTACCTTGTCCTTGTAGCGGGCTGGCAATTCCTCTGGATAACCGATATAAGGCTTGATGACATTGAGTTTGACAATAGCCTTATCACGCGTTTCAGGAGTGAGCCAGTCGTTCTTAGCCAAGCGTTCCTTATAAACGTCAATCATGGTCGCCACTTTTTTCTCTACATCCGCCTTGGCTTCTGGGGAGAATTTTTCATGCGCATACCAGAGACCCAGAGCCTGCTTGAAAGGGCCTTGGGCCAAGTGATAAGCTGCCTTGACCTTGTCCTGAGCTTCTGGAACACCTGAAAGGGCACGTCCATAGGCGCCTGACAAGACACGAATCTCATCTGTGAGATAGCTGGTTGAAAGATTGACCACAGCTAAAATCAAGGTTGCCTTAAGCAAAGGCCAAGCTTCTTCACTATAAAATTGGTCTGCCGCTTGCCAGAAACGTTCTTCATCTACGATAACCTTATCTGGAGTTTGCCCAATCACTGCTTGGAAGAAATCATCCAAAGATAGGGCAGGTGCGAATTTCTTGAAATCTTCATAAGCGTATGGATGGTAGAGTTTGGCATATTCTGAACTTTCTTCGTTAGAAAGCACCACAGCCGCAATGCGACGGTCCAATTCCAATCGTTTCTCTAGTAAGTCTGCGATTTCCTCATCTGAAAAATCATAGGCTTTGAGAAGATTCGTAGTACTTTCCTTCCAAAGAGTCAAGAGTTCCTCACGCTGAGGATGGTCTTCAGCATAGTAAGTCGTATCTGGCAAAATCGTCCCTGGTGCACTTGCCCAGAGAACATTGGTTCTGGCATCCATAAAGTCTGGTGATACACCAAAGGGAAGGAAGTTTGGCTTGCCTGCTAGTTCAAATTCTGCTAGTTTGCTGGTGAAATCTGCAAAGCTCTCCAAGTCTAGGTATTCCTTGAGCATTGGCAAAACGGGCTTGATTCCATCTGCTTCTCTCTTGTCAAAATTACGTACCATACGATGGTACTTAACAAAGTTTGAGAGGATAGCATCCTCTGGAACAGCCTCACCTGCCAACCACTTGTCCGTAGTTGCCAGCATTAACTCTTCAATTTCCTCATCAAGGTCAATAAAGCCACCAGTTCGAGATTTGTCAGCTGGAATAACAGCTGTTTTTTCCCATTCGCCATTAATAGCATCATAAAAATCATCTTGATAACGTGTCATCTTGTTCTCGCTTTCATTTGTACTTGCTTTTAGCTTAACAAAAATTACCTGGGAATGCAATTAAAAATGAACTGATACTTTCTATTGTTTTTCAGTTATTATTTTAATTTTTTCAAAAATTAACTTGACTTAATTTTTTTTTTAATGTATATTAAGAGACAGGAGGAATACAACTGTATGATACGTATCGAAAACCTCAGTGTCTCCTACAAAGAGACGTTGGCACTTAAGGATATTTCACTAGCGCTCCATGGACCAACAATTACCGGTATCATTGGTCCAAACGGTGCTGGGAAATCAACATTATTAAAAGGTATGCTGGGAATTATCCCACATCAAGGTCAGGCATTTCTCGATGACAAGGAAGTTAAAAAATCCTTACATCGAATCGCTTATGTCGAACAAAAAATAAATATCGACTACAACTTTCCCATCAAGGTCAAGGAATGTGTCTCACTAGGACTCTTTCCCTCTATCCCTCTCTTTCGAAGTTTAAATGCTAAACATTGGAAGAAAGTGCAAGAGGCCCTTGAAATTGTCGGTCTAGCTGACTACGCTGAACGTCAAATCAGTCAACTGTCTGGAGGTCAATTCCAGCGGGTCTTGATTGCCAGATGTCTGGTGCAGGAAGCCGACTATATCCTCTTGGATGAACCCTTTGTTGGGATTGACTCCGTTAGTGAGGAAATCATCATGAATACGCTGAGAGATCTAAAAAAAGCTGGGAAGACGGTTCTCATCGTCCACCACGACCTCAGCAAGGTTCCCCACTACTTCGATCAAGTCTTGCTTGTCAATCGAGAAGTGATTGCCTTTGGTCCAACCAAAGAAACCTTTACCGAAGCCAATCTCAAAGAAGCTTACGGTAATCGACTCTTTTTCAGTGGAGGTGACCTATGATCGCAGAATTTATCGATGGATTGCAAAAATTCCATTTCTTACAAAATGCCTTGATAACAGCTATTGTCATTGGGGTCGTAGCTGGAGCTGTGGGATGTTTCATCATCCTACGCGGGATGTCACTCATGGGAGATGCCATTTCACATGCTGTCTTGCCAGGTGTAGCCCTCTCCTTTATCTTGGGCCTTGACTTCTTTATCGGAGCCATTGTCTTCGGACTACTAGCTGCTATCATCATTACCTACATCAAGGGAAACTCGATTATCAAAAGCGATACCGCCATCGGCATTACCTTTTCTTCTTTCTTAGCCCTCGGTATCATCTTGATTAGTGTCGCTAAAAGTTCAACTGACCTTTTCCATATTCTTTTTGGTAATATCCTGGCCGTCCAAGATACGGACATGTGGATTACTATGGGTGTGGGGGCAGCCATTCTCTTGTTAATCTGGATTTTCTTCAAGCAACTCTTGATAACATCCTTTGATGAACTCTTGGCTAAAGCCATGGGAATGCCTGTCAATTTCTATCACTACCTTCTCATGGTACTCCTAACTCTCGTGTCTGTGACAGCCATGCAAAGTGTCGGAACTATCCTGATTGTAGCCATGCTGATTACCCCAGCGGCAACTGCTTATCTGTATGCTAATAGCCTGAAAAGCATGATTTTCCTTTCCTCAACATTTGGAGCGACAGCTTCAGTTTTGGGGCTCTTTATCGGCTATAGCTTTAACGTTGCGGCAGGTTCTAGTATCGTGCTTACAGCCGCTAGTTTCTTTCTCATTAGCTTCTTTATCGCTCCAAAACAACGATATTTGAAACTGAAAAATAAACATTTGTTAAAATAAGGGGCAAAACCCCAATAAATTGGAGGATCTAATGAAAAAATTAGGTACATTACTCGTTCTCTTTCTTTCCGTCATTGCTCTTGTAGCATGTGCTAGTGGAAAAAAAGATGCAGCTTCTGGTCAAAAACTAAAAGTTGTTGCTACAAACTCAATCATCGCTGATATTACTAAAAATATTGCTGGTGACAAGATTGATCTTCACAGTATCGTTCCTGTTGGTCAAGACCCACACGAATACGAACCACTTCCTGAAGACGTTAAGAAAACTTCTCAAGCTGATTTGATTTTCTATAACGGGATCAACCTTGAAACAGGTGGCAATGCTTGGTTTACAAAATTGGTAGAAAATGCTAAGAAAACTGAAAACAAAGACTACTTTGCAGTCAGCGAAGGCGTTGATGTTATCTACCTTGAAGGTCAAAACGAAAAAGGCAAAGAAGACCCACACGCTTGGCTTAACCTTGAAAATGGTATGATCTTTGCTAAAAATATCGCAAAACAATTGAGCGCTAAAGACCCTAGCAACAAGGAATTCTACGAAAAAAATCTCAAAGAATATACTGATAAGCTAGACAAACTTGACAAGGAAGCTAAGGAGAAATTTAACAACATCCCTGCTGAGAAGAAATTGATCGTAACCAGCGAAGGATGCTTCAAATACTTCTCTAAAGCCTACGGTGTCCCAAGTGCCTATATCTGGGAAATCAACACTGAAGAAGAAGGAACTCCTGAACAAATCAAAACCTTGGTTGAAAAACTTCGCCAAACAAAAGTTCCTTCACTCTTTGTAGAATCAAGTGTGGATGACCGTCCAATGAAGACTGTTTCACAAGACACAAACATCCCAATCTACGCACAAATCTTTACTGACTCTATCGCAGAACAAGGTAAAGAAGGCGATAGCTACTACAACATGATGAAATACAACCTTGACAAGATTGCTGAAGGATTGGCAAAATAAGCCTCTGAAAAACGTCATTCTCTCATGAGCTGGCGTTTTTTTCTATGCCCACATTTCCGGTCAAATCATTGGAAAATTCTAACCGTTTCAGCTAAAATGGAAGAAAAAAGATTGGAGTATCTTATGGTAACTTTTCTCGGAAATCCTGTGAGCTTTACAGGTAAACAACTACAAGTCGGCGACAAGGCACTTGATTTTTCACTCACTACAACAGACCTTTCTAAAAAATCTCTGGCTGATTTTGATGGCAAGAAAAAAGTCTTGAGTGTCGTGCCTTCTATCGATACAGGTATCTGCTCAACTCAAACGCGTCGCTTTAATGAAGAACTGGCTGGACTGGACAACACGGTCGTATTGACTGTTTCTATGGACCTACCATTTGCCCAAGGACGCTGGTGTGGAGCTGAAGGCCTTGACAATGCCATCATGCTATCAGACTACTTTGACCATTCTTTCGGGCGTGATTATGCCCTCTTGATCAACGAATGGCATCTCCTTGCGCGTGCCGTCTTTGTTCTCGATGCTGACAATGTCATCCGTTATGTGGAATACGTTGACAACATCAACACGGAACCAGACTTTGAAGCTGCTATTGCTGCAGTGAAAGAACTGGACTAAAATCGAAGCCATTAGGGCTGAAGGCTAGAGAAATCTAGCTTTTTTTGATATACTAGATGGAGAGAAAAGACAAGAGGGAACGAATGACGCCAAATAAAGAAGACTACCTAAAATGTATTTATGAAATCGGTACGGAAATGCAAAAAATCACCAATAAAGAAATTGCTGCCCGTATGCAGGTCTCTCCACCTGCCGTAACAGAGATGATCAAACGCATGAAAAGTGAAAATCTCATTCTCAAGGACAAAGAGAACGGCTATCTATTGACAGATATTGGCCTCAAACTGGTCTCTGAGCTCTATCGTAAACACCGTTTGATTGAAGTCTTTCTAGTTCACCATCTCGACTATACCAGCGATCAAATCCATGAGGAAGCTGAGGTTCTAGAACACACTGTCTCTGACCTCTTTGTGGAGAGATTGGATAAACTGCTTGGCTTCCCTCAAACCTGTCCCCACGGTGGAACTATTCCTGTTAAAGGAGAACTCTTGGTTGAGATCAACAACCTACCTCTAGCAGATACCAAAGAGGCTGGAACCTATCTCCTGACTCGGGTTCATGATAGCTTTGATTTACTCAAATACTTAGAAAAGCATGAAATTCATATCGGTGACCAACTCCAAGTCAAACAGTTTGATAATTTTTCCAATACCTTTACACTGGTCAACAAGGGTGAAGACCTCCAAGTTAGCATCGATATCGCCAAACAACTCTATGTCGAAAAAATCAACTAACCCCTTATTCCTGAAAGAAATTTCTTTCAGGGATTTTTTATTATTTTAGTTGTAAGTCCCATTCTTTTGGTGTAGAATGAAGCTAGAGAAAAGAGGGGAGGCGTCTTATGAAAAAACTCTTTAGAATCCATTTTGCAGCTATTGCAGTCAGCGATTTGCTACTGTTGGTAACTTTCAGACCCCGATACGAACTTTCTTTGGAGAGAGGCCTGATTTTTTGCTTCATTTTTATCCTTGCTCAGGGACTACTGCTGTCTCGCTTGGTCAACCGACTCAGAAAACATTTCACTGAGATTTATCCTCAAATCAATAAAAAGTTTCGCTTCTACTATTTAGGGGTGCTCATCAGCGATCTTCTATTATTTGTCTTTTTAGCCATCACTGGCCCTCAACATTTCTACTCTCTTACTCCAGTCTTTACTTCCTGTCATTCTACTTTATATTATATAACGGCTAGCCACCTAAGAGAAAACTATCCAGACTTTTACGACAAACACATCACTTTATGGGAGTGTCTATAAACAAAAACCAAGCCAGCTGGGCTTGGTTTTCTTATCTATTTTTAGTATCAAGAATGATGGTGACTGGTCCATCATTGACCAGCTCCACCTGCATATCTGCTCCAAAGATGCCTGTCTGAACGTGCACTTCCTGAGCTAGCTTCTGATTGAAAGCGTTATAGAAGTTAGCTGCCATATCAGGCTTGGCTGCTCCAGTAAAAGCTGGACGATTCCCCTTCTTAGTATCTGCAAAGAGGGTAAACTGAGAAATAGAAAGAATTTCCCCTTCAATATCCTTGACAGACAGATTCATCTTGACTTCTGCATCAGAAAAAATTCGCATGTTGACGAGCTTTCGGACAGCATAGTCCAGATCTTCCTCTTGGTCCTCTGGTCCTACTCCGACCAACAATAAGAGCCCCTGATTGATTTTTCCCTGAACCTGACCTTCAATACTCACTTGAGCTTTCTTAACTCGTTGAACGACGATTTTCATAAAAATCCTTTCTAGATCTTAGCCATTGGTCCGTTTGACAGAGTAAACCTCTGGCACACTTTTAATCTTATCAACTACTGTGGTCAGTGTAGAGAGGTTGGAAATACCAAAGGAGACATGGATATTGGCAAATTTCATATCCTTGGTTGGTTGGGCGTTAACGGTTGAGATATTCTTAGTTGTGTTGGAAAGAACTTGCAGAACATCATTTAAGAGACCTGTACGGTTGAGGCCGTAGATATCGATGTGAGCAATATATTCCTTGCTTGAGTACTGGTCTTCCCATTCCACATCAAGGAGACGTTGCTCGTAGTTTTCTTGGGCACGGAGATTCATACAGTCCACGCGGTGAATAGCTACACCTCGTCCCTTGGTGATGTAGCCGACAATATCGTCTCCTGGCACGGGATTGCAACACTTGGCAATCCGCACTAAGAGACCTGAGGCACCTTCAATCACCACCCCACCCTCATGCTTGACCTTGAGGGTTTCTTTGTTTTCAACCTTAACCTCGCCACCTTTGACGAGCTCTTCTGCCTCAGCCCTAGCTTTGGCACGTTCCTCTTCACGGCGTTCTTTTTCAGTCAGACGATTAAAGACCGTAATGGCACCGATTTCTCCAAAACCAATGGCCGCAAAGAGAGATTCTTCTGTCTTGTAGCTAGTCTTTTGAAGAACTTGGTCCATGTGACGCTTGTCCATGAATTTATTGGCCACATAGCCGTTTTCTTGGAACTGAGCTATCAGCAGTTCGCGGCCCTTGTTAACGGACAATTCCTTGTCTTGGTTTTTAAAGAACTGACGAATCTTGTTGCGAGCCTTGCTAGTCTTAACCATGTTGAGCCAGTCACGACTCGGGCCAAATGAATTCGGATTGGTGACAATTTCGACCTGATCCCCTGTCTTAAGCTTGGTTGTAAGAGGTACCATGCGGCCATTGACCTTAGCACCAGTTGCTTTTTCACCGACTTTGGTATGAATTTCATAGGCAAAGTCAATGGGGCCTGAATCTTTTGGAAGGGAACGTACAGCCCCATCTGGGGTAAAGACGTAAATCTCCTCAGCCAGGTAGTTTTCCTTAACAGACTCCACAAATTCCTTGGCATCATCAGCCTGATCTTGCAACTCAATCATTTCCTTGATCCAGTTCATCCCGATAGCTGATTCTTTGCTGTTGACCTGCCCCTTGATTCCTTTTTTATAAGCCCAGTGGGCCGCAACCCCGTACTCAGCAACTTCGTGCATTTCCTTGGTCCGAATCTGGAATTCAATCGGTCCTTTGGGACCATAGACAGTCGTATGGATAGACTGGTAACCATTGGCCTTACGGTTGGCGATATAATCTTTGAAGCGGCCTGGCATCGGTTTCCACAGTTCATGCACATAACCCAGCATAGCGTAAACATCACTCTGGGTATCTAAGATACAACGAATGGCAATCAGGTCATAAATTTCCTCAAAGCGTTTCTTCTTATCCTGCATCTTGCGATAGATAGAGTAGATATGCTTGGGACGGCCATAGATTTTCCCTTTTAGATTGCGTTCGGAAGTGTACTCCTCTAACTTTGTCACGACTTCATCGACCAAAGCCTCACGCTCTCTGCGTTTTTCCTTCATCATGTGAGTGATCTTGTAAAACTCAGTTGGATTGAGATAGCGGAAGGACAAGTCTTCTAACTCCCACTTGACGCTGGAAATACCCAGACGATGAGCAAGCGGTGCATAGATTTCCATGGTTTCTCTGGAAATGCGTTCCTGCTTGTCTTTTCGTAGGTGGTTAAGCGTTCTCATATTATGCAAGCGGTCAGATAGTTTAACCAAGATAACGCGGATATCCTCAGACATGGCCATGAGCATCTTGCGGTGATTTTCCGCTAATTGCTCCTCGATTGATTTGTACTCGACCTTACCAAGCTTGGTCACTCCATCAACAATGATACGAACATCATGACCAAACTCTTGCTCTAAATCATCCAGTGTCGCATCCGTATCCTCAACTACGTCATGCAAAAAACCACAGGCAACCGTCACGGCATCTAACTTGAGTTTGGCTAAAATCCCTGCCACCTGAATGGGATGAATAATATAGGGCTCGCCAGATTTACGGTATTGACCACTATGGCATTCAACGGCGTAAACCAAGGCTTTGTGTACAAAAGCAACATCTTCCTTCGATAAATATTTTTGCGTTAAAGCGACAACCTCATCGCCCGTCAAATTCACTTCTTTCGGCATCTATTCTCTCCAATTCTTCCTACCATTTTATCACTTTTTTAAGAATATTAAAACTAGAAAAGCCTGTTTTCATGCCTAGCCTATGCATTTAAAAGAAAAAACACTGCAAGAGAGACTCTGCAGTGCTTTGTTATTTTATTTATCTTAGTAGACTGTTTTTTCAGTTTCTACGTCGAAGAAGTGTGCTTTGTTCAAGTCAAATCCGAGTTCAACTGTTGCACCTGTTTGCAAGTAGTCACGAGCATCCACTTTTGCAACAAATTCATCTTTACCAACTTGGCAGTAAAGGTGAGATTCTGAACCAAGCAATTCTGATACTGAGATAGTAGCTTTGACAACTGATTCTGGGAATGTTTCAAGGAAAGCAGGTTCTGCATTCACATCTTCTGGACGAATACCGAAGATCAATTCTTTTCCTTCGTAGCCTTTTTCACGAAGAACTTTCAAAGCTCCTTCTGGAACTTTCAATCGGAAACCGTCAGAAACAATTTCACCACCAACCAATTTCACGTTGATGAAGTTCATAGCTGGGCTTCCGATGAATCCTGCTACGAATTTGTTAACTGGATTTTTGTAAACTTCTTGAGGAGTACCAATTTGTTCTACACGTCCGATAGTACCTGTACCAGCAGGGTTTTTAGTTGCTGACATGATAACGATACGGTCTGCAAGTGTCATCGCTTCTGTTTGGTCGTGGGTTACGTAGATGGTTGTAGCACCGATACGACGGTGGATTTTCGCAATTTCAGCACGCATAGATACACGAAGTTTGGCATCCAAGTTTGACAAAGGCTCATCCATCAAGAACACTTTTGCATCACGGACAATTGCACGACCCATGGCAACACGTTGACGTTGACCACCAGAAAGGTCAGCTGGTTTACGATCCAAGAACTCTTTCAAGCCAAGGATTGCTGCTGCTTCTTGCACACGTTTGTCGATGTCTTCTTTGCTGTACTTACGCAATTTCAAACCGAAAGCCATGTTGTCATAAACAGTCATGTGTGGGTAAAGAGCGTAGTTTTGGAAAACCATGGCGATGTCACGGTCTTTTGGAGCTACGTCGTTGACAACCACGCCATCGATAGATGCAGTACCTTCTGTGATGTCTTCAAGACCAGCAATCATACGAAGAGTTGTTGATTTACCACATCCTGAAGGACCTACGAAAACGATAAATTCCTTGTCTTTGATGTCCAAGTTGAAGTCTTCAACTGAGTAGTGTTCGCTGTTTGGATATTTTTTGTAAATGTTTTTTAGATTTAATTCTACCATCGAGGTGAACTCCTTTTGTCTTTTGATAGTTTTATTATAGATGAAAACGCTTTACATTTCTATGGCAAGGTGACCAAAAAAATAAAAAAGTTCTGTGCAACTTGCACAAAACTTTAGAGAATATCTGGTAAAATCAACTGATAACACAGGGTTAGATCCGTCAACTCCTTCAACTGAAGTCCTGTTAACTCTTCCCATTTATCAATCTTATATTGGAGAGAATTGCGGTGCAGATAGAGTTGCTGGGCCGTTTTAGTTAAGACAGCACTGTTTTCCCAGAGAGAAAGAATGATCTCCTGAATCTGATCTTGGTCCAGAATCAACTGACGAAGGTAGTCTTTGATAATTCTAAGGTCAATCAACCCCTCTCCAAGACTCCACAGATAGAGCTGTGAAAAAGTATGAACACCTTGGTGACCCTGACGCCACCAAGTCTTAAACAAATCTCGCTCCGCTTTGATCAAGTCTGATAGGGCTTGAGGGCCTGTCTGAGGCCAAACCTGGCCCAACATGATCGACAGACGAAGACCAAAGTCATACTCAACCGCTTCAATCGTATCAGATAAGATTGAGCGAACAGAGGTGTACTTATCTTGTTGAAGCACAAACACATAATCCTGAGCCCCGACCTGTAGCACTGTCTGGAAGTTGGGAAAGAGAGTTTGCATCATATCTAGCCAAGAGGATAGATTTTCCTGTTGGAAGTAGGAAAGATGGCAATAAACCAGCTGAATCTTTTTGAAAGTTTGCGGTGCCTGCCCCTTCCCATCGATCAGATAGGGATACCAAGGATTGAGCGAACGAGCCTGCTCCTGCTGGGTTAAAAGGGCAATTAACTGCTTTTCACGTTCGCTGAGCCCAGCTTCCTCCAGTAAAATCCACTGCTGAGAAGCTACAGGGAGAGTGAGATAGCCCGGTTTCTCTGCTGGCTGATCTGAAATCTGAGCTTCAGGAAACCAGTCTTGTAATTCCTTTACAATCATATTCTAGCCCTCCACTTTTTGGATGCACCAAGAAATCAAGGTCTCTAGACGCTCCACATTTTCAGTCAGATGGAGATAGCCCATCACTGCTTCAAAACCTGTAGACATGCGGTAGGTCACCACATCTGCATTTTTAGCCTTTGTGTGGCTATTGGTATTGCGACCACGTTTGTAGATTTCTTCTTCTTTTTCCGTCAGGACTTGCTCCTCCAACATCAGGGAAATCAGGCGAGCCTGAGCCTTGGCTGACACATACTTTGTCGCTTCTTGGTGGAGCTTGTTGGGCTTGGTCATGCCTTTGAGAATGAGATGGCGACGGATATACATGGAATAAACCGCATCTCCTTCAAAAGCTAGCGCAATCCCGTTAATGAGATTGACATCAATCACGAGTCCACCTCACTCCATCCTTGGTGTCAAGGAGCTTAATTCCTTGATCAGCCAATTGGTCACGGATTTGGTCTGCTGTCGCAAAATCACGATTAGCACGCGCTTCTTGGCGCTTTTGGATCAAGGCTTCAATGTCTGCATCCAAAACTTCCTCAACAAAGACAATTCCAAAGACTTCTAACATATCCGCAAGAACTTCCTTAACACTTGCATCATAGTTGCCAGAGTTGATCCATTTGGCCATTTCAAAGACAACTGTGATACCATTTGCGGAGTTGAAATCCTCATCCATAGCGGCAACAAACTTATCTTTAAAAGCCTGTAACTCTTGAGCATCTACAGTCCCAGAAAATGGTTGTTCGTAAGTGTTCTTCAGATATTTGAGATTAGTCTCGGCGTCTCGCACTGCTTTTTGCGTAAAGTTGATAGGCTTACGGTAGTGTTGTGTCGCAAAGAAGAAACGCAACACTTGACCATCGAGGGTTTTGAGGGCATCATGGACGGTGATAAAGTTGCCCAAGGACTTAGACATCTTGACATTGTCAATGTTAACAAAACCATTGTGCATCCAGTAGTTAGCAAAGGTCTTACCTGTTTTGGCTTCTGACTGGGCAATTTCGTTGGTATGGTGAGGAAACTCCAAATCAGCTCCACCACCGTGGATATCAATGGTATCTCCCAAAATCTCTGTCGACATGACTGAACATTCAATATGCCAACCCGGACGACCAGGTCCCCAAGGACTGTCCCAAGAAATCTCGCCTGGTTTTGCAGCTTTCCAAAGGGCAAAGTCTACAGGATTTTCCTTGCGAGCCGTTTCTTCATCGGTACGACCTGAAGCACCCAGCTCCAAATCTTCCAAGGTTTTATTGGCCAACTTAGCATAGTTGTGAGATTTTTCCACGCGGAAGTAAACATCTCCTTGACTCTCGTAGGCAAAGCCTTTTTCAATCAAGTCAGCGACAAAACGAATGATGTCAGCCATAAACTCTACTACACGCGGATGGCGAGTCGCAGGTTTCACGCCTAAGGCTGTCACATCCTCACGAAAGGCAGCGATGTACTTGTCCGCAACCTCCAGAGGCGTGATACCTTCTTCCTTGGCACGGTTGATAATCTTATCGTCTACATCTGTAAAGTTGGAAATATAGGCAACTTCGTAGCCACGGTATTCGAAATAACGACGAATGGTATCAAAAGCCACCGTCGAACGGGCATTCCCAACGTGGATATAGTTGTATACCGTTGGCCCACAGACATACATGCGAACCTTTCCTTCTTCGATTGGGACAAATTCTCGCAAATCACGAGACATGGTGTCGTAAATTTTAATCATGCGGTACACCCCCTTCTCTATTTCTGACTTTTCGGCTGAAAACCAGCTCTGCAAATGGACCAAATTGTCTGAGGCTATCCAGTTGGTAAAAGCGCTGCCCTTCCTCTTGGGTAAAGAGGGGAACCCCCTTTCCTAGGATAAGGGGTGCTATCTGAATAATGAGGTGGTCGAAAAGATCCGCATCCAAGAGCGGTCCTACTAAGGAATTACCACCAATCACAAAGACATTTTTGCCTTTGTCAATCTGCTGAACAAAGTCCACCACATCCCCAGCTACTGGCTGGTAATTGCTGACAGGCAGGTGCCTATCATGCGTAAAGACATAGTTTTCCGTAGCTTGATAAAAACTTTCTACATCTTGCAAATCTTGGATTTCCTCAAAGGTCCGCTTGCCCATGATGGTGATATCCATTTGCCTGTAAAAGTCATCATAGCCTGTATCCTCTACAGAACCAAGCTGATGCAGCCAGTCTATCCTGTGCTGGCTGTCAGCCAAGTAGCCATCCATGGTGATACAGCCGTAAAAATATACTGCCATTCTTGTAGTTACCTTTCTAGTTCCTTTGCTATTTTCAAAGCGATAGTGAAAAAAGTCATGGCATCAGCTGTCCGCTCTTCATGGCGGGCATCCCAGATTCGGTTATGATGATCCACATAGTCAGCTGTGTAGAAGAATTGATAGACCTTGCTCTTGCGAAATTGACTCCAAGCCATGATAGCTGAAGCTTCCATATCCACCACTTGTGCACCAGCAGCCAAGCGACGCTTGACCTTATCTGGCGTTTCTCGATAAAAGGCATCGGTCGTCCAAGACTTAGTGCGGATATGCTCGATGCAAGATTTGTTCAAGGCTCCTTCCATAGTTAAGAGCAAAGTTTCATCATAAGCTATCTCATCACTTGGAGGAGCGTAATGGTAACTTGTACCTTCATCACGTAGAGCTGAACTTGGTAGGATAATCTTATCTGCCTGAATAGACTGATCTAGAACTCCGCAAGAACCCAAAACAATAAAGTTCTTAAATCCTCTTGCTTTGAGTTCTTCTAAGAGTCCAACAACCATCGGGGCTCCAATCGTAGCTATAGCAACTGCTACCTTACTCCCATCTTTTTCATAGATATACCATGGAAGTCTGCCATTTAGATTGGTTAGATAGCCACCTTCATAAACATCTTCAAACTGCTTTACTCGTTCAACGATTTCTCCATTAAAAGATAAAATAATCGTGTCACAGATTTCTCCACCACCTCGAATACTTCGATCAGTTGGTTCGATAACAGCAGGTACATTTTCGAATTCTTCTAATAGCATTTTTCTATTCTTTCTCATTCAGATAAACTACCTGAGTCTGTTTGACAAAGCCAATTTTTTCATACAAGCGCTTGGCACCTACATTACTATCTTCTACTGCAATTTGAAACTCCCTGTCATTTTGCTCAATCAGTTGGTTGACAAGAGATTTTACAAAATAGCTTCCATAGCCTTTTCCACGTTCAAGTTCCAGTATTACTAAACCATAGAGGTAATTAGTATTACTTGATAAATCAACTGTGCAAGTTCCAATGACCTGACCGTTTTTTAATAAAATGTATAGGCGACTTTCTGGATCTTTCAGAGCTTCGGCGACATATCTATCCACAACTTCTCTAGATTCATGTTCCTCTGAAAATACCTGAAATTTCAACTGACTAATTTGATTCTGAAATGAACTATCTGCTAACAAAACTTCCAGATTGGAAACATTTGCTAACGGATAAGGTCTTCTATCCTTACCTAACCAAGTTTCTGTCTCTTCATCCTCGATTAGTCCCCAGTTACTGGCAAAGTCAGGATGATTCTCTAAAAAAATACGTTCTGTCTGAAAAGTGACTGACCGAATGGGGAAAGAAGCCGTTTCTTTCTCAAAACTATTAAACAAAGCACGCGCAATTCCCTGTCGGCGATGTTCTGGATGAACCAGTATCGCTACTTCCACATCTTGGTCATCAGCATAGACAGTTAATAAACCAACAAGTTCACTTTTTTCGTAATAAAGGAAAAAGGCGGGCATGTTTGGGTCAAAATTAAGCATGTTAGAGAGATAGGGTTCACGGTAGGTACCGTCATATTTTTGGCAACAGTTAATTAGGACTTTCGCCTCAGATAACTCCTTTGGGCTTAACTTGTTTCTTGCTATAATCATATAAATATCCGTTACAATCCCGACGATCTGTGGCTGGCTTCTCTAGCATGCTCGAGTTTATTGACGTAGTACTCGCGTTTTTCTTCGACTTCGTGGATCGTTGGTTCATCCTTCTGTCCATGAACTCGGACGATCTTAGCTGGAATACCGACAACTGTCACATCACTTGGTACGTCTGCCACGACTACTGCAGCAGCACCGACCTTGGCATTTTCACCGATTTCTACCGGTCCGATGACTTGGGCATGGGCTGATATGAGAGCTCCTTTACGCACAGTCGGATGGCGTTTCCCAACATCCTTCCCTGTTCCACCAAGTGTTACTCCGTGATAGAGAAGAACGCCTTTTTCAACAATCGCTGTCTCTCCAATCACCAAGCCAGAACCATGGTCGATAAAAACACCTGAGTCAATCTGGGCACCCGGATGAATCTCAATCTGAGTCCAAAAGCGCCAAAACTGACTGTGCATCCGAGCTAGGAGTTTGAAGCCGTGCTTCCAGAGAAAATGCGAGAGACGATGGGCAGCCAAGGCCTTGACACCTGGATAAGTCAGCAAAACTTCCAAACTGTTGCGTGCCGCTGGATCATTTTCTTTTACAATATCAATGGTTTCGCGCCACCATCCCATACATTTCTCCTTTTCTTATTCTGAATCTTTTGGTGTTTCTGTAACTTCTTTCTTAGGTTTGTGGTCCTTGTGATGACGTGGACGGTGAGGTCGCTCAGACTTTTCTCCTTTTTCATCATGCTCAGGTTTTGGCGGACGAGGAAGAAGAACTTTCATAGAGGCATCGATACGGCCTTTTTCATCAATCTTGATAACCTTAACGTCGACTTCATCACCGATAGCTACCAAGTCTTCGACACGGTTGGTACGAGTCCAAGCCATTTCAGAAATGTGCACAAGTGCATCTGTCTTATCAAAGAGGTTGACAAAGGCACCAAATTTCTCGATACGAACAACCTTAGCATGGTAAACTTCATCCACTTTCGCCTCACGAACCAAGCCAGCGATGATTTCTTTGGTACGGTTAATGGCATCTTGGTCGCTAGAATAGATGGACACATTACCTTCTTCGTCGATATCAATCTTAACGCCTGTTTCAGCGATAATCTTGTCAATGGTTTCTCCACCCTTACCGATGACAATCTTGATTTTGTCCACATCAATCTTGATGGTGTCAATTTTTGGAGCAGTTGGAGCCAATTCTGGACGCACTTCTGGGATTGTTTCTTCAATCACATCAAGGATTTCAAAACGGGCTTTCTTAGCTTGAGCAAGAGCCTCAGTCAAGATTTCTGCAGTAATCCCTTGTATCTTGATATCCATTTGAAGGGCTGTAATCCCGTCACGAGTACCGGCAACCTTGAAGTCCATATCTCCAAAGTGGTCTTCCAATCCTTGGATATCTGTCAATACTGTGTAGTTGTTTCCGTCGGAGATGAGACCCATGGCAATACCAGCTACTGGCGCCTTGATTGGCACACCACCAGCCATAAGGGCAAGCGTTCCCGCACAGATAGATGCTTGAGAAGAAGAGCCATTTGATTCCAAAACTTCTGCTACCAAGCGGATTGCGTAAGGGAATTCTTCCAAACTTGGCAAGACTTGAGCAAGGGCACGCTCACCAAGAGCACCGTGACCGATTTCACGACGACCTGGTGCACCATAACGACCTGTTTCCCCTACAGAATATTGAGGGAAGTTATAGTGGTGCATAAAGCGTTTCTTGTACTCTGGATCCAAACCATCGATGATTTGTGTTTCTCCCATCGGAGCCAAGGTCAAAACTGAAAGAGCCTGAGTTTGTCCACGAGTGAAAAGACCAGAACCGTGCACACGAGGAAGGAAGTCAACAACCGCATCCAAAGGACGGATTTCATCGACCTTACGACCGTCAGGACGAACCTTGTCTTCTGTGATCAAACGGCGCACTTCAGCGTGTTCCATTTGTTCCAAAATTTCAGCCACATCACGCATGATACGGTCACATTCTTCGTGGTCTGCATATTTTTCTTCGTAAACTGCGGTTACGTGGTCTTTGACTGCTTGAGTTGCAGCTTCACGAGCCAATTTTTCTTCTACTTGAACCGCTTTTTGGAGGTCGCTGTTGTAGGCTGCGATGATTTCAGCCTGCAAGTCAGCATCCACATGAAGCAGTTCCACTTCTGCTTTTTCTTTACCGACAGCAGCAACGATTTCTTCTTGGAAGGCAATCAATTCTTTAACGGCTTCATGTCCTTTAAGAAGGGCTTCCAACATGATTTCTTCTGACAATTCTTTGGCACCAGACTCTACCATGTTGATGGCGTGCTTGGTACCAGCTACTGTCAATTCAAGAAGAGATTGCTCTGCTTGTTCTTGAGTAGGGTTGATGATGATTTGACCATCGACATAGCCCACTTGTACCCCAGCGATTGGTCCGTCAAATGGAATATCTGAAATAGACAATGCCAAGGATGAACCAAACATAGCTGCCATTGGTGCAGATGCATTTTCATCATAAGAAAGGACGGTGTTAATCACTTGCACTTCATTACGGAAACCTTCCGCAAACATAGGACGGATTGGACGGTCAATCAAACGCGCTGTCAAGGTCGCATCAGTTGAAGGACGTCCTTCACGTTTCATAAAGCCACCAGGAAACTTCCCAGCCGCATACATTTTTTCTTCGTAGTTTACTTGAAGTGGGAAGAAATCCCCAGTTGCCATCTTCTTAGACATAACGGCAGCAGTCAAGACAGTTGACTCACCGTAACGCACGACAACAGAGCCATTTGCTTGCTTAGCAACCTGGCCAGTCTCTACAACCAACTCACGACCCGCAAAAGTCGTTTGAAACACTTGTTTTGTCATTAAAATCCCCTTTGGATTGATGAAATTATACGCCTTGCCTACAAAAATCAGGATACAAAGGGCGTAAAGAATCCCGTATGAAAATAGGAGATTGACGCAGTGTGCGATGCACACTGGGAAATCTATCTTTTTCACTAGGGATTTAGCCCGTGTTCAACTATCTAGATACTTTGAAATATCTAAGAATAATATTCTCTAGCATCTGTCTATTTTTGCTAGATTTAAATTGCTAAAAATCTTTTTATACCCTCATCTTTGTATCAAGTACGTACAGAGTCTATTTTATCATATTTTTCTTAAAAAGTGCGGGCTTTTCTATTAAAAAGGAACCATCCCCCTCGCTTGAGAAGAATGGTTTGCTTTTTATTACCCTAAAGACTGATGATTAAACAAGGCATGGGTTGCTTGGTGGATGTATTTGGCTGTTTCAGCATTGTTCATGGTGTAGAGATGCACTCCAGCAACATCCTGGGTTACCAAGTCCACGATCTGATCCACTGCATAGGCAAGTCCTGCTGCTCTGAGCGACTCAGGGTCATGCTCATACTTGTCTAAAATGGCCTTGAATTTGCGTGGAAGATGGATATTCTCACAAGTCTTCAAGAGACGAAGCGCTTGGTTACGGTTAAGAATGGGCATGATCCCCGCATGAATGGGAACATCAATCCCTGCCAAGGTACACTTGTCTTGGAAATCATAGAAACGCTCATTGTCAAAGAAAAGCTGCGTTACAAGGCTTGAACAGCCTGCATCCACTTTTTTCTTGAGATTTTGAATATCCGAGATTTGGTTTGGAGAGTCAGGGTGCCCCTCTGGGTAGCAAGCACCAACAATATCAAAGTGAGGAGCTTGTTCCTTGATGAACTCGATCAAATCCGTTGCGTAGTGGAAATCCTTTTGCGGTTCCACATCAGGAATGATGTCCCCACGTAGAGCCAAGATTTTTCGCACACCAACCTTGTCCAAGTCCGCAAGTGTCTCTGCAACCTTCTCCTTGGTCAGATAGATAGCTGGCAAGTGGGCAATAGTTGGAATCGCCAAATCATTCTGGATAAAGTCAGCCAAACGAACCGTTGTTTCCTTGATATTAAATTTATTATTGCTGGCGGTCACACTGATAAAGTGCGGTGTCAACTCCCGCATATCCTGCAAGGCTGAAATAATTTTATCATTACCCACAGCTGGATTTGGAGGGAACACTTCAAATGAAAGTGACGGCGTTTGGCGTGACATAGTCATTATCCTTTTCTAGTTTTCTAGTTGATTTCTTACTGATCAACCATGTATTGAGAAATGTCTTTTCTTACAATTTCTCACGCGCAGCCTTAGCTGCTTCGACAAGGCGGATCAAGCTTTCTTTTGTTTCTGGGATACCACGTGTTTTCAAACCACAGTCAGGGTTGATCCAAACTTTCTTGCTTGGTACTTTGGCAAGAATAGCATCAATTGTGTGGTCGATTTCGCCTTCGTTTGGCACACGAGGAGAGTGGATATCGTAAACCCCAGGTCCCACTTCTGTTTGGAAGTTTTTCGCTTTGAGTTCGTCCAAGATTTCAAGGTTTGAACGACTTGCTTCAAAGGAAATAACGTCCGCATCCATATTGTCAATAGCTGGGATGATATCTGTAAATTCTGAGTAACACATGTGAGTGTGGATTTGTGTATCTGGCGCTACTGTAGAGTGTACCAAGCGGAAGGCAGGGATTGCCCAGTCAAGGTAATCTTCGTACCAGTCGCTACGACGGAGTGGCAATTTCTCACGAAGAGCAGCCTCGTCGATTTGAATGATTTTCACACCAGCAGCTTCAAGGTCAAGAACTTCATCCTTGATAGCAAGGGCGATTTGAAGAGTAGAATCCTTGATAGAGATGTCTTCACGCGGGAATGACCAGTTGAGGATGGTAACAGGTCCAGTCAACATACCTTTAACAGGTTTGTCAGTACGGCTTTGTGCGTAGCTAGACCATTTCACAGTGATTGGGTTGAGACGTGTGACGTCACCCCAGATGATTGGTGGTTTCACCCCACGCATACCGTATGATTGTACCCAACCATTCTTAGAGAAGAGGTAACCTGACAAGTTTTGACCGAAGTACTCAACCATGTCGTTACGCTCGAACTCACCATGTACAAGCACGTCAAATCCAACTTCTTCTTGCCATTTGATCCATTCGTCGATAGTTTCAGCAAGGAAGGCATCGTATTCTTCTTGTGACAATTCACCCTTACGGAAGGCCAAACGTTTGGCACGGACTTCCTTAGTTTGAGGGAATGAACCGATAGTCGTTGTTGGAAGAGCTGGAAGTTTGAAGGCTTCTTCTTGGATAGCTTCACGTTCTGCAAAGGCAGGCAAACGAGTGTAGTCAGCGTCTGTCAATCCTGCAATGCGCGCACGAAGTTCTGCATTTTCACCCACACGTTCAGTCGCAAAGAGTTCTTTGTTAGCTGCAAGAGCTTCTGCGCCTTGACCATTGCGGATAGCATCCAAGTCACGAAGTTCTTCCAATTTTTCAACCGCAAAGGCAAAGTGGTTCAAGATAGCTGGTTCAAATTCTTCGTTAGCTGTTGTAAATGGCACATGAAGAAGAGAGCATGAGCTTGTCAAGACAATGTTTTCAGCTGGGATTTGCTCAAGAACAGCCAAGCTCTTTTCGTAGTTGTTGCGCCAGATGTTTTTACCATTGACGATACCTGCATAAAGAGTCTTGTCAGCTGGGAAGCCACCTTTCACAAGTTCAAGAGTTTTCTTACCTTCAACGAAGTCCAAACCAATGGCATCTACTGGCAAGTTCACAAGGTCAGAGTAAACGTCACGAACGTCTCCGAAGTAAGTTTGAAGCAAGACTTCAAGACCTTTTTTATCAGCCAAAAGCTTGTTGTAAAGGTTCAAGAAGAGAGCTTTTTCTTCAGCTGTCAAATCTTTTACAAGAGCAGCTTCATCGAGTTGGATGCGAGTCGCACCAAGTTCAGCCAATTTAGCAAAAACTTCTTGGTAAGCAGCGACAAAGCTGTCCACAAAGTCTTCTGCTTTCACGCCTTCTTCAAAGTCTGACAATTGAAGGAAAGTGAATGGTCCTACAAGGACTGGACGAGTGTTGAGACCAAGTTCTTTTGCTTCTTGGAACTCATCAAAGATCTTGTGACCTGCAAGTTTGACTTGAGTGTCTTTTTCAAATTTAGGTACGATGTAGTGGTAGTTGGTGTTGAACCATTTCTTCATCGGAAGGGCACGAACATCCCCTTTTTCACCTTGGTAACCACGCGCCAAAGCAAAGTAGCGCTCAAGGTCAGACAAGTCCAAGTTTTGAACAGAAGCTGGCACCACGTTGAAGAGGAAAGCAGCATCTAGGAAGTTATCATAGTGAGAAAAGTCATTTGATGGGATTTCAGTGATGCCTTTTTCTTTGACAATGTTCCAGTGTTTAGCACGCAATTCTTTTGCTGCTGCCAGGAGTTCTTCTTCTGAGATTTCTTTTCTAAAGTATTTTTCAGTTGTAAATTTTAATTCGCGGAATTCACCCAAACGAGGGAAACCGATGATCGTAGTTGACATGATGTGTCCTCCAAAATTTGTTGTTGAAACTATCTTAACAGAAAAGAAACTGTCTGTATAATTGTAAATAATTAGGCTTTGATATAGTTTGAAACTATATCACTCTTTTTATCAAAAAAAAAAGACTTGAAACAAATGTCTCAAATCCTTTGTATAGCTTGTTTTATAGCTATATTTTAGTTAGAATGCTAAAATGAGCTATTGACGATTCTTATAAGTGACTATGACTTGTTATTAGAAAAGACTATAGGTTGGTTTTCTTTTGTAATTCTGATATTTCCCTGAAAAAGTGCGGACGGGAGGTAAAATTGTTCTGTGGATGATTTTAGCCAACCAAGTAATCTCATCTCTATCAACTTTTTTCCTGTTCAAGTGGGACGACTGCTAGTGTCTTTCCTAAACTGGCTAAGACTTTTAAGACCGTATCCAACTGAGGACTAGTCTTTCCTGTCTCCATCCTAGCAATCACAGGCTGGCTCACTCCACTAAGTTCTTCTAGCTTTTTCTGGCTGATTCCTTGTTCATGTCTGGCCTCAATCAACTCACTCATGATAGCCACTCGCATATCACTTTCAAGGATTTCCTCCTTGGTAAAGAGTTCTAACCGGACATCCTTCCAGTTACTTCCAATAGCACTATTCTTCATCACTTAACCCTCTTTCTTTTAAGTCCTTCAGTTCACGCTTGGCTTTTTCAATTTCTCTCCTAGGAGTTTTCTGAGTTTTTTTGACAAAATGATGTAAGAGAACAAAACTCCCATCAAGCCATGCTACAAATAAAATCCTATCCTTAAGAGGTCTTAGTTCCCAAATCTCATCTTCCAAATGTTTGATATAGGGTTCACCAGTTCTAGTCCCATGCTGACTAAGCAACTCAATATAGTCGTTTAGTTTGTTCAGTTTAATGCGACTATCCTTACTTTTACGACCGGCCAATTCTCTCATATAATCCAAGACTGGCTCATTTCCATTTTTGTCCTTATAGAAGTAAATCGTGTGCACCAAGTAGCCTCTTTCTAATTCAATTATAACTCAAAAGTTATTAAAAGTAAATTCTAATCCCCATAAAAAGAAGACCTTAGAATCATTTTAAAGGTCTCATCTTTATTATTCGAAAAAATTACGAGAAGAGTTATAGTGTGGAGCTAATCCTGACTCTTACTCCAGCTCAATGCCTTTCTCTCGGAGATTATCTAAACACTCCTCATAGTATCCTGCGTCATGCTCACTGTAGATAGGATTGCCTAGCTTCTCCTCAGGCAAGTCTTCATAAGGAGGGCAGGTTTTGCCACGGTAGTTCTTGTCCAGCCACTCTGGACTGACATTATAGCCACGGTTAGCCATCTCCTCCATAATCAAGCGATGATAGGCATAGAGACGATAGGGCGAGTGGGTAAAGACATAGTCAACCGTCGCATGCTTTCTGCCCCAGCCATTGCCACGCAGGGCGCAACACTCTCGATGTTGCCCCAAGAGTTGCGGACGGGGAAGTTGTGAAATCAAAGCCTCATGCCAAAGTCTCATGGGAGTCTCCTTTCAGTAAAGTCGAATGTTGCAAGTAGGTATTTGGATAGCGATCAAGCAAGTCTCGAGTCTTAGCAATCAAGTCTTCCTTAGAAGCCTGACCAAAGCGGTAGCGGTCCAACAAGAGCATATAGTCTCTGCGCTCGTCATCTGTCGCTTTCTTTTTGAAATAGCCCCAAATATGCTGAAAGGCATTGCAGACCTGACCCATGTGTTCTGGAATCTGGCAGGCACGGTCAATCATCTCTTGAACCTGACTTACCTCCACCTCTTCATTCTTCAAGTATTGGCGAATCTCATTGTAAATATTGCTGGAATGGGTCAAAACGAGGTATTTATTTCTAGCCCAGAGTTGCTGACACTGGGATTTTGGGTTAGTTTGTTCCATGTTTCTCCTTGCTTTTTATCAGTTTCCAGGAAATATGGAAACAAAGTTGTATCTAAAAAATGAGCGAATTATGAGCGGAATATGAGCGAATCAATTGGCTCCATCACCCTTTAAAATCCACCAAAAACTGTTGGAGTTCAGCATCGGCTTCTGGTGTGGTTCCGTGGAGTTGACCGAGCATTTCAAGTAATGAAGCTGTTTGGCTTTCGATGGCTTTATTTGTCTCGTTAATCTTGCTGACGATATCTGTCAGTGGTTCAACTTCTTCTTCCTCAAAGGTATCTACGTAGCGAGGGATATTGAGATTATAGTCATTTTCGACGATTTCTTCATAGCTCGCCAGGTGGGCAAACTTATCAATCTCCTCACGTGACTTGTAGGCTTCCAGAATCTTCTTGATATGAACATCCGTCATGATATTCTGATTTTTCCCCTTATCAAACTCCTTAGAGGCATCGATAAAGTAGACATCACGATTGGTACGGTTCTTTTTGAGAATGATGACCGTAGTCGGAATGCTGGTATTAAAGAAGATATTGGCTGGTAGACCGATAACCGTATCAATGGCTCCTTCTTCTAACAAGGACTTACGAATGGTTCCCTCCGCATTGCCACGGAATAGAACACCGTGGGGAAGGACGATAGCCATGACTCCATTATCCTGCTTGAGGTGGTAATATCCATGCAAGAGAAAGGCAAAGTCCGCCTTAGACTGAGGCGCGAGTTTCCCAAAAGGAGAGAAACGAGGATCATTCAGGAAGCCAGAGCTTGCTGACCACTTGGCTGAGTATGGAGGGTTCATGAGAACACCGTCAAAGTTGGTCGGCTCTTGAGTCGGCCAGTCTTCGTCTAGTGTATCAGCATTGTGGAGAAATTGATTCTCAACTGGAACACCGTGTAGGATCATGTTCATCCGAGCTAGGTTATAGGTAGAGGTATTGAGTTCCTGACCAAAGTAGACCACTGTCTGTGGTTTGTGAGAGTACTTCTTGGCATTGAGCAAGAGAGAGCCAGAGCCCATGGTCGCATCATAGATGGTAAAGCCTAACTGGTCCTCACGACCCAAAAAGGCAATCTGAGTCATAAGTTTGGCAACAGGCTGAGGTGTATAGAACTCACCAGCTTTCTTACCAGAGTCGGTCGCAAACTGACCGATCAGATACTCATAGGCATCCCCCAGCATATCGCCTGCATGACCAGCCACATCCAGCACAGCCAACTCCTTCATGACTGCTGCTACCGTTTGGTTTTGCTTTTGCGGAGTGGCCCCTAACTTTTTAGAGTAAAGGTCGATATCTTCAAAGAGGTTTTCATAGAGGTCATCGCTTTGCTCGATATCACGAAAACCTTGAGCTAGATCTTCCAGCTGGAAAGTCCCGTCATTGACCCTTGCTACTAGAGCGGTAAAAGTTAGGTCTGGCTCGATACTATAGTTGAGCTCGTCGCTCATAACTAATAACAGGTCCTCATGGGTATCCGCATCCTCGTAGTAATTGCGATAGATCTCAAGGGCAGCCTCAAGACTATCTGTCCCTTCTCCCATGGTCTCCGCCACGAAAAAGAGCATCTTGTCAGACAGGTACTTGTAAAAGACCATTCCCAAGAGATAGGACTTGTAGTCATTAGCATCCATCTTGGAGCGGAGAACATCCGCTGAGTTCCACAGGGCTTGGTATAGCGACTGGGAAGTTTGTGTTGTTTCCATAGTGTTTCTTTCTAAGTTTTGCAATTTATTTTTAAACAAGCATTCATTTATAACAAATCACTTCATTTTCAATCGTTCGAATCAAATCTAAAGGAATAGAAGAGACTGGAAGTTGATAAACGATATTTTTTCGAGGATTATAAAATCCAAGATTTTCGATAGAAAGGAAATCAGGGTCAAAGGAATGTAAGCCCATGATATAGTATACAAGGACTTGTAGTGTATGATCTTTATTAGGAGCTGTTTTAGTCACCTTAAAATCCCATAATGTATCCTTGGTAAGAAAATCTCCATCACCCTTATCAATCGTTTCTGTATAACCTCCAAGAAAATGAAAGCCATCCTTTACCAAAGGACCATAGAGGTCGAAAAAGCAAAGACTTCGTTCTACCATGATACGAATATTCTCTATCGTTTCGGCATCCACTGAAATTTCCTCAAAAGGCTTATAATACTGTTTCCCCGCACGAAAAACGACATCAAAAGAAACCAAACGACAAGCACTTTCTATCGATAAATCGTCCAATCCTGTCACCAAATCGAGTAGTGCTTCTGCTAGGTCTCCCATGTTAACCCTATGAGCTCCCTTGAGAGAAATTCTGAAAGAATCACGGGCTTCTGCCCCTTTCATAAAGCGAGTCAAGTAATCCACACAAATCCCCACTAAAGTAGGAGATACAGACTCTACTGGATGCAGAACTCTATGGTCTTCGAACTGCTCTACCGAAAATAACTTGATGGGCAGATAACCACCTCGAGGTTGATTAATTTCTTTGATACGTTGTGTTACAGATACCATGAATCCTCCTTTTATCTTTTAATCTTCAAATTTGAATCCTTCTTTTTCAAGTTTGTTTAATCTTTCCTTAATACTCCCTTTTAAGAAAATAATATCTTCTTCGTCAACATAAGTGTCAAAATCTTTTACAAAAATATATTCTTTATTTTTAGAATCATACCCCCGTTTATTTTTATCTTTATTACTTAAAAATCCAAATTCTAGCCAAAAACGGAGAAATTCTTCTGTATTCAGTTTATTTATAGTATCCCATAGATCTTCGGTCCATATATTGAAGAAATCTATTTCATCTCTACGATACAAGTAAATTAATAATGTTACATATTTCCTTCTATACGATAAATACTCCTCATCATAAGGACCTAATTCTTCCTCAAGAACTCTCAAATCTTGATACCTAAAAATTTTATGTTTCAATATAAAATAATATACTTCACTTGTGTCAGGGTCATCTATCATATCCTGTAGTAAATTCTGAAAAAACGAAAAAATATTCCCTATCATTTCGTTATTCACTTCTGTAGTTCCAATCTTATAATCAGGTATTTCCTTCTCAATCCTCTTTTGAATTATAAAATCCATTAAATCGTTATTATTATCTCGTGTAGACAGTTCCAATGATTGAAGAAATAATAATTCTTGTTGATTTTCAGGCAAAATTTCAAAATTTCCAATAACAAAATGAAAAAAATCACTTTTAGGCTTTGCTATTAGTAATTCCTTTGAAAGTTGTTGATTACTATCAATAATTAGACTCAGCTCATCCACTGTTCTATTAGATGGAGTTTCATTTATAAAATATGCTTCATTGTTATTAACGTAACAACTAGGGTAAAAATCATTTTTTTCAGTTAATTTTTTATAAAGTGATTCGATAAACGGCCTAATCTTATCGTTTAGTAGAGTTTGTTCCTTCCCACTCTTTAATCCTTCATATATTGTCGGATAGTAAAGATAAAAAAATATAACAATCAGTTGTTGCTCAATTTGGACGTATTCCTTTTTATTACGTTTAATTAATTCTAAATTCACAAAATCATTGAATCGCTCTCTATCTCTCAGATTCTTAGTATCCAAAATAAATATACTCTTTACCTCGCCAGAAAGTTTTATTTTAAATTTCTTTTCCAGTTGTTCTATATAATCAGACCAAATTTTGTTAGGATGTAAATCATATGGAAGTTCAATTCGTCGATCTATTATTTTTGAAAGATAATTATTATCATTTCTATGTAGAAGTTCTATATCTCCAACAAATATAATTGGAAGTTTCCCATTTAACAAACTAAAAAGTTTGTAACTAGCTTCTTGTTGAATATTAGTCATTCTATCAAAGTCATCAACAACTAGAACTTTTCTTTTGAATGAAAAACATTTTCGAGTCAATAACCAGCTATAAATTCCATCTGATTTTATTTTCAAAAATTGATGAATTGCTACTATTAAAGCAATCACTCCTGCGGACAAAACAACCCAATTAGGTACATAAGCACTTAGCCCCAAATCAACTACATTAGTCATTAGGATTGATAATGCAATGCATAGGATTACAATTAATCTTAATCCCCAATATACACATGGATGTAGTTTTGCAAAAACTGTCTCTAGAGTTGATCGACTGTCATTTAATCTCCAAAAATCAATGGTTACTAGTTTAATTTGTTTTATATCATCAACTTCATTAAGAAAAGTAGACTTACCTGATCCCCAAGTACCATTAAGAAAATACGTCTTATTCTCGTTTAATAAATTTACAAAATTTTGCGCCGCAGTTGAGGTTTCAATTTTATCTAGTTCTATAAAATTATTCTCCGTCATAACTCACCTAAATATTCTCATCTTCAATTATGATTCAAATTTTTGTTGAATATTTTCAACTGTGTCTCTAATTAACTCATCAGTATTGCTACCGAGTTGTTCAATTAGATACTGGTAAAACTTTTTAATATCTGGATCATTTAAAATATGCCATACCTGTGTATTTTCCAGTGCAATCTCTAAGAGATCTTCCAATTCTTCATGTTTCCAACTAATGTATTTTGATAATTTCTCAACAATAGCATGAGTATTTTTGAAACTACCACTACTTTCTAATGAGTTGATTAAATCTAATTTCTCTTGCTCTTCTTTTGGTTTAGCTTGTTCAATAGCTTCTTTTTGATTATTGTACTTTTTCTCATACAGTTTTTCATTGTATACAGTTTTATCAATAATCAATTTCACGAGTTCGTCAAGTTCACTACCCTCTGAGTAGTCTGCAGGAGCAAAATAAGAAATACGATTATCTCTCATCATTTTATAGACTTTATTCTTTGCCTTCAGTTCATCTTTTTCATCTGGATTAAAAACACCGACAGAATATCCACCTTGAGAATTTACCAATTTCATACAAGGAATATCTGTATCGCTATCACCTAGATAAATCATATTTCGGAATGGAACTCTGATTTCGTCAGGTGCGAAAGAATCATTAACCGCTTCATCATTAACATCCAGAACACCCTTTGAGATACGAAAAAGAAACTGTGTCTTATTAGTATAATTCACTACTTGAGCAGGCCAGACAGCAACTCCATCATCATCAAAATAGAAAGAAGTTGCGTACAGTTCTTTAAACTCTTTTGCAATTGTAGTTCCCTCTATCATCTCTTTTAAACCCGAAGATATAATGTAATGCTCGACAATGATTCCTTTATCAGATCCGTAGTCTCTTATGCGTTTAAACCAATCCTCTACTCCTGGAAAAAGTGCAACCTGAGATCCATACTCAGCTAACTTTTCTTTTGTAAAAACAATCTGACCACGTGCTTTTTTCTTCATGGTATACATATAAGCAAGGTTTTTATCCATATTATTTGCTGTAGCACGACCATTTGACTCCCTCCAGAAATCACCAATCATATCGCTGCCTTCTGGTTGTACTGTTTGGATATATCCTTGAGCCTGCATATCATCTGGAGAAAGTGTTTTATCAAAATCATAACAAAGCGCAATAACAGGTCTATCTGTTTTCTTTTCACGGTTAAAAGTTGTATCTGACATAATTCGCTCCTTTCAGTTAAATAAACATATCCTGCAAGAGTTTCTTTTTAAGTGTTTCTAGCTGAGAAATTTTTTCTTGATGAGAGTTAATGAGGTTATCGAGATTTGAGAAGTAAGAGCCAATGGCTTGTTGTTCAGGAAGTGATGGAAATTTTGAAACAACTTTTTCAATGGTTTTCTTTGATAAACTTGGTACACCAGTAGATTCATCAAACTTTTTCCAACGAACTTTTTGAAAAATTAAGAAAAGATAATATAAATCATAGCCTACTTTACATGTCACATAAAATAAAGTATCTACAGTCCAAAAAGGTGCTGATAATAAATATGGTTTATCTATAGTTCCTTTTCTTCCAATACCTATAGCATCCTCATCAGATAATTTATCATTTACAGAAAGCATGTAACCACCAGTGCCATATACAGGAATGTCCCCATCCTTTAAATGTTTATAATCTCTACCAGAATTAATATTACACCCCTCTGACAAATTCTTCCTTTCCCACTCACCTTCAAATCCATCTAAACGAATCTCAGGAACGGTCTGTCCAGCTTTGGGAAACATCTTGGAAAGCATGGTCGCCTTGAGAGCTTGGTAGTTGGTAAGATTGTCCTTGTAGCTAGCCAGAAGGTCGTCGAGAGTGCGGAAAAGGGAACCGATGGCAGATTGTTCGTCAACTGTAGGGAAGTCCATCTTAAAGTTTTTCATCTCTGAAGCTAAAATATGCTTAATAGTATTACCTGTAGAAATTAAATCAAGTTCTTTCCTCTTATCGTTAGATTGAAATTGATAATTTAAAAAATGCGGATTTACTTCTTTTTTATAATCAGTAAACACTATCAAAGCATGAGCAGCGGTGTTATTTAATTCTTCTGGAATAACAGCTGTGTGACCTACATGACCAGATTGTACCATTACAATATCATTTGTTTTCAACCACTTATCTCTTTGTTTTTCATAAAATTCATCATTTATGAAAATCTGAGAAATATAATTAATTTTGCCATTTTTGACATTATTAGATTCTAGATAAAACTTACCTTTCTCAACATAATAAGGTGTTGCAGTTCCGACAAAAGCATTTCTTATAGTTCCGAAAATATTTTTTAATTTTTCTACATCCCATCCATCTTCATAATTTTGAAACCTAATTTGTGGTATATTCTTTTTTCTGTTCAATGGTTGCTCCTCAATCATCTTCAATTTTTCCCTTTTTTNAATTTAATAATTACAAATAAAAGTAAAAAAGATAGTGTTAAAACTCCAGAATAACAGATAAAACTTCTATTAAAAGTAAATAATTTTAAAAACAGTATAGCGACAATCCATAGCATGAACAAAATATATCTAAAATCAAGACAAGGTGATTTTATTTTTTCTTCAAAATCCCCATCATCAAACATTAAACTGTTTGTATAGAATAATTTTAATTTTATATATTCATCTTGATTTTTCCGCATTTCTAAAATGTAAATAATTAATATAATGGCAAGAGCAAAAATTAACATAATTAACAGTAACTCTGTTTTTTGACTATCTGACATTAATAATTTATAGAAGATGTCATTCCCTGAATAATTCTTAATTTTGTCAAAAATAAGTAGCGCTAAAGCAGAAAACCAACCTATTAATTTAAGATGTAATGATTGGTAGATGTCATTTTCTCGTTCTACAATTTTTAAAAAATCATCTTTTAATAGAGCAACTTGGTTAAAGTATCTATCTACATTAGAATTAATTATTCTTTGAAAAATACTTTTTACTGAATTTAACAAGCTATTTTCTATAGTAAATGACTTATTTTTTAATAGAACCGATCTTACAATACTCAGTTTTTGTATATAGTTATCGCCATCGTCAATAATCCAAGAATATAATTCTTCTAAATATTCAAGTTGTTTATCTGGAATGCTAGCTTCAAAACAATAATCATCTGTAATCTTATTATTATCTATAACTAGTTTAAATTTGAATAGATCATTTTCGTAGTTAGTAAAATTACTAAATAATAACATCAGACAAATATATTTTGACTTTCTTACTTTGGGGATTTGACTAATAGAATCAAAAATTGATATCGGAATATTATATAGGAGCTTATTGTCAGCATTTATATTAATATTGTTGTTCCTCAACATTTTCTCAATTTTTATTATTTCATCAGATAAATTTTTCTTTTCTTCAATCCAAGCATTTTTACTATTCTTTTTAATAATTCTAACATCTTTTGAGAAGTCTTTTTTTTGAAAATATCTGATATTACTTTGAAATAATACTTGATGATCAATATAATCTTCTAGATTAAATATTACTGATTGTAACCCCAAAGTCTGAACAGTATAAATATTTCTATCCGAATCATTCTTTACAATCCCAAAAGCTTTTAAATTTTGTATTAGTATACTATTGCTGGGTGTATTTTCTATTTCATAAGAAAGTTTATTCCAATTTGGCATGTTATTCACCTAGTTTTTGTCTAATTTCTTCAAGACATTCTCGATCAACTACTAGTCTAATCTCATCATTTACCAGTGAAACTCCCCCATCCAAAATAAGTTTCTCGAAATTATCTGTCTTAATTACAGTTTCTTTAGAGATTCTAATCTCACTTTTAAAATGGTCCTTTAGTACTTTTTCATCAATTTCAAAACTGTAATCCAACTCACTAGATTTATCGGAGTAAAATTGCAATTCAAAATTTTCTTCATGAGTAGAAATATCTGTTAAACCAAGATCATTTAAATAGTCAATAAGTCCACTCTTCTCAAATATATTGCTATTAAATATATATTTTTTTGACTCTCTAATAATATCATCGATATTTTCAAGATTTAATATTCCTTCAGAGAAGAGTTCCTTAGACTCAATTAATTCTAACAAATCATGGGTATTAATTTTTTTGTTTCTTATTTCTTGTAATCCTAAAAAGCCATCCAACCAATAATTTGCTACTTTTCGACTCTTATCTATAATTGCTATGCTTTTTAGTTCTGTAGAAAAAATACAAACCTTGTAATAACTTTTATCTGTACCTAGTTGTCCTTCGACCTCAAATGTTTCTTTATTTGCTACAGAAGTTTTCTCTAACTTTAATAATATTAATTCCTTTTCTGTTTCACGAACAAAAAGATATCCATCTCTTACATTTGATTTTCTTTTACCACTACTTTCACTACATTCTGCAAGTAACAATTTTTGAGCAAAGGATCCGATTTCAAAATTTTCTCTATCTTCACTATATTCATTTAAAATACTACTTTCATCTTTAAATTCCGCAGAGATAGTGCTATGCGATCTGCTATCTCCTTCTCCAACAATCTTATTAAAAATCTTTGCTATATTAAAAATTTTTTCTGGATTATCTGACAAGTTAATCTCAGTTATAGAATCAGTTATATCATATACAGCTATAGTCTTCTTCATAATTTCCACTCTCTGTCTCTATTTTTTATTNTCCAAATGGATTAACACTCTATTTTAAACATTTTAAATTGCTTTAATCAACATTAACAATATAGTCAAAACAAGATTTAAAAAAGATCTTTTTACATTGTATTCATCCATTATCTCATAATAAAATTATACCACGAATCCACCAAAAAACGCCTTTAGATAATAATATATCTAAAGACGTTTATTTTTATCCTGCTACTTGTTCTGCTTCTTCTACTTTTACCTTCTTATCCTTCTTACTTGAACCAGTCAATCGTCGCTTGCTATCTCGGATGCTATTGAGGTCCTTGAGGAGTTTGGTCAGGTGTTCCTTTTCAGGATAGGCTTCTGCACTAGCTGCGGTGTAGCGCATAAAGAGGTCGTAGATGCTGGTTAGTTCGGTACGGACTTGTCTGGTCTTGCCGACTTCCTTGGCAGACTTATGCGCACGCGCTTGATTTTCTACCTTGTCATAGTCTTCCTGCGCACTGATCACCGCCTGTAGCATAGGTGTCAGTCCTAGACTAGTAACTGCTGTCTGGTAGGGTTCTTCGCTTAGCGTTTTGAGTAGACTCTTGATTTCTGCAGTTTCCACATCATTGCTGTGCTTGGTGATGTCCTTGTACTTGGCAAAGACTGGTTTCAAGGTCTCATGGGCTTCTTTGAGTTTGGTCTCCTTGATCTTAGCAAATCCTCGATGAAGGGTAAAGAGACCGACTAGGGCGCTGTCACGATTTCGATCGACTTCGGTCAGGTTCGTCGCCTCTTTCTTTTCTACGATAGCTAGTTGAGCTTGGAAGTCTGCTAATTTGCTCTTGAAGGAATCAAGGTGCTTACTATACATAGGCTCGTCCTTATGTGCCTTGGCAAAAACTTCTAGTAGTTGACCCGTGTCTACCATGAGACTTTCAAACTCACGGTTGGTAAAGTTGGTATAGCTTAGCGGACGGATGGTGAATGTTTTTGTCATGATGATAACCTTTCTATTTAACAAATCATTTAGTTTTTTCTTTATCAAACCAAGACTGGATTAGTTCTGGAAGATAGACCTGTTTTTGATCTGTTTTTACAATGCTTCCTTGTCTATCAGGTTGAATCAAGGGTCTATCCTTTCCTACATAGACTTGAAGCAATACACAGACCAAAAATAGGAGTCCCCACAGAGGAAGGTCCGATAGGATACTCTCCTCATTTTCTTTATCTTTCTTCATCAGATTTCTCCTTTAAGTTGATAAGACAATTCTAACAAATAGCAAAGAACTTATGAAACTCATCCGCTCAACTGTCTACTTTATCATCCCAACAGCACTTTTTTTGGCTATTTTTTACTTTTACAGGAGAATCTAGTCATTTCAAAAACAAAAATCCCTATCTGACTAGACACACATCCCGTCTGTCAGATAGAGACTCTTACTATTTTCAAATTTTAACTTTTCTAGTTTTAGAATACATCTAAACTTTAGGAAATACGACTATTCGAAAGCTCGAAGACCTTAAAACTTTCTCAGATAGATCATTCGAAGCTTAGAATACTCATAAATTTATGTATTTCTTATCATTCTAAGTTTAGAATACATATAAACTTTAGGAAATTCATATCTTCGAAACTTCGAAGGACTATCTCCCCACTCTGAGTGGTTCAATGACTTCTTCGACAAGTTGCTTACAAGCCTCCTTGATTTGTTTTTTATAGAGGAGGGGATTGAGGGCATCTGCCACTTCTATCTTATAGTCCTGATAGCGCTGGCTCTTGGTCAGCTGGCTCTCTCCCAGTTGTTTCTTGGCTCCCTTGCGGTAGTGCTCGACATAGTAACGGAGTTCATCCTCTCCGACATACCAACGTTTGCTAAAGACTTGGAGGTGTTGCTGGATAACCGCCTCGATCATCTGATCCAAGATATTGGCAATGGACTGACCACGATAGCTTTCTGGATTTTCTTGGACTTCTCTCCATAGTTCAGTAATGATCTGGGCAAGATTTGGATTGGTCTTCTCAAGGCTCTGAATATAGCTATCCACTGCTTCTCTATCTTGAGAGCTTAGGTTATTTTCTTGACTCTGACCTTGCTCGATCAAGCTTTGGATTAAGGTTAAGATATAGGCATAGTTAATCTCATCCACTTGGATAGACTCTAGTTCATAGTGAATATCAAGGGGCTCCCCATCCTCACCACCATCATCTCTTCGGCTTTTTAATTCTGCAAGGATATTTTGATAAAAGCCTAGATAGGTTTCCAATTCTTCTGCACTGAGTCCTGTCTGGGCGTAGATTTCTTCCTCATCATACTCTTTATAAACTCGAATAGAGGCTAGATATTTATCAAAGACTTGATAGGCCTTAGCGAGCTTTCTCAACTCAGGTGTAGAGATCTGCTCGATTTGAAGCCCTTCCTCCGGATCATCGGTGATGAGATTTTGGAAATCACTGCAACTCCGCAAAAAGTTTCTCTTTTCCTCTTCCCAGCTCGGCGCTAGGACCTCATTTTCTCCACCATTTGAGTAGAGTTTGAGAGCATTATCCACTGCTTCCTTAAAGGCTAGAGGCTTTTGGAAGGTGATGATATGGCCATAGGTCTTACTGTTATCAAAGATCCGATTGGTTCGGCTAAAGGCCTGAATCAAATCCTGCGGCTGCACGGGCTTTCTGTCGATAAAGAGAGTTGATAGACAAGGCGCATCAAATCCCGTTAAGAGACGATTGACAACGATAACCAAGTCCAACTGTTCATTGCGGTAGAGATATTTGTCCTGTTTTCGAGCCAGACGGTTATTGACATCTGTATTAAAACCACGAAGATCCGCCATGGTAAAGTGAGTATCAAACTCTTGGTTGTAGTCCTCTAAGACCTGCCTCATGTGGTCTTGGTTGACTCTTGAGTCTTCTTCATTCTCCGTAACGGAGTAGGTGATGGTCGCCTTTGGAAAGTCAGGAAGGACCTGCTTGACCCTCTCAGACACCTTGACCCGTGTCTGACCAGCCTTGACTTGTTTGAGTAGGTCATAGTAGGCTTGGGCTTGAGGGATTGACTTGACGGTTAGGATGGCATTGTAGGTCTTACCTACTCCCTTTTGGAAGCCTAGCTGTTGCCGGGATTTATTGATAATGGCATCCAAGACTTCCAGCATATGCTCCTCATCCTCGTAGACAGTATCTGGTATGTCATTTTCAGATTTATCCGTGATGAGGGTATTGCGATAATCCACCTTAAAGCCTAAGACAGCTCCGTCATGGATGGCTTCCTTGACTGTATACTCATGGAGACGGTCACCGTACTGTTGCTGGGTGGTTTGGGCTAGATCGCCGACCTGTTGGCGTTTATTTTCCTTAAAGATGGGTGTCCCTGTAAATCCATACCAGAGGGACTGTGGGAAAAAGGCTTTAATGTCTTTTTGTGTTTGTGGCGTAACGGCACGGTGGCATTCATCCACGACAAAGGCCACTCGGAGTCCCTTGATTTTATCCGCATCTTTTTGGTAAAGACCTTGGTCAAACTTGCGCATCATGGTGGTGATTTTCTGGATTGTTGTCACCACGACACGCTTATCATTACTTCCTAAGCGCTTGACCAAATCATGGGTATTATCCGTCTCATCAATATCAATGACATCATTGGTCGCATAGGAGAGAAATGATGAAGTGGTCTGTTGGTCCAAGTCCCTGCGGTCAACGACAAAAATCGTCTTTTGGATGGATGGAATCTGGAGGAGGTTCCGAGCCACCTTATAAGAAGTCAGGGTCTTCCCTGAACCTGTTGTATGCCAAACATATCCTGATGCTTGCTGGCGAGAAGCTTCTTGCACCGCTTCGATGGCATGGATTTGATAGGGGCGCAAGAGGATGAGAGCTTTCTTGCTATCATCAATGACCGAGTATTGCATGACCATCTGATGAGCACGAGGGATGGAAAGGACTTCGTGAGCAAAGCTAGTCAAATTTGTCACAGGATGATTGTCCTTATCTACCCACTTGGTTAGAAATTGCTTGTTTAGTTTATTTTCCCTAGCTGCAGCAATATAGCGTGTATCTACCTTATTGGTCACAACAAACATCTGTAAGCTAGAGTAGATACCACGGAATTTCCCTTCACAGTCATATTTTTTAATTTGGTGAAAGGCATCGATAAATGCTGCTTGGGAACTCTTAAGCTCGATTTGAATCATGGGCAGGCCATTGATTAAGAGGGTCACATCCAGTCTGCGGTCTTGATCCAGAGGATTTACTTTGTCTCTCTCGACTTGATTGACAACTTCATAGCTAGACTTACCAGCAGCGATATTATCTCGCCAGATGACGGATAATCGGATGGTTCCTAGGCTGGCATCCTCTCTTTGAACCTCGACTTTGGCAATTCCGTTTTCACCGACCAACCACTTGGCAGCATCGTAGTAGCTGATAAAGTTGAGTTGGTTTTTTATCTGGCGTTTTTCCTGCTCTGTCAAAGGATAGTCTGCTAGCAGGGCAACGTTGTTTTGGGCTAGTTTCTCAAAGAAGTTCTCCCATAGTTGTTCTTCTGTTTTTAGGTCTTCTCGATAAGTCCATTGACTTTCCCCAGTTACCAGTTGGGTGATCAGTTGTTTTTCTATCTCCAGTTCTGGTTTTACTTGCATCATTCTCTCCTTTAACGATGTTCTACTTTCTTTATTATAACATGTTTATCTTTAATTCCCCCTTCTTTTATCAAAATATGGTATAGTAGAATCATACTATCTATAAGGAGTTTCTATGTCACAGCATAAGCAAATGAAAGCTGTTTCTCCCCTTCTGCAGCAAGTCATCAATATCTCATCTATCGTCGGGGGAGTCGGCACCTTGATTTTCTGTATTTGGGCCTATCAGGCGGGTGTTTTACAGTCCAAGGAAACCCTATCGGCCTTTATACAGCAAGCTGGGGTATGGGGACCACCACTCTTTATCTTTTTACAGATACTACAAACCGTTGTTCCAATCATTCCGGGAGCTTTGACCTCAGTGGCTGGGGTCTTTATTTACGGGCATATCATCGGAACCATCTATAACTATATCGGCATCGTGATTGGCTGTGCCATTATCTTTTATCTCGTGCGTCTCTATGGAGCTGCCTTTGTCCAGTCCGTCGTCAGCAAGCGCACCTATGATAAATACATCGGCTGGCTAGATAAAGGCAATCGTTTCGAGCGTTTCTTTATCTTTATGATGATCTGGCCTGTTAGCCCAGCTGACTTTCTCTGCATGCTGGCAGCTTTGACCAAGATGACCTTCAAGCGCTATATGATTATCATCGTTTTGACCAAGCCCTTTACACTAGTAGTCTATACTTATGGTTTGACCTATATTATTGATTTCTTCTGGCAAATGTTTTGAGAATAGAAAAATCCGTTTGGTTGCCCAAACGGATGCTTTTTTTATTTTGAAACTTCTTTTGCAAGGACAAAGTTCCCAAGTGTAGCTGAACCATTGCCTGCGACTGCTGGCGTCACGATGTAGTCACGCACGTCTGGTACTGGTAGATAACCATTTAGAAGAGCAGTGAATTTCTCACGTACACGATCCAGCATGTGTTGTTGGGCCATGACTCCACCACCAAAGACGATTACGTCTGGGCGGAAAGTCACAGTAGCATTGACCGCAGCCTGAGCGATATAGTAGGCTTGGACGTCCCAGACAGAGTTGTTGAGTTCAATGTTTTCACCACGAATACCTGTACGAGCTTCGAGACTTGGTCCAGCCGCAAAGCCTTCCAAACAGCCTTTGTGGAATGGACAAACACCGTTGAATTCTTTTTCAATATCCATTGGATGTTTGGCCACATAGTAGTGACCCATCTCAGGGTGACCGACACCTCCGATAAACTCACCGCGTTGGATAACACCTGCACCAATCCCTGTACCGATCGTGTAGTAGACCAAGTTTTCGATACGACCGCCAGCATTGTTACGAGCAACTACTTCACCGTAGGCAGAGCTGTTTACGTCTGTGGTGAAATACATGGGCACATTTAGGGCACGACGAAGGGCACCAAGTAGGTCTACATTTGCCCAGTGAGGTTTTGGAGTCGTTGTGATAAAGCCATAGGTTTTTGAATTTTTGTCGATATCGATAGGGCCAAACGATCCGACAGCAAGACCTGCAAGATTATCGAATTTTGAAAAGAACTCGATGGTTTTATCGAGGGTCTCGATAGGAGTTGTTGTAGGAAATTGTGTTTTTTCTACAATGTTAAAATTTTCATCTCCGACAGCACAGACAAACTTTGTACCGCCTGCTTCTAAGCTTCCGTATAATTTTGTCATGATAAACCTCTTGTTTTTATTTTCTTTATTATAGCATACTTCAAAAAGTTACTTTTCTCTATATTTTAGTTTTTCCTCTGTAAATCTTACCATCCAAGTAAAAACGAACAAACATGATATTTGTTCGTTTTGTTTTTAAATCTGATTTTCGAAGAGGACTAGGCTTTCACTTCGATGATAGCGTCACCCTTGACAACAGAGCCACTTGCGACTGGTGTCACAGAAGCGTAGTCTGCTGTATTAGTCACGATAACCATTGTTGTGTCGTCAAGACCTGCAGCAGCGATTTTGCTTGAGTCAAAAGTTCCGAGAACGTCACCAGCTTTGACCTTGTCGCCTTGAGCAACCTTTTGTTCAAAGCCTTCACCGTTCATAGATACAGTATCGATACCAACGTGAATCAAGATTTCAGCTCCGTTAGTTGTCTTCAAACCGTAAGCATGTCCTGTAGCAAAGGCGATCGATACTTCTGCATCAGCTGGTGCGTAAACCACACCTTGGCTTGGTTTTACAGCGATCCCTTGTCCCATTGCACCACTTGAAAAGACTGGGTCATTGACATTCTCAAGAGCAACCACGTCCCCAACGATCGGAGTTTGGATTGTTTCGTTTTGAGGAGCTGCTGGAATGTTTCCAGTTGTTTCTTCTTGGACCAAACGTTCTGTCGCAACTTCAGTAGCAACTTCTTCTTCGTCCTCGTAACCAAACATGTAAGTAAGGGCAAAACCAAGAACGAATGATACAGCTACCATAAGAAGGTATTGAATCAATTGACCGTTACCAACGTAAAGCATTGTACCAGGGATGATGGTGATACCATTACCAGTACCAGCAAGTCCAAGGATAGAAGCCAATCCACCACCGATAGCACCAGCGATCAATGAAAGGAAGAATGGTTTACGGAAGCGCAAGTTTACCCCGAAGATAGCAGGCTCTGTAATACCAAGGAAGGCAGAAAGAGCAGCTGGGAAAGCAAGTGTTTTCAGTTTAGGATTTTTAGTTTTAACACCAACGGCAACAGTTGCAGCCCCTTGAGCTGTCATCGCTGCAGTAATGATGGCGTTGAATGGGTTCACATGGTCAGCAGCAAGCAATTGCACTTCAAGCAAGTTGAAGATGTGGTGTACACCTGATACGACGATCAATTGGTGAACCCCACCGATGACCAAACCACCAAGACCAAATGGCAAGCCAAGAATCGCTTTTGTTCCGAAAAGGATATAGTTTTCAACCACGTGGAAGACTGGTCCGATTACAAAGAGTCCAAGGATAGACATGACCAAAAGTGTCACGAATGGTGTCACCAAGAGGTCCAAGACATCTGGAACCACTTTGCGGAGAGCTTTTTCAAACTTGGCTCCGACCACCCCGATAATGAAGGCTGGAAGAACGGAACCTTGCAAACCAACAACAGGAATGAAGCCAAAGAAGTTCATAGCTGTTACTTCACCACCTGATGCTACTGCCCAAGCGTTTGGAAGTGAACCAGAAACCAGCATCATACCAAGGACGATACCAACAGCTGGATTTCCACCAAATACGCGGAAGGTTGACCATACAACCAAACCTGGCAAGATGATGAAGGCTGTATCTGTGAGGATTTGGCTGTAAATGGTAACATCTTCTGGAAGTGTCATTCCAAGAGCATTCAAGAGACCACGAACACCCATGAAGAGACCAGTTGCTACGATAACTGGGATGATTGGCACGAAAACGTCACCGAAAGTACGGATAGCACGTTGGAACCAATTTCCTTGTTTAGCAGCTTCTGCTTTCATGTCTTCTTTAGAAGATGTTGGCAAACCAAGCGCAACGACTTCGTCGTACATCTTGTTTACTGTACCAGTACCAAAGATAATTTGGTATTGACCTGAGTTAAAGAAAGCTCCTTGAACTTTATCCAAGTTCTCAATCACTTCCTTATTGATTTTCCCTTCATCTTTGACCATGACACGTAGACGAGTCGCACAGTGGGCTACACTGTTGACATTTTCACGTCCGCCAAGGGCTTCGATGACCTTTTTTGCAATATCCTGATTGTTCATTTGCAAAAATCTCCTTATAAAATTTTGTTCTTGTTTGAAAGCGATTTTATTCGCCCTACGACTATTATTTTATCACGTTTCTAAAATATGTCAAGCGTTTTGCAGAAAATTTTATTTCCTTTCTTTTTTCTCTGATTATTTCTGCGCGTTTTTGAGGGATATTCTCTTTTTCCTCAAAAAAATATCTTTAAACTTGAGGGTTCAAGGCTTTTATTTACATTTTCTTTCATTTTTTCGTGAAAATTTGCCAGATTCCCTTTACTTGATTTATGGCAATCGTTTGATATATTTTTCTTTTTTTTAACATAAAAGACTTGCTTTTTTTGCCGAAAACGTTTACTATTAATAATAGAATAGAACTTATGGAGGAAAGATAAAATGGAATGGACAACCGAGCGCCGTTATAGACGCTATGAAGACTGGTCTAATGATGAAATCAAGCAAATCAAGGAAAAGATGGCACAATCTCCTTGGCATACTCGTTACCATGTCGAGTCTAAAATGGGGCTTCTCAATGATCCAAATGGCTTTTCTTATTTTGATGGCAAATGGATTCTCTTTTACCAGAACTTCCCCTTTGGTGCAGCCCATGGGTTGAAGTCTTGGGTGCAGCTTGAAAGTGATGATTTAGTGCACTTTACAGAAACTGGAGTCAAAGTTTTGCCTGATACAAAACTCGATAGCCACGGGGCCTACTCTGGATCAGCTATGCAGTTTGGCGATCAGTTGTTCCTATTCTATACAGGAAATGTCCGTGATGAAAACTGGATCCGTCACCCTTACCAGATCGGTGCTCTTTTGGACAAGGATGGTAAGATTACAAAGATTGACAAGATCTTGATTGACCAGCCAGCAGACTCTACTGACCACTTCCGCGATCCGCAAATTTTTAACTTTAAAGGTCAATATTATGCTATCGTCGGCGGACAGGACTTGGAGAAAAAAGGCTTTGTCCGTCTCTACAAGGCTGTGGACAATGATTATACAAACTGGCAAGCAGTTGGCGAACTTGACTTCGCTAATGACCGCACTGCCTACATGATGGAGTGCCCAAATCTGGTCTTTGTAGGGGAGCAACCTGTCCTTCTCTACTGTCCACAAGGATTGGATAAGGGTGTTCTAGACTATGATAATATCTATCCAAACATGTACAAAATCGGTGCTTCCTTTGATCCTGAAAATGCCAAAATGGTAGATGTCTCTCCATTACAAAATCTAGACTATGGTTTTGAAGCCTATGCAACTCAAGCCTTCAACGCTCCAGATGGACGTGCACTAGCAGTAAGTTGGCTTGGGTTACCAGATGTTTCTTACCCATCTGACCGTTTTGACCACCAAGGAACCTTCTCATTGGTCAAAGAACTCACTATCAAAGATGGCAAACTCTACCAATATCCTGTCTCAGCCGTCAAAGAACTTCGTTCTTCTGAAGAGGTCTTCTCAAATCGTACTCAAACCAAAAACACCTATGAACTGGAGCTCAACTTGGAGGCCAATAGCCAAAGCGAGATTGTCTTACTAGCTGATAAAGAAAGCAAGGGGCTTTCCATCAACTTTGACCTTGTCAATGGACAGGTGACAGTGGATCGTAGTCAGGCTGGTGAACAGTACGCCCAAGAATTTGGTACGACTCGTTCTTGCCCAATCGACAAGCAAGCTACTACTGCCACTATCTTCATCGACAAGTCAGTCTTTGAAATTTTCATCAACAAAGGAGAAAAAGTATTTTCTGGTCGTGTCTTCCCACATGCGAACCAAAATGGTATCCTCATCAAGTCTGGAAACCCAACTGGAACTTACTATGAATTAGATTATGGTCGCAAAACTAACTGATGTCGCAAAACTTGCAGGCGTCAGCCCCACTACCGTCTCTCGAGTTATCAATAAAAAGGGTTATCTATCTGAGAAAACCATTCAAAAGGTTAATGAAGCCATGCGAGAATTGGGCTATAAACCCAACAACCTGGCTCGTAGTCTCCAAGGAAAATCTGCCAAGTTGATTGGACTTATTTTTCCAAACATCAGTCATGTCTTTTATGCGGAGTTGATTGACAAGTTGGAACACCAACTCTTCAAAAATGGCTACAAGACCATCATCTGTAACAGCGAACATGACTCTGAAAAAGAACGGGAGTACATTGAAATGCTGGAGGCCAATCAGGTCGATGGTATCATTTCTGGAAGTCACAACTTGGGAATCGAAGACTACAATCGTGTGACGGCACCGATCATTTCCTTTGACCGAAACTTGTCTCCAGACATCCCTGTCGTCTCCTCTGATAACTACGGTGGCGGGGTCCTCGCAGCCCAAACCTTGGTCAAAACAGGCGCTCAGTCTATCATCATGATTACAGGAAATGATAACTCGAACTCTCCGACTGGACTGCGCCATGCTGGATTTGCCTCTGTTCTCCCGAAAGCACCTATTATCAATGTTTCGAGCGACTTTTCTCCCGTCCGAAAAGAAATGGAAATCAAGAATATCTTGACCCATCAGAAGCCAGATGCGATTTTTGCTTCGGATGATTTGACAGCTATCCTAGTGATCAAAATCGCTCAGGAACTAGGTATCTCTGTTCCTGATGAGCTCAGGGTCATCGGCTATGATGGGACTTATTTTATCGAGAACTACTATCCTCATTTGACAACGATTAAGCAACCTATGAAAGAGATTGCCCAACTCACTGTCGATCTCCTCTTACAGAAGATTGAAGGCAAGGAAGTTGCGACAACTGGTTACTTCTTACCAGTCACCCTATTACCCGGAAAAAGTATTTAAACACAAAAAAACTCAGACTGATTCGTCTGAGTTTTTATGATCTTAAGTTTTCGAGATAGCGCTGGGCTGTCTCTAAGTTAAAGGTTTTATCTGCAATAAGGCGCTCTACTAGGGGAGCAACTTCGGACTCACTAGCACCTGCTAGGAGAGCTAGGGATTTTGCCTGCAATTTCATGTGGCCTTGCTGGATGCCTGTACTCACCAAGGCTTTGAGGGCCGCAAAGTTTTGAGCAAGCCCAATGGACACGATAATCTGAGCTAATTCCTTGGCAGAAGGATTTCCCAGTAGTTCATGACTGAGGGCTACACGAGGATTAAGACCGATAGAGCCACCCTTAGTAGCTACAGGCATGGGCAGGGTCATCTGACCCACCAATTCTTCTGTGTCCTTATCTATACTCCAACGGCTGAGGCCTTGATAGTGTCCATCTCGACCGGCAAAGGCATGGGCCCCGGCTTCGATGGCACGCCAGTCATTACCAGTGGCAATCAAAATCGCATCAATACCATTAAAAATCCCTTTATTATGGGTAGCCGCTCGGTAGGGATCAACCTGCGCAAACTGGCTAGCCAAAGCTATTTTCTCCGCAATTTCTCGTCCTTGGTCCCTTTGGGGACTCAAGTAGCGAAAGGCGATACGACAGCTTGCAGTCACCAGAGAATCAGTCGCGTAGTTGGACAGGATCCCCATAAGACTCTGCCCTTGACTGAGTTCTTCTAAGACTGGTTTCAAGGCTTCCAGCATGGTGTTGAGCATATTGGCTCCCATGGCCTCCTGGGTATCAACATGGAGATAAACAACGAGAAAGTCTGTTTCACCTTTGATCTGCTCGACATGCAAATCACGCGCCCCGCCACCACGTTTGACGATAGAAGGATAGGCTTGATTGGCAAGTCCCAAGAGCTCCGCTTTCTTGCTGGCAATCTTCTCTTGCGCTATATCTGAATTAGCAACTTGATAAAGGGTTACTTGACCGATCATCTGGCGCTCATGTACTTGAGCAGTAAAGCCACCTGACCGCTTGATGATTTTGCTGGCATAGCTGGCCGCAGCAACCACTGAGGGCTCTTCTGTCACATAAGGAACTGTGTAGTTCTGACCATTCACCACAAGCTCTGGAATGATGGAATAAGGCAGAGAAAAAGTTCCCACTACATTCTCACTCAGCTGGTCTGCAACTGCCAAGCTGACTTGTTCATCCTGCTCGAGACTCGTTTGCCTTTCAGGACTAAGGAGCGCCTGAGCTTTCAACAACTCTAGGCGCTCATGGTATGTTTTTTTAGAAAATCCATTCCAACTTATCTTCATTATTTTTCAACCTTGCTATAACGGCGTTGGTGGTCGACAATTTCAACCAAGGCATAGTCTTGATGTTCATAGCCTGCAAATTGGGCTGAGCCAGACTCATCTAACTGCAAGTCTTCGAAGAAGACTTTTTCATAGTCTGCAACAGACAATGCTGTACGTTGCTTAAGTTTGCTCAAGCGATCCTTATCAAGGTAAGCCTCATAGCCTTCGACCAATTCACCACTAAAGAATTCTGAAACCGCTCCACTTCCGTAACTGTAGAGGGCAATTTTATCTCCAGCCTTCAAAGTCTCTGCATTTTCCAAAAGGGAGAGAAGGCCGAGGAAGAGGGAACCTGTGTAGATATTTCCAATCATCCGACTGTAGAGAATGGACTTATCAAAGTTTTCTTGCAAACTATCCTGTTTTTCTTTAGACAAAGTCTTATCCATCATCTTGCGCAAGCCTTTTAGGGCCAACTTAGGATAAGGCAAGTGGAAGCAGATAGCCGCAAAGTCATCCATAGTCCAATCATAGCGTTTCTTGTATTCGTTCCAAGTCGTTGTCAGGCAATCAAGATACTGTTGGGTCGAGTACATGCCATTTACATAAGGAGTGCTTGAATAGTTCGGACGCCAGAAATCCATAATGTCTCGCGTTTGGGCAACGTTATCATTGTTAAAGGCCATGATGCGCGGATTTTGGGTGATCAACATCGCCACACTTCCAGCACCCTGAGTTGGTTCACCTGGAGTTCCCACACCATACTTGGCAATATCACTGGCAATGACCAAAACCTTGGACTCTGGAGAATTTTCCACATGTAATTTAGCATAATGAAGAGCAGCTGTTGCTCCATAGCAGGCTTCTTTGATTTCAAAGCTACGGGCAAAAGGCTGAATACCTAATAGGCCATGAACAAAGACTGCCGCTGCCTTACTCTGGTCAATCCCTGACTCGGTCGCCACGATGACCATATCGATTTCTTCTTTTTCTTTATCTGAGAGAATAGAGTTGCTTGCACTAGCAGCCAAGGTAACAATGTCCTCAGTCAGTGGCGCAATACTAATTTCATTTAACAAGAGTCCCTTGCTAAATTTTTCGGGGTCAACTCCCCTTGCTTCTGCTAGGTCTTGTAATTTCAAGACATATTGACTGGTCGCAAAACCAATCTTATCAATACCGATTGTCATATTTACCTCTGTTTTTTCATTCATTGTAAAAAATCGTTTCATTCTATTTTATCACAAATAGGGGCAAAAGAGAGAAAAAAGACTTGATTCACCAAATCAAGTCTTTGCTTTGACAGCCTTAGGAGGAGATTCCTCTCTGTTTTCGGATGTAGTAATAGAGCTTTAAAATCACCGTTCCACTTGCCATTCCAATAGAAATAACAAGGGCTAACATAACTACCAAAGTCGCGCTGGCAAGGGCATGGCTGTAATCTCCTGTCACAAAGAAAGCTGTTGTTCGATAGGATAGATAACCGGGTACTAAAGGGGCAAGAATGGCCAAGACAAAGACCACCGCTGGTGTCTTATAGACAATACTTAAAATCTGGCTGATGCAAGAGCCTACCACCGCCGCGATAAAGGTCGCAACGATGACATTAGTTGGTTCTTTGAGCACGAGATAGAGGAGCCAAACGCCCATTCCCAAAACCCCACCAGGCAGAAGCATGGAGCGTTGGACATTTAGTACGATTAGAAAGGTGATAATGGCGAGCAAACTCGCCACTGCTTGGAGTAAAATACTTGTTAGAGTCATCTTATGTCATCAAAACCAGGGCGACAGAGGTGCCGGCCCCTAAAGCGAGGGTAATGAGCAGGGATTCAAACATCTTGCTCATACCAGAGTTGATATGGTTGGTCATGATATCTCGAACCGCATTGGTCAGAGCAATCCCTGGAACAAAGGGCATGACGGCCCCTGCTATGATTAGGTCTGCCGTCGAAGGAAATCCAGTATAGCGAGCCCAGAACTGGGCAATCAAGCCAAAAACAAAGGCACCTGCAAAAGCTGTTACAAAAGGAATTCGGATAAACTTCTCGACATAGAGAGAGAAAGCAAAACCAAACAAGGTCGCAACGCCTGCTCCAAAAGCATCATAGACATTGCCGCCAAACATAATCGAGAAGAAAGGAGCACTGAGGGTTGCTGCTACAGTCACTTGGAGCTTGCTATAAGGAAGAGCTTGATTTCTGATTTCCTTCAGCTTTTGAAAGGCTGTAGAAAGATCAATCTGGCCACCCACAAGTTCTCGTGATACTTGGTTGACATCACAGACTTTTTCGATGTTATAGGAGGATGACGTCACCCGTTTCATCCGAGAAATATTGGTGTTTTCAATCGAAAAGAAAATAGCTGCAGGCATGGCAAGAACATTGCAATCCATAATTCCCTGTGAATGGGCAATGCGAATCATGGTGTCCTCAACCCGATGAATCTCCGAACCACTTTTCAAGAGAATGGTTCCAGCTAGCATAATCACATCAATGACAGCATTTAACTCTTTTGATTCGTCCATTTTCTACTCCTATTTTCTGCTCCCTCTATTCTATCACAAAAGTTCATGAAAAAAAATCTTTGTCATGAAATCATGACAAAGATTGGGTTAATTTCGTTCATTACTTGACGTTCTACTGCCATCTGAAGAATCCGTTGTAGGGTTGCTACCTTGATTGTTACTCTGTGAAGGCGTCGTGTCTGTTCCTGGATTTCTGTGTTGAGACGAACTTGATGAAGAAGGAAGTGGTTTTGGTTTATAAATAGAAATCTTAACACGTGTTTTATTGAGATCTACCTTTTCTCCAGGTTTAGGGTCCTGACTAACAACTGTTCCCGCAGTAGTTCCTTCAGGAGCAGTCGATACTTCCACAACTTCGATATTAGCTTCTTTTACACCAACAATCTGAATCAAATTGTTCCTAGTGAATTCGAGACTTGAACCAATGTAACTTGGCATCGAAACGCTGGTCACCTTCTTAGCAACTGTTAAGGTAATCGTGCTGGCTTTCGTGAGATCGTAAGTACTTCCTGCAGCTGGGGTTTGCCTAATGACTGTTCCTGGATCGCTTTCGCTAGATTCCTCTTCCTCGATCTTGATAAGATTTTCTGGAACCTTTTTCTCTTTGAGCTCTGCGACAACATCCGAGGACTTACGTCCTACATAGTTACTTAGTTGGAAGGATTGCTTACCTGAAGACACGATTAGATTTACTTTGCTTCCTTCTTTTCGGCCACTTCCAGCTTCTGGATCTGTTCGAATGACTCGACCTTCAGCCACCGTCTCACTTGCCTCTGATTTTTCTTCACCTACTTCAAAATTGGCCTTTTTAAGGGCTTCTTTGGCCTCTGCTACTGTCTGTCCCGATACATTTGGAATAGCAATAGTCGCCGGAGTTCGGGAGAAGATCCAAATCAAAGAGGCTGCAACTAGCAAGGCACTGGCCAGTAAAATCATGTAGCGAGCTTTAAACTTCCGTTTTTTAGCTGTTTTTGGTACTGGTGCTTCATCTACAACCTGCTGAGTCTGCTCTTTTGATTGAGGTCGCTCTAATTGTGACTTAGCCTTCGGAATAGAGGTTAGAGTGCTTTGTGGAACTTTAGGTAAGGTCTTGGTATCAACCTTGCTTGCCTCATCAAAGACTAGCTTTGGTTCTCTTCTACGATTGTGAGACAAACAACTCGACAAGTCCACATACATTTCTGATACAGACTGGTAGCGATCTGTCAATTTCTTGGCCGTTGCCTTGATAACGACATTTTCCAAAGCTTGTGGTACTGCTGGATTCTCAGCAATAACAGATGGAAGTGGTTTTTGGAAATGCTGGAGGGCAATAGTCACTGCACTATCCCCATCATAAGGGATATGTCCAGTCAACATTTCATAGAAAATAATCCCCATAGCATAGATGTCACTCTGCACAGTTGCCTTGGAACCACGAGCCTGCTCAGGTGAGAGATAGTGGACTGAACCGAGCATGGAATTGGTCTGTGTCAGACTGGTCTCTGCAAAAGCCACGGCAATCCCAAAGTCTGTAACTTTGGCAGTTCCATCTGGTGTCAAGAGGATATTTTGAGGTTTCAAATCTCGGTGGATAATCCCTCTCGTATGTGCCAGACGCATCGCCAAGAGAATCTGTCCCATAATACGGACGGCTTCTTCATTTGAGAGAGGGGAGTGTTCTTTGATATAACGTTTGAGGTCAAGCCCTGCCACATACTCCATAGCTAGATACTGCTGACCGTCTTCCTCACCGATATCTGTTATTCGAACGATATGGGGATGATCCAGATCCGCCATGGCTCTCGCTTCACGTTGAAAACGCGCCACAGCAATCGGATCTGTCTGATAGTTAGTCCTCAGGACCTTAACCGCCACTTCTTCCCCGTCTAGGATCAAATCCTTGGCCAAGTAAACATCCGCCATGCCTCCTCGACCAATCTGTTTGACAATCCGATATCGTCCGGCAAAAATCTTGCCGATCTGGATCATTCTACTTCCTCCTCATTCATGTGAACAAGGGCAACCGTGATATTGTCTAAACCACCTGCATTGTTGGCAAAACGAATCAAAGTTGCCGCCTTGTCTGCCAAGGAAATATCACTCGTTACAATATCGTAGATATCGCTTCCTGAGATCATATTGGTCAAGCCGTCACTGTTGAGCAAGAGGTAGTCTCCTGGCTCTAGGCTAACCATGCCAAAATCTGGTTGAATTTCATCTTTTTGCCCAATGGATTGGGTAATGATATTTTTCTGCGGATGAATTTCTGCCTCCTCTGGAGTTAGCTGACCGGCCTTTAGCAGAGCATTAACCAAAGAATGATCACTTGTGAGCTGGCGATAATCTTCACCACGAATCAAACCGATACGAGAATCACCGATGTGAGCATAGATGGCCTGATTGCCAATAATGGCCACTGCTTCAAGCGTTGTACCCATCCCCTTATAGGCTTCGTCTTTCCCCATCTGATGAATTTTTTGATTTTCAAGTTCCAGATAGTGGGCAAACCATTCACGAACCTCGTTGACGGTGTCGATTTGGGTATCAACCCAAGCTACGCCTAGGTCTGTTACCGCCATCTCACTAGCGATATTTCCTGCACGGTGTCCTCCCATCCCATCAGCCAAGAGGATCATGGTGCGTCCTGCTCGGTTGACAAAGTGATTGACATAGTCTTGGTTATTTGTTCGTTTCTGACCAACATCTGTTAATAATGCTATTTCCATTGTGTCAGTTCCTTCCTAATCAGATATCTTGCGGAGTTGGCTGATAAAGAATCCATCACTTCCGTATAGTTCAGGAGTGATCAAGATACAGCCGTCCTTCAAAATATCCTTGCATTCGTGTTCTAGTTTAACCTGCTCAAACTCGGGGTGACTTTCTAAAAATGCCTCAACGACGTGAAAGTTCTCCTCTGAGACGATAGTGCAGGTACTATACGTTATTATACCACCTTTTCGTAAGGTTTGACAAACACTACCTAGTATTTCCAGCTGAATTTGCTGTAATGATGCGAAATCCGCTGTTTCTTTATTATATTTGATATCTGGTTTGCGGCGCAAAAGACCAATTCCAGAACAAGGAGCATCTACTAAAATCTTGTCAAACGAGTCCTTCCCAAAAAACTCATGCACTTTTCTAGCGTCCAATTTTTGCGTTTGCACTCGATCTGCCACACCCAGACGTTGGGCATTTTCTTGGATCAAGTCCAACTTGTGATCGTAAAGGTCTAAAGCTGTAACCTTACCGTATGTGAGGTAAGAAGCCATATGGGCTGTTTTCCCACCAGGAGCGGCACAGGCATCAAGCACTCGCTCTTCTCCTTGTAAATCAAGAGTCGGAGCAACCAATTGACTAGACTCATCTTGGATGGTAATGGCCCCTTCTGCGAACAAATCATGTCCTGCAAAGTGACCTTGCTCCTTGACCAGACCAGTGGCTGCCAAAGGGGAATCAGCCGCCTCTAACAAAGCTTTGATTTCCTCTTTTCGGCTCAAGTCGGTCACCCGAATACTGGCCTTGTTTCGCACCAAGAGACTTTCAAAGATGGCTTGCGCTCGCTCTTCACCGTATTCTTCCTTGAGCTTAGACACTAGCCAAACTGGGAGAGAATAGGCAATGGAATCACGCTTATTTTTGCGTTTGATAGTTGCAATGTCTGGCCACCCTTCTCGCAAAATACGTCGCAGGACGGCGTTGACCAATTTTTCACTGCCTTTTTTACGCGCTTTGGCTAGTTCCACCGCTTCATTGACCACTGCGTGATCGGGAATCTTATCCAGAAAACGGAGTTGGTAGGTGCTCAGAAGGAGCAGGATATAGAGCCAATTATCTAGCTTATCTCGGTCTTCGATAAAATGAGACAAATACCATTCTAAGGTGAGTTTGCGGGCTACCGTTCCGTAGACAATCTCTGTCACCAAACCCTTGTCTGCTGCTGAGAGTTGACTCCCTTTGAGGTGTTTATTTAAGGCAATATTGGAATATGCTTGATTGACAAAAACATCCTCTAACACTGCTAGAGCTAGATTTCTAGCCGTTTCTACTTTAGTCACCAAATCGTTCTCCTACAGTCAATGTTCGTCCAACTCCGTTGAGGAAGGAAGCAATGTCCATCTTAGGTTTACCAGCTGGCTGCACTTGCTTGAGAGATAAAGCTCCTTCTGCCGCTGCAACGATCAATTCTTTCTTGCCAATAGAAAGGATCTCCCCTAGATTGCCCTGACCTTCTACTGGTAGGGCTTCATAGATCTTGAAGCGGTCTCCCTTGAGAAAAGTATGGGCAACAGGCCAAGGATTCATCCCACGAATTTGGTTGAAGAGTTGACGATTGGTTTTAGTCCAATCGAGTTTCTCTTCTTCTGGCTTGATATTTGGCGAGAAAGTGACTTGACTAGGATCTTGTGGTTCAGGTTGGATTTCTCCTGCTAGGTAGTCAGGTAGCGTATCCAATAGCAAGTCACGACCAACAACCGCCAATTTCTCAAACAAGGTTCCAACGTTGTCATCATCAGTGATGGGAATACTGCGACGAGAAATCATATCTCCTGCATCCATTTCCTTAACCATTTCCATGATAGTCACACCAGCTTCCTCATCCCCTTGAATCAAGGCATAATGAATGGGGGCGCCACCACGGTGTTTGGGAAGGAGGGAGGCGTGAACGTTAACCGCAAAGTCCATGCTATCAAGGAGTTTACTTGGGAGAAATTGCCCAAAAGCAGCGGTCACAATCCCATCCGCTCCTAGATTCATAATCGCATCCATCTCTGGACTACCTGATAATTTTTCTGGTTGGCAAATAGGAAGGCCTGCTTCTTTTGCAGCCTGCTTGACTGGGGTTTCTTGGATCACTTTTTTACGGCCGACAGCGCGGTCTGGCTGGGTCACAACAGCTAGAATCTCGTAACGATCATCTGATAACAAACCCTTCAAAACTGTCGCTGAAAAATCAGGGGTTCCCATAAAGATTAGTTTTGTCATTTCTTCTCCTTCTTATAAAAATTGCTGCGGCTCATGGTCAATACTGAGACGAAGCTCGCTATTTTCCCGTTCTTGAGCCAAGGCCAAGACCTGATTGAGGGTTGGACCCAGCTCATCTTCTAAACGGTATTTAATCAAAATCTGGTAATGATAGAGGTTGTGGGTACGGGCGATGGGTTTTGGCGTCGGTCCAAGGATTTTACTAGTTTCCGATAAACCTGAGCGCAAAATCCCCATGACTTCATAGGCACGTTTGACAACATCTTCTTCTTTCTTGTGAGAGAGGGTAATCCCAATGGTGAAATAATAAGGCGGATAGCCGAGTTGGCGCCTGATATTCATTTCGTAGGCATAAAAACCTTCATAGTCCTGTTCCTTGGCAAATCGAATGGCATAGTGCTCAGGATTGTAAGACTGGATCAAGACCTGCCCAGCCTTTTCCGCACGACCTGCACGGCCAGCCACCTGGGTCAAGAGTTGGAAGGTTCTCTCTGAAGAACGGAAATCAGGCAGATTCAAGGCCGTATCTGCATTGAGCACTCCGACCAAGGTCACATTTGGAAAATCCAAGCCCTTGGCAATCATCTGAGTTCCCAGCAAGATATCTGCTTCCCCTTGACCAAACTGGTCAAGAAGAGCTTGGTGACTGCCTTTCCTACGAGTCGTATCCACATCCATCCGCAGAATGCGGGCCTTAGGAAAGAGCTCTGCTAGCTCATCATAGGCTTTCTGAGTCCCCGTCCCGTAGTAACGAATACTGCGACTCTGACAGTTGGGACAGACAGGAGGAATTCCCTTAGAAAAGCCACAGTAATGGCAATTCATGGTCTTGGTATCCATGTGCAGAGTGAGAGAAATATCACAGTTGGGACAAGTATCCACAGTCCCACACTCCCTACACATAACAAAGCTAGAATAGCCCCGACGGTTGAGCATGAGGACCACCTGCTCTTTTTTATCCAGTCGGTCTTGGATAGCTTCTAGCAAAGGAGGGGTAAAGTTTGATGTCTCATTTTGTCCGATATAGCCCCGAAAGTCAATCACTTGAACCTCTGGAATCGTAGCCAAAGGATTGGCTCGTTGGGTTAGTCGCAAGTGGTGATAGACACCTTTTCCAGCCCGCGCACGGCTTTCTAAGCTCGGTGTGGCCGAACCAAGGACCAGGGCCGCTTGATTGTACTGGGCCCGTAGAATGGCGACTTCTCTAGCGTGATAACGCGGATTGCTGTCTTGCTTGTAACTGGCTTCATGTTCTTCATCGATAATGATGACGCCCAGATTTTTCAGAGGAGCAAAGATGGCCGATCTGGCACCAACTACAACTTGAGCATCTCCACGTTCAACTTTGCGCCATTCGTCGTACTTTTCACCATTAGACAAGCCTGAGTGGAGAATCGCGACTTTCTCGCCGAAACGAGCAATAAAGCGCTCGGTCATCTGAGGTGTCAGGGATATCTCAGGTACTAGTAAAATAGCGGTCTTGCCCTTGTCCAAGGCTCCTTGGATAATCTGCAAATAAACCTCTGTTTTCCCACTTCCTGTAATCCCTTGAAGGAGGAAAGGAGGTTGCTGACTGCCAATAGCACTGATAACCGCATCGCGAGCTTGTCTTTGCTCTGGGTTCAGAGACAAAGGTGTACTTGCTTCAACGCCTTCGAAATAAGCAGCTGAACGTTGCACTTCCTTTTGAACTATGGTTAGAGCTCCTTGATCCACAAAGAAGTTAACTTGCTCCCGCGAGTAAGACTCTAACAAGCTAGCCAGAGGAGCACTTTCTGTATGAGCAAGCAAATAATCTCTTAGCTCTGCCTTTTTCTTAGCACGCGCAGAAATCTCAATCTTCTCTAGCTGAGTAGCATCAACCTCATACCAAGACTGGGTCTTGACCTTCTTTTGATCGACTGCCTGGTATTCTAAGCGGAGTAGCCCTTTCCTGGTCAAGCGCATCATTTCTGCCTGTTTGGCAAGGTCTAGAGAAGAAAAGGCTAGCGAATCTTCTGAACCAAACAGACGCTCTCGGTCTGCCTGGCTCAGACCTTCCAGAGGATAGAGAATCTTGTCATAACTGGAGTTTAAAAATCCCGGCAGCATAGCTTTTAGAATGGAGATTTTGTAAGAAAAGACAGACTTACGTAGCTCCTCAGCTAACCAAAGTTGCTCCTGAGTCAAGACTGGAGAAAAGTCCAGCACTTCTGCAATCTCTTTCAAGTCCTGATCTGCCACTTCTTCATCCGACTGGGTCTCCAAGCCTAGCACAATCCCTTGGATCAAACGATTGCCCTTGCCGAAGGGTACATGGACCCGCATACCGACTTCCAGCATGTCTACAAATTCCTCAGGGACCTTGTAGCTATAGGGCTGGTCCGTCTGCATCAGGGGAACATCCACGATAATCTTTGCGATAGCCATCTTCTCACCTCCTCCTTGTCAGTAAATTCTTGCAATAGAAAAAATAAGATTGAGTCCCCCCAACCTTAAATTTTTTCACCATCTTCTTTTTCTTTAGCAATTTGCTCTTTGATTTTCTTTTCTTCTTCTTCTTTGCGGCGTTTTTCTTCTTCGATACGGAGACGAACCGCTTCACGTTTTCCTTCTGGATCTGGGTGAATCGTAACGTTTCCTGACTCGATTTCTTCCAAAGCGCGAAGAGTTGATTTTTCAGACTTAAACTCTTGAGTAGCTGGCGCACCTGCTTCTAGTTCGTGGGCACGTTTTGCTTCCAAGATTACGAGTGAATATTTTGATGGTACCTTGTCTAGCAAGGTATCGATAGAGGGTTTTAACATCATTTGCTTGTACCTGTTTCCTATAGTTTATCGAGTAGTTGGAGATTTTGGCAACATCTCCTGGTAGTGACCAATGACACGGTCCACACGGAAGTGTTCTGCTTCGATCACACGCTTGACACGTTCAGCAGCGAGGGGCACCTGATCGTTGACAATGGCATAATCATACTCGCGCATGAGGGCAATTTCTTCCTTGGCTTTTTCGATTCGTTGGGCAATCACTTCAGCGCTATCTGTTCCACGACCTACCAAGCGGTCTTGCAATTCATCCAAGTCTGGTGGCGTTAGAAAGATAAAGACAGCATCTGGAACCTTTTTCTTAACCTGAAGGGCTCCTTGAACTTCAATCTCAAGAAAGACATCGATTCCCTTGTCCAGGGTTTCGTTGACATAGGTCAGAGGAGTTCCATAGTAGTTACCGACATATTCTGCATATTCCAACATCTGACCTTGACGTATCAGTTCTTCAAACTCTTCACGAGTACGGAAGAAATAGTCCACTCCGTCCACTTCACCAGGACGTTGCGCACGCGTCGTCATCGATACAGAGTATTGAAATTGATTCTCAGAACTCTCAAAAATCTCTCTTCTAACCGTCCCTTTCCCAACTCCTGAAGGACCAGAAAAAACGATTAGCAAGCCTCGGTCTGCCATTATGTCTCCTTTAGTTAGTCTGTGAAATAAAGTAAAATTTCTCTCGGACACTGATGATAGCATCAGTTATCCTTCTACAGTCTTTCTATCTAGTGTAACAAAAAAGCAGTAATTTTTCAACTGCTCTTTCTTATTTATTTAGCATAATCTACTGCACGAAGTTCGCGGATCACGGTTACCTTGATATTTCCTGGGTAATCGAGATTATTTTCAATTTTCTCACGAACTTTGTGAGCCAAGATTGTGACTTTGTCGTCCTTGATTTGTCCTGGATTAACCATGATGCGGATTTCACGTCCTGCTTGAAGTGCAAAGCTATTTTGCACTCCTTCAAAGCTATTAGCGATTTCTTCTAAATCATGGAGACGCTTGATATAGCTTTCAAGAGACTCGCTACGAGCACCTGGACGCGCTGCACTCAAGGCATCTGCTGCAGCAACAATCACTGCAATGACGCTTTCGGCTTCCACATCACCGTGGTGGCTAGCAATGGTATTCACCACAACTGGGTGTTCCTTGTACTTACGAGCCAACTCCGTACCAATCTCAACGTGGCTACCTTCAACCTCGCGGTCAATAGCTTTCCCAATGTCATGAAGGAATCCAGCACGACGGGCAAGAGCTGCATTCTCACCAAGTTCACTGGCGATAATACCAGACAGCTTAGCAACCTCAATCGAATGACGCAAGACATTTTGTCCATATGAAGTACGGAACTGCAAGCGTCCCATGATCTTCATCAAGTCTGGATGAAGGTTTGGCGCACCAATCTCATAGGCAGCAGCCTCACCGTATTCACGGATCTTATTGTCAATCTCTTGACGGTTTTTCTCCACCAACTCCTCGATACGAGCTGGGTGGATACGGCCATCCTTGAGCAACATTTCCATGGTCATACGAGCAATTTCACGACGAATCGGATCAAATCCTGACAAGGTTACCACTTCTGGCGTGTCGTCGATGATCACGTCGACCCCTGTCAAACTTTCAAAGGTACGAATGTTTCGACCTTCGCGTCCGATAATGCGCCCCTTCATGGTATCATCTGGTAGGTGAACTGTCGAGTTTGTTGACTCTGCTACATAGTCACCAGCGATACGCTGCATAGCCTGAACCAAGATATCTTTCGCGATCTTGTCTGAACGTTCCTTCACTTCTTGCTCAGCCTCACGAATGCGGCTAGCAATTTCCTTGGTCAAGTTTTCCTCCGTCTGAGCCAAGATAATCTCTCGAGCCTCAGTTTGGGAAAGGGAACCGATACGTTCAAGTTCAGCTTCTTTTTGTCTTTCGACTTCCTCTAATTGCTCTTCACGTGCATCAAGGTTTTTTGCTCTATCAGAAATACTTTGTTCTTTTTGTTCAAGTGTTTTTTCTTTGTTCGTCAAATTGTCGTCCTTACGGTCAAGGCTCGTAGCTCTCTCCGTCAAACGACTTTCAATTTGCTTGAGCTCCTGACGTTCTGACTTAAATTCAGCGTCCACTTCTTCACGGTATTTTCTGGCTTCCTCTTTGGCCTCCAATAGTGCTTCTTTTTTAAGAGACTTGCTTTCGCTCTTGGCTTCATTTAGCAATAAATCCGCTTCGCGCTCAGCTTGTCCTCGTAAATTAGTTGCTTCTTGTTCAGCATTTAGAAGCATCAACTCTGCAGCCTCTTGAGATGATTTCATCTTAGCTGAGATGCTGACATATCCAATGACTAAACCAATGATGACGGCAAAAACAACAATCGCAATGGTCATGATTTCCATGTTTTTACCTCATTAAATTTGTTTATCGAATGACATACATTCCTTAATATTCTATCATAAAAAACCGATTTCCACAAACCCAAATTGAAGAGTTTTGTGTGATTTTTTGAAGAAATTCCTTGGATTTCCAAGCAAGATTAAGAATCTTTAAAAATTTAAATTTCCACGAAAAACGAAGCAAAAAAGAGCAATCACCTACCAAATACTACTTCTACAAACGCCTTAGAGAAAGTTCAGGAACAAGTGAAAGCGGTTCACTGCGGACAGATTTAACAGCCAGATCCCCATCATCACACTACTTCAAAATACCAAAATTATACTGAATAAATTTCACATATTCCAACATCTCAGTCGCGCTATAATAAAGCCTTTTATCCTCAAACTTTCAGAGAAACTTTAACACCTTGTGAGATTGACAGCCAGACATTGACTTGTTCTGGTAAACTTCGCCATTAGTTGAAAGCAATCAGCAAGAATATAAGATGTCTAGTATTTGATTTTCAAAATTTCAAAAATTTAGAGTGATAATTCTCGTTACTTTGAATATTAGAAAAGAGAGAACCAATCTGATTCTCTCTCATGCTTAATTCGATCTCACCCTCCACAGTTGACAAAGAGCCAAAAACCCCAGATAGCTTTGAGCTATCCGGGGTTCTTGTTTTCATCGCTAAAATGATATCAACAATTTCATTTTAGTCGATTTTTGGGACTTAGTCTTCTAAATCCATTTCAGAAGCTGCTGATTTCTTCTTCTTGCCAAGAAGAGAGGCAGTTGCCAAGGCAGCTACTCCTAATCCAAGACCAGCAAATTGGTTACTTGCAGTTCCTGTATTTGGAAGTTTTCTACCGTTTGAACGTCCTGGTCCAGCAGGTTGTTGGGCAGGAGCTTGTGAGTGG